>NC_017741.1:0-600000 GCF_000277405.1 Helicobacter pylori Shi112
TAAAACACCCTCAATTCAAGGGTTTTTGAGCGAGCTTTTTGCTTAAAGAATCCAAGATAGCGTTCAAAAATTTAGGGGTGTTAGGCTCAGCATAGAGTTTGCCAAGCTCTATGCATTCATTGATGATGATGGGGTTTTGCGTGGGCGTGAAGCCAATTTCATACGCTCCTAAGCGTAAAATCGCCTTTTCCATGCTCCCTAATCGTTTGAAATCCCAGTCTTTTAAATGCGGTTCAATGAGAGCGTCAATTTCATTGATTTTTTCCAACACGCCATTAAAAAGGCTTAAAGCGAAAGCAAGCTGGTTGTTTTTAATCTTTTTTTCTTCTAACATGCTGGAAGCGATTTTTTTAATTTCTTCATTACCGCTTTCAAACGCATACAACAATTCAACCACCGCCCCCCTGGCTTGAGTTCGTGTCGCCATTTTAACCCTTGAGAGTTTGGCACAAGCTCAATAATTCAATGAGAGTGCTCATCGCTTCAAAGCCCTTATTGCCGGCTTTACTGCCCGCTCTTTCAATCGCTTGCTCAACATTGTCCGTGGTCAGCACGCCAAAGCTTACAGGCATGCTGTATTTTAGCATTGCATTGGCAATGCCCTTAGTCGCTTCCGCGCTCACATAGTCAAAATGCGGAGTCCCCCCTCTAATAATCGCTCCTAAAACGCACACGCCATCGTATTTTTCGCTCCCTAACAACCTCTCTAAAATAAAAGGCAATTCATAAGCTCCAGGCACCAGCACGATGTCTAAAAGATTCTCATCGCCCCCATGCCTTTTAAAGCAGTCAATCGCTCCTTCTTGCAATCTGTCTGTGATGATATGATTGAAGCGCGATGTTAAAATAGCGACTTTTTCATTCCCTTGTAAGTGCAATTTCCCTTCTATGATTTGCATGAAATTCCTTTAAAATAAATTTTGGATTTTTAACATGTCGGCTACTAAATGTTCTAGCTCGTCAGGTTTTAGCATGTTCGCCCCATCGCTTAAGGCGTTTTTAGGATCAACATGCGTTTCAGCGAACAACCCATCAATCCCCACCGCCGCCGCCGCTCTGGCTAAAATAGGGGCAAAAGAGCTATCGCCTGAACTTTTCCCGTTCGCTCCCCCTGGCATTTGCACGCTATGAGTAGCGTCAAAAATCACAGGGGCAAACTCTCGCATGATTTTTAAAGAGCGCATATCCACCACTAAATTCCCATACCCAAAGCTGCTCCCCCTTTCACACAGCCACACGCCATTTTTTAACGCTGTTTCATAAGTGGGGTTTTGAATGCTACTATCTCTCGTTTTAAGGGCTTTTAGAACGGAATATTGCATGTCTTTTGGGTTCATGAATTGCCCTTTTTTAATATTGATAATGGCGTTAGTTTGGCTCACTTCTACAATCAGATCCGTTTGGCGGCACAAAAACGCCGGGATTTGTAAAATATCCGCTACTTTGGCCGCTGCGCTTGCTTGATAGCTCTCATGCACATCGGTTAAAATTTTATAGCCAAATTCATCTTTGATGGTTTGTAACATTTCTAAGCCTTTTTCTAAACCAGGCCCTCTGTAACTCTCTAAACTCGTGCGGTTCGCCTTATCAAAACTCGCTTTAAAATAAAAATCCAACCGCTCGTTGTTGGCTAGGGGCTGTAATTTAGTAGCGATACTTCTTAGATTTTCTAAGCTCTCAATGACGCATGGGCCGGCGATTAAAACGGATTTAGGGGTTTTTGTTTTAGAAGTTTTCATGACTTTTCCTTTGTTTAATGGTTTCTTCAATCGGCTCAAAAAAATGGCTTTCAAAATTATAATTATAAATCCTGCCTGTTTCTATGATGTAGTGCCAACCAAAAATTTTTAGTTCGTTATTCATCACTCTTTCTTGAATGAAATCATAGCTTAAGAGGTTGTTGAGTTGCAAGCGCACATTCAAACGCTCTGTAAGCCATGAACGCTTGGCGAAATGACTGCTGAATTGCGGGTGGTTTTTTAACTCTTCTTTAATGGGCTCTAAAAATTGTATCCAGTCTGCAATGTAAGGGGTTTTAGCTTTGGTGGTTTCATCATTAATCAAATGAATGCTCCCGCAAGCCCCACAATCGCTATGCCCGCAAATAATTAAATTTTGAATGCCCACATGCACGATAGCGTATTCAATGCTCGCCATAGTAGAAAGGGACTCCTTATAGCTTGTTTTAGGAGGGATCACATTGCCCATGTTGCGAATCGCATACAATTCGCCCGGCTTGGTGCCTGTGATTAGATTAGGCACGACTCGTGAATCCACGCAAGAAATGAACAAAGTGTGGGGCTTTTGCTTGGTTTTTAAGCTCTCATAAAACTCTTTAAGCTCTTCGTATTCATTCTCTTGAAACTCTAACGCTCCTAAAAACGCTTTCACTCTTTAACCCTTAAATCTCATTTGATTAAAATTCGTTTTATTTTTAAAACGCTTATCATAGCTAAAATTCTTGCATTTCTTTTTGTTATAATGGCGTTATTTTACACTTTAAAGGGCTTTCATGCAATTATGTGTCGCATTGGATTTAGAAAAAAAAGAGGACAATCTTTCTTTATTGCAAGAATTAAAGGGCTTAGATTTATGGGCTAAGGTGGGGCTTAGATCTTTTATAAGAGACGGGGCTGTTTTTTTAGATGAAATCAGAAAGATTGATGGGAATTTTAAGATTTTTTTGGATTTGAAGCTCTATGATATTCCTTATACTATGGCAAATGCCGCACTAGAATGTGCAAAATTAGAAGTTGATATGCTCACCGTGCATTTAAGCAGCGCTAAAAGCGCGCTAACAATTTTAATGCAACGCCTAAACGCTCTTAAAAAACGCCCCTTAATCATGGGCGTGAGCACTTTAACCAGCTTTAGCGAAGAGGAATTTTTGAGCGTGTATAACGCCCCTTTAAAAACTCAAGCGATCAAGTTAAGCGTTATGGGTAAAGAGAGCGGGATTGATGGGGTGGTGTGTTCGGTGTTTGAAAGTTTGGCGGTTAAAGAGGCTTTGGGTAAGGGCTTTTTGACTTTAACCCCTGGCATCAGGCTGGATAAAAATGATAAAGAAGATCAAGAAAGGGTAGCGAACGCTAAAGAGGCCAAACAAAATTTAAGCGATTTTATCGTGGTGGGCCGCCCCATTTATCAGGCTAAAGAGCCTAGAGAAGTGGTTTTAGAGCTTTTAAAGGATTGTTAAATGCGAGCGTTAGAAACGATTACCGCTTTAAGAGAATATCGTAAAAGTTTGAAAGAAAGCGTGGGGTTTGTGCCGACTATGGGGGCTTTACACAAAGGGCATCAAAGCTTGATAGAAAGGAGTTTGAAAGAAAATTCCCACACGATAGTGAGTGTTTTTGTCAATCCCACGCAATTTGGGGCTAACGAAGATTTTAGCGCTTACCCTCGCCCTTTAGAAAAGGATTTGGCCTTGTGTGAAGGATTGGGCGTTAATGCGGTGTTTGTGCCTAAAACGAGCGAAATGTATCCCTATGAAATAGAGCAACGCTTAAAACTCTACGCCCCTACATTTTTATCCCACTCTTTAGAGGGAGCAATGCGTGAGGGGCATTTTGATGGGGTTGTTCAGGTCGTGTTAAAATTGTTCCATCTTGTTAATCCCACTAGAGCGTATTTTGGCAAAAAGGACGCCCAACAGCTTTTAATCATCCAGCATTTAGTCCAAGATTTGCTTTTAGACATTGAAATAGTGCCATGCGAGATTGTGCGCGATAGCGATAATTTGGCTTTAAGCTCTAGGAATGTGTATTTGAATGCAACACAAAGAAAACAAGCCCTAGCCATTCCAAAAGCTCTAGAAAACATCAAGCAAGCCATAGATAAGGGCGAAAAAGCGTGCGAAAAGCTTAAAAAACTAGGGCTTGGAATTTTAGAAACCTTGGAAGTGGATTATTTGGAATTTTGCAACCACAAGCTAGAGCCTTTAAAAACCATAGAGCCAACTAACACGCTGGTTTTAGTGGCGGCTCGTGTGGGTAAAACCAGGCTTTTAGACAATTTATGGGTGTAGTTTGGAATTTTTGTGGCGACCCTTGAAAGATTTGAACTTCCGTTTCCACCGTGAAAGGGTGGTATCCTTGGCCACTAGATGAAAGGGTCATTTTTAACGATTGACTATTATATTGGAAATAAAGCGTAGGAAATGATTTAAAAAGCGCTTGGTGGCGGAGCGGACGGGACTCGAACCCGCGACCCCCTGCGTGACAGGCAGATATTCTAACCAGCTGAACTACCGCTCCCTATCCAAACTCCATAGCCTAAAAATGCATGCTTTAGTCATGGTGGTCGCTATAAGACTCGAACTTATGACATCTACCTTGTAAGGGTAGCGCTCTACCAACTGAGCTAAGCGACCAAAATATTGAGATAAAATCCAACTAAACCCGTATAAAAGAGTGGTGACTCCTAGGGGATTTGAACCCCTGTAACCACCGTGAAAGGGTGGTATCCTAACCACTAGATGAAGGAGCCACGATGCTCATGGTGACCCGTGTTGGATTTGAACCAACGGCCCATTCCTTAAAAGGGAATTGCTCTACCAGCTGAGCTAACGGGTCTCACAAAAAAACATAATGATACAATTTTTTTTAACGCTTGTCAAGAATAATTGAAAAATATTGCGGTTTTCATAGAAACGAAACGCTCTTAAAACGGCATGACAGCTTTTTGCTTAAATAAAAAACTTGGTTGCGCTTAATGCTGTAAGGATCACAATAAACGCCATGCGTTTTGGTTATTGGTTAGTATTGTTTTTGGGGTTTTTAAAAAGCTTTGTTTTTATCAAGATCTAACAAATATTATTGGGATTTAATGCTTTTTTTGTTTAAAAAATTTCATTTTTAAAAAATGGTATTTTGTTTTATTGTTTTAGATCTTATTTTGTTGTAAAACGCATTTTCTTAAGTTTTATTTTATTTTCTTAAAGGGATAGGAAGCGCTTTGAAACCATTCTCTCCCCTACACTCACAACTAAAATCCCCCAAAAAAAAGAGGGTTTAAAAAAGAAAAGCCTTAAAGAAATCCCTTAAAAAGGGAGTTTCACAAAGAGTCAAGCATTAGTAAGCGAACACATAATTCAAATACACGCTATAGAGCCTGCGGTATTGGAGTTGAGTGCCTAGCAAAGAATAGTAATTTGTGTTGATCGTGGGGATCTTCACGCCTAATTCCACGCCATGCTGAGCCGCATGATCGCTTGTTTTTTTCTTATTCCTAGCGAGGTTCATTCTCAAGCCCAAGTTGAATAAGAATTGGAAATTCGCCACATTCATTTTAGCGCTATAGAAATTATTGAATGTCGCTAAATTCACATATTGAGAATTAAGCCACGAAGTGCCGGCTAAGGCGATACCCCCAAACACCCCAAAAGAAATCTTGCTGTTTTTGGTGGCTTTATCATTGATAAAGTTATAGAGGGCATCTGTTCCTACCCCATAAGTGAACACATCAGAAGCCGAATTGAAAAAGCTGGATTTGATATAAGCGTGGTTGTAATCAAAAAAGCCGTAATACCTAGCCCCCCATCGTTTCTTTTCACCAAAAAATTGTTTATACCCTATTTGCACACCGATCCCATTCATCGCGCCGTTGTTGGTTTGAGAGCTGATTAATCCAATGCGTCTGAAAGGGTTATGCCCTAATTCTTGCGTGGCGCTTAATAATTGCGAATAAGCGCTTTGGTTGAGTTGGTAAACGGTCTTTAAGCCCTCGGGGTTATTAGGGTTAGTGGATTGGCTTATCAAATTTTTAAGGAATGGGGAATTAGGCGTGTTTGAAGCGGTCGTGGTGATGCTGTTATAAGTGTTGTTTAAATTGCTAAGGCTGCCTCTAAAATCAAGTATAGTGCGTGCAAGCAACTCAGACTGCTTTATTTGCTCTGCTTGAGTGCCAAAATGCGCAAGGCTGTTATTTAAAGCCGTTATCGTCTCTTCTACATAGGCGCAACCTGCCCCCCAAGTGTTAGCAGTAACCCCTTGACTAGGCGTTGTGCCATCTGTTTTGCATGATGCCAAGTAGTTTGTGATAAAATGGCTTGGGATAGTGCCAAGGTCATTTTTCATTTGATTGGCCAGACTGAGCATCTTGGCTTGCGCTTGTACGCGATTGAGCATGTTTTGAGCGAAAGCCCTATCAGAAGAGGTGTAAGGATTGAAATCTTGTGGCGCGTTTTGATTGTTTTGCTGGTTAGTGTTAAGGATTTGAGCTTGCGTTACGATTTTTGATCATGCTAGTAACGGCACTAAACTCAGTGGCAAAAACCTGACACACATTCCCTTTCGTATCTAAATTCCACGGTGCACCTCCATTTTGTCCTTGTTTGTGATTTACCCATGGGCAGTTTGTAGTGAGGACGCTTATCATGTTATTGGCTTCTTGCAAAAGGGCTTGAGCGTCATTAGTAGTAGTAGTTTTACTAGATCCATTAGTTTGTGTTGTTACTTTTACTTCTATCTTTTGATTCGTGTTGTTCAAAGCGGGTACCCCTTGTTTTAACGCTTGTTGAAGAACTTGATAAGCTTGATTAAGCGTTTTAAAATTCTCAATGGATAAAGGGCCGCTAACTCCGTTGTCATAACCGGTTAAATTACAATTAATGGAACTTGAATTGTGTCCTGGTTGGTTCTCAAAGGTTACGCTTGATTGCCCACTCTGACCAGGACCGCATTGGACATTATAGGCTATCACATTCCACAGCCCCACCGCTGCATTGAGCACCAAATACACCGCTTGATACGCGGGGGAATTGTCTTTTTCGCCAGTCAAACCCTGCGTGTTTGCTTTTAAATTATCGATCGCAGCATTGATTTCTGAAGGGTTGTTCGCGTTCGTTACCGCCTGATTGAGATTGTTAAAATTGTTTAAAAGATTGCTCAAATTTTCATAAGTGTCTGAAAGTCTCTTCAATTCGCCGGTGTTTTTCACCATTTGAGCGACTTCACCGATTTGATAGCCTGCACTTATAAAAAAGCCGTTGTCTTCAGCGTGGAGCAAAAACGAGAGAGAGAGAGAGTAAAAGGGTTTTTTTCATGTTTTTTCCTTTTTAAATTAAATGGTTAGGTAAATCCTAAGTTCTATAAAAGCTTGAGATGTTATCACAAGATTTCGTTAATATAGCATGAATTGATAAGATTTTTGCGCTAATGGGGCGTTTTGTTGTTTCAAAAAAAAAAAAGGTTTTTTGGTGTTTTGGAAACATTTTAAATATTGAAAAGGGGGTTAAAATTAGGTTTTGTCTTTTTGTTGTGCGTTTTATTTTTAAAACGAGCGGTTTTGTCAAATAAAAGCCCCCAAAAAGAGGGCTTTTATCAAGAAAAGCAAGGGGGCTTACATCATGCCACCCATGCCTCCCATACCGCCCATGCCTCCCATATCAGGCATTGCTGGGGTTGCTTTTTCTTCTTTGATTTCATGCACGGTGGCTTCTGTGGTTAAAAGCAGGCTTGAAACCGAAACCGCATTTTGTAGAGCGATCCTTTCTACTTTTAAGGGGTCAATAATGCCTTCTTTAAACATATCCACATACTTGCCATTGCTAGCGTTAAAACCAAAATGCCCTTCGTGTTTTTGCACTTCATTCACGACCACACCGCCATCATAACCGGCATTGATAGCGATTTGGGCTAGTGGGGCTTTAATGGCGCGCATGATGATTTCATAGCCCACTTTTTCATCATCGTGTAAATTCAAATGCACTTTTTGAGCCGCGCGAATGAGAGCCGCACCGCCGCCAATAACAATGCCTTCTTCAACAGCCGCTTTAGTCGCGCTCAACGCGTCATCAACCCGGTCTTTTTTCTCTTTCATTTCCACTTCACTCGCAGCGCCCACTTTAATCACAGCCACACCGCCAGAGAGTTTAGCCAATCTTTCTTGCAATTTTTCTTTGTCATAATCGCTTGTCGTGCTTGCAATTTGGGTTTTGATTTGTGCGACTCTGTCTTTGACATCATGGCTATGGCCTTTGCCATCTACGATTGTGGTGTTGTCTTTGTCAATCACAATCCTTCCGGCTTTGCCTAAAAACTCCACTTCAGCGTTTTCTAAAGTCAAGCCTAATTCTTCGCTAATAACTTGACCGCCGGTTAAAACAGCGATGTCTTTGAGCATTTCTTTTCTTCTGTCCCCAAAGCCTGGAGCCTTAACCGCTGCGATATTCAACACGCCTCTTAATTTATTCACCACTAGAGTCGTTAAAGCTTCGCCCTCAATGTCTTCAGCGATGATTAAAAGCGGTTTGCCCTCTTTCATGGTTTTTTCTAGTAGCGGGAGAATGTCTTTCATGCTAGAGATTTTTTTATCCGTTAAAAGGATGTAAGCGTTATCCAATTGAGCGGTCATTTTCTCAGCATTTGTTACAAAATAAGGGGAGAGATAGCCTCTATCAAATTGCATGCCCTCTACGACATCTAATTCATCTTCAATGCCCTTAGCTTCTTCAACGGTGATCACGCCGTCTTTACCCACTTTTTCCATAGCGTCAGCGATGAGTTTCCCGATATTGTGATCAGAGTTTGCAGAAATGGTCGCTACTTGGGTGATTTCTTCTTTACCGCCTACTTTTTTGCTCGCTTTTTTAAGCTCATTAATAATGGCTTCAGCGGCTTTATCCATGCCTCGTTTCACTTCAATAGGGTTAGCCCCAGCCGTGATATTCCTCAAACCCTCTTTAAAAATGCTATAAGCAAGCACGGTCGCTGTGGTCGTGCCATCGCCGGCAGCATCAGCGGTTTTGCTCGCTACTTCTTTAACGAGTTGAGCGCCCATGTTAGCCACCGGGCAACTTAATTCAATCTCTTTAGCCACGCTCACGCCGTCTTTGGTGATGCTTGGAGCGCCATAGCTTTTTTGGATCAACACATTCCTACCTCTTGGCCCCATGGTTACTTTGACAGCGTCATGGAGTTGTCTCACGCCTTCAAATAAAAGGTTTCTTGCACTATCTGAAAATTTGATTTCTTTTGCCATTTTGTATCCTTAATAATGTTTTTTAGTGTTTTTTGTGATCATGACAGCAAGATTCATGCTCTTTAGCATGTTTATGGTCATGACTATTTGTATGACAACAAGAGCCTGAGCTCACAATACCTAGAATGTCTTCTAGTTCTAGCACCATGTATTCAACGCCGTCTAAAACGATTTCTGCGCCTTTGTATTTGCCAAAAGCGATCACATCGCCTTCTTTAACGCATTTGCAACCCTCGCTGATTTTATGGCTAACCGCTTTGACTACGCCCATTAAAGGCTTTTCTTTAGCGTTATCAGGGATGATGATGCCTGAACTGGTTTTATTCTCTTCTTCAAGTCTTTCTACTAAGACCCTTTCTCCTAATGGTTGAAACTTCATTTCAGTTCTCCTAAGTTTTGATAAATAAAATAGAAAATTAGCGCTTAATATTCTTAAGCGACACAACTATAGCGCATTTTTAGGGATAAGTCAAGCCATAAAAACAAAGCTAATAATATAACTATAAGGATTATTAAGTCTATTTGTATAAAGTTTCATTAGTTTAAAAATATAAGGATTAGAAAAGGGGGCGTTATCAACAAAGATTTTTTAATTGAGTATAATTCATTCAAGCGAGTTACAACAAGAAAGCAAGATGAAGAAAGCATGAAAAATGATTCTTAAAAGTTCCATTGATCGCCTTTTGCAAACGATAGATATTGTAGAAATCATTAGCTCTTATGTGGATTTGAGAAAATCAGGTTCTAATTACATGGCTTGTTGCCCTTTTCATGAAGAAAGGAGCGCGAGTTTTAGCGTCAATCAAGTTAAAGGGTTTTACCATTGCTTTGGGTGTGGGGCGAGCGGGGATAGCATTAAATTTGTGATGGAATTTGAAAAACTTTCGTTTGTGGAAGCGTTAGAGAAATTAGCCCACCGATTCAATGTGGCTTTAGAGTATGACAAAGGCGTTTATTACGATCATAAAGAAGACTACCACCTTTTAGAAATGGTGAGCTCGTTGTATCAAGAAGAGCTTTTTAACGCCCCGTTTTTTTTGAATTATTTGCAAAAAAGAGGGCTTAGTATAGAGAGTATAAGAGCGTTTAAATTAGGCTTATGCACGAATAGAATTGATTACGGCATTGAAAATAAAGGCTTGAATAAGGACAAACTCATTGAATTAGGCGTGTTAGGCAAGAGCGATAAAAAGGATAGAACCTATTTGCGCTTTTTGGATCGCATCATGTTCCCTATTTATAGCCCTAGCGCTCAAGTGGTGGGCTTTGGAGGGCGCACCTTAAAAGAAAAAGCGGCCAAGTATATCAATTCGCCCCAAAATAAGCTTTTTGATAAATCCAGTTTGCTCTATGGCTACCATTTGGCTAAAGAACACATCTACAAACAAAAGCAAGTCATTGTAACAGAGGGGTATTTGGATGTGATTTTATTGCATCAGGCGGGTTTTAAAAACGCCATAGCCACGCTTGGGACAGCTTTAACGCCATCGCATTTGCCCTTGCTTAAAAAAGGCGAGCCAGAAATCCTCTTAAGCTATGATGGGGATAAAGCAGGGCGAAATGCAGCCTATAAAGCGAGCTTGATGTTGGCTAAAGAGCAAAGGAGGGGAGGGGTGATTCTCTTTGAAAACAACCTGGATCCAGCGGATATGATCGCTAATGGCCAGATTGAAACCTTAAAAAATTGGCTATCGCGCCCCATGGCTTTTATTGAATTTGTTTTAAGGCACATGGCGGGTTCTTATCTTTTAGACGATCCTTTAGAAAAAGATAAGGCCCTTAAAGAAATGTTAGGGTTTTTAAAAAACTTTTCCTTGCTTTTACAAAGCGAATACAAGCCCTTAATCGCTTCTCTTTTGCAAGCGCCTTTGCATGTTTTAGGGATTAGAGAGCGAGTCTCTTTTCAGCCTTTTTACCCCAAAACAGAAAAACCTAATCATGCTCAAAAGTTGGTTAATGCTCCTAGCACGCTCAGTTTGGAATTTTTAGAAAAATTAGTGATCCGCTATCTTTTAGAAGACAGAAGCTTGTTGGATTTAGCGGTGGGTTATATCCATAGTGGGGTATTCTTGCATAAAAAACAAGAATTTGACGCTTTGTGTCAAGAAAAATTGGACGACCCTAAATTAGTTGCGTTATTATTAGATGCGAATTTACCCCTAAAAAAAGGGGGTTTTGAAAAGGAATTGCGTTTGTTGATTTTGCGCTATTTTGAGCGGCAACTCAAAGAAATCCCTAAAAGCTCGCTCCCTTTTAGCGAAAAAATGATCTTTTTAAAAAAGGCTCGCCAGGCCATTATGAAATTAAAACAAGGAGAATTAGTCGCCATATGAAACCAATAAAAGCTTTAGCCTTATTTAGTGGGGGGTTGGATAGTTTGTTGTCTATGAAATTGCTCATTGATCAAGGCATTGAAGTGAGCGCTTTACACTTCAATATAGGGTTTGGGGGGAATAAGGATAAAAGAGAGTATTTTGAAAACGCCACCGCGCAAATCGGGGCTAAGCTCTTGGTGTGCGATATTAGAGAGCAATTTTTTAACGATGTGTTGTTCAAGCCCAAATACGGCTATGGGAAATATTTCAACCCTTGCATTGATTGCCACGCCAATATGTTTAGGAACGCTTTTTATAAAATGCTTGAATTGAACGCAGATTTTGTTTTGAGCGGGGAAGTGTTGGGGCAACGCCCTAAATCCCAAAGGAAAGAAGCGCTAAATCAGGTGAGGAAATTAGTCAGAGAAGTGGGCGAAGAGGCGCGTTTTGATCCCATTTTAGACAGAACGCAAGCAAGCGGTGAGAAACCGCAATTTTTAGATGAGTTGTTATTGCGACCCATGAGCGCGAAACTATTAGAGCCTACTTTCATGGAAAAAAAGGGCTGGGTTGATAGAGAAAAACTTTTAGATGTGAGCGGTAGGGGGCGAAGCAGGCAATTGCAAATGATTAAAGATTACGGCTTGAAATATTATGAAAAGCCAGGTGGGGGGTGCTTGCTTACGGACATTCAAGTGAGCAATAAGATTAAGAATTTGAAAGAATACAGAGAAATGGTGTTTGAAGACAGCGTGATTGTCAAAAACGGGCGTTATTTTATCTTGCCCAATAACGCTCGTTTGGTGGTGGCAAGGAATGAAGAAGAAAACCATAAACTAGACATTCAGCACCCCTTAATGGATAAGATTGAATTACTAAGTTGTAAAGGCCCTTTGAGTTTGGTGGATAAAAACGCCAGCAAAGAAGATAAAGAATTGGCCGGCCGTATCGCTTTAGGCTATGCTAAGACTTTAAAAAATCAAGCTTATCTCATTCAAATAGGGGATGAAAAGCGCGAACTTTACCCTTTGGATAAAGAGAGCGCTAGAGAGTATTTGTTTGCTTGAAGGGGAGTTTTTTGAGGGTTTTAGGGGTTTTCTTTTATGCTATAATGAAAAAAGCTCTAATCAGCGTTAGGCTGTTTTTTAGGAGGTTTGCATGCAAGAGTTTTTAGGTTTTGGTGTGGTGGGGAATTTTGCAGGGCATTTGGAACAAGCGGGAGAGAGTCATAGTTTTATTAACATGAAAAGCGAAGAAAAGGACGCCCCTAAGGGGTTATTCCCTTTTTATATCCCGTATGAGAATTGCTATTTGGGGCGTTGTTGCATTGATAACCATAAGATTATTTTGCCTAACGATCCAAATTTAAGGGTGCAAGCAGAGCCAGAAATCGCTTTAGAATGCGATGTTAAATACGATGAAAAACATTTCGTTACTAAGCTTGTGCCTAATTTTTTCATGGCGTTTAACGACACTTCTGTGCGCAATTTGGACGCCACAAAACTCTCCCAAAAAAAGAATTTTTCACCGGCTTCTAAAGGCATGGGGAAGAAATTGCCTATTGATAGGTTTGTTTATGGGGGGGTGTGTAACAATTTCTCTATCGCGTCTTTTTTGAAATACAATAATGTTTGGCGCATTTATGGGGAAAACAGCAAATTGATCAAATACGAGTTTTTCTACCAGAAACTGCTAGACTGGATCAAAGATAGGCTCAATTACCAACAAGATGGCGACTCTTTAGAGGCTCTAAGACCTTTTTTAGAGCACCATAATTTCCCCACTAAAATGATTTTTGCGATAGGGGCTACCCCTTATATGCCCTTTGCTCAAGAGCATTTTTTGCAAAAAGGCGATGAGGTGGCGATTGTTGCTTACAACCATTTGCAATATAGTTTTGAAAAGATTCAAAACCTCTTAGAAGAGAACGCCCTACAAACCAAAGAACACGCTAATCTTTCTTATGTCTATCAAATCGTAGAATAGTAAGGCTTTTACCTCTTTAGCTTTGCTTTTTTACCCCTTTTAAAGATAAAAGCCACCCCTTTTGACCCCTTTTAGGGAGTTTTTATGGTTTTTTTGAGATAATAAAGCATTATAAAGTTAATTAAAATTAAACAGAAGGGTTTTGATATGTCCGCTCATTTTTTAAAAATCATTTTTTTAGTAGGCATGTGCGTTTCAAGTTTGTTCGCTGAAGGTTTAGAGGGGTTTTTTAACGCCCTAGAAGCCCAGCTCAAAAGCCCCATCGCTAAGGGGATTTTAATGGTGATTTTCATAGGGATCGCTATTTATGTGTGGAGGAATTTAGACCGGTGGAAAGAGATTTTATTCACGATCCTTGGCGTGGTGTTTGGGATTTTTTTATTCTTTAAAGCCCCGAGTTTAGCGAATTGGTTCATGGGAATTTTTTAATGATTATCCTGTCAGCGAGCGTGAAGAATCTGCGTGAAATTTCGGTTAAAGAAAAATTTTTATGGCTGAACGCTAAGTCTTATTTGATTTCTGTTTTTGCGCCTTTTATTTTGCTCCCTTGGATTGATTTGTTGAGCGCTTTTTTATTGTATTTAGGGTTTTTAGCGCTCTTTAGCGTGCTGGAATTTTTTGATGAAGATATTGCAGATATTATTATTGCTAGAAGTAAAATAAAGACTAAAACCAAATGTTATAGAGCGTAGAATGTTAGAAAAGCTTTTGAGCGCCATCAAACAAAAAGTTTCAAACTATTTTTTAGGGGTTTTGCCTAAAAGCTATTCTATGAGCGAAGAAAACAACATTTTAGGCTTGTATGATGAGCATTTTTTGCTCACTAAAAACGAAAACTTAGTGGGTATCCTCCGTTTAGAGGGGGTGAGTTACACCCATTTAAGTACAGAGCAATTGCAAGATCTCTTCACCGAGCGCCAAATGGCGTTGGATTCTTTAGAAAAAGTCGTGGCGCGCCTTGTGGTTAAAAGGCGCAAAATTGATCACCAACAAAACATTCAATCTGATTCTAAATACTTGCAAGCGATTTTGAATCAATTTGAAAATAAAGAAGTGTATGAAAATCAGTATTTTTTAGTTTTAGAAAGTGCGCATTCTTTACAAGGCGTTTTAGAGCATAAGAAAAAATCTCTTATGCATGCCAATAGGGAAAATTTTAAGGACATCCTCTCTTATAAAGCGCATTTTTTGCAAGAAACTTTAAAAAGCTTAGAAATCCAGCTCAAAAACTATGCCCCCAAACTCTTAAGCTCCAAAGAGGTTTTGAATTTTTATGCGGAATACATTAACGGGTTTGATCTCCCTTTAAAGCCCCTAGTAGGGGGGTATTTGAGCGATAGTTATATCGCTAGTTCTATCACTTTTGAAAAAGATTATTTCATTCAAGAAAGCTTTAATCAAAAAACCTATAACCGCTTGATTGGCATTAAAGCTTATGAGAGCGAGCGCATCACTTCTATAGCGATCGGAGCGCTTTTGTACCAAGAAACGCCCTTAGACATTATCTTTTCTATAGAGCCTATGAGCGTCAATAAAACGCTGAGTTTTTTAAAAGAGAGGGCCAAATTTAGCATGTCCAATCTCGTTAAAAACGAGCTGCTAGAATACCAAGAACTAGTCAAAACCAAACGCCTATCCATGCAAAAATTCGCCCTAAACATTCTTATCAAAGCCCCTAGTTTAGAGGATTTAGACGCTCAAACAAGCTTAGTTTTAGGGCTTTTATTTAAAGAAAACCTAGTGGGCGTTATAGAAACTTTTGGCTTGAAGGGGGGGTATTTTTCCTTTTTCCCTGAACGCATCCATTTAAACCACCGCTTGCGTTTTTTAACCTCTAAAGCCCTAGCGTGTTTAATGGTGTTTGAAAGGCAAAATTTAGGTTTTAAGGCTAATTCATGGGGGAATAGCCCTTTGAGCGTGTTTAAAAATTTGGATTATTCCCCTTTTTTATTCAATTTCCACAACCAAGAAGTGAGCCACAACAACGCTAAAGAAATCGCTAGAGTGAATGGGCATACTCTAATCATAGGGGCCACTGGGAGCGGTAAAAGCACGCTGATTAGTTTTTTAATGATGAGCGCTTTGAAATACCAAAACATGCGCCTTTTAGCTTTTGACAGGATGCAAGGGCTGTATTCTTTCACAAAATTTTTTAAAGGGCATTACCATGACGGCAAATCTTTTAGCATCAACCCCTTTTGTTTAGAGCCTAATTTGCAGAATTTAGAATTTTTGCAATCCTTCTTTTTGAGCATGTTTGATCTTGCCCCTTCAAGGGATAAAGAAGCCTTAGAAGACATGAATGCGATTTCTGGCGCGATTAAGAGCCTTTATGAGACCTTATACCCTAAAGATTTTAGTTTGCTAGATTTTAAAGAGACGCTTAAAAGAACCTCATCTAACCAATTGGGCTTGAGTTTAGAGCCGTATTTGAATAACCCCCTTTTTAACGCTTTGAATGACGCATTCAACTCCAACGCTTTTTTAAATGTGATAAACCTAGACACCATCACCCAAAACCCTAAAGACTTAGGGCTTTTAGCCTATTATTTGTTTTATAAAATTTTAGAAGAGTCCAGGAAAAACGACAGCGGTTTTTTGGTTTTTTTAGACGAGTTTAAATCCTATGTGGAGAACGATTTATTGAACGCTAAAATTAACGCTTTAATCACGCAAGCCAGAAAAGCTAATGGCGTGGTGGTGTTGGCTTTGCAAGATATTTACCAATTAAGCGGGGTTAAAAACGCTCATAGTTTTTTGAGCAACATGGGGACTCTTATTTTGTATCCGCAAAAAAACGCTAGGGAGTTGAAACACCACTTCAATGTGCCTTTGAGCGAAACTGAAATTTCTTTTTTAGAAAACACCCCTTTGTATGCCAGGCAGGTTTTAGTCAAAAATCTGGGTAATAGGAGTTCTAACATGATTGATGTGAGTTTGGAAAGTTTGGGGCGTTATTTGAAAATCTTTAATTCAGACTCTAGCCATGTGAATAAAGTGAAAGCGTTACAAAAAGACTACCCTACAGAGTGGCGTGAGAAACTTTTGAAGAGCTAGTTTTAAAAAGTTAGTTTTGTTTTAAAAAGTTAATATCATTTTGAAGCACTCCTATTCAGATGGCTAAGGCACACAAGAAATTAGGGGACTCTGCTGTATTCCTACCCTGAAGCGTTACCCTAAAATCCTATTGCATAGGTCTAAATAAGAGCTTAAGGATCATTTTAACCATAAAAAGCTTATGTTTTCATTAAAAATGTTATGATACGCTCAAATTAGTCAAGCAAAAAATGCCAATTAAAAGGGTTAGATTGAAAATATTCGTTCTGTTGATGTCGGTAATTTTAGGAGTATCATTAACAGGTTGCATAGGCTATCGTATGGACTTAGAACATTTTAACACGCTCTATTATGAAGAAAGCCCTAAAAAAGCTTATGAATATTCCAAACAATTCACTAAGAAAAAAAAGAACGCTCTTTTATGGGATTTGCAAAACGGCTTGAGCGCTTTATACGCAAGAGATTACAAGACTTCTTTAGGGGTATTAGATCAAGCCGAACAACGCTTTGATAAAACGCAAAGCGCTTTTACAAGAGGGGCTGGTTATGTGGGAGCTACCATGATTAATGATAATGTGCGCGCTTATGGAGGGAATATTTATGAGGGCGTTTTAATCAATTATTACAAAGCGATAGACTACATGCTTTTAAACGATAGCGCGAACGCTAGGGTGCAATTCAACCGCGCGAATGAACGCCAGCGCAGGGCTAAAGAATTTTATTATGAGGAAGTGCAAAAAGCCATTAAAGAGATCGATTCTAGCAAAAAGCACAATATTAATATGGAACGCTCTAGGGCAGAAGTGAGCGAGATCTTAAACAACACCTATTCTAATTTAGACAAATACGAAGCTTATCAAGGCTTGCTTAACCCGGCGGTTTCGTATCTTTCAGGGTTGTTTTACGCTTTAAATGGGGATAAAAATAAGGGGTTAGGCTATCTTAATGAAGCCTATGGGATCAGTCAAAGCCCTTTCGTGGCTAAAGACTTGGTTTTTTTCAAAAACCCTAATAGGAGTTATTTCACTTGGATCATCATTGAAGATGGCAAAGAGCCACAAAAAAGCGAATTTAAAATTGATGTGCCTATTTATGCGATCGATTCGATTTATAATGTGAGTGTGGCCTTGCCCAAGCTAGAAAAAGGGGAAGCGTTTTATCAAAATTTCACTTTAAAAGACGGCGAAAAAGTAACACCCTTTGACACTTTAGCCTCAATAGACGCGGTGGTTTCTAGCGAGTTTAGGAAGCAATTGCCCTACATTATCACCAGAGCCATTTTATCGGCTACTTTTAAGGTGGGCATGCAAGCGGTGGCGAATTATTATTTGGGGTTTGTTGGGGGGCTAGTAACTTCGTTGTATTCAGGCGTTAGCACCTTTGCAGATACCAGGAACACGAGCATTTTTGCCCATAAAATCTATCTTATGCGTATCAAAAATAAAGCCTTTGAAAATTATGAAGTTCAAGCTGATTCTATTGACGCTTTTTCGTTTTCATTAAAGCCTTGTAAAAGATCGCTTGAAAACCCCAAAGTCATTGACGCTAGGGAATTGCTTTCTGGGTTTGTAACAGCCCCACAAATCTTTTGCTCTAACCGCCATAATATTTTATACGTGCGCAGTTTTAAAAACGGGTTTGTTTTGAATCGTTTAAAATGATTTAAAAAACCCCCAAAGTTTTAAGTGTCATTGGCATTAAACACAAACACGGTATAATTATAAAACGATACGAAAACCTAAATTAAGGGGAAGTCATGACTGATAGTTTAGCGGGCATTGATCAAGTTACGAGTTTGCATAAAAATAACGAGTTGCAATTGTTGTGTTTCAGGCTGGGTAAAAACAAGGGTTTGTATGCGGTTAATGTCTTTAAGATCCGTGAAGTGGTGAAATACCATGGCAATCTCACTGTCATCAGCCACGAAAACAATTCGCTCGTTGAGGGCTTAATCATTATAAGAGAGCTCACCATTCCTTTGATTGATATGAAAAAATGGTTTTATTATGACAGCCAAAACAAAAACAAGGATTTACGCCCTTATAGGATAGAAAAAGAAAAAGGCGAAGACGATATTGTTATGATTTGTGAGTTTTCTCGCTGGACGATAGGGGTTAGGATCTATGAAGCGGATAGGATTTTGAGCAAGAAATGGACTGAAATGGAGCAAAGCGCTGGGCTAGGGGGATCTGCTGGGAATAACAAACTCGTGAGCCGCACGCGCTATTTTGACGGGCGCTTGGTGCAAGTGGTGGATATTGAAAAAATGCTTATAGATGTGTTCCCTTGGATTGAAGATGAAAAACACAGCGATTTAGAGACGCTCTCTAAAATCCATTCTAACCAATGCGTTTTGCTTGCTGATGACTCCCCAAGCGTTTTAAAAACCATGCAAATGATTTTAGACAAGCTGGGCGTCAAGCATATAGATTTTATCAATGGTAAAACCTTATTGGAGCATTTGTTCAACCCCACAACCGATGTGAGCAGCATTGGCCTTATTATTACCGATTTAGAAATGCCAGAAGCGAGCGGTTTTGAAGTGATCAAGCAGGTTAAAAACAATCCTTTGACTTCAAAAATCCCTATCGTGGTCAATTCTTCTATGAGCGGCAGTTCTAATGAAGACATGGCCAGGAGTTTAAAGGCCGATGATTTCATCTCCAAGTCTAACCCCAAAGACATACAGCGAGTGGTTAAGCAATTTTTGGAATCAGCATGAAAAAATACAGCGCTATCCCCACCCCTTGCTATGTGTTAGAGAGCGAACGCTTAGAAAAAAACGCCAAGATTTTAGAAATCGTGCGCCAACAAAGCGGGGCAAAGGTCTTGCTCGCTTTAAAGGGGTATGCGTTTTGGCGTGAGTTTGGGATTTTAAGGCAAAAATTGAACGGGTGTTGCGCGAGCGGTCTTTATGAGGCTAAGCTCGCTTTTGAAGAATTTGGGGGGCGAGAGAGCCGGAAGGAAATTTGCGTTTATAGCCCGGCTTTCAAAGAGGCTGAAATGAGCGCGATCTTACCCCTAGCGACAAGCATTATTTTTAACTCTTTTTACCAATACGCTACCTATAAAGACAGGATTTTAGATAAAAACAAACAATTAGAAAACTTGGGCTTAAGCCCCATTAAAATGGGTTTGAGGATCAACCCTCTTTATAGCGAAGTAACCCCAGCCATTTATAACCCATGCTCTAAAGTGAGCCGGTTAGGGGTTACGCCTAGCGAGTTTGAAAAGGGGGTTAAAGAGCATGGGTTAGAGGGGGTGAGCGGGCTGCATTTTCATACGCATTGCGAGCAAAACGCTGACGCTTTGTGCCGGACTTTAGAGCATGTGGAAAGGCATTTCAAGCCTTATTTAGAAAATATGGAGTGGGTGAATTTTGGTGGGGGGCATCACATCACTAGGAGCGATTATGATGTGAATTTGCTCATCCAAACGATTAAGGATTTTAAAGAGCGTTATCATGATATAGAAGTGGTTTTAGAGCCTGGGGAAGCCATAGGGTGGCAATGTGGGTTTTTGATCGCAAGCGTGATAGACATCGTTAAAAACGATCAAGAAATTGCGATTTTAGACGCTTCTTTTAGCGCTCACATGCCCGATTGCTTGGAAATGCCTTATCGCCCTAGCATCCTTAAAGTTTCCGTAGAAAATGATGAAGAGCTTGTTGAAGTTGAAAAGGGCGAAAATCAAGGGGCGTTTTCTTACTTTTTAGGCGGTCCTACTTGTTTAGCGGGGGATTTTATGGGGAGTTTTAGCTTTGAGACGCCTTTAAAAAGGGGCGATAAAATCGTGTTTCAAGACATGCTCCATTATACGATTGTCAAAAACAACTCGTTTAATGGCGTGCCACTCCCAAGCTTGGCTAGATTGGATCAACAAGGGTTTAAAATCCTTAAAAACTTTTCTTATGAAGATTATAAAAACAGAAATTAAGGCTTTTGATTAGGGCTTTTTGGGGCTTGTAAAAAGGCTTACGCACAACATTCCAATACCAAGCCCGGCCAACACCGCACCAGTGGTGTGCGCGTCTAAATAAATGCGAGCGAGCATGGTTAAAGGGACTAGGGGCAAGAGCCACCAGTATTTTTTAAAAGAATAACGGCGCATTAAAAACGCCACCGCCAAACCCACCATAGACGAATGCCCGCTTGGCATGTTGAAATTACCCCCATAAGGGCGCTCGCCCAAACGCTGATCATTGATCGTTGCATTATTTAAGGCTCTTTTGGTGGTGTGCGTGAGAAGAGTTGTAGCGATAGAGGCGTTAGCGACTTGAAAAAGCCCTATCGCATCTCTTTGAATTAAAGGGATGGCCACAGATAAAATCGTAGGGATAAAGCGCGCGTAATGCTCGGTGAAATGAAACACCAAAGGCACGCTTTTGTGTTTAGGGACTTTAGGGAAAGGTGCAAAAATGCCCAATAAAATCAAGCCCAAACTGAGCGCTAATAAAGTTTTAGAAAAGCTTTTAGGCAGGCTTTCACAAAATTTTTGTTTAAATAAGAATCTTTTCATGCGTGTTATTTTACTCTTTTTTGTGTTTAAGCAGGTCTAAAGAAGGGCGATAAACAGCGCTAGGGTTTTTAAAATCTTCAAACACCCCTAAAATGCTATGGAAAACAACATTTTGATTGATTGGGGTTTGGGTCTGAATGATGGAATGCTTCTCTTTGAAAGGCTCATTAGCATAAACGATAAAGGGGATCTCGTATTGTTCTTTGGGGGCGATGCTTTTAGGAATGCCATGCAAATAATACGCTCCTTCGCCCAAACTTTCGCCATGATCGCTCAAATAGATCATTAAGGCGGGCTGTTTGGCATTTTTGAGCATGCTAATGATCTTGTCTAACAGATAGTCGTTGTAAAAAATGGTGTTGTCATAGGCGTTAATCAGGCTTTCTTTGGAGCAAGAAGACAAATCAGCGCTTGAGCAATAGGGTTTAAACACCCTAAAATTTAAAGGCACTTTATTGTCATAGTTGGGGCCATGCGAGCCTGCAAGGTGTAAGATGAGTAAGACATTTTCATTAGAGTGTTCTTTTAAAAGGTCAGGCAAATTATAGAGTAAGGATTCATCATAAGGAGCGATCGCTTCACAATTGGGGCATTTTTGAATCAATTCATAGTTTTTAAGATAGCTTGTAACCTTAACATTCTTTTCGCCGTCATTCGCACTATACCAAAAGACTTTGATACCGGCTTTAGTCAAGTAAGTCGGTAAATTTTCATAAGCGTTCAAGCTGTTTTTAAAAGAAGAATCTAAAATGCATTCCAAACTCGCGGTCGTGTAAGTGGCGCAAGAAATGGCGTCAAAAAGAGTGAGTTCGTTATCGGCTAAACGCTTGCTTAATTTTGGGGTGGTGGGTTTTTTATAGCCATAAAGGGCGTAATTATGCTTCCTAGCGCTTTCGCCAATGACTAGCACCACAAACGAATGAGAACGATTGGGCGAAAAAAGAGGGAGCGGTTTGATAGTGGGGGCGAAAAATTTAAGAGCGCTCACCCTAAAAGCGTTCACGCTATAAGCGAAGGGCAAAATTAAGCCCCCTATGAATTTCGCATGCTTGTCAAACCACAGCCAATTTTTAGCGTTCATTAAAGCGCTAGCGATAAAGATAAACACTAGCGCCAAGATCGCTAAAAAGGGCGCTTTTTTAGAAGAATTTTTAAGGGGGATTTTATAGATGACATAGCCAGGCAACACCCCAAAAACAACGATAACAATGAATAATTTAACGCTCAAAAAGCCTAAAAGCTCATGCGTATTGGTGTTTAAGACATTACCCATCATGCTTTTATTTAAAAACACCCCATAAGCGCTAATGAAATAAAAAGCGATGGAATTGAGCAAGCTAAAAACAATCGCGCTTAGGCGCATCAAATGGATAGAGATCAAGCCTAATGTTAAAAAAAGAGTGCCATTAACGCAAAAAAGCACAACAACAATCATGGCTATAAAACTAACCTGGTTGCTTTCTTTATAAACATAAGCGAACAAAGGGAAATGGTATAAAACGCCAAAAATAAGGCTATAAAGCAAACCGGCTTGCAGACAACTTAAGGGCTTTAAAAACTTCAAATGGAATAATGGTGTCAAACACGCCCCTTAGAATCAATCAATCTTAGGATTATATCGTAGGTATGGGGATTTTATGGTTTATTTTAAGACTTTTAGGGTGGCTTGCAAGAGCTTTAAAGCGTGTTTGCTACAAGATTTTTCACGCTCCATGGTTAGGATATGGGGCAAATGAGGGGCATGGCATGAAGCGTAAAAGTGGGAAGCGTAAAAATAGCAAACGCTCTTTTAAACCACTTGAAATTTCTTTTTCTTGGTTTAAGGTAGTGTTTTTGAGGGAACGCTAATTTATGAAAAGATTAAAAAGAGTTAAAAGAAAAGCCCGTTAAAAGAAGCGGATTAAGCCCCCTAAAAAGAGGGTTTAAAAAGGGGTTTAATGCGAGCTTTTAGTAAGCAAACACATAGTTGAGATACACGCTATAAAGCCTTCTGTATTGCAAGGTAGTGCCTAGCAAAGAATAGTAATTCGTGTTGATCGTGGGGATCTTCACGCCTAATTCCATGCCATGTTGCGCGGAATGATCAGCACCTCTTCTCTTATTTCTAGCGAGATTGGTCCTTAAGCCCAGATTGAATAAGAATTGGAAGTTGGAGGTGTTGATTTTAGCCTTATAGTAGTTATTCACATTCGCCAAATTCACGAATTGAGAATTAAGCCATGAAGTCCCTGCTAGTTGGATACCGCCAAACGCACCAAAAGAAATTTTATTGTGTTTAGTGGCTTTATCGTTGATGAAATTCACTAACAAATCGCTCCCCACGCCATAAGTCCAAACATCAGAAGAGGCGTTGAAAAATTGGGATTTATTATAGGTGTGGTTGTAATCCACAAAGCCGTAGTATCTTGCACCCCATCGTTTGTTTTTCCCAAAGAATTGCTTATAGCCCACTTGAAAGCCAATCCCATTCATCGCGCCGTTATTGGTGGTAGAAGCGGCGATTAGCCCGGCGCGTCTGAAAGGGTTACTGCCTAACTCTTGAGTCCTAGATTGCACTTGAGAATGGATATTGGAGTCAATGTAGTAGTTATCCTGTATGCCTTGCGGGCTGTTAGGGTTAGTTTTTTTGCTCACCACATTTTGCAAAGATTGAGCGTCAGGCAAGCTTGAAATGGCTGCTGTGATGCTGTCATAATGTTCGCCTAGCTTTTTATACTGGCTGCTGAAGTTCGCTAAAGTGTAGGCGAGGTCTTGCGCGTTATGGATTTGCTGTGCTTGGTCGCCAAAATGAGCGATGCTGTTTTTTAGATTCGTTACGGTCTCTCCCACATACGCGCAGCCGGCTCCCCAAGTGTTAGAAGTGACCGTGCCAGATGGCGTGCCACGGAGATGGCCATTTTGCACTTCATGACACACCCCTAAAGAGTCTTTCACGAACGCTGCAGGGATTCTTTCAAAGTCCTTCACCACTGCTTGGACGCGGTTTAAAATCTCCACTTGCGCTCTAGCGTTAGCGAACATGCTTTGAGAAAAGTCAGCGTCTTTATAGGGGTTGAATGCTTTCCCAGTGTCCAGGTTGTCCTGGTTTTGCGCGTTTGTGGCAACGATTTTGGATTGCTCTACGGCTATTTGAGCGTTTTTGATCATGTCTTGAATCGCGCTGATTTCATTTTTAAAAATCCCGCACGCGCTCCCATCGCCTTTCAAATGTATTCCTTCCCATAAACTACCACTGCTTGCACCACCTTTACCACCATTATTGATCCATGGGCATGCGCTATTAAGGGTAGTTATAATGGTGCTAGCCTGTTCTAAAAGAATTTGAGCGTTATTTTTTGTAATAATTTCTTCTTTATTATTATTGCTATTGTTGCTCCCATTGATTGTAAATTTAAGTTCGGTGTTGGTGTCGCTTAAGGCAGGAATATCCTTCCCACTTGCTCCAAAAGCCTTTTGGATGATTTGATAGGCTTTATTGATTTTCGCGTAATTTTCAGTGGATATAATACTATATGGTCCTGGTTCATATCCAGTAGTGTTACAAGTAATGGTAGTCCCTCCCCATTGATTTGTTGGTGTGTTTTCAAAGGTTTGAACGCCCCCATTTTTGTTGCTGTCTTTGCCAGGGCCACAAGGGCTGATCGCATAGCTCATGACTTGCCACAACCCCGCTGCCGCATTGAGCGCTAAAAGCACCGCTTGATACGCCGGGGAGCTAGCTTTATCACTGATTAAATTCTTCGCGCTCGCATCCAAATTAGTCCTTGCGTTATTGATAGCGTTGGAGTCGGTGGACTGCCTGATGAGAGTGTTTAGGGCGCTGTAACTCGTTAAAAGATGGTTCAATCTTTCATAGCTATCTGAAAGATCTTGAATGCCTTTAGTGTTTTTCACCATTTGAGAGGATTCACCGATTTGATAGCCCGCGCTCACAAAAAAGCCGTTGTCTTCAGCGCTTAAAGTGGAAACTAAAAGCGAACCTAAGGTTAATGACAGAAATTTTTTCTTCATGTTTTCTCCTTTACTTCTTGAAATAAGATTGATTTTGTCCGTAGATCTTGCGGAAATGTATATTTAAGTAATTCCATATCGCAAGCTTTCGTTAATATAGTATAAATTAATGCGATTTTGATATTAATTAGGCGTTTTTGCCCTTTCAACAAAAAAAAAAAAGGTTTTTGTAGCGTTTCTAAACAAATATTAAACCAATAAAGGTCATTTTAAAAGGAATGAGGTTGTTTGAATGGGGGTAGTTACAAAAAGGGGGTTTTTAACTTTGATGGTTTTGGGTTTGCTGTAATTTATTGTAAGAATGATTTCTTAAATTTTCTTAAGAGAGGTGTTTTGCAACCATTTTTTCCAAAAACTCAAGGGTTTGCTTGTAAAAGTGGGGTTAAGTTTTGGTTGCATGCGGTTAAATTACCGCTCGCTTGGTGGCGAGACGCTTCGCTCCTTTAAACAAGCTTTGAAGCGTTTCTTAAAGCTTAACCAACGCTCTAATCACGCTCTATTCAATACTCTATAGGGCAAAGCCTTAATCCCCTACATAGACTTGTCTTGGGCGCGTGATCCTAGCTTGCGGGCTTTTGACATGCTCTAAAAGCTGAGCGCACCAGCCTACGGTTCGGCCAATGACAAACACCGGCGTGAAAAAACGCACCGGGATTTTTAAAGCCCTTAAAATCGTGCCGGAGTAGAAATCTACATTAGGGTAGAGATTCCTTTCAATGAAATACTCGTCTTTTAGCGCGATTTCTTCCACTTTCGCAGCGATTTCGCTCAACCTCTCGTCCATCTTAACGCCTTTTTGGTGCAGTTCGTCTTTTAAGCCTTTTAAGATTTTTGCACGCGGATCGTAGCTTTTATACACCCTATGCCCAAAGCCCATGAGTTTGAAATTGTCGTTTTTGTCTTTCACGCGTGCAATATATTTATCCACATTTTTCACATCGCCGATTTCTTCTAATTGCAAAAGCACTTTTTCATTCGCTCCGCCATGCAAATGCCCCCATAAAGCGCTAATGCCCGCGCTTATGGCTGCATAAGGATGCACGCCGGTGCTAGCGACATTCCTTACCGTGGTAGAAGAGGCGTTTTGGCTGTGATCAGCGTGTAAGGTTAGGATTTTATCAAAGGCTTCCACTTCTAGGGGCGTGATTTCCACTTCGCCTTGAGTGGTGTGTTTTAATCGGCTATAAGGATACCCTCTTAACATGAAAAGGATATTTTCCACATAAGAGCGTGCGATATCCGGATAAATAATGGGTGCTCCCACTTCATTACGATAGCAAATAGCCGCAAGCGTGGGGATTTTAGCGACAATCCTTCTAGCCATAGTCTGGTAATCTTCTTCAGTGTGCATGTTTTGGTGCGTGGAATAAAGGGTGGATAAAATAGACACGCCGCTAGAGAGTTTCGCCATAGGGTGGGCGTTAGTGGGGAAAGCTGAAAACATGTTTAACAAGCTCTCATGCACAAAGCTTCTGTGGCGCAATTCTAATTCAAATTCCAAGCTTTCTTCTTGATTTTTAGGCAATTCCCCTGTGAGGAGCAATTTGCACACATCTACATATTTGTATTTGGCGACTAAATCTTCTATTCTATGCCCTCTGTAATACAATTCGCCTTTTTTGCCATTGATATAGCTGATCTTAGATTGGCACCCGGCGGTGGAAGAATACCCTGGATCGTAAGAAAAAAACCCGGTCGTTTCAAAAAGCTTGGAAAAATCCACCGCTTTAGGCCCACGAGTGCATTCAATCGTTTCAAATTCATAGCGTTCATTATTTTCATTATTGATTAAAGTAACAGACATTTGGCTTCCTTAAGTTTTTAGAATGATAGCACTCCATTATAAGCCAAAAAATTAAATGATTTCTTTTTAAAAACATTGCGTTTTTTCAAGTTATTTCCAATCGCTACTTTTAAACACGCATTCAAAAAAGATTTTTAGGGGTTATATAGTATTTTTGCGCTAGTATAGTTGCTTAAATTTTATAAAAAGGATAAGAGATGGCTTACAACCCTAAAATCTTACAAAAGCCTAAAGAGGGTGAAGAAATTACGATTAAAGACAACAAATTGCATGTGCCAAACCACCCCATTATCCCTTTCATTGAGGGCGATGGCATTGGATCTGATATTACCCCGGCGATGATTAAAGTCGTGGATAGCGCGGTTCAAAAGGCTTATAAGGGCGAGAAAAAAATCGCATGGTATGAGGTGTTTGTGGGCGAAAAATGCTATCAAAAATTTAAAGATCATAAAGAATTAAGCCCTGAAGAGCAATGGTTATTACCGGACACTATTGAAGCGATTAATCATTATAAAGTCTCTATTAAAGGGCCTTTGACCACGCCTATTGGTGAGGGGTTTAGATCTTTGAATGTAGCGTTACGCCAAAAAATGGATCTGTATGTGTGCTTGAGACCGGTTAGGTGGTATGGGAGTCCGAGTCCGGTTAAAGAACCACAAAAAGTGGATATGGTGATTTTTAGAGAAAATTCTGAAGACATTTATGCGGGCATTGAATGGCAAGAAGGCAGCGCGGAAGCGAAAAAACTCATCCATTTTTTACAAAATGAACTAAAGGTTAAAAAAATCCGCTTCCCTGAAAGCAGCGGCATAGGGGTGAAACCCATTAGTAAAGAAGGCACAGAGAGGTTGGTTAGGAAAGCGATTGAATACGCTATTGATAACGACAAGCCAAGCGTAACTTTTGTGCATAAAGGTAACATCATGAAATATACTGAGGGGGCGTTCATGAAATGGGGCTATGCGCTCGCTCAAAAAGAATTTAACGCTCAAGTCATTGATAAAGGCCCATGGTGTTCTTTGAAAAACCCTAAAACCGGTAAAGAAATCATCATTAAAGACATGATCGCTGACGCGTTTTTGCAACAAATCCTCTTACGCCCTAGCGAATACAGCGTTATTGCGACCATGAATTTGAACGGGGATTATATCTCTGATGCGTTAGCGGCGATGGTTGGGGGTATTGGTATCGCTCCTGGGGCTAATCTCAATGACACAGTGGGCATGTTTGAAGCCACCCATGGCACCGCTCCTAAATACGCCGGGCTAGACAAAGTCAATCCGGGGTCTATTATTTTGAGCGCGGAAATGATGTTAAGGCATATGGGCTGGGTGGAAGCGGCTGATTTGATCGTTTCTGCGATGGAAAAAGCGATTAAGGGCAAGAAAGTCACTTATGATTTCGCTCGTTTAATGGATGGGGCTAAAGAAGTGAAATGCTCTGAATTTGCTAGCGTGATGATTGAAAACATGTGAAAGAGCGTTTTTTAAGCTCTTAAATGGTGTTTGGATGCGAAAAAAGGCTAATACTATCATAAGGAATGAAGTTGATAAAATTTGTGCGTAATGTGGTTTTGTTCATTTTAACGGCGATCTTTTTAGCGCTCATGCTCTTAGTGAGCTATTGCATGCCCCATTATAGCGCGGCTGTCATTAGCGGGGTGGAAGTCAAAAGGATGAATGAAAATGAAAACACGCCCAATAATAAGGAAGTAAAAACGCTTGCTAGAGATGTCTATTTTGTGCAAACTTACGACCCTAAGGATAAAAAAAGCGTAACCGTTTATCGTAACGAAGACACGCGCTTTAGCTTCCCTTTTTATTTTAAGTTTAATTCGGCTGATATTTCAGCCCTCGCTCAAAGTTTAGTCAATCAGCAAGTGGAAGTGAAATACTATGGTTGGCGGATCAATTTGTTTAACATGTTCCCTAATGTGATTTTTTTAAAACCCTTAAAAGAGAGCGCTGACATTTCAAAACCCATTTTTAGCTGGATTTTATACGCTTTGCTGTTAATGGGCTTTTTTATCAGCGTGAGCTCTGTCTGCACTTTATTTAAGAGCAAAGCTCATTAATTCTTTTAGGCTTTGTTGGAAAATCACAATGGGGTTATTGGAGCGTTCGTTAAAAAGCTTAATATAGGGCAAACTGACGCTGTGAAAAGCGGCGTTGTTTTCCCTCAAATTGATAGCGATTTTATAGTCTAGTTGGTGGGATTTCAATAAAAAATCATTCAGCAAACAATCATTAATCAAGCCCAAATTATCATGGCTAATCACAAGTATTTTGGCTTTTAGTTTTAGGGCAAGATCTAGCATGTTTTCTTCTAAAGTGATAGGCACGCATAACCCCCCAGCCCCTTCAACGATGACTAAATCGTAAGTTTTGGTGAAATTTTGGAGGCGTTGGATTAAATCATTCGTGTCAATAGGGGCGTTTTGGTTTTCTTCTTGTTGGGCGATGAGAGGGGCTGAAGCTTTAGCGTAACGATAGAATGAAATGTCTTTTAAGGTTAAAGAGCGATCTAAAAGGCGGTTATCTTGCAAGAATAAATGCGCATCGCTAAAGTGGTTGGTTGTGTCATTAACGCCTGTTTCAATGGGCTTTAATAGAATCGTTCTAACGCCACAAGCGTTGCAATATTGGGCTAATAGCCTAGCGCATGTGGTTTTTCCGGCATTAGTGTTAGTCGCGCTGATAAAGAGCATGGTTTAACCTTTAAATTGATACGCCCCATCAAAGATTTGAGCTGTCAATGCATTTTTGGTTTGTGGCAACTTCACATTATCAAAAATGAAACTTAAAATATTGTGGAGCGAGTTATACAAAACCTTGTCAATTAACGCATAAGTCAGTCTAACGCTCTCTGCTTGAGCGGTTATGATGCTTTTAGACACTCTTGGGCTGATATTATCAAGTTGCACCGCTAAATCTGAGATAAAGCAATAGCTTGCATCGGTATCTGTGGTGTTAGCAAGCACCTTAGCTAATAGTGTCTTACTCACTTTTTCCTTTTTTGAATTTTCTACCAAGCTCCTTTGGCACAAGAACACATTCTGGAATCTCATCAGTAGGCGCTAAAAAGTCATAGCTCGATCTTATTTTTATGCCCTTTTTTGAGCCATATTATAGCGCTTTATCCTTGAGCTTTCATGAGGTAATTAGGGTTTATTTGGTATAATATCAAAACTTCATTTAAGGTTGGTTCTTATGAATATTTTATTTGGGATTAGCGACACGCAAGAATGTTATAACGCTATTAAATTCGCTGTCAAGTTAGCCCATTCGCTTAAAGAGGTCCGTTTCACCTTGTTGCATGTGAGCATGGAAGTGTTTATTTATAGCGAAAGTGGGATGATGGATTATGGCCAGACAGAAGCCTTAGAAGAAGAAAAAGCTAAGGCTTTGTTAAAGCAATTTGAAGACGCTTTCAAAAAAGAAAATATAGAGTGCGAGAGCGTTCTAAAAAGCGGCGATTTGATTGATGTGGTCTTGGATATGGCGAAGGATTATGATTTGTTATTGATCGGGGCGAGCGAATCTAATTTGTTGTATCGTTTGTTCATTTCGCACCAAAATAGCCTTGTTGAACAATCCAGTATCCCTGTTGTGATCGCTAAGTAGCATGGATGAGCAGCATGAAAATGTATGACATACCCACCCCCACCATGGCGCAAGTGATCATGGTTGATGACCCCATTACGACAGCGGAATTTGTCATCTCTGCTTTGAGGGATTTTTTTGACAAGTCTTTAGAAGAGGCTCAAGCTCTCACATCAAGCATCCATCGTGATGGCGAGGGGGTTTGTGGCGTCTATCCTTATGATATTGCCAGGCATAGGGCAGCATGGGTTAGGGATAAAGCCAGAGAGCTAGATCTCCCCTTAAAATTATTGGTAGAAGAGATAAGATAATGGCTAAATTCAATCAAGATCTCAATGAAGTCCTAAACCGAGCTTTAAATTTAGCCCTAGATCTTAACCATGCCCTTTGCACCACAGAGCATGTGCTATTGGTCATTTTAGAGCATGAGAGCGGGGCAAAGATGATTGGCGCTTTAGAAAGAGATGACTATGATAGATTAAAACAAATCCTTAAAGACTATTTGTTGCAATATGTGCCTTTAAAGAGTGATCCAGCCAAAATGCCTGCTAGGAGTTTTGTGCTATTAAGAATGCTTAAAAGAATGTATGCGAGTGGTTTTGAGAGCGTGGGCGTGGAAGAATTGCTTATTTTAATGCTGGATCACCCCGATTGTTACGCTTCAAAACTCATGGATAGTTTTGGCATCGCCCGTTTGTATTCTAATCCTGCTTTATTGGATTTGGATAACCATGGCATTCCTAATGACACCAATAATGAAGAAGCGCCCAAAAACACTCCCCTAAAAAAATACGCTAAGAATTTGAGCGCTTTAGCCCAAGATAACGCTTTAGATCCAGTCATTGGCAGAGAAGAAGAGATTTTAAGAGTGATAGAAATTTTAGGGCGCAGAAAAAAGAATAACCCGCTTTTAATTGGCGAAGCGGGCGTAGGGAAAACCTCCATCGCTGAAGCTTTGGCTTTAAAGATCGTTCAAAAAGAAGTGCCGGAGTTTTTGCAAGAATATGAAGTCTATTCTTTGGATTTAGCTTTAATGGTGGCTGGGGCAAAATACAGAGGGGATTTTGAAAAACGCTTGAAAAAAACGCTCAAAGAAATCCAAGAAAACGGCCGCATCATTTTATTCATTGATGAAATCCACACCCTTTTAGGCGCAGGGAACACTAACGCTGGGAGCTTAGATGCGGCGAATATATTAAAACCGGTCCTAACGGATGGGAGCTTGAAATGTTTAGGAGCGACCACTTTTGAAGAATACCGTAGCGTGTTTGAAAAAGACAAGGCTTTCAACAGGCGTTTTTCAGTCATAAAAGTTGAAGAGCCTTCTAAAGAGGCGTGTTATTTGATCTTAAAAAAGATCGCTCCCCTTTATGAAGAACACCACCAGGTGCGTTATGATGAGAGCGTGTTTAAGGCATGCGTGGATTTAACGAGTTATTACATGCATGATAGATTCTTGCCGGATAAAGCGATTGAATTGCTAGATGAGGTGGGATCGAGGAAAAAAATCAGCCCTAAAAAGGGCAAAAAAATCAGCGTTGATGATGTGAAAGAAGCGCTCGCCATAAAGCTTAAAATCCCTAAAATGCGTTTGAGCAGCGATAAGAAAGCCCTTTTAAGGAATTTAGAAAAATCGCTTAAAAATAAGATTTTCGCCCAAGCAGAAGCGATCAATCTTGTCAGTAATGCGATTAAAATCCAGCATTGCGGGCTTTCTGCAAAAAATAAGCCTGTGGGGAGCTTTTTATTCGTGGGGCCTAGTGGGGTGGGGAAAACAGAGTTGGCTAAAGAATTGGCCTTGAATTTGAATTTGCATTTTGAACGCTTTGACATGAGCGAATACAAAGAAGCCCATAGCGTGGCCAAGCTCATCGGGAGTCCTAGCGGTTATGTGGGGTTTGAGCAAGGGGGGTTATTGGTGAATGCAATTAAAAAACACCCGCATTGCTTGCTGCTTTTAGATGAAATAGAAAAAGCCCACTCTAATGTGTATGATTTGTTGTTGCAAGTGATGGATAACGCCACTTTGAGCGATAATTTAGGCAATCAGGCGAGTTTTAAGCATGTGATTTTGATCATGACTTCAAATGTGGGGAGTAAGGATAAGGATGCGCTAGGGTTTTTTAGCGCTAAAAACACCAAGTATGATAAGGCCGTTAGAGAGCTTTTGACCCCCGAATTACGATCTAGAATTGATGCGATCGTGCCGTTTAACACGCTTGGTTTGGAGGATTTTGAACGCATTGTTTCTGTGGAATTAGACAAATTAAAAGCCCTAGCGCTAGAGCAAGACATAGCCTTAAAATTCCATAAAGAAGTTTTGAAATTCATCGCGCAAAAAAGCTACCAAACGACTTTAGGAGCGAGGGAAATTAAAAAAATCATTCACAATGAGATCAAAACCCCATTAAGCAATCTACTGCTCTTGCAATCGTTTAAAAAACCTTGTAAGATCGCTTGCTTGCTAGAAAAAAACCAATTGGTTTTAAAAGAAATCAAGCGCGCGCAAAAGGTGAAAGAAAATGACTTTTGAAATGCTTTATAGTAAAATCCATAGGGCTACTATCACAGACGCTAATCTCAATTATGTAGGATCGATCACCATAGATGAGGATTTGGCCAAGTTCGCTAAGCTTAGAGAGGGCATGAAGGTAGAAATCGTGGATGTCAATAACGGCGAACGCTTCAGCACCTATGTGATTTTAGGGAAAAAAAGGGGCGAGATTTGCGTCAATGGCGCAGCAGCCAGAAAGGTGGCCATAGGCGATGTGGTGATCATTTTAGCTTATGCGAGCATGAATGAAGATGAAATCAACGCGCACAAGCCATGCATCGTGCTAGTGGATGAAAAGAATGAAATTTTAGAAAAATAAGGGGTTAGAGATGGATTTTAGTCAATTGGGCGGGTTATTAGACGGCATGAAAAAAGAGTTTTCTCAACTAGAAGAAAAGAATAAAGACACGATCCACACTTCCAAAAGCGGTGGGGGAATGGTGAGCGTGAGTTTTAATGGGGTGGGGGAGTTAGTGGATTTGCAAATTGATGACAGCCTATTAGAAGATAAAGAAGCGATGCAAATCTATTTGATGAGCGCTTTGAATGACGGGTATAAAGCCGTAGAAGAAAACCGCAAAAATTTAGCCTTTAACATGCTGGGGAATTTTGCTAAATTGTGATGTTTCACAAAGCCCTTATCATCCTATTGGTTTTTTTGAACGGATTGGGGGCTTATGATTTCAAGCATTGTCAGGCTTTTTTTAAAAAAGCGAGCCTTCAAAATGGGGGCGTGGCTTTAAAAGAATTGCCTAAGGGCGTGTATTTGTATTATTCCAAAACCTACCCCAAACACGCCAAAGTCATCAAATCCGATCCCTTTGTGGGGCTGTATTTGTTGCAAAGCGCGCCAAGCGAGTATTTTTATACCTTAAGGGATTTAGACAAAGACGCCCTTATAAGGCCAATGGCTAGTATAGGGGATAAAGAAGCCATAGAAGCGCGATTGCTCTCAAAGCAACAGGGTTATGACCGCTACGCCCAAATTTCACAAGAGATTCAAAAAAATGGCGTTATCAGCAATATTTGCTATCAAATGTTAGGGCTAGGGGTAGGGGGGAATGGCTTTATAGAAACGAAATTTATCAAGCACTTTTTAAACCAAAAAGAGCCTTATTATGGGGATATTGGGGTGCGTTTAGAAGAAGATAATAAGCGCTTAGTGGTGGCGCAATTTGATCCCTTTTTCCCTAAAAACCCTTTTTTAAAAAACGATGAAATCCTAGCGATCAACCATCAAAAGATCCACTCGTTAGCGGAGTTTGAATGGGTGGTGAGCAATCTTAAATACCAAAGCCTTGTAAAAGTAAGCATCAAACGAAACCATAAAATCAAAGAAGTAACGCTCAAAGTCAATAAGCGTTATGGGGGTTTTTTGCTCAAAGACACTTTTTTAGAGCGCTATGGCATCGCTTTAGACAAGCGTTTCACTATCACTAAAATAGGCAGTCATTTGCCCAAAGGCTTGGATTTTTTAAAGCTTGGGGATAGGATTTTATGGGTGAATCGTAAAAATGTAGCGTCCAACCCGAAGGCTTTAAGAGAAGCGTTAAGCGTGCCTAAAATTGAATTATTGGTATGGCGTGAAGGCTTTGAATTTTACATTAAAGTCCGTTAATATTGATGAAAAATGACGCTTATGAGATTATCCTTTCTTGGTTTATCACGCCTCTCACGGCGATTTTAGGGCGTTTCGCTGAATTTTTTCTCTACACCTTGCATGCGCAATTGGTGTTTAATAGCGTGGTCGCTTTGGCGTTCATGCTCTTTGCTTATAGGAGTTTGAAAGAACAGAATTTCTTCAGCACCAGTGCGCTAACAGAAGCGTTATTGTTTGTGGGGTTTTTTGCGCTTTTTAACTACGCTTTAAAAAATCCCATGCGTTTTTATGAATTTTTCCAAAACGCTATTTTTATTGCGCCTAACATGATCGCGCAAAGCCTCTCTCAAAGCTTGAGCAACTTTTCTAACCACGCGCTTTCTTTAGATTTTATCTTTAATCATGGTTTTTATGCCCTTAGTTTTATCAGCGATTTGAGCCATAATGAAATGTCTGTGTGGCTTTTTTTAAGCATTTTGCAAGGGCTTTTTTTGAGCGTGCTGTTTGCGATCATCATTTTAGTGTATTTAGAAGTGCATGTGTGGTGCTCTTTAGGGGTGCTGTTTTTAGCGTTTGGGTTTTTTAAAACATGGAGGAGCGTTGTGGTTGCATGCCTAAAAAAATGCTTCGCTCTTGGGTTTTACAAGCCTTTTTTGTTGTTGGTGGGGTTTTTGAACGTGTCGGTTACTAAGGCTTTAATAGACGCTCATGTGCAAGAAAAACAAGACTTAAGCCTTTTATTGGTGGTGGCGTTATTTTTGTGTTGCGTTTTTATCATAGGCGTGCCTTTTTTCATCAACGCTTTGTTTAGGGTGCAAAACAGCTTTAAAGAAACTTACAAACTCGCTACCAATTTGAGCGCCAACCTCAGCCAAAACGCCCTTAATTCCTTACAATATATCACGACCCCACCCGCTTCTTCTAGCGTTTCTGCTTCTATGAGCGGAGGCGTCTCTAAAGAAAAAGAAACGCATTCCCCCACATTCAAGGTAGAAACCACTCAATTAGATGTAAAAATCCCAAATTTCAAGCAAAAAAAGGTTAAAAAGGATACAATAAATACAAAAAATGAAATTTAAATAAATAGGAATTTAATGAGAATTTTTTTTGTTATTATAGGAATCATGTTATTTGGTTGCACCAGTAAGGTGCATGAGATGAAAAAAAGCCCTTGCACACTGTATGAAAACAGGTTAAATCTCGCATGAAAGAAAAGCCTTTCAATAGCGAGCAGTTGGCTTTTTTAGAAGAGCTTTTAAGCCACCAAGAAAAGCATTTAGAAAACAAGCTTTCTGGTTTTTCGGTGAGTGATTTGGACATGCAAAGCGTGTTCAGATTAGAGAGGAACCGCTTGAAAATCGCTTATAAACTCTTAGGTTTGATGAGTTTTATCGCTCTTATCTTGGCGATCGTGTTAATCAGTGTTTTACCCCTACAAAAAACCGAACACCATTTCGTGGATTTTTTAAACCAGGACAAGCATTACGCCATTATCCAAAGAGCGGATAAAAGCATTTCCAGTAATGAAGCGTTGGCTCGTTCGCTCATTGGGGCGTATGTGTTAAACAGGGAGAGCATTAATCGCATTGACGATAAATCGCGCTATGAATTGGTGCGCTTGCAAAGCAGTTCTAAAGTGTGGCAACGCTTTGAAGATTTGATTAAAACCCAAAACAGCATTTATGCGCAAAGCCATCTGGAAAGAGAAGTCCATATCGTCAATATTGCGATCTATCAGCAAGACAATAACCCCATTGCGAGCGTTTCTATTGCAGCTAAACTCATGAATGAAAACAAACTGGTGTATGAAAAGCGTTATAAAATCGCGCTGAGTTATTTGTTTGACACCCCGGATTTTGATTACGCTTCCATGCCCAAAAACCCTACCGGTTTTAAAATCACTCGCTACAGCATCACTGAAATTGCGCCGACTAATAGGGGCGATTGATGCGTAAGGTTTTATACGCTCTTGTGGGCTTTTTGTTGGCTTTTAGCGCTTTAAAAGCCGATGATTTTTTAGAAGAAGCTAACGAAACAGCCCCGGCGAATTTAAACCACCCCATGCAAGATTTAAACGCCATTCAAGGGAGCTTTTTTGACAAGAACCGCTCAAAAATGTCCAACACTTTGAACATTGATTACTTTCAAGGGCAAACCTATAAAATCCGCTTGCGTTATGCGATGGCGACCTTATTGTTTTTTTCAAAACCCATTAGCGATTTTGTTTTAGGGGATAAGGTGGGCTTTGATGCGAAAATCTTAGAAAGTAACGATCGCATTTTGCTCATCAAACCCCTACAAATTGGCGTGGATTCTAATGTCAGCGTGATTGATAATGAGGGTAAGATTTTTTCTTTCTATGTGTTTTCTACCACTTTCACTAGCTCCAAACACCCTAATTTACAGGTTTTCATAGAAGATAAAAACTATTATTCCAACGCTTTTATGAAGCCACAAAACAAAGAAAATACCCTTGAAAATACCCCCACAAACAACAGCAAACCCTTAAAAGAAGAAACCAAAGAAGAAGAGACTATAACGATTGGCGATAGCACTAATGCGATGAAAATCGTTAAAAAAGACATTCAAAAAGGCTATAGGGCTTTAAAAAGCTCTCAAAGGAAATGGTATTGTTTGGGGATTTGTTCTAAAAAATCCAAACTCTCTTTGATGCCTGAAGAAATTTTTAACGACAAGCAATTCACTTATTTCAAATTTGACAAAAAATTAGCGCTCTCTAAATTCCCGGTGATTTATAAAGTCGTTGATGGCTATGATAACCCGGTGAATACTAGGATTGTGGGCGATTACATTATCGCTGAAGATGTCTCGGCTAAATGGACTTTAAGGCTGGGTAAGGACTATTTGTGTATCCGTTTTATCAAAAAGGGTAAAGATGAATAAGTGGCTTAAGGGGGCGCTTGTTTTTGTAGGGGGTTTTGCAACGATCATAACAATTTCTTTAATCTATCATCAAAAGCCAAAAGCCCCCCTAAATAACCAACCCAACCTTTTGAATGACGATGAGGTGAAATACCCCTTACAAGACTACACCTTCACTCAAAACCCACAGCCAACTAACACAGAAAGCTCCAAAGACGCTACCATTAAAGCCTTACAAGAACAGCTAAAAGCCGCTTTAAAAGCCCTAAACTCCAAAGAAATGAACTCTTCTAAAGAAGAAACTTTTAATAGCCCTCCCATAGATTTAAAAACAAACACAACCCCCCCTAAAAAAGACTTTTCTCTAAAGCAATTAGATTTACTAGCCTCTCGCATCACCCCTTTCAAACAAAGCCCTAAAAATTACGAAGAAAACCTGATTTTCCCCATGGATAACCCTAAAGGGATCGATGGTTTTACCAACCTTAAAGAAAAAGACATCGCTACCAATGAAAACAAGCTTTTACGCACCATTACAGCCGATAAAATGATACCCGCCTTTTTGATCACGCCTATTTCTAGCCAGATCGCTGGTAAAGTCATCGCACAAGTGGAGAGCGATATTTTTGCTCACATGGGCAAGGCCGTCTTAATCCCCAAAGGCTCTAAAGTCATAGGCTATTACAGCAACAATAACAAAATGGGCGAATACCGCTTGGATATTGTATGGAGCCGCATCATCACCCCCCATGGCATCAATATCATGCTCACTAACGCTAAAGGGGCGGACATTAAAGGCTATAACGGCTTAGTGGGGGAATTGATTGAAAGGAATTTCCAGCGCTATGGCGTGCCGTTACTGCTTTCTACGCTCACTAACGGCTTATTGATTGGGATCACTTCGGCTTTAAACAACAGAGGCAATAAAGAATATGCGACTAATTTCTTTGGGGATTACCTTTTATTGCAATTGATGAGGCAAAGTGGCATGGGGATCAATCAAGTGGTCAATCAAATTTTAAGAGACAAGAGCAAAATCGCTCCTATTGTGGTGATTAGAGAAGGGAGTAGGGTCTTCATTTCGCCCAATACTGACATTTTCTTTCCTATACCAAAAGAGAATGAAGTCATCGCTGAGTTTTTGAAGTAACTCAAAAACGCCCGATTAAAAACGCTATAATAACCCTAAAAAAAACAAAAGAGAGCCTGACAAGGAAACTCATGAAAATTAAAAATATCTTACTGAGTGGGGGGAGCGGAAAACGCCTATGGCCTTTAAGCCGTAGCTTATACCCTAAGCAATTTTTAAAGCTTTTTGGCAATGAAAGCTTGTTTGAATTGAGTTTTAAAAGAAACGCTTCCTTAGTGGATGAAACGCTCATTGTGTGCAACGAAAAGCATTATTTTTTAGCCCTAGAAGAAATAGAGAGTGAAATCAAAAACAAAAGCGTGGGTTTTTTATTAGAGAGCTTGAGTAAAAACACCGCTAACGCTATTGCTTTGAGCGCTTTAATGAGTGAGAGAGAAGATTCACTCATCGTTACGCCAAGCGATCATTTGATCAAAGACATTCAAGCGTATGGAAATGCAATCAAAAAAGCGATTGATTTAGCCCAAAAAGGCTTTTTAGTCACTTTTGGGATCAATATTGAAAAGCCCAACACGGAGTTTGGGTATATTGAAAGCCCTAATGGTTTAGATGTCAAGCACTTCATTGAAAAGCCAAGCCTAGAAAAAGCGATAGAGTTTCAAAAAAGCGGGGGTTTTTATTTCAATAGCGGCATGTTTGTTTTCCAAGCGGGCGTTTTTTTAGACGAATTGAAAAAGCATGCCCCTACTATTTTAAAGGGGTGCGAAAGAGCGTTTGAATCTTTGGAGAGGGCGTCTTTTTTTGAAAAAAAGATCGCTCGTTTGAGCGAAAAGAGCATGCAAGATTTAGAAGATGTGAGCGTGGATATAGCTTTAATGCAACAAAGCCACAAGATCAAAATGGTAGGATTAAACGCCAAGTGGAGCGATTTAGGGAATTTTAACGCTCTCTTTGAAGAAGTGGCTAACGATCCTAAAGAAAATGTCAGCCTGAATCAAACGCCTGTTTTTGCCAAAGAGAGCCAGAATAATTTAGTGTTTTCCCATAAAGTGAGCGCTCTTTTAGGGGTTGAGAATTTAGCCATCATTGACACCAAAGACGCTCTTTTAATCGCTCATAAAGACAAGGCTAAAGATTTAAAAGCTTTAGTGAGCGAGGTGGAAGCAAACAACCAAGAATTGTTGCAAACGCACACTAAAGTGTATCGCCCTTGGGGGAGCTATGAAGTCTTGCATGAGAGCGGGTGTTACAAGGTTAAGATTTTAGAAGTCAAACCTAACGCAAGGCTTTCTTTACAAAAGCATTTCCACAGGAGCGAGCACTGGGTGGTGATTAGCGGGATGGCGAGCGTGGAGTTGGATCGCCAATCGTTTGAATTGCAAGCTAACGAATCCACTTATATCCCTAAAAACACCTTACACCGCCTGGCTAATTACGGCAAAATCCCTTTAACCATCATAGAAGTTCAAGTGGGCGAGTATGTCGGTGAAGACGATATTGTAAGGGTTGATGACGATTTTAACAGACAAAATCAAGGAAAATAAATAAAGGAAAAATAATGAAAGAAAAAATCGCTTTAATCACCGGGGTTACCGGGCAAGATGGGAGCTATCTGGCTGAATACTTGCTGAATTTGGGTTATGAAGTGCATGGGTTAAAAAGGCGCTCTTCTAGCATCAACACTTCTAGGATCGATCATTTGTATGAAGATTTGCACAGCGAGCACAAAAGGCGTTTTTTCCTGCACTATGGGGATATGACCGATAGCTCTAATCTTATCCATTTAATCGCTACCACTAAACCTACAGAGATTTATAATTTAGCCGCTCAAAGCCATGTGAAAGTCTCTTTTGAAACCCCAGAATACACCGCTAACGCTGATGGTATTGGCACGCTAAGGATTTTAGAAGCCATGCGGATTTTAGGCTTAGAAAAGAAAACACGATTTTATCAAGCCAGCACGAGCGAATTGTATGGCGAAGTTTTAGAAACCCCACAAAACGAAAACACCCCCTTTAACCCACGAAGCCCCTATGCGGTCGCTAAAATGTATGCCTTTTACATCACCAAAAATTACAGAGAGGCCTATAACTTGTTTGCGGTTAATGGCATTCTTTTTAACCATGAAAGTAAAGTAAGGGGCGAAACTTTTGTCACTCGTAAAATCACACGAGCCGCTAGCGCGATAGCGTATAACTTAACGGATTGCTTGTATTTAGGGAATTTAGACGCTAAAAGAGATTGGGGGCATGCCAAAGATTATGTGAAAATGATGCATTTAATGCTCCAAGCACCCATTCCACAAGATTATGTGATCGCTACAGGCAAGACCACAAGCGTGCGCGATTTTGTGAAAATGAGCTTTGAATTTATCGGTATTAGTTTAGAATTTCAAAACACAGGGGTTAAAGAAATCGGTTTGATTAAAAGCGTTGATGAAAAAAGAGCGAACGCTTTAAAATTAAACTTAAGCCATTTAAAAACAGGCCAAATCGTGGTGCGCATAGACGAGCGCTATTTCAGGCCTACTGAAGTGGATTTGCTTTTAGGCGATCCCACTAAGGCGGAAAAAGAGCTAGGTTGGGTTAGGGAATACGATTTAAAAGAGTTGGTTAAGGACATGTTAGAATACGATTTAAAAGAATGCCAGAAAAACCTTTACTTGCAAGATGGGGGTTATATTTTAAGGAATTTTTATGAATGAGATTATTTTAATCACCGGTGCCTATGGCATGGTGGGGCAGAACACGGCGTTGTATTTAAAAAAAAATAAGCCTGATGTTACTCTACTCACCCCTAAAAAGAGCGAATTGTATTTACTAGATAAAGACAATGTTCAAGCTTATTTGAAAGAATACAAGCCTACAGGCATTATCCATTGCGCCGGGAGAGTGGGGGGCATTGTCGCTAACATGAACGATCTTTCAGCTTACATGGTTGAGAATTTATTGATGGGCTTGTACCTCTTTTCTAGCGCTTTAGATTTGGGCGTGAAGAAAGCCATTAACCTAGCGAGCTCTTGCGCTTACCCTAAATTCGCCCCCAACCCTTTAAAAGAGAGCGATTTATTGAACGGATCTTTAGAGCCAACGAACGAAGGCTACGCATTAGCCAAACTCTCTGTGATGAAGTATTGCGAGTATGTGAGCGCTGAAAAAGGCGTTTTTTATAAAACCCTAGTGCCTTGCAACCTTTATGGCGAGTTTGACAAGTTTGAAGAAAAAATAGCGCACATGATACCCGGGCTTATTGCTAGGATGCACACCGCTAAATTAAAAAATGAAAAAGAGTTTGCGATGTGGGGCGATGGCACGGCCAGAAGAGAATATCTAAACGCTAAAGATTTAGCCAGGTTCATTTCTCTAGCTTATGAGAATATCGCTTCAATCCCTAGCGTGATGAATGTCGGCTCTGGCGTGGATTACAGCATTGAAGAGTATTACAAAATGGTCGCTCAGGTTTTAGATTATAAGGGCGCATTTGTGAAAGACTTGTCCAAACCAGTGGGCATGCAGCAAAAGCTTATGGATATTTCCAAACAAAAGGCTTTAAAATGGGAATTAGAAATCCCTTTAGAGCAGGGCATCAAAGAAGCTTATGAGTATTATTTGAAGCTTTTAGAGGTTTGAAATAAAATCAAGGCTCTTATAGGGTTATAAAAACGCTCCGCTATTAAGCATTAGGCTAGCGGTAGTTGCGATATTGTGATTATTTGGCTTTAAACAAGCTTTGAGCCATTAAAAGGGGTTTGGTGTGCGCTTCGCTCTCAATTCCAAGCGCTTTTTTATCATCAAGCCCGCTTTTTTGTAACACCCGCCATTAACCCTCTTTTATTGCAAGTTTTCTAGATTGATTATAGTGATTTTAGAGGGTAGGGCTAGAGGGGTTTTAAAAAGTGCCTTAGCCTTAACAAATCCTAGGCAATAATTCGCCTTCTGGCATCTCTAAGATCCTTTCAAAACCCCATGCGTTCTTTAAAACCACGCTAGGATAGGGGTTTTCAAACACTCCGCCAATCACGCAAGCGTTTTTAGCTTTCTCGTTACTTTTTAAAATTTCTAAGGCTTTAGGGGCGTCTTTTTGATTGATTGCTAAAACAAACACCCCCTCATTGGCTAACGCGTAGGGTTCTAGCCCTAAAATCTCACAAATCCCTTTAGTTTCTTCTTTTAAGGGGATTTTTTCTTCTTCTATAACGATTTTCACTTTGGAGCTGTTCGCCCATTCGTTCAGCACGCTCGCTAACCCGCCCCTGGTCGCATCTCTTAAAGCATGGATTTTGAGATCGCTTAAAAATAGGGGTTTTAATAAGGGATAGAGCAGTTGGCAATCGCTTTCTAGATTAGTTTTAAGTTTGATTTCATGGCGCATCGCAAACAAGCTTGCCCCATGATTGGCGATAGTGTCGCTTATGATAATGGCTTGGTCTTGTTTTAAATGGCGTGAAGAAATCCCTGGCTTGATGGTTTTACCAATACATGTTGTGTTGATAAAAAGCTTATCCACGCTCCCCTTTGGCACGACTTTAGTGTCTAGGGAGAGGAGTTTCAGGTTGGCTTTAAGCAATTCTTTTTGTATGGATTGTAAAATTTGTTTTAAAAGAGGGATTTCTAAGCCTTCTTCTAAAATAAAACCCATATTCAAATACAAAGGTTCGCCCCCTTGCACGCTCACATCATTCGCGCTCCCGCAAACGCAAAGTTTGCCTATATCGCCTCCATTAAAAATTAAGGGCGTGATGACAAAACTATCCGTGCTCACGCAATATTCCCCACTAGCTTCAAATTTAGGGGCGTCTTCATCAAACGCAACGATAAATTCTTTTAAATAGGGCATAAAGACTCGCTCAATTAAAGCGTTTGTTTCTTTCCCTCCGTTCCCGCATGCTAGAGTTACGCTATCCATTTTTATCCTTTTTTGATGATTGTAGGGTTGAAATACGCCATTAAGGCTTGACCGATAGGGATACTGCTATCGTTAGGGGGGAAATGCTTGTGGAAAAAATACTGCCTTTTTAGCCCCCTCAATCGTTTGGCTAATTGTTCGCATAATAATTGGTTGCAAAACACGCCCCCACTGCACACCACCACATGCTCTTTAAAAGGCGCAATCAAAGCGGTAATGATTTCTACTAGGCTGTTAAAAAATTTCTTAGCGATGCGTTCGGGTTCTAAAACGCCCAAATCCTTTTCAAACGCTTGATAAAAATCTTTTAAACACACCACGCTGTTTTTGATTTTAAAAGGGTAAAAAGCGATCTCATCGCTTTGTAAGGCTAGATTTTCTAAAACCTGCCCGCTCTCTGCTTCAAAGCTAATCGTTCCTACTAAATCCAAACTAAACGCTACTATATCAAACAAACGCCCTATGGAATTGGTGGCTATGCTTTGAATTCCTCTGTCATGCATTTGCTGAAAAATTTCCAATTCGTCTTCTTTAAAATGTTTTTGAACGCGCTTTAAAAGCTTGTTGAGTTGGTGTTTTAAAGCGATTTCTAAAACCAGGCGTTTAGGCTCTTTGATCGCTTTTTCCCCCCCTAAAAGCAGAAATTCTTCAAACCTGGCGGTTTCTTCAATGCGTTCAAAATCCCCCACAAAACACTCCGCCCCATAAATCTTATTTTCATAAGCCCCACTCCCATCCCAGACAATGCCTATAAAAGGATGATTTAAATGCGGGTCTTGTAATAATGCGTCTAAAATGCTCGCTAAAAAGTGGGCATGGTGGTGCTGGACTTGTAATAAGGGCGTATTAAAACCACAAGCCATTTGAGTGGTGGTGTAGTTTTGATGCTTATCGCAAACTAAGATGGTGGGTTTAAAATCATAGGTTTTTAAGAAAAAATTCAAAGTTTCTTTAAAGTGTTTTTCATTTTCTAAAACGCTCAAATCCCCACAAAAAGGCGAGAGTAAAAGGATGGAAGTTTCACTATCTAATAAGCTAAAATGCCCTTTTTGCTCCGCTCCAAGCGCTAAAATCTTTTTTTGCGAATCATTAGAGCGTTTAGGCAAAGTGAGATAAAGTGGGGCAAACCCCCTAGCCAAACGCATGGGGCGAATCGCATTATCCACATGCTGTGCGATACTATCATCAATCCTGTGGATGATGGCACGATTGTGCGTGAGTTTAAAATCAAAAATGAAACTCAAGGAATCAATCTCAGCCTCATCGCTCGCTAAAGGGAGGGAGCTGAAATTCGCGCTCGTGAATATAATGGGGAAGTCCAATAAATCCAGCAATAAAGCATGCAAAGGGGTATAGGGTAAGATGACGCCATAAAAGGGGGAGTTTTTAGCGATATTAGGGGCTAATTGCGTGTCAGGTTTTTTACGCGCTAAAAGAATGGGGGCGCTTGTGGAATTTAAGCTTTCGCATTCTAATACGCTCAAAAACGCATGCTGTTTGGCTGTGTTCAAATCTTTAAACATGAGCGCGAAAGGTTTTAGGGGGCGGTTTTTTAAAAGCCGTAATCTTTCTATGGTTTGAAAATTCCTCGCATCGCACAAGAGAGCAAAGCCTCCCAAACCTTTAAGAGCGATGATTTTACCTTTTTGAATGTCTTTAGCGCATTCTAAAAGAGCGTCATCATTTTTGAATCGCTTGTAACTGAGCGTAATACCGCACTTTTTGCAGCTGATGCCTTGAATGTGGAAGCGTTTGTTATTGGCGTCTTTATAAACGAATGCGCAAAACTCACAGAGTTTGAAAGGCTTTAGGGCGGAGTTTTCTCTGTCATAGGGCAAAGCGTTTAAAAGGCTGTATCTCGCCCCGCATTTCGCGCAAGAATTGAAAGCGTAATGGAAATAGGGGGAGTTTTTATCTCTAATTTCGCGCAAGCAATCTTCACACACGCCTAAATCTTTAGGGATTTGACTGAGCAAATTCAAGGGGTGGTTCTTGCTTTCTAAAATCCTAAAACCATTGGATTTGAGCGTTTTATCATAAGGGCTAATAATGATCTTTTCAACCAACGCTAAAGGGGGCAACCCTTTTTTTAGGGCGTTTAAAAAAGACTCTGTTTTATGAGCGGGTAAGACGATTTCTAAAGCCGCTTGGGTGTTACGCACAAAGCCTACAAGCTCTAATTTTTGAGCTAGGGTATAAATAAAAGGGCGCATGCCCACGCCTTGGACCACGCCAAAAAGCGTGATTTTATTCAATAAAGTTGCATCGTTACACAATGCAAGCTTCCATGCTGTTTGATTAAAGTATTGCAATCAACCCCTATCACTTCTAAGGGCGTGTGTTGTTTTAAGGTTTCTAAAATGAGCGCGTCTTTAGGGTCGTTGTAGGTGGGCACGATGAGAGCGTCATTGCACAATAAAAAATTCACATAAGTCGCCGGCAAGCGTTGTTGGTTTTCATCAAAAATGGCTTTGGGGATTTCTAGGGGGATGAGTTTATAAGGCGTTTTGTCTGGTTTTTTAAAGGTTTTTAATTCTTCTTGCATTTTCTTTAAGGCTGTGTAATGCTCATCGTTTTTATCCTCGCATGCGCTATAAACAATGGTGTCTTTATCTAAAAAGCGAGCGAGCGTGTCGGTATGGCTATTGGTGTCATCGCCTTTGAGATAGCCATAAGAATACCACAGCACTTGTTTAGCCCCTAATTCCTTTTTAAGCATGTTTTCTATTTCATGTTGATTCAAATGGGGGTTACGATTTTTTTCTAACAGGCATTGGGTGTTGGTTAAAATACTCCCGGCCCCATCGCTTTCTATGCTCCCGCCCTCTAAAATATAGGGCATCGTTTTTAAAGGGTGTTTTAAAAACCCTAAGTTTTTGAGTTTGAAATTCACCCGATTGTCTAAATTGGACGGGTATTTTAACCCCCAGCCATTAAAACCAAAATCCAAGCACTCTAAAACGCCATGATTTTCAATACTGATCGCTCCAAAATCCCTAGCCCATGTGTCGTTAGTGTCAATCCTTGCGATTTCTACACCGGGTAAGTTTTTAAGCGTTTCATAGCCGATAGTATCGTTAGTATGGACGCACACTAACACTTTGGCGTGTTTGGCTATGGTTTGAATGATGTTTAAAAAACTTTCCCTAGCCTCTTTGATGCAATACGCCCAGTCGCCAAACTCATGGGGGAACGCCATTAAAATCGCTTGGATTTTTTCAAACTCCGCTAACATTCTTTTCATTCAAAATATCCTTTTAAATAACTATAACACAATCTCATTCAAATAGCGTTTTTAAAACAGATTCAAACGCTTTTTGGCGATTTGAAAATATTCTCTTTCTGATTCTATACCGATAAAATTTCGTTTCAAGTGCTTGCATGCTAAGCCGGTGGTGCCGCTCCCCATAAATGGATCTAGCACGATGTCATTAGGGTTTGTGTGGATGGAAATGATTTTTTCCATTAAGGCTAGGCTTTTTTGCGTGGGGTGTTTAACTCTTTCAAGCCCGCCAACCACAGGGCTTTTTAAAATCAAGGGCCGTAAATATTTTTCATTTTTTGGCTTGTTAAACACCCATTTAGCTTTCTTTTTAACCGCCCACAGGGCAAATTCCGTGTCTTGGACATAGCGCCGGTTAATGTTTCTTGGCATGGGATTATTTTTAACCCATTGGATAAAGTCTTTGACCACAAAGCCGTTTTCTTCTAAAAAATCAACGATATAGCTTATAAACCTGTAAGAGCAAAAAATAACCATGCAGCCGTTTGGATTGACTAAGGGGGCGTAGCGCTTGATCCATTCTAAAAGCCTGAAATTTTTATCCCATTCCCCAAAATCTATGCCTTGCCTTTTAGCGCTCTTTAGGGTGGAAAAATTGTTTTTAACCGAAATGTTATAAGGAGGGTCTGTGATGATCGCATCCACTTTTAAATTTTGCTGGTAAAAGTCTTTGATGATTTCAAAAGCGTTAGCGTGATGAATTTGTATCATTTTCTTAAGCTTTTTAAGATCGCTTTGCCTAAGGCTAGGGCTAGAAGAGGAGGCACAGCGTTACCGATTTGCTTACAAACGCTCGTTTTATTGCCATAAAAGATATAATTATCGCTAAAACTTTGTATCCTGGCGGCTTCTCTGGGCGTGATGGAGCGGTGCAATTCAGGGTGGGAATTGGTGCCGTTGCTTGGAGTGTCAAATCGTGTGTCTATGGTGGGGCTTACTTTATTCCAATTCAAACGCCCCCATGTGCTTTTGAATTGCTGTTTGCCATGCAAGTTTTTAGGCAAGCATTCTTTACCTTGTTCTTTGTTAATGAGCTTTAATTTCTCTAAAGCGGCTTGCGAGTGGTTGGTGGCTTGATGGTTGTAGAGTTTGGGGCTATCCTTTCGCATCAAGGCTTGATAGCTTGATTGGATAGGGTTTAAATAATCGCTCTCAAACGCCCCCTCATTAGAACAAAGATAGGCTAAATCGCTTATCGCATCTTGAACATTCACGCTTTGAGAAGGCTCTAAAAGATTAAAATCAAAACTAAAACGACTAGCCCCCACAATAAAGGCCCTCTCTCTGTTTTGAGGCACACCATAATCTTTAGCGTTTAGGATCTGATAGCTTAATTGATACCCTAAAGCGTTCAATCTTTCTTTAATTTCTTCCAAAAAATAGCCCTTAGCGCAAGAGATGAGGTTTTTCACATTTTCAATGATAAAAATTTCTGGCTTTAAGGCTTTTACTATCTCTATATATTCTAAGAATAAAAAATTCCTAGGGTCTTTTAGCCCTAAATTTTTCCCTTTATTAGAAAAGCCTTGACAGGGAGGCCCGCCAATGATCATGTTGATTTTTAATGTTTGGGCTAGTTTGATGACTTTTTCTTTAATTAAAGATTAAACCAAACTCATTTGAAGCATTAATATTTCAAGCTTTCAATTTCTTTAATTTCTTTAAGCATGGTTTCAAAAGCCTCTTTAGTGCCTGCTCGCACGCTAGAAAACAAACTAAACACAACAATAGCGATGCTCGCTACAATAAAGCCCGGAACGATTTCATAAATATCCAAAAAGCTTTTGCCAAATTTATCGTATAAAATCACCGTGCTAGCCCCAGAGAGCATGCCAGCAATCGCGCCAATGCGCGTCATTCTTGACCAAAAAAGTGAAAACAAAATCACAGAGCCAAAGCTCGCGCCAAAGCCAGCCCATGCGTAACTCACGATGCTGAGAATACTAGCGTTTCTATCCGTTGAAATGAAAAAAGCGATGCAAGCCACCCCTAAAACCGAAAGCCTAGAAATAACCATCACTAATTTTTGCGGAGCGTCTTTATTGAAAATCGTCGCATAGAAGTCTTCAGCAATAGTAGAAGAGCTTACAAGCAGTTGCGAACTGGCCGTGCTCATCACCGCCGCTAAAATCGCGCTCAATAAAATGCCTGTGATCCAAGGGTTAAAGAGCAATTGACTCATCACAATGAAAATCTTTTCAGGGTCTTCTAAACTCAAATCAAATTTATGCGCATAAGCAACGCCTAAAAGCCCCATAACGCATGCCCCAATTAAAGAAATAACCATCCAAGAAATCCCAATAGTGGTCGCTTTAGGGACATCTTTAATGGAGCGGATAGACATGAAACGCACTAAAATATGGGGTTGCCCAAAATAGCCTAACCCCCAAGCAAGGCTTGAAATAATGGCGACCATGCTAGAGCCTTGCAAGAAAGAAAGGTTTTCAGGCTTGATTTCTCTAATGATCTTAATCCCTTCTCCAATCCCTCCAAGATGGATTATCATAACGATCGGCACCACGATTAAAGCGCTCATCATCAAAAGCCCTTGAATCAAATCCGTCCAGCACACCGCCTTATACCCCCCTAAAAAGGTGTAAGAAACAATAATCAGCGTGCCAATGCTTAAAGCGTAGGTGTATTGAATGCCAAAGGTCGCTTCAAAGAGTTTAGCCCCGCTCACCAGCCCTGAAGAAATGTAAAAAATAAAAAAGATCAAAATCACAAAAGCTGAAATCAAGCGCAAGATGTGTTTGTCATCGCTAAAGCGCGTTTCAAAATAATCTGAAATGGTAATAGAATTAGCGATCACGCTCGTATAAATGCGTAAGCGTTTAGCCACAAAAACCCAGTTAATGAGCGCGCCCAAACTCAACCCTATGGCGATGTGTGAGTTGATTAAGCCCCCCACATATAAAGCTCCAGGCAATCCCATTAAAAGCCACCCGCTCATATCGCTCGCCCCCGCGCTCAAAGCGCTAATGATAGGGCCCATGGAACGATCGCCTAAGAAATAATCTGCAGTCGTTTCATTCTGTCTGTAAAAATAAAAACCAATATAGAGCATTAACAGCGAATAAGCGACAAACATCGTAACAATAGGGGTGCTTAAAACAACATGTCCCATTTTAATCTCCTTATTTAATACAATATTTATTTTTCAGCACAACATGATTTGTGGCAAGTTGGTTGCCTTAAAACCCTTGAGCCTAAATTCCCGTAACGATGATAAGAGATGCTAACCGATCGCTCTAAGTGGTAATACAGCAATTCAAAACGCCCGTTTAGGCAGGGTTTAGCCGTGGCTAAAACAATCCCTAAGGCGCTTGCTTGTTCGTGCAATAAATCCAAATCGCTTTTTAAATAACGGACACGATTGAAAGCGTTCAATTTCTCGCTAAATTTTTGCAAGCTTTCATAAACAATGGGGGCGTTTGCTCGGAGCGCTTTTAAGCATTCTAAGAAAAATGATAAATCTTTGTTCGCTCGTTCGTTTTCTATGCTGAGCGTTAAAGGGATTTGAGAAATTAAACATGCTAAAGCAACGCCTAACATATCGCTTAAGGTGTCCTTTTCGGTGATGCGATAGCCCACGCTTTTAACTTTAGTGTAGGAAAAAAGGTTGTCTTCGCCTCTGATTTTGACATAGTCTTTAGCTTGGCTGAATTCATGCTTGTAATGATAAGCGTAACTCTTTGCCATAAAAATCGCGCGCCTCAACTCATGCGTATGCTCATCATAGCCTTTTTGAGTCAAGCCCTCTAAAGCTTCGCTCAAGGGGTTTTTTAGGGCGTTTTCATCTTCTTCTTCTTGGTGGATATTCACAAATTGCGTGATATAGTTAAAAATGCCCACCTTTCTCCCAAACCCCACAGCGGATTTTTTAACCCCCCCAAAAGGCTGGCGTAAGACAATCGCTCCTGTGGTGGGCTTGTTGATATAGATATTACCGGCTTCAATGCGTTTTAGATAATATTCCCACTCCCTTTCGTCCAAAGACTCTAACGCACTCGTCAGCCCGTAACCGGTAGAATTGACTATGTCTATCGCTTCGTCTAAATCTTGCGCTTTCATCACGGATAAAATGGGCGTAAAAAGCTCAGTTTGGTGCGTGAAATCGCCTTTTTTAGTGCCGTATTTGATGCTTGGCTTCATCAAATAGGGGTTATCATTGACAAAGCTTACCGGGATTTCGTAATTTTCATAGCTTTTCAATTCGTCTATGGCTTTAATGACCTTTTCATTAGGCTTGTCCGCTAGAGTGCCGATTTTGTTTTTGAAATCAAAAGGATCGCCCACGCTAAGGCTTAGAGTCGCATCTATTAGAGTCTTTTTAAAGTTCTCATCTTCATAGACTTCTTTTTCCAACACTAAAAGCGAAGTGGCGGAGCATTTTTGCCCCGAATTGCTAAAAGCTGAATGGATAACATTCTTAATCGCTTGATCTCTGTCTGCCATTTTGCTCACAATAGTGGCGTTTTTACCGCCTGTTTCAGCGCTCAAGGCTAAAGTGGGGTTAGCTTCTAGCATTTTATAAGCGGTGTCTTCGCCCCCTGTTAAAATGGCAAACTTGATGCTTTCATCTTTTAAAAGATGCTCGCTAATATCGCTCCCTTTAGAGGGCAAGTAAATGAGTGCATCTCTAGGCACGCCCGCATCCCAAAAGCACTCACAAAGCTTATAACCCGTTACGCTAGACAAACTTGAGGGCTTGTAAATCACCCGATTGCCAGCGGCTAGGGGGGCAGCGATAGTGCCTACAGAAATGCCCACAGGGAAATTCCATGGGGCAATGACCACACCCACGCCTTTGGGGGTGAATTTCGTTTTTTTATTTTGCTCTTGCAACACCCTTAAGCTGTAAGGGTAAAACTCTAAAAAGTCAATGGCTTCGCTCACTTCAGCGTCCGTTTCAGCGAAAGTCTTACCCACTTCTAAAGCCGAAATCCCTATCAAATCGCCTCGCCTTTCTCTAAAAATTTGGGCGGTTTGACTCATTAAGGCATGGATTTCTGTAAAGCTTTTTTGGCTGAAACGGTTCTTATCGCTTTTAGCCACTTCTAGGGCTTTTAAAATCGCTTCCCTATCCGCTAAATGCACGCTAGCGATTTTTTTATGATGGATTTTATCAAAGACTTCTAAAGGGGTTAAATTAGGATCTTCAAACCTCCCATCCATTTCTGGGTAAAGCTCTAAAATAGGGGCGTTATGCATTTTTTCGCGCACTTTTTTAGCCCATTCTCGGTTGGCTTTTAAAATAAAATCGGTATCGCTTTCGTTTTTAAAGGAGTGGTTTGGGTAGGTGGTATGCCCGCTTTGTTTGGCGTTTCTATCTTGAGTCCTGTGGGTGGCATTGTCTAAAGTAGCGATTCCTTTAAGGCTGTTTAAAAAGCGTTGCTCTTGATCTTCCCATTCGCTCGTGCCTACTTTGAGGTTAAAGAAAGCCTTCATGAAATTATCGCTTGAGGTGTTTTCATCTAACCTCCTCACCAAGTAAGCGATCGCGTTGTTAAAATGCGCTTCATCGCACACCGGTGCATAAAGAATGAGTTTGTGCATCTCTTTTAGTTCCTGGCTCGCTTGCAAACTCATGCCCTCTAGCATTTCAAAGCTAAAATGCTCTAACACAACAGGGTCATTAAGGGCATGGATGCGCGTATAAACATAAGCGATTTCAAAAATATTATGGCTTGCTGCACCAATATGAATGTATTTATAATTATCGCCCTCTAAAACAAAATCCAGCATTTTATTGTAATTAGAATCGGTGTCTTGCTTATTGGAAAATGTGGGTAACGCCCAGTCTTTCACGGAAGCGATAGTCTCTTCGCTCTCCATGTTCGCTCCCTTAACAAAGCGGATTTTAATGGGCTTTAACCCTTTTAAAACCCTTTCTTTAGAAAAAGCGTGCAGTTTTTTTAAATATTCATAAGAATCCGGGATATAGGCTTGCAACACAATGCCAGCGTTCAAATCAAATTTAGCGATGGATTCCATAAAAGACTCCACCGTGAGCTCTAAATCCCTAAATTCCTCCATATCCAAATTAATAAATTTAGGCATGCCTTGCTTTTTTTCTTCTTCTAAAGCTAGGGCATAAAGAGCGTCTAGGCGTTTGACAATCTCTTTTTTAGAATATTCAAAATCAAGGATATTGATTTGAGAAAAAATCGTTGTGATTTTAATGGAAATGTATTGAATGTAGTTGGATTTTAGGGCTTGAGAGTATTTTTCAAAACGCGCACTAGCTTCTTCTTCGCCTAAAACCTCTTCGCCAATAAAATTCACATTCAAAATGATTTTTTCATTTTTTCTTTTTAAAATCCGCTCTTTTAATTGGCTCTCTTCTTGATCCAAGACCATCGCTTTCGTGTCGCTTCTGATTTTATTGACAAAGAAAGGCACGCTCATATCAGGGAGCATTTTCCCAAAGCTTAAAAACCCCATTAAAAGCAATTTTTCAAATGAAGAAAAAATCTCACGGCTTTTGTATTTGTCTAAAACATGCTCAATCATTTCAAAGCGGGCTTTATTGTCCAGGCATCTAAAACTCCGATCCATAAGCTCTATGAGCATGACTTTGTTTTCAGGGTTATTTAAAAGCTTTTGCATTTTAGAGTGGAACGCTTTTTCTTGCTCGCTCAAATGGTTACTGATACTATCTTGCAGTTTTTTGGCTAATTCTAATGAATCGTCAATGATTTTTTGCATGAGCTTACCTTTTATTTAAGAATTTGGCTTGATTGTAGCATGTTTTAAGCGGGCGGCTTTAAGTCTTATGGGTTGATAATGTTTTTTAATTTTAAATTTTGTTCCAGTGGTAATTAATTCTCATTCCGATCTTTTTGAGTTTATCACGCATTTTTACACAATGATAAGAGTTTGAGTGATAATTTGTATTGTTTGTATCTTCATTTACTTTTCGTTTAATAATAAATTATAACATTCGCATCGTCTAATTTAAAGTTTAGCTTATTCAATTAAACGATTTTAAATTAAACGGATTTATAAAAAATTTTACAAAACAAAGGATATAAAATGAAAACAATCAAAAATGGTATTATGATTGGCACACTCGGTGCGTTGTTATTGAGCGGTTGCTCTAGCTTTGATGCTCAGCGTTTTGCTTGTCTTCCTAAAGACCATTCTCTAAAAGACGCTTCTACAAAAAAAGAAGTGCAATACACGCCTAAGGGCTTTTTTGACCCTTATTCTTCTAATTTAAACCACTGGGATTCTACATTCTAGGGGTCTAGGGGTTTATAAAGAGGGGGCAAAAAGGGGGGGATATAAAGCTCATTTTAAGTTTTCTCAAATTACAATAACAATCTTTTAACAATCTTTTTAACACTGATATAAGATAAAAGGAGATATTCTTATGAGTGGTGCTCATAGTGTAGAAAATACGAATACAGAAAAAAATACGAATATTTCAAGCACGACTGCTTCCACCCCCCCTCCCCAATAATGAAGAATCTTTAAATAATGAAGAGCTTTTAAAATCTCTTAAAGATCTAACAGATCGCTTTAAAAAATTAGAAGACAAATTAGAAGGCCTTGAACCCCTTATCATAATCTCTCATTCCATAAAATCCTCTTTTAGAGAATCTTCTAACGACACCCAAGAAAACTCAAAAGACCCTCAAAAAAAAGAAGAAGCGCTTAAAGGAGTTAAAGAAGAAATCAACAAATTAAAAGAAGAAAACACCAAACTAAAAAATGAAAACGCCAATCTGAAAACAGAAAAAGAAAATCTAAACAATCAGCTTGATGCATCACAAAAGCAAGTGAATGCGTTAAAAAACTCTCAGCAAGTTTTAGAAAATGAAAAAGCCGAGCTGAAAACAGAAAAAGACAATCTAACTAAAGCAAACGCCGAGCTGAAAACAGAAAAAGAACGGCTGACTAAAGAAAAAACAGAACTGACTGAAAAAAATAAAGAGCTAGATGATCAAGTTGGCTTATTAAAAGGGCAAATAAAATCGTTAGAACAATCTCAGCAAGTTTTAAAAAATGAAAACACTGATCTAGATAACAAGATCACCGATTTATCAAAAGAAAATCAAAATCTAACTAAAGAAAAAACAGAACTGACTGAAAAAAATCAAAAGCTAACCACAGAAAAAGACAATCTAACTACAGATCTATCAAATGCAAAAATCCAAGCGATCCAAGCGAACCAAGAAAAAGACAAGTTAGAGCAAAAACACGCTCCATACAAAAAATTAGAAAAACTCTATGAAGTCTTTTTGGAAGTCAAAGGGTGCTTGAATTTTAATTTTGTGGAAAAAACCCATAGCGCAATGGATTTGATCGCATCGGTTCTTAGCGACAGCAAATACTATTTAGAAAGCCTTTATAACAAAGCGAGCCAAGAATTAAGCGATAGGAAAAGCGATAAGGGCGAAAAATTAGCCGAATTGTTTGATTTGCTTTTTGAATATGTTAAGGATAATAAATTTGAGCGTTTGAAAGAGCCAAGCGCTTATGACCCTACATGCAAAAAGCTATACCCAGAGCAAAACACTTCCGGAAAGATGCAAAGAGTGGTCTTAATAGGCTACACATACGACAAAAAAACGACACATTACACTATCGTGGATATGGGATCATAAAATGGGAACATTTATTGAAAAATGCTTTGGCTTCTATCAAGTGAGGGAAGAATTAGAAGCTCGCATCAGTGAGTTAGAAGATGAAAACGAAAATCTAATTAATGAAAACACACGCTTATTAGCATCAAAAGAACAGCTGACTAAAGAAAATACCGAATTGTTAAGAGAAAAAGACAATCTAATTAAAGAAAACACCGAGCTGAAAACAGACAAAGACAATCTAAACAATCAGCTTAATGCATCGCAAATGCAAGTGAATGAGTTAAAAAACGCTCATCAAGTTTTAGAAAAGGAAAAAGATGAGTTACTAAAAGATAAAGACAATCTAACTAAAGAGAAAGCAGAACTCACTGAAAAGAATCAAAAGCTGACTACAGAAAAAGACAATCTAACTAAAGCAAACGCCGAGCTAAAAAAAGAAAACGACAAGCTCAACCACCAAGTTATCGCACTCACTAAAGAGCAAGATAGCCTAAAATACGAAAAAGAATTATGCGCTAATTTAGAAAAAGACAACCAACAACTAACCGACAAACTCAAAAAGTTAGAAAGCGCTCAAAAAAATTTAGAAAATTCTAAGAATCAATTGTTGCAAGCTAGAGAAAAAATAGCCAAAGAAAATACCGAGCTGGAGCGAGAAATGGCACGCCTGAAGAGCTTAGAAGCCACAGACAAAAGCGAACTGGACTTGCAAAACAGGCGTTTTAAAAGCGCGATAGAGGATTTAAAGCGCCAAAACAGAAAATTAGAAGAAGAGAATATAGCGCTCAAAGAGAGGGTTGATGGCTTGAAAGAGCAACTCTCAAAACAACCAAAACCACAATAAAGGAGAAATTCATGGTAACACCCTTACAAAGTTTAAGACTGCCTATTGGCTACCCGTTAGTAGAGATTTTGTGCAAGCTGTCTTTAAAAGATAAACCCGCATTCAATGAAGAAAGCCCGATTAACTTCAAAAAAGAAGTGTCAGAAGAAGATAAAATCAAGTTCAAGCAAGCGCTGAGAGTGCTTCATGCGATTGTTAATAATGAGGCTTCTTTAAGGTATCTTTCTGATGAGAATCAAAAATTCATAGAGGATTTAGCGCAAGCTGAAAAGATCACTAATGAGCTTGTAGAAAAAACCTTAGAAATCGTTTCTTATAGCGATGTGGATGTGGATTTTGAAGCGTTTAAAAATGTGATGCTCAATGTGGATAATAAAGCGGTATGGCTTAAGAGTTATAGTCAAAGCCAACTGCTTGATTTAGATGGAGGGCATTGGGATTTAAAGGTGCCTAGCCCATCTAAAGAAAGCGTAACCTTTAGGTTTGATAATTTACCCAAAAATCATAACGGCAAAGAAGAGAATTTCTATGCCCGTTCAAGTTTGAAAGATTTAGATAAGACTGGCATTGTCGCTATTGACTTTGGGACTAAAAGCACGACTGCAATCTATATGAATAAGAACGGAAGATACTGCTTGCTCTCTATTGGTGGGGATGTAGATGCAGATGACCCAAAAAAGGATGAAAACCCCACGATAGTAGAGTTCAGACACAAAGAAAAGTTTCTTAAAGCTTACAACGCTTTAGACCACCGCCCTTTCACAGAATGTAACGATATGCAAGTGGCGTATGAAGCCCAGAAGGAATTTACAAGACCTGAGACTAAGGGTAATGATTTGTATCGGTTTTTTTCTAAATTGAAGCAATGGGCTGGAGCGGATGAAAAACAGAATTTTAGGGATTTTAAGGAGGATTTTTCTTTAGAAAGCTTTGCTCACTGCACGGATTTTAACCCCATAGAAATCTATGCTTACTATATTGGCCGTTGCATCAACAACATGCATAATGGCGTGTTTTTGAAATACTTTTTATCCTATCCCATCAAGTATGAAAAGCATCAGGCTGAAAAAATCAGAGAGAGTTTTGAAAAAGGCTTGAGAAAATCCTTACCCAGGCATGTTTTTGACGATGACAAAACGGCTAAAATGTTCAAAGTGGAATTGAGAGCGAGCGAGCCTAGCGCGTATGCCATTAGCGCTTTAAAAAGCTATGGGTTTGATAAAACAGCAAAATTAGACAAACCCATTTATTACGGGGTGTTTGATTTTGGGGGCGGGACGACGGATTTTGACTTTGGCAAATGGGAAAAAAGCGCTAACTCTAAATTCGCTTACAAAATGACGCATTTTAGCAGTGGAGGGGATAAGTATTTAGGCGGTGAAAATTTATTGGAATTGTTGGCTTTTGAAGCGTATGGCCAAAATTTTCAAACGCTGAAAGAAAAAGACATTGTCATCGCTAAACCCAACTATGACGGAATTGATGACGCTTTGGATCTTTTATGCAAAAATCCAGAGAAGCGCGCTTGAATTTGCAAACGATTGCTTCTGAATTACGCCCTTTTTTAGAAAATTTAGACGCTCATAGCCTAGAAGCGATAGAAGAAAATGAAGAGTTTGAGATAAAAGGCTTTGAAAAGGGTTCTAAAATCACGCTGTTTGATAGGAATGGGAACGATATGCCAGAAATCGAACTCAAAATGGATTATAAAGAGCTTTTAAACCTTTTAAAAAGCAAGATAGATGAAGGCGTTGCCAACTTCTTTGCAGAATTTTCTAAAGTGATGGCTGAAAATATTGACAATCAGTGTCGGGCGTTTCATATTTTCTTAGGAGGGAATGCGAGCAAATCGGTGCTGGTCAAACAAGCGTTTGAAAACGCCAAAGAAAAGGAGCTCAAAGCTTACAAGCAAAGGACTTCTAAAGATGATTTCACATTCATTCTTTATGAGCCGCTAGGCACAGAAGCGTCAGACAAACAGATTTCAGAGCTTACAGGAAAAGATGCTGTTGAGGCTTGGGGGGGTTATGTGAAGCCCAGTTGCAAAACCGGTGTGGCTTTTGGGCTTTTAGAGAGCAGGAACAAAGCAGGCGGGATTGAAATGCCCTCTATAGACGCCAACCCTGTGTTTAAATACGATTTGGGCGTTGAAAAAGAAGGGAAATTCCACGCTAAAATCAGTCGGGATTCTTTAAAGCCTAATGAATACCAGATCTTCCAAACTAAAGAGGAATGGGGAGGCTTTGATGGGTTAGAGATACGCTACAGCGATAAAGCTCTAGCCAACACCAACGCTTTAAGCATTCACGACACGCAACTTACTTTTATAGCGTTAGAAGAGCATGAAGAAGTGGATGTGAAGGTGTGTTGCGTGGATTCACAAAGCATTAAAGTGGGGCTGTTTAAAGACGACCAATTAATCTATGAAAGCGAGGTAGAAAAACTATGATAACTAAGAACGCGTATGCGTTTGTCGTGATTGAAGAAAAAGTCATGGCGTTTAAACAAGATAAGGGGCTAATCCCTATCTTTGAAGGCTTTGTGCCTTTAAAAGAGGGCTTTTTGAAACATTTTAAAGAGCGTTGCAATTTGGAATTTTTAGAAAGCTTAGACCTTTTGTTTTTGTATGACAAGCCATCCGCGCACGAGATCTTTTCCTTGTGCAAGGAGCTGAAAAATTCCATCTGGGACAGGAAGCTTGTGGTAGCTTTAGTGGAGGCTTTAGAGGGGTTTAAGGATTGGAATTTGTCGCTCAAAATAGAAGACAAGCGTTCTAATAGCTTGGGTAATGGCGCAAAAAAATTGCTCACCAACGCTGATTTAGAGAGTTCTCATCAAAAAATAGTGATAGACAGCATGAAAACATACCACCAAAGCCAGCAAGAAAAATACAAAAGAGAAAGAGGCCAAGTAAAAGAAACGCCAGCACAGACACCCCCTAGCTATGGGGGTGGAAGCATTAGAATCAGCGGCGATAAAAAGCCTGATTCTAATGAAGAAAATTTTTAAAAGAAAGGACAACAGATGAGCAAAGTGCAAATGGATACCGAAGAGGTTAGGGAATTTGTGAATCATTTAGAACGCTTTAAAGAGTTATTGAATGATGAAGTGAATGGCTTGAGTAGCCATTTCAATAATTTGGATTCATGGCAAGACGCTAGGAGAGACAAATTTAGCGAGGTGTTAGACAACTTGAAAAGCACTTTCAACGAGTTTGATGAAGCCGCGCAAGAGCAAATCGCATGGCTTAAAGAGAGGATTAGGGTTTTAGAAGAAGATTATTAAGGATGATTTATGGCTGAATGGAAAACGGACACAGAAGAAGTCAAACAAATCGTTAAAAGATGCAGGGATTTTAAAGGATCCTTGCAAGAAGAAAAATGCGCCCAATTTATCAAAAACCTTGATGCATACGCGCGAGAAATCAAATTAGAATGCGAAAAAATTAAACTCCAATTGGAAAACGCCAAAAGAGAGTTGAGGAAAGCAAAACAGAATAAAAATAATCTTGGGTGGGTAACAAGTGGCTTGCAATTTGTAACTGGTGCAGTCTCATTTGTTTATCCTCCTGCTAGAGCTGCTGGTGCTTTGGCTGTTGCAGCCATTGGATTGGCTTCAAAATTTATGGGAGAAAACACAGAAAAATGGGAAAAAAATGTAAGATTACTAGAACAAGCACTTGAAACCTACTCTACTCAAGCTAGAGAGAGCAAGAAACTTGTGGAGGGAGCTTGGGAGAGCGTTAAAAAGATATTAGGGTTTTATACCGATAAACACCAGGAATTTATCAAGCGCTTGAACCATGCGAGTGAAGCGATAGATAACCAATACAATATCGCGTCCCCGGAAATTTTGAACGAGGGCGATTTTGAAAGCATTGTTTATAACCCTAAAAAAAGCGTTTTTGATGAGCGCTTGAAAGATTTAAGGGAAGATTTTAGCTTTTCTTTATACGCTGATTTGAAAGACAGAATTAACGCTAACTCAGATCGCGCTAAAGCGCCTAAAGATCAAGAATTGGATTTGATGAGCGGCGCGTATTCTTTTGATGAAAGCTTGAATTTAGCCAAAAAGAATTACGCTAAAAACTTCAAGGGAGCTTTACAAGATTTTACAGAAAAAATCAAAAAATCCCCTAACGATTTGAACGCTATGAACGAAGCCTTTAACCATTTAAAAACAGAGCTAGAAAGAGTTAGCACTGATGAGCGCTTAAAGGGTTTTGGGGGAAAATCTCGCTTCTTTATATGCGGATTTGAAAGATAAGATTGATCGTAACGCTTTGTCTAACGATGAATTGGATCGCATCATAGCTTTTAGGGGGCAGGAGTTTGAAAAGAATTTAGAGGATTTGATGCCAAGCTTTAGAGATGGAGCTAACTCTAACGAAGAATTAGAACGCATGGCAAGTTTTAGAGAACAAGAATTTGAAAAGAATTTAGAGAATTTGATGCCGAGTCCTTTAGGCGTGCCTTCTTTTGATGAGAGCTTGAATTTAGCCAAAAAGCATTACGCTAAAAATTTTAAGGAAGCTTTACAAGATTTTACAGAAAAAATCAAAGAATCCCCTAACGATTTGAACGCCATGAACGAAGCCTTTAATAACTTGGAAACAGAGTTAGAGCGCGCTACAGAAAATTTTAGCCAAAAAACAGTGTGCGTCTTAGAGCGGTATGAAAATTATAAGCAGCAAGCGTTGGGTTATGGCGAGTTTTTGGAAAAAGAAAAAGAGGGCTTTATTATAGATGAGCAAAACCCTTATCCGGAAGAAGTCCGCTTTAATGAGTTGCGTTTGGCGGAATTTGAGAGCGTTTTTAGCGCCATTGTGCCTTTAGAGGATTTAGATAAAACCGTATGCGCTCATCATGCCCTAAAGGCTTTAGAAGCCGCGCTTAAAAATAGGGATTTGGGCTTTGATGCGACAGAGTTGGAACAGATCGCAAAAGGTTTCATTCCTAGGGGGTATTTGTGGCATTTTGATGCGAATGTTTTAGGGAATTTGGCGTTGGTGAGAGAAGAGCTATTATTAGGCGTGAAGCGCACGAAAGGATACTCACTATGGAAACAATTCCTACAAACTCAGAACTGAATTGGGAATTTGTAGAGCCGCTCAATGACAATGCGTTGAGTGGGTTAGAAGATCAATTAAAAATGGGATTGAGCGATGCGTTTAAGGACTTTGTCAAACGATCAAACTATGGTTTTAGCCAATGGCGTTCTTTCATGGTGGGCAATAAGTCTTACACATTCAAACATGTTTTGAACTTCAATTTAGAGGGCAAGGGCTTATTTATTGATTTCATGAAAAGCTTAAAAGAATGGTTAAAGCCTGAAGAAATTATTTTCGCTAATGACGGGTATGGGGGGTATTATCTTTTGAATACGGCTAGTGGTGTGGCGCTGTTTTTAGACACTGATGATGGCTCAAAACATGCGCTGTTGCACCTTAAAATGTTTTTAAAAAAACTAGAATCAAGGGGTTAAAATGTTTTCTCATAAAGTTTATTTGGAGGGTTGCACCCTTGAATTAAGAAAGATTTGCGATGATTTTGCAGAAAATGCCATGCAAGATGATTTAGGGCAGAAGCTCAGAGATGAGGTGTTAGAAGACATGTTAAAAATCGCGCATGATTTAGAAAATTTAGAGCAAGACACGCAATACCAAAGAAGAAGAATTGATGAGCAAATTGAAGAAGCCAAGAGTTTGATGAAGAAAATTGATATGAATTTCCACTCACAGAGCGAAATTGATAAGCTTATGCGTGAAGCTAAAGAGCATGAAAAAGAAGCCAATAGACGCTATGATGAATACTTAAAATCTAAGGATAAAGAATGATTGGAATCAATACCTTGTTGCAAAAACTGGATGATGCCCTAGATAAAGTTGTCCATCAAAAAGAACCAGAGAGTTTTCTCAAGCCGATCGTTTCAGAAATAGAGGAATATCAAAAGAATATCAGGCAAATCCAAGCGCAATTCACAGACGCGCCGCAATTCAATGAAATGAAAGCTTACCCCCAATTTTTAAGCTGTGGTTTATTGGAAATTAAAGGCAAAAATGGCGCTAATATGGATTTTTGCTTGCCTAAAGTTTATCCTTTCCCCCCTAAAAGCTTGTATATAGAGCATGAAAAAGACGGGCAGTTTTTAAGAGAAATGCTCATGCGTTTGCTATCTAGCACGCCTTTAGTGCAATTAGAAGTGATCTTAGTTGATGCGCTGAGCCTAGGGGGTATTTTCAACCTGGCGCGACGGCTTTTGGACAAGGGCAATGATTTTATTTACCAGCAAAGGATTTTAACCGAAAGCAACGAAACAGAAGAAGCTCTAAAGCATTTGTATGAATATTTAAAGGTCAATTTGCAACAAAAACTAGCCGGTTATAAAGATTTCGCGCATTATAATGAAGACAAAGAGGACAAATTGCCTTTAAAAGCGCTTTTTTTAAGTGGGGTTGATGCTTTGAGTAGCGATGCGCTTTATTATCTGGAAAAAATCATGCGTTTTGGCTCTAAAAATGGGGTTTTGAGCTTTGTCAATTTGGAGAGCGAAAGTAATAAATCCGCAGAAGATTTGAAACGCTATGCGGAGTTTTTTAAAGACAGGACAAGTTTTGAGCGCTTAAAATACCTTAATGTGGAAGTGATCAATGATCATGGTATCCAATCTAGGCACATGAAAGACTTCGCTACTAAAATTAAAGCGTATTACGAGCAAAAGAAAGCAGTTAAAAGGGAGTTGAAAGACTTACAAAGAGAGCAAGAATTTTGGACTAAAAGCTCTCAGTCTAAAGTGTCTGTGCCGGTGGGGTGAGATATTAACCACAAAGAGGTGTGTTTTGAGATCGGTGAAGCGCAAAACCACACGCTCATTTGCGGGCGCAGCGGGAGCGGGAAATCCAATTTCTTGCATGGGTTGATCCAAAATCTGGCTTTCTACTACGCGCCTAATGAAGTCCAACTCTTTTTATTAGACTATAAAGAGGGGGTGGAATTTAACGCATACACAAATCCGACAATTTTAGAGCATGCGAGGCTGGTGGGCGTGGCGAGTTCGGTAGGTTTTGGCGTTAGTTTTTTAAGCTGGCTTGATAAAGAAATGAAAAAAAGAGGCGAACGGTTCAAGCAGTTTAATGTGAAAGACTTGAGCGCTTACCGAGAGCATGGCGAAATGCCCAGACTGATCGTGGTGATTGATGGATTTCAGGTGCTTTTTAGCGACAGCACCACTAAAGAAAAAGAGAGAGTGGAAGCGTATTTAACCACCATTCTCAAAAAAGGCCGTAGCTATGGCGTGCATTTAATTTTAGGCACTCAAACCATGCGCAGCTCTGGCATTACAAGCCTTATGTCTCAAATCGCCAACCGCATCGCTTTGCCTATGGATGCAGAAGACAGCGATAGTATTTTGAGTGATGATGTGGCTTGTGAGCTTGTCAGGCCAGAAGGCATTTTCAATAACAATGGGGGGCATAAAAAATACCACACCAAGATGAGTATCCCTAAAGCCCCTGATGATTTCACGCCTTTCATCAAAAAAATCCATAAAGAATTTAACCAAAGAAATCTCGCACCCATAGAGCATAGAATCTATAATGGCGAAACGCCTTTAAAAATGCCCGACACCCTTAAAGCTAATGAAATGCGTTTGCATCTGGGCAAAAAAGTGGATTATGAGCAAAAGGACTTGATAGTTGAGTTTGAAAATAGCGAATCGCATTTGTTGGTGGTGAGCCAAGATTTGAGCTCTCGCATCGCTTTGATGAAGCTCTTCGCTCAAAATTTCAAGACTGCCAACAAAGAGTTGCTCTTTTATAACGCTGAAAAACGCCTTGCGAGAGAACTTGATGAGTTGGAAAAACACCACATCACGCCCATGCAAAGCCCTTTAATGAGCGTTTTAGACACCGCCATGAACCCTAATAGCGTGCTGATGATAGACAATTTGAATGAAGCCAAAGAGTTGCATGACAAAATAGGGGTGGAAAAATTAAGATCGTTTTTAGAAAAAGCCACAGACAACGAGCAGTATTGCATCATCTTTGTGCATGACCTCAAACAAATTAATGTTAATCACAATCTTGACAAGTTAAAAGAATTGTTAAACAACCACTTCAAACAACGCCTGGCCTTTGTGTGCAATGGGGAAAATTTAAACGCTATCAGAAAAGATTTACCTTTATTAACAAACAAACTCAACGCGCACCTGATAAACACCTCTAAAGACAGCCATGCTGAATTCAGGCCCTTCAGCTTATAGGGTCAAAAAAAGGGTTAAAAAAAAGGGGGGTTAAAAAGACTAAAGGGATTTAATCTTTTTGAAGTGCTCTTAAATCTTTTGCGTGATGGTTTGCGTGATGGAACGAGCGATTTTTTCTCTTAAATGCAATAAGGGTTCTGAGCCTTTCGCTAAAGCTTTCACACATAAATGAGAACTAGCGATTTCGCTCACTGCCCCATCCACTCCTTCGTTTTCTCCAATGCATTCTCGCACACCAGAAAGCTCTATGGGGCAATTGACCAGCACCAAATTCAAATAATGCGTATAGCCATCAAACATGCACATGTTATTCAAGTTGGTGGTTTTGGGATCTAAAATCGTGTTGTCATAATAGATGGGCTTCTCATCTTGTAAAATAGAGATTTTTGTGTGCAAGCGGTTGAATTGGAACAACTCATTGCGCGCCACTCGCCCTGCGACAATGATTTCACTATAGAGCAATTGAGAGCTAGAGTGCAAAGAAATCGTGGTGTTGCCCTTAAAATGTGCGTTTTCAAAGGGGATTAACGGAAAGGGCGCAAAATCTAAAAAAGCGTTTTCCCCCACAACAATATGCATCTCTCTGCTGGCAAACCCGTCTTCAGTGTTATGGATTTTTTCAAAGGATTGCGAAGTGATCCTTAGCTTGCAGTTTGGACCGATGTTTAATTGCATATCTTGCGCATCGCCCCTCATCATGCCAGGGCTTACCGCTAAAAGCATGATTTCAGCTAAATCGTCTTTAGGGTAAAAGGGTGCCATGAGCTTAAAGGGAGGCGTGAAAAAATTGTCTTCAATCACGCACCGCCCGTCAGCCCCTATTTTGGTTTTTAACCTGAGCTTGGATTCTTGAGCGTAAGTGTTCATCAATCTTCCAATAAAGCGTTGCGCTTGATCCAAGCGATCACATCGTCTAAACCTTCTTTAGCGCGGATATTTGTAAAAATAAAGGGCTTTTCGCCGCGCATTTTTTTAGAATCCCTTTCCATGACTTTCAAGTCCGCTCCCACATAGGGGGCTAAATCAATCTTATTGATGACAAGCAAGTCTGAGCGCGTGATTCCTGGCCCGCCTTTCCTGGGGATTTTATCGCCCTCAGCCACATCAATCACAAAAATCGTAAAGTCCGCTAGCTCCGGGTTAAAAGTCGCTGAAAGGTTATCGCCTCCGCTTTCAATCAAAAGCAATTCCAAATTAGGGAAACGGCCATGCATTTCTTCTACGGCTTCTAAATTCATAGAAGCGTCTTCTCTAATAGCCGTGTGCGGACAGCCTCCCGTTTCTACACCAATGATCCTATCTCGTGGCATCACCGAATTTTTGCACATAAACTCTGCGTCTTCTTTCGTGTAAATATCATTAGTGATGACCGCCATGTCATAATCTTTTGACATGTGGCGCGTCAAAGCTTCAATCAAGGCGGTTTTACCGCTTCCTACAGGACCACAAACTCCAATTTTTACCATAAAATTCCTTTCAATTTGAGATTAAAATTCAAGACATATAAAGGCGCGAGTATAAACTCTCATGCTGCATCGCCTTAATGTCGTTTTGAACGCTTGCTACACACAAGTGGCTTTCGTCTAGTTCTAGGGTTTTTTCTATGAGCTGGTTAAAAGGGCTTTGCAAGCTCAATAAGATTTTTTGCCCGTCGTTTTGGGATAGAGGGACGCTTTTAACGCAGTTGATCACCATGTTAGAAGTTTGCGCATAAAGATAATGCCTTAAAGCCTTTTTCAATTCAATCCCCAAACTCGCCGCAAAAACGCCATAGCTAGTGGCATGGGTGGGATCTTTGGTTTTTTGAGCGTAAGCGTTGAAAAATTCGCCCATGTCTAATTCGTTCATGGCTTGTAAGGTTTTAATGAAACGATTGCCTAGCTTTTGGTTGGCTAATCGTAATTCCATGGGGCTTGTGGATAGCGTAATGATTTCTTCAATCCCTAAGATCTTTTTTAAATCTTGTTGGAGAGTGCTTTCATAGGTTAATTTCAAGCTCAGCATTTCCGTATAAAGGAACTGGCTAGAGAGATTGGCTTTTAAATATTCTAAAGCGCTTTCTTTATTAGTAACCTTTTTTTGCTGGATGTAAGTTTCTAGCCCAAAAGAATGCGTGTAAGAGCCAATGGGGAACACCGCATCATTGACTTGCAAAATCAGAAATTCATTATCCACATGAGCGTTGTTGTCTTTTGGAGTTTTTGGGGGCATGCCCACGCTTTTTTTAGTGCTTTTCACGCTTTTTCCTTCATCTGTCTGTTATTTTCTATTTCATGACCACTTTAAAATCGCTCGCTAGTGAGACCTTAAAATTAGGCTCGCTATGAGGCATGCTCACGGTTAAGCGATCTTTGGAATCCAGTTTTGAACTTAAAACATGATTTTGAACCCCTAGCTTTTCTAACAAGGCTAGTGTGGGCTTTTCAAATGGTGTTTTAAATTCAAATTGAGACTCGCCATAGTATAAAGCCGCATGGCGGTTTCCTATTTCGTAGCATATTTTAGCCACTTCTGCCACGCTCTTAGCTTGGATGTGAATGACTTCAGAATCCAAGATATTAACGGCGATAATTTCCTTCTCTTCTTTAAATAAAATGTCCCCTTGAGAGAGACCCAACTTGGGAGCGTCTTTAAGGCGTATGGCCATGTCTTTGCCTTGCCTGGTTTTAAAGCGAGCGATTTTTTTTCTCGTTTCAAACCATTCCAAATCCACATAATCCACGCTGAAATCCAAGGGGTTTAAATCCCTTAGATTGCCTATTAAACGCTCTATGATCATCTCACGCCCAGTGTTGGATAAAGAGTAACCAAGCAGGGATCCAAGCGGTTAAAATACCCTCAATGATAGCAAGCCATGGAGTGAATTTCCCTAAAGGGATTTTCAAGATGTTTTCAATGAAAGCGGTAAGCCACAAAACACCCCAAGCCAACCAAATGATCGCCCACCAATCGCCTTCAGTGATGCCTAACACTTTGTGGTCATCAAGCATATCGCTATAGTGGGATAAAATCGCAGCAGGAATCGTGTTGATCGCTACGAATAAGCTATACCAAGAGTAGGGCCTCCAATCCAAACCAAAAGTGTGGTTGATAGCCGCATACAAGTAGGTAAAACCGAACAATAACCCAGTCGCTGGCCCATAGAAGCTAGTCAAATGGTGCGATACTTGAGCAATATCTTCTGCACCTTCTACAGGGGCTGTAGGGTTGAGCGCAGAATAAGTGATGACAACCACATTACAAACAATGGAAAGCCCGCCCACAAAAAAGTTCATCACCGCAGTGCTTTTAGGATCGACTTTGGTTAATCCGCAAATCCCGTTGCTGATTAAAACAATCCCAACATATAACAATACAAGTCCTAGCATTGCCTTTTCCTTCCAAACAAAAATTTTTACAACAAACGCACCTTACGAATAACTTTTGTTGCTTGAGCTAATCATAAAGAAAAATAGTAAATTGACAAAAAATAAAAACAAAAAAAAGCCCCCAATTTTTTGATAAACAAAAAATCAGAGAGCTAAAAACTAAGGATTTAAGGAGCGTCGCTCCTAAAGATCCTAGAAAATGCTAAAGAGTTGCGCCAAGCTCACTTTATTGGCTGGTTTAGAAGTTACTTCTTTGCCATCCACGAACACATGGTAAGTTTCAGAATTGACTTCAATGTGAGCGGTAGTGTCGTTGAATTGCATGTCTTTTTTAGTGATGTTTCTGCAATTTTTTACCGGCAACACTTGTCTTTCAAGCCCTAATTCTTCTTTAATGCCTTTGTCATAAGCCGCTTGGGATACAAAAGTGATGTTTGCATCGTATTTGGCTTTACCATGATGAGCGAACATTTCTCTGTAATAAACCGGTTGTGGGGTAGGGATAGAAGCGTTCGCATCACCCATTTGACTTAACGCAATGAACCCGCCTTTGATGATCATGTTGGGTTTTACGCCAAAGAATGCTGGACTCCACAATACCAAGTCAGCCACTTTGCCCACTTCTACAGAACCTACATACTCGCTAATCCCATGAGCGATCGCTGGGTTAATGGTGTATTTAGACAAGTAGCGTTTGATCCTGAAGTTGTCGTTATCGCCTTTTTCTTCTTTCAAGCGGCCAAATTCTTTTTTGTTTTTGTCAGCTGTTTGCCAAGTTCTGGTGATAACTTCACCCACACGACCCATAGCTTGAGAGTCAGAACTAGTGATTGAGAAAATCCCCATGTCATGCAAAGTGTCTTCAGCCGCAATGGTTTGAGGGCGAATCCTTGAATCAGCGAACTGGACATCTTCTTTAATGCTTTTATCCAAGTGGTGGCACACCATAAGCATGTCCATGTGCTCTGCTTCTGTATTCACAGTGAAAGGGATAGTGGGGTTAGTGGAAGCGGGCAGAATGTTGTGTTCACCGGCCACTTTAATAATATCAGGAGCGTGTCCGCCGCCAGCGCCTTCAGTGTGGTAAGTGTGCATAGTGCGTCCGGCAATAGCTGCCATAGTGTCTTCTACACAACCGGCTTCATTCAAAGTGTCTGTGTGGATAGCGACTTGCACATCGTATTTGTCCGCAACATCTAACGCATGGTTGATTGCAGAAGGAGTTGTTCCCCAGTCTTCGTGGATTTTAAGACCAATCGCACCGGCTTCAATTTGATCGGCTAAGCTCGCATCGTTAGAAGCGTTACCTTTAGCCAAGAAACCTAAGTTCATGGAGTATTCTTCAGCCGCTCTGAGTATAAATTTTAAATTTCTTCTGCCTGGAGTGATAGTGGTTGCGTTAGTGCCATCAGCAGGGCCAGTTCCGCCACCAATCATCGTTGTTACACCGCTTGCAAAAGCTGTAGGGATTTGTTGGGGAGAGATGAAGTGGATGTGTGTGTCAATACCACCAGCAGTTACGATCAAACCTTCACCAGCTAAGGCTTCAGTAGCAGGACCCACGCTAAGATTGTTTTTAACGCCATCTTGCATGTCTTTGTTACCGCCTTTGCCAATGCCAGCGATTTTGCCATCTTTAATACCAATATCCGCTTTATAAATACCGGTATAATCCACGATTAAAGCGTTAGTGATGATTAAATCCAGTTCTTCTTTGCTGGGGTTGTTGGATTGGCTCATGCCTTCTCTTAAAGTTTTACCGCCACCGAATTTAAGCTCTTCGCCATAGATGGTGTAGTCATGTTCTACTTCAGCGATCAAGTCTGTATCGCCCAATCTCACTTTATCGCCTGTAGTAGGGCCATACATAGAAGCATATTCTTTTCTGCTAATCTTTTTCATTTCTTACTCCTTAATTGTTTTTACATAGTTGTCATCGCTTTTAGCGCCATGAAAACCACGCTCTTTAGCTCTGTGTAAAGCAATTTTTTTGCTTTCGTTGTCTGCTTGCCTATCAACCAATGCGTTAAATCCAAAGATTCTTCTGCTGCCGCCAATGTCAATCAACTCTACGGATTTTTCTTCGCCAGGTTCAAACCTTACCGCTGTCCCGCTCGCAATGTCTAAGCGTTTGCCGAAAGTTTTTTCTCTGTCAAAGTCTAAGCATCTATTCACTTCAAAGAAATGGAAGTGTGAGCCGATTTGAACCGGTCTGTCGCCAACATTTTTAACTTTCACGCTAACGGCTTTTTTGCCTTCGTTGATAGTGATGTCTTCATTTTTTAAGAACAACTCACCAGGAACTAATTTACCACTAGCCTCAATAGGGGTATGCACGGTTACGAGTTTGGTCCCATCAGGAAACATCGCTTCAATACCCACTTCATGGATCATGCTTGCCACGCCATCCATCACATCATCAGGTTTTAAAAGAGTGCGCCCTTCTTGCATCAATTCAGCCGCAGTCTTTTTACCAGCTCTCGCTTCTTCCATAATATGGGCACTAATCAAAGCTACTGCTTCCACATAGTTAAGCTTAATGCCTTTTTCTTTGCGTTTCCTAGCCAATTCTCCAGCGTAGTGGAGCATCAACTTATCTAACTCTTTTGGGGTGAGTTTCATCTCGTTCTCCTATTCTTAAAGTGTTTTCCCTTGAAGACATAACGAAATCAAGGTTGGAGTAATTGTAGCAATATTTTGATTTACTAAGATTAACAGAAGCGTTCATTAACTAATTATTATTTAAAATGAATTAGTGTTATAGTTTTGGAGTGCCATAAAAGCGTTACTTGTAGCGCGTTTAATACCTTTTGGAATCATTTGACAAAGATCAAAAACCCACAAAAAACAAGAATTAATGAGAATTAGAATTGGAGTAATAGTAATAATAATGGTGGCCACGACTGGACTTGAACCAGCGGCCACTACCATGTCAAGGTAGTGCTCTACCAACTGAGCTACGCGACCTTTTATTTTAAAAAGGGTAATTATGCCTTAATTTTGTTTTGTTTTTGCTTAAAAAAGAATTGTCTTAACAATAAAACGCCCACGCCCACATCTATCATGACATCAGCGAAATTAAAAATGGCAAAATCAAAGCCATAATGATAATACACATAATCCACCACGCCCCCATGCACAAACCGGTCTAAAACATTAGAAACCCCAGCGCCAAACACCATGCCAAACTCTATCGCATGGTTTTTAAAAAGCTCCTTTTGGCGCATTAAAAAGATAAAAAGCCCTAAAATCAAAAGGATTTGCAAGTATTTCAAACCCCCCTCTAAAAAACTGAGCAAGGAAAACGCCACGCCTTTATTGAACACTAAAACAATATCTATAATCAAACTTTCATAGCGAAACCCTTCTAAAATAGCGTATTTAATCGCTTGATCCGCGCCAAAAATAAGAAAAAAAACCCCTATAAAAACCAACAGGCTTTTTTGGGTGGTTTTTAGCACAAATGCCCTTCAAAAAACTCTTTTAATTCTTGCATTTTGGATTCTAAAAGTTTTTCATCTTTAGCTTCTAAGAGGATGCGCAATTTGTTTTCAGTGCCGCTATAGCGGATCAAATGGCGGATTTCTAGCTTGTCTAATTCCTTTAAAAGAGCGCTATAACCTTTCAGGCTTTCTAAAGGAGGCTTTTTTTGGATATTCAAATTTATTAGGCTTTGGGGGTATAATTCAAAGGGGTTTAGTGCAACAGAGCTTACTTGCTTGCTTTCTAACACTAACGCGCTCACTTGCAAAGCGCACACCAAACCATCGCCTGTTTTAGCGTAATCGCTAAAAATGATATGCCCGCTTTGCTCGCCTCCAAAATTGGCTTTATTCAATTGCATGCATTCGCTCACAAACTTATCCCCAATCGCGCAATGCTTCAATTCTAAATCTTGGGATTTTAAGTATTCTTTAAGGGCTAAATTGCTCATGCTCGTAGCGACAATTGCTTGAGAAGAAAGGGCGTTTTTAGATTTTTGATAAACCCCTAACACCCCTAAAAGCTTATCCCCATGCACGATATTCCCTAAATTATCCACCACCACCAGCCTGTCAGCATCGCCATCAAAAGCAAAGCCCAAATCCGCGCGGTATTTTTTCACTTCCTGGCTTAGTTGGTTAGGGTGTAAAGCCCCGCATTGTTCATTAATATTACACCCGTTAGGCTCATCATTAATCACTAAAACATCAGCCCCAAGCTCGCTAAAAACTACCGGAGCCACCTTATAAGCCGCGCCATTAGCGGCATCTAGCACGATCCTTAAACTCTGTAAATTCAAATGTTTAGGGAAAGAGTGTTTTAAATGCACGATATAGCGCCCTATGACATCGTCTATCCTTTTAGCGCTACCGACGCTCTCACCCACTTTATAGCTAGAATGCAGCAATTCTTCATCATGAAAGATTTCTTCAATCGCTTTTTCTTCTTCTTCTTTAAGCTTATAACCATAAGAATTGAAAAACTTAATGCCATTATCTTCAAAAGGGTTGTGGCTTGCGCTTATCATAATACCCGCATCACAGCGCATGTCTTCGGTTAAAAACGCAATCGCAGGGGTAGGCATAGGCCCTATTTGAATCACATTATAGCCTATGGAAGTTAAAGCGCTCACTAAAGCGTTTTCTACCATATAGCCGCTTTTTCTGGTGTCTTTACCAATTAAGATTTTATTCGTTTTAGAATGTTTTTTAAAATACAACCCGGCCGCAATGCCCAAACGCATCACAAACATGGGGGTGAGTTTCACCCCTGCTTTACCCCTCACGCCATCAGTCCCAAAAATTTTCATCGTTATAAAATACCTTTTAAACTATTTTTAATCAATTTTTAGATAGGATTATGCCAAATTTTACATTACAAAGGGATTAAAACAAGGCTATGGCAAATCATAAGTCCGCAGAAAAGCGAATCAGACAGACCATTAAAAGAACCGAACGCAACAGGTTCTATAAAACTAAAGTTAAAAATATCATTAAGGCCGTGCGTGAAGCGGTCGCTGTCAATGATGTAACAAAAGCTCAAGAGCGTTTGAAAATCGCTAATAAAGAGTTGCATAAATTTGTCAGCAAGGGGATTTTAAAGAAAAACACCGCTTCTAGGAAAGTTTCAAGGCTTAACGCTTCAGTGAAAAAAATCGCTCTCGCTTAGTTTTGGGGCGTTTTTAACTTCTTTAAGCTCAATAATGGATTTTATTGTTGGGCTTCTTTTTGCGTTTTTTAGATTGTTACATCTTTTATCCACATTTTTTATAGGTAGTCTTGCATGTCTATTCTAGCTGAAAAGCTTTCTTCCATTCTCAAGCGATACGACGAACTCACAGCGTTGCTTTCTAGCGCTGAAGTGGTTAGCGATATTAAAAAACTCACCGAATTGAGCAAAGAGCAAAGCTCCATTGAAGAAATCTCTGTAGCGAGTAAAGAGTATTTGAGCGTTTTAGAGAATATCAAAGAAAATAAAGAGCTTTTAGAAGACAAGGAATTGAGCGAACTGGCTAAAGAAGAGTTAAAAATTTTAGAAATCAAAAAAAGCGATCTAGAAACCGCCATTAAGCAACTCCTTATCCCCAAAGATCCTAACGACGATAAAAACATTTATTTAGAGTTAAGAGCCGGCACGGGGGGCGATGAAGCGGGCATTTTTGTAGGGGATTTGTTTAAGGCGTATTGCCGTTATGCGGATTTGAAAAAATGGAAAGTAGAGATAGTGAGTTCTAGCGAAAACAGCGTAGGGGGCTATAAAGAAATCATCGCTTTGATTAAGGGTAAGGGCGTGTATTCAAGGCTCAAATTTGAAGCAGGCACGCATCGAGTCCAAAGAGTCCCTGAAACAGAATCCCAAGGGCGCATCCACACTTCCGCTATCACAGTGGCGATCATGCCTGAAGTGGATGATGTGGAAGTTTCTATCAACCCTAGCGATTTAAAGATTGAAGTGTTTCGCGCTGGCGGGCATGGGGGGCAATGCGTCAATACCACAGACTCTGCGGTGCGCATCACGCACCTTCCCACTAATATCAGCGTGAGCATGCAAGATGAAAAATCCCAGCATAAAAACAAGGATAAAGCCCTAAAAATCCTAAAAGCACGCCTTTATGAAAAACAAATTGAAGAGCAACAACTCGCTAACGCCAAAGACCGAAAGGAGCAAGTGGGTAGTGGGGACAGGAGCGAAAGGATCCGCACTTATAATTACCCGCAAAACCGCTTGAGCGAACACCGAATCAATTTAACTCTGTATAGTTTAGAAGAAATCATGCTTTCAGGGAATTTAGATGAAGTGATTAACCCTTTAATCGCCCACGCCCAAAGCCAGTTTGAATAAGATTTTTACACGATACGCCCAAAAACGATAAAACACCCAAGCCTTTTTTAAACCACCCACTCCTACCAAAAACCCTAGCATGCTTTTCCAAATTTTCACCCCAAAACAGCGCAAGAGCTTCCATAAAATCTAATTAAATATAATTTTAAATTATATATATATGAACTTTTAAAAAATAAAGTTTTATTTAACCCATTCTTAACAAAAAATTCACTTTTTTGTGGCATAACTCCAAAGATTAATATTTGCAAGAGCGGATTGTATTCTGTAGAAGCGAATGCATGAGGACAACTCTCAAATTTTGATAGCTCCCTATAATTTTTGCACCATGCATGAATGCAATGAAAAAAGAAATTCTTAGGATTTCTCACATTAAGGAGTTTTAAATGAAAAAAGTTTTTTTAGGTATGGCATTAGCCATTAGTGTGTCCATGGCAGAAAAAAGCGGCGCGTTTTTAGGCGGAGGGTTTCAATATTCTAATTTAGAAAACCAAAACACCACCCGCACCCCAGGCGCTAACAATAACACCCCGATAGACACTTCAATGTTTGGCAACAATCAACGCGTGACTAACACCAATAATTACGGGCAAATGTATGGGGTAGATGCGATGGCAGGGCATAAGTGGTTCTTTGGTAAAACCAAACGCTTTGGCTTTAGGACTTATGGATACTACAGCTATAACCATGCGAATTTAAGCTTTGTAGGCAGTAAGCTTGGAATCATGGATGGCGCGTCTCAAGTGAATAACTTCACTTATGGCGTGGGCTTTGATGCGCTCTATAACTTCTATGAAAGCAAAGAGGGCTATAACACAGCAGGGTTGTTCTTAGGCTTTGGATTAGGAGGGGATTCGTTCATCGTGCAAGGAGAGAGCTACTTGAAATCTCAAATGCAAATTTGCAACAACACCGCCGGCTGTTCAGCGAGCATGAACACAAGCTATTTCCAAATGCCTGTAGAATTTGGCTTTAGGAGCAATTTCTCTAAACACAGCGGGATTGAAGTGGGCTTTAAATTGCCTTTATTTACCAACCAATTCTATAAAGAAAGGGGTGTAGATGGATCGGTAGATGTGTTCTATAAAAGGAACTTCTCTATCTATTTCAACTACATGATCAACTTCTAAGCCTTTCTCTTCTTTCCAACAGAGGGTTTTCTCCCTGTTGGTTTCTTTTTTCTTTTTTTGCGGTGTTTGTTGTGTTGTGTTGGGGAGTTAGGTTTTTGTTTAGATAAAAACTAAAGAAGCGCTTAAAACAGAACCTTTTGTTTTTTAGGTTTTATTTTTTACTTTGGCTTGTTTTTAAAAGTCATTTTGATTTCTAAAAATAGTCTATAATGCTTTCAACAGATATTTTTTAAGGTTATAAATGAAAGCTATAAAAATACTTTTTATGATGACACTCAGCTTAAACGCTATTAGCATGAATAGGGCGTTGTTTGACTTAAAAGATTCGCAATTAAAAGGGGAATTAACGCCAAAAATAGTGAATTTTGGGGGTTATAAAAGCAGCACCACAGAGTGGGGAGCTACGGCTTTAAACTATATCAATGCGGCTAATGGCGATGCGAAAAAATTCAGCATGTTAGTGGAAAAAATGCGTTTTGGCTCTGGCATTTTGGGGAATTTAAGAGCGCATGCGCATTTAAGGCAAGCCCTAAAATTGCAAAAGAATTTGAAATATTGCCTTAAAATCATCGCTAGGGATTCTTTTTATAGTTACCGCACCGGTATTTATATCCCCTTAGGCATTTCTTTAAAAGATCAAAAAACGGCTCAAAAAATGCTCGCTGATTTGAGCGTGGTAGGGGCGTATCTCAAAAAACAACAAGAGAATGAAAAGGCTCAAAGCCCTTATTACAGGAGCAACAACTATTACAACTCTTACTATAGCCCTTATTATGGCATGTATGGTATGTATGGCATGGGAATGTATGGCATGTATGGAATGGGCATGTATGATTTTTATGACTTTTATGATGGCATGTATGGATTCTACCCTAACATGTTTTTCATGATGCAAGTTCAAGATTACTTGATGTTGGAAAATTATATGTATGCGATCGATCAAGAAGAGATTTTAGACCATGACGCTTCTCTTAATCAACTTGATACGCCTACTGATGATGACAGAGATGATAAGGACGATAAATCCTTACAACAGGCTAATCTCATGAGCTTTTATCGTGATCCCAAATTCAGCAAAGGCATTCAAACCAACCGCTTGAATAGCGCTTTAGTCAATTTAGACAACAGCCGCATGCTCAAAGACAATTCGCTTTTCCACACTAAAGCCATGCCCACTAAAAGCGTGGATGCGATAACTTCTCAAGCCAAAGAGCTTAACCATTTAGTGGGGCAAATCAAAGAAATGAAGCAAGACGGGGCGAGTCCTAGTAAGATTGATTCAGTTGTCAATAAAGCTATGGAAGTGAGAGATAAATTAGACAATAATTTAAACCAGCTAGACAATGACTTAAAAGATCAAAAAGGGCTTTCAAGCGAGCAACAAGCTCAAGTGGATAAAGCCCTAGACAGCGTGCAACAATTAAGCCATAGTAGCGATGTGGTGGGGAATTATTTAGACGGGAGTTTGAAAATTGATGATGGCGATGATAGAGATGATTTGAATGATGCGATGAATAACCCCATGCAACAACCTACGCAACAAACGCCCACCAACAACATGGGCAACACCCATGCAAATGATAGCAAGGATCAAGGGGGTAACGCGCTCATAAACCCTAACACTAACACCGATGACACTCACACCGATGACACTCACACCGATGACACTCGCACTGACACTAACACCACAAACGATACCAGTGCCACTGACACCCCCACTGATGATACTGATGATAAAGATACTGGCGGCATGAACAATACCGGCGATATGAATAATACCGATACCGGCAACACGGACACCGGCAATACCGATACCGGTAACACTGATGATATGAGCAACATGAACAACGGCAACGACATGGGCGATGACATGAACAATGCGAACGATATGAACGATGACATGGGTAATAGCAACGATGACATGGGCGATATGGGGGATATGAACGATGATATGGGTGGCGATATGGGAGACATGGGGGATATGGGCGATATGGGGAATTGAGATTAACCCCACCCAATATCAAAGAGTGATAGCCAAAATTTTAAGGAATGTTTTTATCCCATTAGCACGAAAAACTCCGTTCTTTAGGGTGCAAGATGTGAGCGCGTAGCCGTTAGACTATATTCAAGCTTAAAAGATGACAAAATCCCCCTAGTCTTTTATAGGCTAGGAAATATCAAAGAGCCTTTCGCATTAGCGTTCAATGGAATGCTTTAGTTAGGAAACTCCTTTCTTTAGAAAGGGGCGCTCTCACTTATAGTAAAAATGATTCTTTTAAGGTGGTAGGGGGTATTTTGCGATGGAAACCCCTTTTATCCCCCAACTAACTCCCCTAAAAACGCTTTTTAAAGAGCCTTTCGCATTAGCGTTTTTTAGGGCGTTTTAAAAAGCCCTTTAGGCGGTTTCACATTTTAGACGCTCAGAATTAGAAATTAAAATTTCTTCTTGCTCACATCTTCTAAAATATCTTGAGAGATCCCATCAATTTTAGCGCTGACTTGTAAAGAATGATTAGCGATAGTCAAATTATCCTGGACATCTTGTTGCAAGGCGTTAATGGAGTTGTGGATGTTTTCTACGCCCTTGTTTTGCATTTTAATAGACTCAGCGTTATCGGCAATGCTTTGCACTAAAATATTGATATTGGCTTCAATCTCGCTGAGCGATTTTTGCGTCCTTTCAGCGAGCTTCCTCACTTCATCAGCCACCACCGCAAAGCCTCTGCCATGCTCGCCGGCCCTTGCGGCTTCAATAGCGGCATTTAGGGCTAAAAGATTGGTTTGATCGGCAATATCTCTAATCATATCCACCACGCTTTTAATGTCTTCGCCTTGAGAGATCATCTCTTGGCTTTTAGAATCAATTGTTGTGATAATATTAGTGATTTCTTCTAAGGATTGAGTGGTGTTTTTCAGGCTTCTTTCTTGTTTGTGAGCGGTTTTAGTTAAATCATCCACGCAAGTTTTTAAATCTTTGGATTCATGATTGAGCGCGTTTGCAAACCCTAAAGAAGCTTTAAGCATGCTAGAAATTTCTTGCCCTAAAGTGTTGAGCGCTTTTTCCATGTTGGCTTTAGGGTTTTGGATGTGGTGGGTGAAATCCAGGTTTTTATAATGCTCTAGGGCGTTATTTAGGGCTTCAATATTGGCGCCAATTTGGTTACGAAAATACTGGATAATGCTATTAATCGTATTTCTTAGGGCTTGCAAATCTTTATTTTTAGGCACGCATGCGATTTCTTGCGTGAAATCCCCATTTTCCACATGGTTTGTTACTTCAATGCTGTTTTGAATGGCTTGATTATCGGCTTGAATGCTTTCTTGGATTTTAAGAATGTTTTCATTGATAGAAGTTTGCATTTGCCCGATTTCATCATAAGCGCTTGGGGGCGTTAGGCTTATGGCGTGGTTATTTTTGGGGTTGTTAAGCAAGTTGAAAAAATCGTTTAGGGTGTTATTGACCCTACTGATGCGTTTGGTTATAAGACTAGAAACGATGATAAAGACCAAAAGGGCTAACACCAGCACGCCTAAAATCAAAGTGGTGATAATAATGTATTTGGTGTTTGTGGCTTCTTTAAAGACTAAAGATTTATTGACATATTTCCCAATTGCCCAACGCCACTGGTTGCCGTTATCCCCTTTTTCTTCAAAAAAATCAAAGGGCTGTATGGCTAAAAAGGTTTCTGTATTCCCGCTCAATGAATGGTAGCTCAAAGTGCCCGCTTCGTTTTGATTGTAATACTCCACAGCTTTAGCGACTCTTTTATCCGGATTGATAGCGCTTAAAATCTTATCTTGGATCTCACGATTAGGGTTGATTAAAAGCCTGCCGTCTTTCCCCATTAAAAAGGTGTTGCTCTTTTTCTTGCCTACCACATCTGTATAAAAAGCGTCAATGCTTAAAAAGAGGTTCAGCGCGCCTATAATCTTTTGATTCTTACCCATTAGGGGGAGGGTAATATCCATGCCATAGATTTTATTGCCATTAATTTCTTTATAATAGGGATCTGAATGGGTTATATCTTTGAGCGAACGGATTTGATTGGTCATATTTTCATTGAGCGCGGTATTAGGGTAGGCGATTTTTGAATCCAAATTCATAGCAGTGATAATTCGTTCATTATTATCCGTATAAATCGCATTAATCAATAACACATGAGGGTTTGCTAACAAAAACTCAGAGAGCATGTGCTTTTTTAGGGTGTCGTTGATAGCGCTATTTTCATCGCTTAAAAATTTTTCAAGGGTGTTAGCGCCAATAAAAATGCGTTTCATGATGCTTTGAATTTTAAAACTGACTAACTGAGCCTTTTTTTGCAACAATTCTGTGGCTTGGCTTTGCAACACGCTTTCAACCTTGTAGCTGATAATAACGCCCATAACAGCGCTAATCGCAATGACAACCGCACACACCATCATGACAATTTTAGAACCAATTCTTGTAGATCTCATTCCCTTTGCCCTTTTAAAACTATTGATAGAGAATGATTAGTATACATTATTTTGAAATTTTAATGAAACAAGAGAGGACAAAAAAGCAGAAAATAAAAAAGAGCCAAAGCCCTCCAAAGCTCCCCCCAAAGGAGAGACAAAAAGAAATAAAAATTACCTTTTGGAGAATTGCGGGCTTCTTCTGGCCTTTCTTTTACCATATTTTTTGCGTTCAACCACCCTTGAATCCCTAGTGAGCAAGCCTTTAGGTTTTAAAACGGCTCTAAAAGCAATATCATAAGCGTTCAAAGCCTTAGAAATGCCATGCCTTAAGGCTTCCGCTTGCGCTGAGTAGCCCCCACCAAAAACCACCGCTTTAATATCCACAGACTGCTCTTGTTTGGTTAAAAGCAAGGGCTGCATGACTTTCATTTTAATGGCTTCATGCCCACCTAACCATTGATTCAAGCTCTGTTCATTGATACTCAATTCGCCTTTACCCGGAGTGAGCCACACTTTAGCGATAGCGGTTTTTCTTTTACCGGTAGCATAGATTTTTCTCATTTAGCGTCCTTTTTGCTAGTTTGTGCGGTGTGAGGGTGCTTATCATCGCGATAAACTTTGAGTTTTTTAATCATCGCTTTCCCTAATTTCGTTTTAGGGAGCATGCCCCTAACGGCTAAGTGGTAGAGCTTTTCAGGGGTTTTTTCTAGCATTTCTTGGAGAGTCTTGCTCTTAGTGCTGCCAAAATAGCCTGAATGGGTAAAATACTCTTTATCCTCTAATTTCATGCCTGAAAATTTAACCTTATTAGCGTTGATAACCACCACAAAATCCCCACAATCCACATTAGGGGTGTAAAAAGGGCGGTGTTTGCCTCTTAAAAGCACAGCGATTTCAGTGATCAAGCGGCCAAAAACTTTGTCTTTAGCGTCTAAAACAACCCAATCACGAACGATTTCATTGACTTTAGCAGTCTTTGTCATGAGAATCCTTTGATAAAATTAAAGCGAATATTATAAGGAAATAAGCTTAAATATTGCTGAATTTAAGGAAAGTTTAAAGTTTAAAGTTTAAAAATTTTCTTTTAACTAAATCCCCAAAAGACCGCTTAAAAAAGACCGCTTGATTAAAGAAAAGCTCTTTATTATTTGATCGTAAAAATACAAAAAGCCTTTATTTTTGCTCCTGATTAAGCCTTTCTTCTATCTTTTTGATTTGGTGGCTCATTTGAGCGCTCGCGTTGATTTGATTGATGAGCATGTAAAGGTTTATCATCATCAAAAGCACCACCACAAGCCCTAAAAAAAACACGATTTTAACGGCTTTTTTAGCGATCTCTAGGGCTTCTTGTTCTTTTTGCATGCGTTTTTAATTTTCCAATTCTTCTGGGGATAAATCTTTATAAAAGCGTTCTAATTCAAAGCTCTCGCCCAAATACGCAGCGATTTCTTGGGAATCCACAAGGGCGTTTTGCAAGCAACTCGTTGCGCCTGGAGAGGGGGTCATGTTAAAAGTGATGCCTTTATGGGTGCAAATCTTTTTTTCGCCTAATTCCAGCTTTCGCTTGGTTTTGTCTAAAACTTGCGGGCGCACTTCGCCAAAACCATGAGCGTATTCTAAATCTTCTAGGCTAAGAGAGGGGATGATTTTTTGAGCGTCTTTTAAAAACTTCCTTTTACCAATAATGGGCAACTCAAAAACCATGTTTTTAAACACATAATTACGGATTTCTTTATCGCTCATCAAATCAAACGCAATCTTAAACACATCTTTATTCAAATCCATTTTCAACAATTCCAAGCTAATGCCCTTAAGCCAGCATTTGTTTCGTTCTAATTTAGGCATCGTTAAAGCGGTAGGTCCGATTCGTGTTTTTCCTTTAATGACGGCATCAGGGTCGCCATGCACGGCTGCAAAAGGGAGCTTGGGGTTTTGAACGGTATAAACCTTACCCCTTAATAAATCCGGCACAAAATAAAAGCTGCCCGCCACAGGCAAGCACCCTAAATCCAAGCCATAACCCATGCTCTGAGCCAAAGGCAAAGCGTAAGAGCCGGCATTGACCAGCACGAATTTAGCATACACTTCTTCAATGTCTTCTGAAATCACGGCGTAAGTGTCGTTGCGTTTTTCAATCTTTTTCACTTTGAAATTCAAAAACACCTGGTTGTTAGGCTTTAATTTTAGGGCTTCTTCAACGAAGTTTTCACTCAACTTCGCAAAATTCATCGTGCTCCAATCTTTTTGATACCCATGCCCGATAATGTTTTCATGCCTGTCTATGCCATTAGCCCCTAAAATCACATTAGGCTCTAATTCTTTAATCTTTTGTTTGTCAAATTCTTCTAACCCCACAAAGATTTCTTTAAAGGATTCGTAGCGTTTTTTCATGAACTCGCATTCTTCATCGCCCACGCCTATAGCCATTTTCTGGGTTTCAAAAATCACTTCATTTTGCAAGCCTTTATTGAGCGCGTATTGCCTGGTTTTATAAGCGCTCAAACGCACTTTTTTAGCTTTTTCGGGAGTGTAATTCGTTTCAATAGAGCCATCATGAATGGTTTGTGAATTAGCCTTAGCGCTGGAGCTGATTTGAGCTAATTTAGAGCATTTTTCCACGATAGCCACACGCTTTAAGGAGCTGTATTCGCTCAAAGTATAAAAGGTCGCGCACCCTGAAACCCCACCTCCAATAATGACAGCATCAAATTCCATACTCATTGTCTTTCTCCAAATGTTTTAAATTAATGAATCGTAATCATAGTATAAGAAAATCAATTCGCATTCAAAGGGCTTGAAGTTTTATTGACAAAATCTTTCAAATCGCTCATTCCAAGCACCCTATCAATCAATAATTTCTTTTTAGAAAACGCCCCATTATGTTCTTCTGCTAACCATAATGAAGTGATCACCACGCCTCCTATTTTATGACTCAAGGTTTTAAAATGCTTTTGGGTTTGCACCGACCAAATGCTGTGAGCGACTATCGCTTGATGGTTGTGTGCACCTAAATAGAGCATGATATGCCCCTTTAAATACAAAAGCGTTCCAAAAGGCGTGGCGTTTTTAAGGATGTAGTCTTCTTTTTCTTTGGCTTTCATAGAGCTTAAATCCACATAATTGTTCGCATAACGGCTTTGCGCGTAGGAATTTCTGGGGAGCAAAATACCAAAATTAGCAAAACTATCCCTAGTGAAAGCCGAGCAATCCCTATTGCCCAATAGCCCACCCCAGCCGTATTTTTGCCCTAGCATGGTGTCTATAAAATACGCCATGTTCTCGCTGTTAAAAGCTTTAGGGAAAACAAAAAAATCCTTTTCTTCTAAGATCACGCTTTGTAAAGTTGCATAGCCCTTAGCGTCCCTCAAAAAACCATAGGCTTTTAATTCCTTTTTTGGGGGTTTTTCAGGTGTTTTTTGACTTTGGGGGATGAGAGCGAACAATTCGCCCACTCTGGCGTTGGTGTAAAAATCCCCATAGTCTGTATAAAGGGGGATTTTATCCTTTATGGGCATGACATAATCTTTAAGATGGATTAAAAGCTCTATGTCTTTATCATGCATGTAAGCTAAATCGCTAACTTTGATCCAACCATAAACAAAACTGCTTTGAATGTGGGCGTAAGTTTTATCCGTGTTGAAATGCGTGATTAAAACCGGCGTGCCTTGAAAAATCAATGAATTTTGATACCTGTCAAAAGGGTAGCCTTTTTGAGAGAGGTAAAAAGGCTTGTTAGTGGGTACAGCCCTAACATCGCTATCTCGCGCTACAACAGCCTTAATCTTAACGCTAGGGTAATGCTCAATATCCATGCTTTTAATAAGCTCATCATTGAAGGCTTTTGCGTTGGGTTTTAGATCTTCGCCATAACCGGTGGATTTATCCATCTCCTTAAGGATCCAAAACACTTCTTTTTTATTGCTTTTGACTTTCATGTCTAGCCATGGGGAATACCACGCTTTGAGATAGCTCTCTTTTAGATTTTCTCTTAACGCTTGGGGGTCAATGCTTTGGTTATTGTTACTGCCATTTTGAGGGCTTGCAAGATAGCTTGAAGCCTCTTGGGGCAAGGATAAATCTTTGAGCGTGAAATCCTTTTGCATGCAACCCACAAACAAAAACAAGAAAACTACAAGAAAATAACGCATGCTTTAGAAAAACCTTAACATCAAATGCGCAAATAGTTTCTTAAAATGCGCCCGTATTGCGGGCTTCTCAATTTTTTAATCGCAGAGCTTTCAATCTGGCGCACCCTTTCTCTAGTAACATTCAATTCCTTGCCAATTTCTTCTAAAGTGCGATCGCTTTCATCGTCTAAAAGCCCAAAACGCATGCGAATCACCGCTTTTTCTCGCTCATTCAACTGATCCAAAACGCTTTCAATTTGCACTTTCAAATCTTCTCGCATGATGTGATCAATGGAGCTAACGATATTTTTATCTTCCACGAAATCCCCAAATTTGCCGTCATCATCATTGCCGACTGGGGTTTCCAAACTGATAGGCTCTTTGGTAACCTTAATCACATTCTTCACCTTATCTAACGAAAGCCCCACTTCTTCAGCCACCACTTCCAAATCAGGCTCTTTGCCGTTTTCTTGAATGTGTTTGCGCATGACTTTATTGATGCGATTAATGGTATCAATCATGTGAATGGGGATGCGGATAGTGCGGGCTTGATCGGCTATGGCTCTGCTGATAGCTTGTTTGATCCACCAGGTCGCATAGGTAGAAAACTTGAAGCCCTTTTCATGCTCAAACTTATCCACCGCTTTCATCAAGCCAATATTACCCTCTTGAATCAAATCCAAGAATGGCAAGCCTCTGCTCGTGAATCGTTTAGCGATGCTCACCACCAACCTTAAATTGGATTTAGCCATTTTGTTTTTAGCGCGATCGGAAATCAATTTCCCTCTTTTGATTTGCTCTAAAATTTCTTTTAGCTTGTTAGGGTCTAAATCAAAGCCTTCTTCGCTCGCTTCTTTAGTCAAAAAAAGCTTTTTAAGATCCATATACACGCTCACCATAGTTGCTTCTGGCACTTGAGCGATAATGTCCTCTTTAGTCATGCTAGTGATATTGGCAAGGATTTTTTTATGGTTTGCGATGAGAGTGTCATTGAATAAGGGTAGCTTGTATTCCAAGCGTTTCAACTCTTTTTCAAACCCATCGCCGCTTTTTAAAGTGGTTTCCATCGTTTTGACTAATTCATTAATCAGTTTGCTGGTAGGCTCTAAGTCATAGAGTCTGTCTTTGAGCGTTTGGCGTTTGTAAGCTAGGGTCAATAAACGCACCAGCTCATCTTCTTTTTCATCTACAGGGGCTTCAAGGGCTTTGAGCCATTCTTTTTTAGCCTTATCTAGGGCTTTAAAGCTTTCTTGAACCTTTTCTACACGCTTCCTGTCTTTTTCAGAAACGACTTTTTTCCTTTCTTCGTTTTCTTCATATTCTTCGCTGTCGTCATCTTTTTTAGAATTGCTCACGCTATTTTCATCGTCATCATCAAAGCTCCTAAAAAGCTCTTTAACCCTTCTTTCACGATTGATTAAAGCGTCTTTATACGCATAGATAAAATCAATCAAATACGGCACCGAGCAAATCGCGTCTAAAATAATGTCTTCGCCCAAGCGGATTTGCTTGCTCAATTCAATCTCTTCATCTTTGCTTAAAAGTTTTATATCCCCCATCTCGCGCAAATACATGCGCACAGGGCTATCGCTTCTGCTCCACTCTAAAAAATCCTTTTCTTTCAAAAAGTCATAGCCATCTTCTAATTCTTCATCTAAAACTTTTTTCTTTTCTTCAGTTTTTTTAATCTTGTCAATCGCATTGAGTTTTTTAGCGTATTCTGAAGAGCTGACTAATTTCTTTTGGTATTTTTGGCACAATTCTTTGATTTTTTTGACTTGGGCTAGAGTGGGGACTTTTGCACTGATTTGAATGATAGACTCATAAGAAACGCAATCGCTTAAGGAATTGGCGAACAATTCTTCTAACGCTTCATTAAAACTAAGCTTTTTAACAGGAACAGGTTCTTTCGCTTTAGTTTCTTTGATTTTGCTCTCTTTGGTTTTAGCTTCTTTAATTTTGCTCTCTTTGGCTTTATTGTTTTCTTTAGTTTTATTTTCCTGTGCGGCTTCTGCTTTGGCTTTTTTTGGGGCTTTTTCTTCGTTAGCTTTCTTTTTCATTGGACACTCCATAAAATAAGAACCCATGCTTTTTGCAAGCCAGGTCTATAAGATAAGATACACCTAATCCTTTATTATTTTACTAAAAAATAGCTTAAATTCTAATTATAAAATGAGTTTAAAATAAAATTTAAAAACCCCATTCTTTAAAATAGGGGTTTAATGGTTTGCGTTTGGTAAAAACAAGCCCTAAAGCTTATCCACCATGCTTTTTAAGAATTTCGCTGAAGTTTGAGCGCTTTTTTCTAAAAACGCATCAAAACTCATGTTAGCTTTCTCATCAGCGTTATCGCTAATGCTCCTTAGCACACAGCATGGCACGCCAAATTTTTGGCACACAAACGCCACGCTCGCCCCCTCCATTTCCACCGCGCTCGCCTTAAACTCACTGACTAAAAACTCTTTCCTTTCTTTGCTGTGCACAAACTGATCGCCTGATGCGATGACGCCTTCTTTGAGCGCGATGTGTTGCTCATTAGCGACTTTTTTAGCTAAAGCGTTCAAGCTTTCGCTCGTTTCAATAAAAATCGCGCTTTCTGGGATAAACCCTAAAGGGTGGTTAAACGCGCTCAAATCCACATCATGCTGGACTAATTGAGTAGCCACTAACAAATCATTGATTTTTAAGTCTTTGACTAAGCTTCCAGCCACCCCGCTAAAAAGCACCTTTTGAACGCCAAACGCTAAAATCATGCTCGTTGTGGTTAAAGTGGAATGCACCTTGCCTATCTTGCTATAAGCGACAATGATTTCCTTGTTACGATAAACGCCTTTGTGGAAAACATTCCCCCCTAAAGGGATCTCTTCAAAATCCACGCCAAACAATTCTAAAATAGGGGTTATTTCTTCTCTCATCGCCCCTAAAATGCCAATTTTTTGCACCATTTTCTCCCAATCACACATACTCTTCTAAAAACTCAATCGCTTCATCAAGCCCTTTATTATCCCCCACGCTTATGGTGGGCTTGTTGCTCAATCGCTTGTTAAGCCCCTTTAACACACTCCCACAGCCTAATTCAAAAAAGACATCCACTCGGTCATTATTGGATTTCACGCAGTCTTGATAACGCACCGGCTGAGTGAGTTGCAAGCTCAATAATTCAACGGCTTTTGCTTTATTATGATACGCTTCGTTAGTCGCATTGGAGATGATTTCAAAATGGAATTTATCTTTCAGGCTTTTTTCTAGCAATTCCTGGAATTTAAAAATCATAGGCTCTAAAAAAGGGCAATGGCTCGCCACGCTCATTTCTAAAAAAACCACCCTTTTAGCCCCCATTTCCTTTAAAGTCGGCTCTAGGGCTTTCAAATCGTCTTTAATCCCGGCTAAAACCACTTGCATGCCGCCATTGAAATTCGCGCACCACACATTTTTGGTCCTTTGGCACAAACTCAAAAGGCTTTCTTCAGAAACGCCCAAAACGACCATCATGGAAGCGTCTTTATTCGCGCACGCTTCTTGCATCATTTTGCCTCTTTGGTGCGTGAGTTTAAGGGCTTTTTCAAAATCTAGTGCCCCGCTCAAAGACACCGCGCTCACTTCGCCGAGCGAATGCCCTAAAGCAAAAACGGGTTTTAACCCCCCATTTACTTGCTTGTTGAGCAATTGGTAAGCGATATAGCTCACTAAATAAATGGCAGGCTGGGTGTAAGCGCTCTCTTTTAAAAGCTCATTTTCTTCAAAAAGCGTTTTTTTCATATCCACTTTAAGCGCGTTAGAAGCCCTTTCAAACAATTCTTTAGCTAGGGTGTGGCTCTCATAGAATGATTTTCCCATTCCTATACATTGCGAGCCTTGCCCTGGAAATAATAGCGCGTATTGCATGGTGTTATCCTTTAAATTTTATTAATCCATAATTTAAAATTGTAATATAAAAGCCCTTAGTTTTGTTTAGAAACCATTAAAGTTTAAGGTTTATTTTAACTTATTTTTACTATAATTCTACTTTTTTAAAGGACAGGTGGGTGAGTTGGCTGAAACCACATCCCTGCTAAGGATGCGTAGCCGTCAAGGTTACCGAGGGTTCGAATCCCTCCCTGTCCGCCAGCCTTTTTGCCTTTAAAAACTTTTTGTTTAGAATGTATTAACGAGACACCATAGTTTCTAAGCATTCCTTTTACGACACTCCTTTTACAGATTTTACAAATACAAATTTTAGGTTGGGTGAAGAGAGACACCCAGCCTAAACCCTATAAGGGTTGTAAAGCACAAAATATATGATTAAAGAAAAACATTAAAACGGAGCAAAAATGAAAAACCATCTGCCTTTTAATATTTTTTTGCAAAGTCTTAAGATAAGTAATAGGACTTTAGGCTTTTTCACCGATTGGCAAAAGTGCCTCAAAAATAGAAATGAAATAAGCATCGCTTTAAATCATTTGAATTTTTTATTGGGGAAAGGCGCACAAGAACTTAAAAGTTGCATTAAGAGTCTCTTTGAAGAATACCCCAAAGCTTTTAATGTTTTAAATATTCTCATTGCTGTGAGAAATAAAGATGAGGTAGTGCTTGATGCTGATGGCAATTTTTACCCCCTACATTCTTATTTTGAAAATGATGAAAAGGTTTATCAATTCATCTGTCAAACGGGGTTGGAGCAAATTTTTTGTAACAGAAATATTAAAGATTTAAATGATTTTGTTTTTGGTATAGAAGTGGGGCTTGATAGCAATGCGAGAAAAAATCGCAGCGGAAAAGTTATGGAAAATTATCTTAGCGGTCTTTTTTTTCAAGCTCAATTAAATTTTAAAGAACAAGTAGATATTAGAGAATTTGAGAATTTATACCAAGCTTTTGGAGATGATATTAAAAAATTTGATTTTGTTGTTTGTGGTAAAGATACAACTTATTTTATAGAAGCTAATTTTTATACCATTAACGGGAGTAAGCTTAATGAAGTCGCAAGATCCTATCAAGAATTAGCTTTAAAATTTGAAGCGTTCCTCAATTACGAATTTATTTGGATAACTGATGGCATAGGTTGGTGGGACGCTAAAAGCAAACTCCAAGAAGCTTACAAGTCTGTAGAAATCTACAATTTGAGCAATGTAAATGATTTTATATCAAAGGTGCAAAAATGGTAATCGCGCATTCTAATGAAATCGCACGCCCCATTTTTAAAAGCCAAGACCAGCTTTTCACCCTTTATCAAGGGGATTGCAATGAGGTTTTGCCCCAATTTGAAAACCAGTTTGATTTGATTTTTGCCGATCCACCTTATTTCCTTTCTAATGACGGCTTAAGCATACAGAGCGGTAAAATCGTGAGCGTCAATAAAGGCGATTGGGATAAAGAAGAGAGCGTCAATGATATTGATGGGTTCAATTACCAGTGGATAAACAACGCCAAAAAGGCTTTAAAAAACACAGGAAGCCTTTTAATCAGTGGGACTTACCACAACATCTTTTCTTTGGGGCGTATTTTACAAAAATTGGATTTTAAGATCTTAAACCTCATCACCTGGCAAAAAACCAACCCTCCGCCCAATTTTAGTTGCCGTTATTTGACGCATTCAGCTGAGCAAATCATTTGGGCGAGAAAAAGCTACAAACATAAACATGTTTTTAACTATGAGGTTTTAAAAAAGATCAATAACGACAAGCAAATGCGCGATGTGTGGAGCTTCCCAGCGATCGCTCCTTGGGAAAAAGTTAATGGCAAGCACCCCACTCAAAAACCTCTCGCTTTATTGGTGCGCTTGCTTTTAATGGCGAGCGATGAAAATTCCCTCATTGGCGATCCTTTTAGCGGGAGCTCTACCACAGGCATTGCGGCTAATCTTTTAAAAAGGCAATTTATCGGCATAGAAAAAGAAAGCGAGTTTGTCAAAATATCAATGGACAGGAAATCAGAATTAGACGCTCGCTTTAAAGAAATTCGATCTAAAATCAAAGATTTAAACCTTAAGTAAGCCTTTTTTAAACCGCTTTAAGCGTTATACTTTTCGGATTTTACCTCAAAATGGGATTCTATTTTCACCCATTCCTCACAAAGGATATTTTCATGCCCAAAAAGCCAGTGTTTGGGGCCAATAATGATTTTTTCTGGATTTTTTATCAAATAAGCCGCCCACCAGCTATAAGTGCTATTAGCGATAATGCCATGCTGACAAGATTGCATGAGCAGCATATCCCAATACGCCTCTTCTTCTTTATCCCTAGTGGTCATGTCTATAAAAGGGTAGCCCAGATCAAGGTTTTGCGTGAATTTTAAGTCTTCGCAAAACACAAAAAGCTCCATGTTTGGCACGCGCTTTGCCATATACTCAAGCGCCTTTTTTTGATAATTAATACCAAGCTGACAGCCAATCCCCACATAATCCCCTCTTCTTATATGCACAAACACGCTGTTTTTAGCGGCTAAAATCAAAGAAAGCTTGCGGTAGTATTCTTCCTCTTTTTTTTTACTATTTTCTGGGGGGGGTAGGGTGAAGGTTTGCTTGATTAAAGGGGATATAGCGTCAAAATATCGTGGATCTTGGAAATAGCCAAAAAAATAAGTCAAGCGGCTTGGCTTTAGTAATTTAGGCTCGTATTCAAAAACGATTTCTTGACTCACCCTATCAAATCCCATGCATTTGAGCGCATCTCTTACTAACTTGGGGAGGTGTTGCATTTTAGCTATAGCGATTTCTTTCGCGCTCGCATAGGGCAAATCAATAGGGAAAAGTTCTAATTGCATTTTCCTATTACTCCCATCAAAAGAAGTAATATCTAATAGCACAGGCGTATTAAGGTGTTTTTGCAAACTTTTAGCAAAAGCGTATTGAAACATTTGATTCCCAAGCCCCCCGCAAATTTGCACCACCTTAAAAGCCATTCAATCCCTTATTTGTCAAATGAAACGCTAATTTTAGCTCATTTTAAAGCCCTTTTTCAATAAAAGCCTAAAAAGTGGGGCAAGTAACGCTTTCAAATCATTTGAATTTTTTATTTGAAAAAGATGCGTATGAGGGTTCTAGCAAGCGTTCCTGGTATTCTAAAAGAATCCTATCTTCGCTATTGAGCGAGTAGGCTTCATCGTATTTGCGCTTGATGATGCCCTTTAAAATGGTGTGCTGGACTTGGTATTTATCTTCTTTAAGCATTTCATCCACTAAAGCGTAAAGCTGAATGTCTTGAATGAGTAAATCTGAAATTTTAACGCTCTCTTTGTCAAACAATTCTTCATTAGTGCAATATTCATTCACTAAAATAAGCACTCGGTTATACACATCAGAGGCGATTTTAGCGTTCAGGGTTCTATAAATATAAGCTTTGATTTTTTTGAGTTGCTCTTCTAAATCTTCGCTGGTCTTGCTCGCTAAAGCCAGAATGCTTAAGATTTGAATCAGAGTCATCATTTTATGGCTTAAAGAACGGGTGCGCCATTTAATGAGAAGACGCATGAAATAAGACATTTTGATAGAAAGGCTACAGGGGAGGGTGTTTTTCTTGGGTTTTGGCATGCTTAGTTTCTTTTAAAAAAGGATTTTGTGGTTTAATTATATAACTTTAAAACTAATTCTAGGAGTAAAGAGATGGAAACATTCAAAAAAGGCGTGGTCTTAGACGCTAAAAGCGTGGGGTTAAAGGCGCTAGAAGTTTTAAAAGAAGTGGCGGATTTTGATTTTTATGAGATCACTTCGCCTAATCAAGTGGTTGAGCGCTGCAAAGACGCTGAGATTGTGGTGCTGAATAAAGTCATTATCACTCAAGAAATTTTAAGCCAATTGCCTAAACTCAAACTCATTTGCATCACCGCTACAGGCACGGATAATGTGGATATAAAAAGCGCGAAAGCTTTAGGCATAGAAGTTAAAAATGTGAGCGCTTATTCTACAGAATCCGTAGCCCAGCACACTTTAGCGTACACGTTGTCTTTGCTAGGGAGGATCAATGATTACGATCATTATTGCAAAAGCGGGGAATATAGTCAAAGCGATATTTTTACGCACATTAGCGGTATTAAAATGGGGCTTATTAAAGGGAGTCAATGGGGGGTTATTGGTTTAGGGACAATCGGTAAAAGAGTCGCCAAGCTCGCTCAAGCTTTCGGGGCAAAGGTGGTGTATTATTCCCCTAAAGACAAAAAAGAAGAGTATGAGCGCTTGAGTTTAAAAGATTTGCTCACAACAAGCGATATTATCAGCATTCATGCCCCCTTAAATGAAAGCACGCGCGATTTAATCGCTCTAAAAGAATTGCAAAGCCTAAAAGACGGGGCGATTTTAATCAATGTGGGGCGTGGGGGCATTGTGAATGAAAAGGATCTGGCTGGAATTTTAGAAACCAAAGATTTGTATTACGCGAGCGATGTGTTTGTGAAAGAGCCTTTTGAAAAAGATCATGCGTTTTTGAACCCAAAGATCCAAAATAAATTGCTTCTAACCCCCCATATCGCATGGGCGTATAGCGACAGCTTGAAAACCTTAGTAGAAAAAACCAAAGAAAATATCCAGGATTTTTTAGCTTCTCAAAAATAAACGCAAAAAAGGGGGTTTAATTGTTGGGCTTTTCTCCCCTTTTGCCGTGGAGCGCCCCCTTTCTAAAGCAAGGGGCTTCCTAACTAAAGCATTCATTGAGTGCTAACACGAAAGGCTCTTTAAAGTCTGCATGGGTATTTCCTACCCTATAAAAGACTAGGGGGATTTTAACCTCTTTTAGCTTTGAATATAACCTGACGGCTATGCGCTTTTGCACCCTAAAGGACAGAGTTTTTTGCGCTAGTGGGATAAAATCTAAACAATGGAGTAAGGTTTAATGGTTTTTAACCCAATTAAGAAAAAACCTTTAGGTGGATTGACCTAAAGGCTTTAAAGGGGATGATCACATCTTAGAAATATCAATTTTAAAGGTGTGGATTTCATCTTCTAAAAAGACTTTAACCACCACCACACCCGGGGTTTTAAGGTTTTTGGTATCCACCACCACAAACCCTCCCTTAGCCTTGTTTTCAACATTAAGGGTGTTGTTTTTAAGGTAATTGATCGCTAGGATTTTTAAAGCTTGGCGGCTTTCTTGCATGACTTCTTGCTCTTCTACATCATCCATCATCATCATGCCAAAGCCTGGCCCATACATGCCCATTCCCCCATACATCAAGCCATTATAAGCTAAAAATCCCCCTTGCCCGTAATAAAACATAGGCGGGGTGATCATATTGACATTATCAATAGGGGTGGTCGGCACGGCAATATTAAAACTTTGTAAAATACCCTCAAAATCAAAACTGGATTTCATCACCTGTCTTAGGCTTAAGACCGGTAAAATCGTTTGGTTGATAGACACCGAAATGGCTTTACGGCTAAACACCACAGGATTTCCCTCTAAAACTTGCGCCGCTACATACAGCACTAAAGGGGACTCGCTCAAGCCTTTCAATTTGCTTTGAGCGATTTCTAGCTGGACTTTAGATTTGGCTTGCGTGGAAGTCATCACTTGAATCCCATTATTATAGGATGTAACATGTTCAGGCGTGATCTTATAGCTCGCGCAAGCGCTCATCAGTAAGGCTATCGCTACTAAAACGATTTTTTTCATCAAAACCCCTTTCATTCAAAGTTTAATTTTCGTTTAGAGTTTATTTATTATAGTGTGTTTTAACTTAAAATGTAACTCTTGTTAAGGCTAAAAGCTCAAAAAAGCTTTAATGCGTGTTTTCTAGCCACAAAAGGATAGAAGATTTGATCTCATTGAGTTTTAAAACCTCTTGGTGCTTGATTCCTCTTTCAAATAAATCATCAAGGCGCTGGCTATCTGGGGTATTGTAGCTGTTTTTAAGCGTTTCTAGGGCGGTTTTGTCGTTATCGTTTTTCTTTTGCTCGTTTAGGGCTAAAAGGGTGGTTCTGGGGAATTTTTCATAAGAGGCGGTGGCAGAAACAAGGGTTTTTTCATGGGTTTTCAAGCTGGCGTTTAAAGCGGTGGCGGTGTGAGGGTCAATCAGGTATTGGTGCTCTGCATAAACTTCTTGGATTGTTTTCAAACAAGCTTCATCTGAGCAGCTCGCGCAAGAAAAATGCTCCTGTAAAAGGGCTAATTCTTTAGGCTTTAATGCATAAAACTTCTCTTCTTCTAAAGCTTGCATCAATTCTAGCGTGCGTTCAAACCCAAAGAGATCAAAAAGCACTCTTTCCACATTAGAGCTTTTTAAAATATCCATAGCCGGCGAGTAAGTTTGTTTTAAAGAACGATGGGTTAAATCGTAACGCCCTGTTTCTATAAACTCCCTTAAAACATCATTGCTGTTGGTTACAACCTTGATTTTATCAATATTCAAACCCATTTTTTTGGCATAAAACGCCCCTAACGCGTTCCCAAAATTACCGCTAGGTATGGCTAGGGTGATTTTTTCTTTAGAATTGATCGCGCCTTTTTTATACAATTCTAAAAAGCCCCAAATATGATAGACGATTTGAAAAGCGATGCGCCCAAAATTCACGGAATTAGCCACGCTTAATTTTAATTGGCGCGTTTTTAAAGCGCCGTTAAAATCATCGTCTTTTAAAAGGTTTTTGAGCGCGTTTTGCGCATCATCAAAATCCCCACTGATCCCAAAGACCTTTAAATTGCTAGCGCTTTGGGTAACCATTTGGAGTTTTTGGACCAAACTTGTGCCGTCTTTGGGGTATAAACACACCACAAAAACATTAGGCATGCCCGCCAAACTTTCTAAAGTCGCAGGGCCGGTATCGCCACTGGTAGAAACAAGCATTAAATACTTTTCATTTTTTCCTACCGCTAGATTAGAAAACAAGCTCGCTAAAGGCTGTAACGCCATGTCTTTAAACGCCAAACTAGGCCCATGGTAGAGCTCTTGGACAAAAAGCCTTTCATTGAGCGCAAAAATAGGGGCTGGATTTTTAGGGTTATCAAAATTTTCATAGCGTTTTAAAGCGCTTGTTAATAAACCCTTAGGAATCTCTAACCCCAACCGCTCAAACACGCATTCTACCAGCTCGTTATAGCTCAGATTCAAACAATCCTGCCATTCTAATGTTTCAAAATGCTCTAAAGTGTAAAGCCCGCCTTTTGGGGCGTTGGGGTTTAATATTGCTTCAATAAAATCAATCTTTTTTTCTTTCAAAGAACGCGTGGGGACAAAAGGCATGGTGATTCCTTCTTATATTTGGATAATTTCAAGTCGTAGCATACCCTAAAAGAGCGAATGCAACCTTAAAAGGGTTTTTGATGAGAATGATGGATCGTCTTTTTAATCCAATTTAATTTTTGATTTATGCTTAAAATACTATAATGCGGTTTAAAATTTTGCCGCAAATGGGCAAAAAATTTCATCATAGTAAGGTTGTGTTTTGTCTAAAGGTTTGAGTATCGGTAATAAAATCATATTGTGCGTGGCGTTGATTGTGATCGTGTGCGTGAGCATTTTAGGGGTGTCCTTAAACAGCAGGGTGAAAGAGATTTTAAAAGAAAATGCCCTGCATTCTATGCAAGATAGTTTGCATTTCAAGGTTAAGGAAGTGCAAGGGATTTTAGAAAACACTTATACGAGCGTGGGCATTGTCAAAGCAATGCTCCCTAAAGACACCAAAAGAGAAATCAAAATCCACTTGTTAAAAAACTTCATTTTAGCCAATTCGCATGTCGCTGGGGTGAGCATGTTTTTTAAAGACAGAGAAGATTTAAGATTCACGCTTTTAAGGGATAACGATACGATTAAGTTGGTGGAAAATCCGTCATTGGGGAATAACCCTTTAGTGCAAAAAACGATGAAAAATAAAGAAATTTCTAAAAGCTTGCCTTATTATAGGAAAATGCCTAATGGGGCGGAAGTTTATGGGGTTAATATTCTTTTACCTTTATTGAATGAAAACACTCAAGAGGCTGTAGGGGCTTTGATGATTTTCTTTTCTATTGACAGCTTCAGTAATGAAATCACTAAAAACAGGAGCGATTTGTTTTTAATTGGCGTTAAGGGTAAAGTGCTTTTGAGCGCGAATAAGAGTTTGCAAGACAAATCTATCGCAGAAATTTATAAGAGCGTTCCTAAAGCCACCAACGAAGTGATGGCTATTTTAGAAAACGGCTCTAACGGCTCTAAAGCGACTTTAGAATACCTGGATCCCTTTAGCCATAAGGAAAATTTTTTAGCCGTTGAAACCTTTAAAATGCTAGGCAAAACAGAAAGTAGAGACAATCTTAATTGGATGATCGCTTCAATCATTGAAAAAGACAAGGTCTATGAGCAAGTAGGCTCGGTGCGTTTTATGGTGATCGTGGCGAGCGCTATCATGGTGTTAGCCTTGATTATAGCGATCACTCTCTTAATGCGAGCGATTGTGAGCAATCGTTTGGAAGCCGTTTCTAGCACCTTATCTCATTTCTTCAAATTATTGAACAATCAAGCCAATTCCAGCGGTATTAAATTGGTTGAAGCGAAATCTAATGACGAATTAGGCCGCATGCAAACAGCGATCAATAAAAATATCTTGCAAACCCAAAAAATCATGCAAGAAGACAGGCAAGCCGTCCAAGACACCATTAAAGTGGTTTCAGATGTGAAAACAGGGAATTTTGCGGTGCGCATCACGGCTGAGCCCGCAAGCCCTGATTTGAAAGAATTGAGAGACGCGTTAAATGGAATCATGGATTATTTGCAAGAAAGCGTAGGGACTCACATGCCAAGCATTTTTAAAATCTTTGAAAGCTATTCTGGTTTGGATTTTAGAGGCCGGATCCAAAACGCTTCGGGTAGGGTGGAATTGGTTACTAACGCTTTAGGGCAAGAAATCCAAAAAATGCTAGAAACTTCGTCTAATTTTGCCAAAGATTTAGCGAACGATAGCGCGAATTTAAAAGAATGCGTGCAAAATTTAGAAAAGGCTTCAAACTCCCAACACAAAAGCTTGATGGAAACTTCTAAAACGATAGAAAATATCACCACTTCCATTCAAGGCGTGAGCTCTCAAAGTGAAGCCATGATTGAACAAGGGCAAGACATTAAAAGCATTGTAGAAATCATTAGAGATATTGCCGATCAAACCAATCTTTTAGCCCTAAACGCCGCTATTGAAGCCGCAAGAGCCGGCGAGCATGGCAGAGGCTTTGCGGTGGTGGCTGATGAGGTGAGAAAGCTCGCTGAAAGGACGCAAAAATCGCTCAGCGAGATTGAAGCTAATATTAATATTCTCGTTCAAAGCATTTCAGACACGAGCGAGAGCATTAAAAACCAGGTTAAAGAAGTGGAAGAAATCAACGCTTCTATTGAAGCCTTAAGATCAGTTACTGAGGGCAATCTAAAAATCGCTAGCGATTCTTTAGAAATCAGTCAAGAAATTGACAAAGTTTCTAACGATATTTTAGAAGATGTGAATAAAAAGCAGTTTTAATGCTCATTCATATTTGCTGTTCGGTGGATAACCTTTATTTTTTAAAAAAGGCTAAAGAGGCTTTTGCGGGTGAAAAAATGATAGGGTTTTTTTATAACCCCAATATCCACCCTTATAGCGAATACTTGTTGCGTTTAGAAGATGTGAAACGCGCTTGCGAGATGCTAGAAATTGAATTGCTTGAGGGCGATTATGAATTAGAAAAATTTTTAGATAAAGCTAAGGGTAAGGAATTGTTAGGGGAAAAAAGCGAACGCTGTTTTGAGTGCTTTGATTTACGCTTGGAAGCGAGCGCTCTAAAAGCCTTTGAATTAGGGGAAGAAAAATTCACCACGACCTTACTCACAAGCCCTAAAAAAGACCCTAACCAGCTCATCGCTAAGGGACAACACATCGCGCAAAGGCACAATTTGGAATTTGTTGTGTTTAGAAACGATAATTTTGAACATTTTAAGAGCGAGTTGGATTTAAACTTGCAAGCTTTGGCGAGAGAAAATGAGCTTTATCGGCAAAATTATTGCGGTTGCCAATTCGCTTTAAAAATCCAAAAAGAATCCCAAAACAGAAGCCCCTTTGAGCTTTACTCGCCTTTAAAACGCCAGATTTTACCCGCAAGCGTTGAAGAAAGAACGCAAGTTTTTAGAGCGCTAAACGCAGCTAAAAAGGACGCTAATAAGCCTTTTTTAGCCCAAAAAACGATCGCAACTTACCGCTTATTGAATGGGGGCGTGTGGCTTTCTAAAAATTCAAACCCCTTGAATTGCTATATTTTAGCGCGCTCTAAAAGTAAGGCTAAAGTAAGGATTAACGATTTAAGGTGGGTTTTTTCCCAGCGTTTAAACGCGCTAGTAGGTTATAGCCAAAGAGATGAAACCTTGTTTTTAACTTTAGAAAGCCTTAATGCTCTTATGGCAAAAAACTACGAAAGTTTAAAAGAGTTAAGCCTTAACCCTTTAAATTATGAAGAAGAGTTGTCTTTAAGGGCGTTAGTGAGCGGGAGCGAGAGCGTTAATCCTATTATCGTGCTAGAAGAACGCATGGAAAAAACCCTTTTTGTAGAAATTAAAAGCATTTTTCAAGAAGAAAAGGTGTTTTATTTGCTCTAAGCCAAATTAAAATACAGCGTTGTGTGTGGGTGGGGGTTATAGTAAAACATGCAAGTAATTTAAAATCAATTTAAGATAATTAGGCATAATAGTCGCAAAAAGTTTAAGGCTGTATTTGAAAACTCTATTTAGTGTTTATCTCTTTTTATCGTTGAATCCACTCTTTTTAGAAGCTAAAGAAATCACTTGGTCTCAATTCTTAGAAAATTTTAAAAACAAGAATGAAGACGACAAACCTAAACCCCTAACCCTTGATAAAAACAATGAAAAACAGAAAATCCTAGACAAAAACCAGCAAATCTTAAAAAGGGCTTTGGAAAAAAGCCTTAAGTTTTTCTTTATTTTTGGATACAACTATTCGCAAGCCGCTTATTCAACCACTAATCAAAACTTGACTCTTATGGCTAATAGCATAGGGTTTAATACCGCTACAGGCTTGGAGCATTTTTTAAGAAACCACCCTAAAGTCGGTTTTAGAATCTTTAGCGTCTATAACTATTCCCATTCCGTTTCGCTCTCCCAGCCTCAAATCCTAATGGTGCAAAATTACGGGGGCGCGTTAGATTTTTCTTGGATTTTTGTGGATAAAAAAACCTATCGTTTTAGGAGTTATTTGGGAATCGCTTTAGAGCAAGGGGTGTTATTGGTGGATACGATTAAATCCGGCGCTATCACAACAATCATCCCAAGAAGTAAGAAAACCTTTTTTCAAGCCCCCTTTCGCTTTGGTTTTATCGTGGATTTTATCGGCTATTTGTCTTTGCAGTTTGGGATTGAAATGCCTTTAGTGAGGAATGTTTTTTACACCTACAATAACCATCAAGAAAGATTCAAACCACGATTTAACGCTAATCTTTCTTTAATCGTTTCGTTTTAGACTCCCTTTAGATTCTCTTTTAAATAAGCCCATGATCTTTCTGGGGTATTTTAAAAGCATGGAAAAAACATTCGCTTGAATGCCGTTTTCTTGGCACGCTCTCAAATTTTCTTTATTCCTTAATAAAAGGCTTTTAAACCCCCTTGCGCTAACCCCACCGGTGCGCATGACGACTAACACTTCTTTCAAATAAGAAAAGCTTATTTTTTGCACCACAAACAAGCGGATGATCATCTCAAAATCCGCTGAAATTTTATAGTCGGTTTTGTAGAGTCCATAGCGTTCATAAATGGCTTTTTTGACAAAAAGCGTAGGGTGCGCTGGCACCACGCCATAAAGCAAGGTTTTAGGGTCAAACTCCCCACTTTCATAATAACGGACCACTTTTTCTAAACAATCAGGTTTGACAAACACCAGATCCGCATACACGCTATCGCAATTTTTGTTTTCAAACTCATGCACCACTTTTTCTACCACAAACTCATCTTTGTAAAAATCATCGCTATTCAATAAAGCGATAATATCCCCACTAGAACGCTTTATGCCTTTATTCATAGCGTCATAAATGCCCTCATCTTTTTCACTTATTGCACAAGCGATTTTATCTCTGTATTTTTGAATGATTTCTAAAGTGCCATCCGTGCTAGCCCCATCTATAATGATGTATTCAATGTTTTTATAAGTTTGATTAAGCACGGAAAGAATGGTGTCTTCAATGGTTTTTTCGCTATTAAAACACGCCGTGATCACAGAAACTTTTAACAATCCAACCCTTTTTTAATCAACTCCCCCTGATTAAGTTTTAAACAAATTCACTTGTTTGTCTAAATTCATGGTCGTTTCGCTCACATGCATAGCGATGTTTAAAATATCTGAAGAATCAGTTAAAGTCTTAGAAGACACTTTTTCCACTTCTACAAAATCGCTTACCATAGCTTCAATTTGGTGTCCGGATTTGGCGTAATCGTCCATGCTTTGATTGCTGTCTGATACGACTGAGCTTAAATTGGAACTCATTTTGTCGTAAGTTTCTTGCACGCTTTTACTCATATCGCTCAAGCGCTCCATTTTTTGCGAATTGAGATTCATTTGCGAGCTTACAGCATCGATTTCTTGGACAATCACCATGATAGTGGAATTGATTTCGGCTAAAGACTTTTGAGTGCGCCCGGCTAAATTCCTAACTTCATCAGCCACCACCGCAAAGCCTCTGCCATGCTCGCCGGCCCGTGCGGCTTCAATAGCGGCGTTTAGGGCTAAAAGATTGGTTTGATCGGCAATATCATTGATAATATCCAAAATGGATTTGACATCATCAGCGTTACGGCTTAGTTGCTCCACTTTGCTAGAGAGTTCCTCTTCAGTGTGCGCGCTCTCTGTGATTTGAGAAAATAAATCCCCGATCGCATCCTTACTCTCTTTGACAAGCGCTTGCGTTTCAATCAAACGCTTCCTTAACCCTTGAGACTGCTCTATGGAAGCACTCATCATGCTCGCTATACCAGTGGCTTTATTTTTTACGGAATCTAGGGTGGTTGATGAATTTTTCATGCTCTTTTGGGTTTCTTGCGCGATTTGGACTAATTTATCCATTGAAGTTTTATTGAGGGTGGAAGTCCCTTTAATCTCTTCTATGATCAAGCGGGCGTTTTCCACAAACAAATTGACCCCACGGCCCACTTGCGAGATTTCATCGTTGCGATCATCCACATCAATTTTGGCCCTCAAATCCTTATCCCCATGGCTGAAAGCGTTGATTTTAAGGACCAGTTCATCAATGCGTTTCACGATCCTTAATTTAGCGTATATGAGCGTCAAAACCACTAACGCTATCGTCGCTGTCAGTATCCAAAGGAATAATTTCGTGGCGCTTTCATTAAAAACCTTGTCCACGCCTTCTGTGATCGCTTTATTTTCTGTGTTAATGTCAGTGTAATAAGAAGTCGTTGCGATCACCATTGAAGACACCTCATCATAATGCGAATAGGCGAATTTTTTCTCCGGCACGCCTCCATCGTATTTAGGCATTTTATAATAAGTGTAGCCTCCCCCTTTTTTAGCCGCTTCCAAATACCCCCTAACATAATACACCCCATCAACGCTCTGAGCGTCAAGCCCTGATTGGCCTACGGTTTTAGGATTGACTGGATCAAACAAGACTATCCCGTTTTTATCCACCACCACCATATAAATCATGCCCTTATCGTCGTTAATGCGTTTAAAATAATCCAAAGCCATTTTTCTTGCAGTGGTATTGTCAAAATTTTTGTAATACTCATGAATGCCCTGTTCAAGAAGTTTTGTCATGTAAGCGAGCGTTTTTTCACGCTTTTTGTATTGCTCGGTTTCTAAATGCTCCTTGAGTTGCGCTAACGCATCTTTTTGCATAACCTTTACAAAACCAATAAAAAGCCCCCCTAAAGAAATAAGCGCGGCTAACACGACCAGCACGATACGAGTCCCTAACGAAGCAAACATTGAAGAAAACACCATTCATCTCCTAATCAATCATTTTTAAGTCAAACCCTAATTTTAGAATTCAGCTTCTAAATGCCCCCCCCGAAAAATGAGGGATGCAAAACAAAATTAAACCCCGGTTGTTTGAAAACCGCCAAAAAAGTAAAAAGCCAACAATCTAGGATTATAGAACACCCTTTTTTAAATTAAACTTAAGAGTAAAATAATAAAAATAAAAAATTTTATTTAACTTCACTTTCCTTAATGGATTTGACATTCAAAGTTCTCCCGTCTTTTGAAGTGGGGATTTTGATGCTCCCCTCTTTTAATTTTTCTCTCAATTTTTCCAGCAACGGGTTTTTGAAATTATAGTTGATGATTTCCCAGTTATGTTCCAGTTCAGGGGTTACCTTCCCGCCTTTTTCTTCCGTGATGTATTTGATGATCAAATCTCGTATCTGCCCATTATCTTGCAATTCATCGTAAGAATTATAATACCTATTAGCGTCTGTAACCAAATTTAATGTCTTGGATAATGTCCCAAATCGGTAATTGTTGATCGCTAATTTATAGACCGCTTTGGGGTCAATGGGTTTGTTGTTGATTGTCGGATTAATAATCCTTGATCCGGCGGGTTTTGTAACATCAACTTGGTATTTCACGCCAGAAAACATATCAAAGTTATAACCACGAATATTTTCATTAAAACTGATCGTCAAATCTCCTGGTTGCAACTGATTGTAAAATTGATACGACCATTCCATGTATTTCAACAGATTTTCACCCGTTATTTTCACTCCAATGAGCGTATTAGCGAACTTGTAAATATAGGCGACATCTTTTCTTTTGAAAGGCCCTTTTTTCAAATTGGTGCCAAAATTGAATAAGGCTGCCGCTGAAACATCGGCTTTTGCATAATATTTTTGCACATTATTAATCAATTCTATCACCGGTGTTTCTTGCAATGCGGCGGTGGGCATCGTAGTGATTTTTTCTTCTCCTGTGATAAAATCAGGCCTGTCAATAAAGGTTTTTGTAACTTCGCCGACAACTTCATTAGCGTATTCTTTTGATTTTTTATCCACATATTCGTATTTTTTCGCTAATTCTTCATCTTCTGGCACGCCTTTTGTGGGTAAATTTTCAGTCGTTACGATTTTTTTCTTCGTTTTGGTATCAAACATTACCACGCCTTTTGCCAGATAAGCCCCATACGCTCCAGGCTCAATGGTGTGCACCTTTCCTATTTTGGTGTTATAAACCGCATGCTCATGCCCTGCAAAAATGATGTCAAATTGCGGGAATTTTTTCGCTAGATCAGGGACTCCATCGCCACCTTTCTCATCTTCTCGCCCCAAATGAAAAGCGCCAATCAAAACATCATACTTCCCTTTTAGCTCTTTTAAGGTCTTTTTTAACGCTTCTTCAGCGTCCAAAAACTCTAAGCCTGCAAAATGTTCAGGCGTAGAAGCTTCCCAAGTGGGGATGTGTGGCACCACATACCCCACAATTGCCACCCTCACGCCATCAATTTTCTTGATCGCATAAGGCTTTACAAACGGCTGATTGTCCGCGGTTTTGATGATATTCGCATTCACAACATCGCCGTTAAACCCCTTGATATTTTTCTCTAAAAAATCTTTACTGAAATTGAACTCGTGATTCCCAAGCACACGAATATCAAATTTCAAATCATTTTCAGCTAAAACTAACGGGTGGATAGGCTCATCATTAAACAACTCCGCGCTATTACCCTGCAACAAATCCCCGCTGTCAATCAAAACCACATTTTTATTCTCAGCCCTCTGCTTTTTGATTAAAGCCGCAATCCTTGTCAAGCCATTATTGGGTTTTTGCTCGCCAGTCGCATAATCATACGAAAAAAGCCGCCCATGAATGTCTGAAGTTTCTAAAAATACTATTTTCACTTCTTTTGCAGATATTGAAAGCGTTAGCGTTAAAAAGACGATTAAAACCAATTTTTTCATTGAAATCCTTACTAATACAAGAGATTCATAGCATTAATTTTTACATAATATTAACACTGATACGATGATTTTTGATTGGAATGTAACGCTAAAATGAATAAGGGGGTAGGGGAGTGAAAATCACCCCCAACCAATCAAACCCCCACTTCAGACCACTCAGTGCGTTTGTCTAAAAAAGCGCGTGCTAAATTCTGCGCGCCCTCTAAGGTGTGGTTAGCCGCCCAACCGCATTGCTTTTCATTGCTGGCAGGCACTTCTGTAGCCTTTAACACATCTTGCATCGTCTTTTCTAAAACCTCTAAAATCTCTGTGTAATTGTCATGGTTTAACACCGTGAGATAAAATCCCGTTTGGCAACCCATAGGCGACCAATCTATAACATAACTGGCATGGTTGCGGATGATCTCAGCGACTAAATGCTCTAAAGAATGCAAGCTTGGCATGTCCATGTGATCTTTGTTGGGCTGCTTGAAGCGCACATCGTATTTGACGATCAAATCCCCATTAACGCCCTTTTTGCGATCAGCGATACGCACATAAGGGGCTTTGACTTTGGTGTGATCCAAATTAAAACTCTCTACATTCATTTTTGGCGTTTTCATGTTTTTAACTCCTTTATTTTATTTTAGCGAACGCTTGCTTTAAATCTTCTAACAAATCCTGTTCATGCTCAATCCCCACAGACAAGCGCACCAGGCCATCTTTAATCCCGGCAGCTTCTCGTTGCACTTTGGGGATACACGCATGGGTCATGAATGCTGGAATCCCCACCAAACTTTCCACCCCGCCCAAACTCTCGCCTAAAATGAATAATTTAAGGCTTTCTACAAAAGCAACCGCTTCGCTGTCATTTTTGAGAGTGAAAGAGAGCATCCCGCTAAAGCCACGCATCTGTTTTTTGGCCAACTCGTGGTTAGGGTGAGCGCTTAGACCCGGGTAATAAACCCTTTCCACTTTAGGGTGTTTTTCTAAAAACTCAGCCACGCAAAGAGCGTTTTTTTGATGGGCCTCCATGCGTAATCCTAGCGTTTTAATCCCTCTTTGCAACAGCCAGCTGTCTTGAGGGCCTAAAACCCCACCGATAGCGTTTTGGAAAAAAGCGATCTCTTGGGCTAGCGCTTCATTACTAGTGGTTACAAGCCCAGCGACCACATCGCTATGCCCGCCTAAGTATTTGGTGCCGCTATGCACTACAATGTCCGCTCCCAAAAGAAGCGGGTTTTGGCAATAGGGGGTGGCAAAGGTGTTATCCACGATAGTGAGCAAACCATGATCTTTAGCGACACTAGCGCATTGCACTAAATCCGTGATTTTAAGCAAGGGGTTACTAGGGGTTTCTAAATAAAGGGCTTTGGTGTTGGGTTTGATAGCCTTTTTGATTTGGGATAGATCGCTAGTGTCTATAATGGTGCAAGAAAGCCCGTTTTTGACAAGCACTTTATTGAACAAGCGAAAAGTCCCCCCATAGACATCATCGCCTAATAGCACATGATCGCCTGATTGCAAGAGGGAAAAAACGGCATGGATTCCAGATAAACCAGAGGCAAAAGCAAACCCCTTAACCCCCCCTTCTAAATCAGCGATGAGTTCTTCTAAAGCAAAGCGTGTGGGGTTGCCTGAGCGAGAGTATTCATAGCCCTTATGGCGGCCTATGGCGTCTTGGCGGTAGGTGGAAGTTTGATAAATAGGCACGCTCACTGCCCCCGTTGTCGCATCCTCACTAATGCCCCCATGGATTAATTTTGTTTGCATGCGCATGATTTTTCCTTTTTATGAATTTATAAATAAATACCTTTTGAGAGATAACGATCGGCAACATCCGGGAAAATGGTTAAAACCTGGCTGCCTTCTGGGAGGCGTTGCGCTTCTTTCAATGCTGCTACAAAAGCTGCTCCGCTAGAGCTCCCCACTAATAAGCCGTTTTTCTTGGCTAATTTCCTAGTGTAGCTAAAACCCTCTTCATCTGAAATCGTTTCAAAGCCATCAATATCCAAGTTTGCAAAAAAAGGAGGGATAAACTCCACGCCAATGCCCTCAATCTCATGAGGCCCAGGCTCGCCCCCATTCAAAATAGAGCCCTCCGGCTCCACCCCAATCAAGCGAATCGTAGGGATGCGTTCTTTCAAATACCTAGCTGTGCCCGCAAAAGTGCCACCACTCCCTATCCCGGCTACAAAGCTCGTAAGCCCTACGCCTAATTCTTGGACAATCTCAGGGGCTAGGGTGTGGTAGTAAGCGGCGGGATTATTAGGGTTTTCAAATTGCAAGGGCAAATAGCTATCAGGGATACTTTCAGCTAACTCTTTACTTTTTTTAATGGCGCCAGAAATCCCCTCGCTAGTAGGCGTGTTGATCACTTTAGCCCCCAAAGCCCTCATGATTTGTTGTTTTTCTGCGCTGAATTTTTCCGGGACAACAAAGATGGTTTTTAAGTGGTGCTTGAGCGCTACTAAAGCTAGAGCGATTCCGGTATTGCCTGCGGTAGGCTCAATGATGGTTGTTTTAGAAGTGATTTTACCCGTTCTAAACCCTTCTTCTATAAGGTATTGGCCTAAGCGATCTTTGATGCTCCCTCCCGGGTTTAAATGCTCTAGTTTGGCGTAAATGGCGGAATTTGTGGGAATGGGGTAATCCTTGCTGGTGAATTTAAAAACGGGAGTGCGGCCTATGGCGTCTTGCATTGTGGTGATAATCATCATTCCTCCTATAACAATAACTCAATTTTGCGATTATGCCTAAACTCGTTAAATGGAATAAGTTTAGGATAAAATGTTGGCTTATTAAGATGGATTAAGGAGTTGATATGAAAGAAACAGAATGGAATGAGGAGCAAAGAAAAGCGTTTCAAGACTTGTTAAGAGAATTTGTAGCGCTAATAGACGCTAAAGCGCAAGAGAAAAAACAAACAGGCAGAGCTCCAAAGATACCAAAATATGGTTCATGCCAAAAAGGACTGAACAAGTTTTTAACGCCATGGGGTTATGCGTGCAAAATCAGTCTTGGCTCTGGGAACTTATCCAATGAACCATCAATCGCTTTTTGCCGTCAGGATATTTTAGGGGAAGAGTTTGTCAATGGTGAAATACCAACCCCAAAAAAAGATTTTTACCTTTGATTTGCTTATTATTGGCTCAATGATGCAGAAAAATTTTATCTTTGTATAGGTCGATCCATAGAGGAGAATGGGGAAAAAGAGTGTCTCAAAAATGCCTAGCGTATGACAAAATCATTGATCCTAATAAAGACACATACTACCAAGAGATCTATGACGATTTAGAAGCCCATCTTGAAAAGATTACCAACGATTTTTTACGCTTTGCTAACGAATTTAATCAAATCCCCACTGCGTATTTTGAATTAGAACCATCTAGTGCAAGCCATTAAAAATAACCCCCTAACAGAAAGGAACTCTCTGTTAGGGATTTCCCCCAAAAGTTAGCTTTGATACCCAATTAATGAAGCACAAAAAAGTAAGCAAGTTTTCATTAAAACCGCCCGCTTAAAAGAAGTTTTTAAAGCGTTTCACTCCACTTCCGCATCAATCACATCATCGTCTTTTTTCTTGGGCTGCTCGGCGTTGTTTTTATTCGCCATGGCTTCGCCTAATTTTTGAGCCGCTTGCGCTAACGCTTTTGTTTTGTCTTCAAGCTCAGCTTTAGTAGCGTTATCGTTTTTGACGCACTCTTTAAGGGCGTTAATGGCGTTTTGGATCTCGTTAGCGTCGTTTTCATTCAAATTCGTTTTATGCTCATCAAGGCTCTTTTGGGTTTGGTGCGCCAAACTATCGGCATGGTTTCTCGCTTCAATCACTTCTTTTTTCCTAGCGTCTTCTTCTTTGTGTAATTCAGCGTCTTTAACCATTTTTTCAATTTCGCTATCAGACAACCCGCTAGAGCCAGAAATTTTAATCTCTTGGCTTTTACCGGTATTTTTATCTTGCGCTGACACGGTTAAAATCCCGTTAGCGTCAATATCAAAGGTTACTTCAATTTGCGGCACGCCTCTTGGAGCGGGAGGGATGCCTTGCAAATCAAATTTACCCAAAGATTTATTATCCCTTGCCAATTCCCTTTCACCCTGTAAAACCATAATAGACACAGCGGGCTGGTTGTCTTCAGCGGTTGAGAACACTTGAGATTTTTTCGCCGGGATAGTCGTGCCTCTATCAATCACTTTAGTCATCACGCCCCCTAAAGTTTCAATCCCAAGGCTTAAAGGCGTAACATCTAATAAAAGCACATCTTTCACATCGCCTTTCAACACGCCCCCTTGAATGCTCGCGCCCACCGCCACGACTTCATCAGGATTGACGCTTTTATTCAAATCTTTGTTGATAAAGGCTTTCACCCTTTCTTGGACTTTAGGGATACGAGTGGAGCCGCCCACCATCACCACTTCTGAAATTTCATTTTTGGTTAGCCCTGCGTCTTTGATCACGCTTTCAATTTTAGAAATCGTTTCTTCCACTAGATCTTCTGTCAAGCTTTCAAATTTAGCCCTAGTGAGTTTTTTCACCAAGTGTTTAGGCCCGGTAGCGTCTGCGGTGATAAAAGGCAAATTGATTTCAGTTTCCATCGCGGAGCTCAACTCTTTTTTAGCGTTTTCAGCCGCTTCTTTCAAGCGTTGCAACGCCATCACATCGTTTTTAATTTCAATGCCTGTTTCGCTTTTAAACTCACTCGCCAAGAAATCAATCACACGATTGTCAAAATCATCGCCCCCTAAGAACGCATCGCCCCCTGTGGCTAAAACTTCTACAACATTATCGCCTGTTTCTAAAACGGTAACATCAAAAGTCCCCCCACCCAAATCATAAACCATGATTTTTTCGCTCTCTTTTTTATCCAAGCCATAAGCTAACGCCGCGCTTGTAGGCTCATTGATAATCCTTAAAACATTAAGCCCTGCAATCGTGCCGGCTTCTTTAGTCGCTTTCCTTTGGCTGTCGTTAAAATAAGCCGGAACCGTGATGACCGCTTCAGTAACGCTCTCGCCCAAATAACTTTCAGCGTCTTCTTTGAGCTTCATTAAAATTTTGGCTGAAATCTCTTGAGGGGTATAAACTTTACCCGAAATCTCAATCGCGCAAGCCCCATTCCTATCCACAATCTTATAAGGCAAGCGTTTTTCGGCTTCTTTAGCCTTATCTTCATTAAACATCAAGCCCATGATTCTCTTAATAGAATAAATGGTTTTTTCTGGATTGGTTACCGCTTGTCTTTTCGCGCTCTCGCCCACTAAAATCTCGCCCTTATCCGTAAAAGCTACAATAGAAGGAGTGGTGTTTTTACCCTCTTTATTGGCAATAATCTTTGCTTCATTGCCTTCATAAACCGCCATTGCGGAGTTGGTTGTCCCTAAATCAATTCCAATAACTTTTCCCATGCGTTATCCTTTCTTTTAAAATAAATGTTTTTAATCGTTTTTAGCAATGCTCACCATTGCCGGCCTCAAAACCCTACCCTTATACTTGTAGCCCTGCTGAAAAACTTGCACGATTTTCCCGTTTTCTTTTTCTTCGCTTTTGACTTGCATGATCGCATTGTGGAAATTGGGATCAAATTCTTCTAAGCATTCAATCCCTTCAATGCCATGCCTTGCCAAAACTTCATGCAACTTTTCCATCGTAAGCTCCAAGCCCTTGGTTAAAGCGCTCTCTTTATCCTCTTCAGCTGCGCTTCTATGAGCCCCAAGAAGTGCATCAATCACTGGCAATAGATCCAATGCGATTTTTTCATACGCATACTCTAACGCCATGCTCTTATCTCTTTCTAAGCGCTTTTTCACATTTTCAAAATCCGCATGCACTCTTAAGTATTTTTCGTGCATTTCTTGGTATTTAAGCTCAAAATCTTCCTTAATCTCGCATTCTTTTTCGCTCGCTTCTTGCATTTCTTCACCTTGTTGTTCTTTGCAAGCGCAAGCCTTTTCGCAAGACTCTGGCTCTTCTTGGCTTAAATGATCGTGTTCTTGGTTGTGTTTATCTTTCATTATTCCTCCTTAGAAATGGTTTGAAAAAACCCTTCATAATCGCATTCCAATTTCCCCACGCAAAGCAGTTGCATCCGCTTGTTTTGAAATTCTATAGGGCGCGTTACTAGCATGCAATCAGGCTCTATAAAATGCAAACCTTTTTTCAAACGCTCTAAAACCTTACCCCCTAAAATGTCAAAAAATAAAGGGCTGTTTAAAAGCGTTTTTAACCCCATTAGATTAAAGCGTGTGATTTGCGTGTTGGAATACTCCAAGCGCTCTAATTGCCTAGCCAAACTCAACGCATTGACAGAAGCAGCGATTGAGCGCACTTCTTTAACGCTTCTACCCACAAGTTCTAATAAAAATTTCTCCATTTTAACGCTGTAACTCATCGCACAAGAAAACGCCAAAAAGTCCAAAATCAAAAAGCGTTTTTCGCACTCAATGACTCTTTCTAAACGCTCCAAACTCGGTTTTTTTAACAGCGTGAAAAGCCCAAAATTTTCACTCGCGCTTTTTAAGCGTTTTTCATTTACCTTTAAAATTTCAAAGCGCAACGACTTTTGCCAATAGTTTTCAAGCGCCTTAAAAGTGGGCAATCTAGCGCCGCTAGAATGGGCTTGATAGAGCATGCCCTCTTTAGAAAGGGTTTGAAAATAATTCCTAATCGTCGCGCAAGATATTTTCAAGTTTGCCAACTCTTTTAAGCGTTTAGAGCTAATGGGTTCTAAAATCTGCAGATAGGTTTTAACAAACGCATCTAACAAACTCTCTTTTTTATTCAAATCAGAACCTACTTTAATTCTTTTTAACATCATTATTTGAAAAATCTCGTCAATCACCATTCTTGATGAAAGAACCCTCGCATTATAGCGCAAAAAGTTAATAATCTATCACTTGTTTTAAAAAAGTGATAAAAATTACCCGATTTTTCTTTAAAGTTTAGTCTATATCACTAAATTTATTTACTAGTATTAAATTAGGATTTTTTATAGAGTTAATTTAATTTTAGCGATCCCCTAACTTATGCCCTCTATTAGACAAAACGAATAAAACTTGTTATCATGCTAAACATGAACACACACACAAGAGGCATTGACAGCAATCTGATTCATTCGCTCAAAAGCATTTCATTATCCATGTTTAGAAAGGGTTTTTTTGGGCTTTATCAAGGCTCTATCTCAGCGCGCATTGGCACGAATCAATTTGTGATCAATAAAAGGAACGCTGTTTTTGATCAATTGAATGAAAACACCTTATTGGTTTTGCATGACAAGATAGATTATCGCTGGAAAGAAGCGAGCCTGGATTCGCCCATTCATGCGAGCGTGTATAGGGAGTTTTTGGACGCTAAATTCATCGCTTATGCGCGCCCTCCTTATAGTTTGGCGTATTCCTTGCGCCACAACCGATTGCTCCCTAGGGATTATTTAGGGTATCGTTCTTTGGGCGAAGAAATTTCCATTTTTAACCCCAAAGACTATGACAGCTGGCAAGAAAGAGCGGATACAGAAATTTTACGCCAACTGCAAGAGAGCAAAAAACATTTTGTCTTCATTAAGGGGTGTGGGATTTTTGCCTACCACAGGGAGCTTTCTAAACTCATGGAAGTTTTTGATTTGATTGAAAACTCATGCAAGGTTTTACGACTAGGCGATTTAATGGATTATTGCTATAATGATGATCCACGATTGAGCGTGTAAAAAGCTAAAAAGGATAAAACATGACCATCAACACCCATTACACCCCTAATTTCACACAGTTCCAAACCCTAAACAATATCAATAATGACGCAACCATAAAGGATAGGAATCAGGTAGAGCAGGATTTACAACAAAGCAATATTCAAGATGGTTTCAGCCAAGATAATACGCAAAACGCCCCTGATTTTGACAGGTTACAAGCTTTAAATGCTATCAATAACGACGGCGAGATTAAAGATAAATCCCAAGTTGAGAAAAGCCTTGCTGATGGCGAAAACATCCCTGAAATTTATTCCAGCCTAGACACATACGCTTAAAAAGGGGTTTTACCATTCTTTCAAAGCCATTTTGATCGCTTCTATCACGCAATCAATCCCACCCGCCAAACTAAAAAGCCAGTATTTGTGCGCGTAAATGTATTCCAATTGCTTAGCCCTTAATTCGTCTTCATTATTCGTTTTTTTACACACGATTTCAGCGATATGCAATTCCTGGTGGAAGATGTAAGATTGTATCGCATCCATAAAATACGAATTGAATTGCTTGTCATCAAAAAGCTCTTTAATGTTATCAATTTCAGCGCTCAAATTTTCTAATGCTTTAAAATCCAGCTCTTCTAATTTTTTTTCTTCATGAAGCTTTTCCACTTCTTCTAAAAATGGCGCCACTTTCAAAAACACTTCTTCAACTTGCGTTTTTTTCTCATTGGCGTATTTGATGATCTCTTCGCATTTTTGTTTAGCGATCCTTAAATTTTTAGCCTGTTCTGATTTAGTGGGATAAATGAGATTGATAGGAGGCTTTGGCTTGGATTTGTCTATTTTTTCGCACACTTCTTTAAAAGGCATTTCTTTAGTCCCTTTAATCCTAGCCCCCCCTTCAGTAGCGTTAATGACTTCCAGTTTATAGGGCGTGTTAAAAATATCTTTTTCAAAAAATTCTAAGAAAAGTTTCCACACTAAAGTGGTTTCTACTTCCCCATTACCCCCATATTTTTCTGTAAAGATCTTGTCTTTATCTTTTTTAGGCTTGATCTCTCTATCGCCATAAATCGCCCCACTAGCGTGGCTGTTACCGCTTTGTGAAAAGCTCAAATCTTGCCCGATAAACACGCATCTTTTGAAACGAGAATGCACCACTAATTCATACGCCATGTTCGCTGCGCTCATGCCTATGCCCACATAGCCATACTGGTGCAAACCAAAAAGGTTGGTGTAACCAAAGGGGCGGAAGCTGAATTGTTTAACCCCCTTTTTAATCGCTTGAATCAATCGTTTATGCACAATGGAAGTCAGAGCAAAAATAACGCCTTCTTGAAAATCTAAGGGGGTTTCTTCGTAAAATTTTGCCGTTAAATCCACCCTTTCTAAAGACAGCACAATATCAGGCTTGATACCGGCTTTAGCTAAAATAGGGAAAGAAGCGTCTATACAAAAAAGCGTGGCGTAGGGCGCGATTTCTTTTAAAAGAGGGAGTTGCTTGTTCAAACTGGGCCCGGTTGAAACAATAATAGCGGTGTCTCTGTTTTTTAAAGTGCTTACAAAATCCACTAAACTAGGGCTTTTGATGACTTCAGGCAAATTAGCGGCATGCTGTTTGATGCCTATAAGTGCGTCTTTGGCGTCATTGCCTACGCTAATAGCGCCATGCTCTAAAGCGCGCGTGAAATGCTGGTTGATTTCTATCATTTGATGAGAGTATCGTTCATAATAAGCGTTAAAAAGTTTTAAATCATACATTCTTGCGTATAAACGAGATTTTTTATCCATATCAAACAATGAAGCGATCATGTTGTAATGGCAAAAAGCCGCATGCAATAAAATCAAACGATTTTCTAAAATCTCAGTGGAAAAATCCAAGAGATTCAACACGATGAAAATAACCTCTATTTCAGGCTCAATAACCACCAAGCGCTTTAAATTTCCATTGCCTAAAAGCAAGCGATAAAACACCCCATTACCCAAGCCAAAATAATACAAATAAGGATAAAGCATGTAAATTTCGCTATTTTTGTATAGCTCTAAGCTTGAATCTAGCGGGCTTTTTTCAAATAAGGGCGTGTTTGTTTCTTTATCTAAGAGGTTGAAATTCGCGCTGTCATTCCCTAAAAACACTTCGTATTTTTTGTTTTCTTTAATGGCTTTGAGTTGTGCGAACAAAAGAGGGTCTTTTTTGAAAAGAGCTTGTAAGTTTTTTTGATAAATATCCATCATTCTAACTTATAAAAATAACTGATAAAAAGGGCTAACGCCCCTTTGAATTAAAAGGGCTGTTATTGTAAAAGCCTTAAGACATTCTGTTGCACCGCATTCGCTTGCGCCATAGCAAAACTCCCGCTTTGCGCCAAAATATTGTATTTAGAAAAGTTCGCGCTCTCTTCAGCAAAATCCACATCTCTGATCTGAGATTCAGCCGCTTTAACATTCACTTGGGTTACAGAAATATTATTGATGGTTGTAACCAATTCCATTTGCACCGAACCCATATCCGAGCGAATCTTGTCTAATTGCGTGCGCGCTGAATCCGCCATATCCATCACAATCATCGCCCCTTTAAGGCTTGTTACCCCAGCCCCTATACCTTGAGAATTGGTTTCAGCTTGCGCGCCATTAGCGTTCGCTCCAGCTGCTGAAGCCACATTCGCATCAAAAATGCCCCTAACCGCTCTCAAATTCACGGTGTATTCTGCCACCCCTTGAGCGGAATGAAAGCCCACATGGCTAAAATTCACACCGCTCACAATGATGTCCCTAGCGTCGGTCCTAGTCAAGGTTAAGCGCCCAATAACCGCATGCTGTGTCCCAGAAATCCCTGCAAAATTCCCTCCCCCAAAAACCTGACCGCTCGCGCTTGTTGCATGCACTGAAATTGCACGCCCGTCAATGGAGTGTAAATTAATGCGCCCTTGAATATCCAAGCTCGCTTCCACGCCGGTCCTGTCTTTGACGGAGTTGATCGCATTAGTCAATCTCCCGTCAGCGTCGTTTTTATGCACATCATTCACGGTTCCAATTTCTACGCCATTAATGGTAAGATCCCTCACGGTTCCTGATTGCACGGGAGTGCCGCCGGTAGCCATGACATTATAAGACGCCCTAACGCCTAAAGTGTTAGAAAAACGATTGATGATTTCGCTTAACGCTCCGATTCCAGTGCCAGCGCTTGTAGAAATGCGCACGCTTTCAATCTTATAATCATTCACGCCATTGACTTGTTTGAAATTCAATCCCACTTCAGTCAAGTTTTGCGCCGCTGCGCTAGCGAGCATGCCTTCACCGCTAAAAGAAGAGGTTTCCATGCGCACATGCCCAATCTTATCCGAACTCGTTGAGCCAATGGACGCCTTAATCGTGGTGTTAGAATACGCACCAATTTGAAATTCTTTGTTAGAAAAACTTCCTGAAAGCATTTGCTGGCCGTTAAAGCTTGTAGTGTTGGCGATATTGTCTAGTTCTTCTAACAACCTTTGAATATCGCTCTGGAGCGCTCTTCGGCTTTCTAAAGTTTGCCCGTCTTGAGCGGCTTGAACGGCTTTGGTTTTAATGGTGTCTAAGATTTTGATTTGCTCATCCATCGCTTTATCAGCGGTTTGAACCATACCAATAGCGTCATTAGCGTTGCGGATCGCTTGACCCAAATTCGCGCTTTGACTCCTTAAGCTATCAGCGATCGCCATCCCACTAGAATCGTCAGCGGCTTTATTGATCCTAAGCCCTGAGCTTAACTTTTCAAGCGAGCTTGAAAGGTCTCTGTTGTTTTGAACCCCTACCGCATGAGAAGTTAAAGCGGCGATATTGGTATTTATCCTAAAACTCATGTTTGCATCCTTTGCATAGATATTTGCTGTTAGTCAAGCAAAGGGTGTTCCAACTCTTTGATTTTTAGCGCTGTTATGGTTTTTATGGTTTAATAGGGCGTTTAGTCAAAATTCTATGCTACAATCATTCATTAATAGGTATAAACATTTCATTAAAGGCGTTCCATGAAGCACCTTATCATTGTAGAATCCCCCGCAAAAGCCAAAACCATTAAAAATTTTTTGGATAAAAATTACGAAGTCATTGCCTCTAAAGGGCATGTTAGGGATTTATCCAAATTCGCTTTAGGCATTAAGATTGATGAAACAGGCTTCACTCCTAATTACGTCGTGGATAAAGACCATAAAGAGCTTGTCAAACAAATCATTGAGCTTTCTAAAAAGGCATCTACCACCTATATCGCTACCGATGAAGACAGAGAAGGGGAAGCGATAGGCTATCATGTGGCATGTTTGATTGGGGGGAAATTAGAGAGCTATCCTAGGATTGTTTTTCATGAGATCACGCAAAATGCGATTTTAAACGCTCTAAAAACCCCACGAAAAATTGACATGTCAAAAGTCAATGCCCAACAAGCTAGGCGCTTTTTGGATCGGATCGTGGGTTTTAAACTCAGCTCGTTGATTGCATCAAAAATCACTAAAGGTTTGAGTGCTGGGCGGGTGCAAAGCGCGGCTTTAAAGCTTGTGATTGATAGGGAGAGGGAGATTAAAGCCTTTAAGCCTTTAACCTACTTCACGCTAGACGCTTATTTTGAGCCGCATTTAGAAGCGCAACTCATTAGCTATAAGGGCAACAAACTCAAAGCCCAAGAGCTTATTGATAAAAAAGAAGCTCAAGAGATTAAAAACGAATTAGAAAAAGAAAGCTACACTATTTCTAGTATTATTAAAAAATCTAAAAAATCCCCCACACCGCCCCCTTTCATGACTTCTACTTTACAGCAAAGTGCTTCCAGCCTTTTAGGCTTTTCGCCCACAAAAACCATGAGCATCGCTCAAAAATTGTATGAAGGCGTAGCCACCCCGCAAGGGGTTATGGGGGTGATCACTTACATGAGGACCGATAGCTTGAATATCGCTAAAGAAGCTTTAGAAGAAGCGAGAAATAAGATTTTAAAAGACTATGGCAAAGACTACTTACCCCCTAAAGCCAAAGTCTATTCCAGCAAGAATAAAAACGCCCAAGAAGCCCATGAAGCGATCAGACCCACTTCTATTGTTTTAGAGCCAAACGCTTTAAAAGACTACCTTAAGCCTGAAGAATTAAAGCTCTATACCTTAATTTACAAACGCTTCTTAGCTTCTCAAATGCAAGACGCTCTTTTTGAAAGCCAAAGCGTGGTTGTGGCTTGCGAAAAAGGCGAGTTTAAAGCCAGTGGCAGAAAACTCCTTTTTGATGGCTATTATAAAATTTTAGGCAATGACGATAAGGACAAATTGCTCCCCAATTTGAAAGAAAACGACCCCATTAAATTAGAAAAACTAGAAAGCAACGCCCATGTTACAGAACCTCCAGCGCGCTATTCAGAAGCGAGCTTGATTAAAGTTTTAGAAAGTTTAGGCATAGGCAGGCCCAGCACCTACGCCCCAACGATTTCCCTCTTACAAAACAGAGATTACATCAAGGTAGAAAAAAAGCAAATCAGCGCTTTAGGAAGCGCTTTTAAGGTGATAGAAATTTTAGAAAAGCATTTTGAAGAAATCGTGGATTCCAAATTCAGCGCTTCTTTAGAAGAGGAACTGGACAATATCGCTCAAAATAAAGCCGACTATCAGCAAGTCTTAAAGGACTTTTACTACCCCTTTATGGATAAAATTGAAGCCGGGAAAAAGAATATCATCTCTCAAAAAGTGCATGAAAAAACCGGCCAATCATGCCCTAAATGCGGGGGGGAATTGGTCAAAAAAAATAGCCGTTATGGGGAGTTTGTCGCTTGCAACAATTACCCTAAATGCAAATATGTCAAACAGACTGAAAACACCAATGATGGAGCCAAGCAAGAATCGTGCGAAAAATGCGGAGGGGAAATGGTGCAAAAATTTGGCAGAAACGGGGCGTTTTTAGCTTGCAACAACTACCCTGAATGCAAAAACACCAAATCGTTAAAAAACACCCCTAACGCAAACGAAATAATAGAAGGCGTGAAATGCCCAGAATGCGGGGGGGATATTGCCTTAAAAAGGAGCAAGAAAGGCTCGTTTTATGGTTGCAACAATTACCCTAAATGCAATTTTTTATCCAACCATAAGCCCATCAATAAGCGCTGTGAAAAATGCCATTATTTGATGAGTGAAAGAACCTATCGCAAAAAAAAGGCGCATGAATGCATCCAGTGCAAAGAGCGCGTGTTTTTAGAGGAAAATGATGGCTAAAGAAAATCTGCCTATCGTTTTTGGGCCTGTTTTATCCAGGCGTTTTGGGAAGTCTTTGGGCGTGGATCTATCGCCCTCTAAAAAACAATGCAATTACAATTGCATTTATTGCGAGTTGGGTAAAGCCAAGCCCATTGAACGCATGGAAGAAGTGATAAAAGTAAAAACCTTGATTAACGCCATTCAAAACGCCCTAAACAACCTCACCACCCCCATTGATGTTTTAACCATTACCGCTAATGGCGAACCCACTCTATACCCTCATTTATTAGAGCTTATCCAAAGCGTCAAGCCTTTTTTAAAGGGCGTTAAAACTTTGATTTTAAGCAACGGCTCATTATTTTATGAGCCAAAAGTCCAGCAAGCCTTAAAGGAATTTGACATCGTTAAATTTTCTTTAGACGCTATTGATTTGAAAGCCTTTGAAAGAGTGGATAAGCCCTATTCTAAAGACATTGATAAGATTTTAGAGGGGATTTTGAGCTTTTCTCAAATTTATCAAGGGCAACTGGTGGCTGAAGTGCTGTTAATTAAGGGCGTGAATGATAGCGCGAACAACTTAAAACTCATCGCTGACTTTTTAAAAAAAATCAATACCGCTAGAGTGGATTTAAGCACCATAGACAGGCCCTCAAGCTTTAAAGCCCCTAAATTGAGCGAAGACGAATTATTGAAATGCTCTTTATTTTTTGAAGGGCTTTGCGTGAGTTTGCCTAAACGATCCATTGCTCAAGCCAAAAAATTGATTTCTTGCGGTATAGACGAATTGCTCGCTTTAATTTCTAGGCGCCCTTTAAGCGCAGAAGAAGCCCCCCTAATACTGGATCCTAACGCTTTTAAGCATTTAGAAACCTTATTAAACCATCAAAAAATTACGATTAAAAAAGTCGGCTCTTTGGAGTTTTATTGCGCGTTTTAATCTTCATTTGTAACTTGTAGTTTTACCTTATTTTAGGGATAGCTTAAGCTTTTAAATAAGGATCTCTTTTATTGTCAAATAACGCCACGACACCATAAAAGATGATCTCAAAAGCCGACAGATAATTAAAAACTTAATGTTTTTAACCGCTACATCCTTTTACTATAACCATAACCCACTTTTTCTGCTTTTTTTTCAGTACTAGCCGCTACTTCTATTTCTTTATTAATATCAGCAACGATGTTTTGAATGATTGAAAAGCTTTGAAAGGGTGAAAGGTTGGCTTGTGGGTTTCTCATTTCAAGCATTTTAGCTTGAGCTTTAGAGCGTATTTTTAGATTTTCGTTTTGCCATTCTTCTGTAACATTAAAATCTCTAGGGTCTAGTTCTAAATAGGCGATAGAACTTGGTCTATAAAAATTCACTTGTTTAGCGATAGTTTTTTGTGAATAGGGCAGAGATTCTAGCTCTTTTTGCAAATAAGCTATAAGCTCTTGCGCTTTTGATCCTCTTTGAGAGTGGGGTTGTTTAGAGTTTGGAAGGTGTTTTGGCTGGATAGGGGTTTGGTTTGTTTTTGTGGGTTTAGGGGTTTTGCATTCAGCTTCTACTTCTATAGAAATACTATCTTTAATTCTTGCTTTTTTGATAAAGAATTGACCATGTTTTTCTTCGCAATTTTGTTCTAGGTCTTTAATGAAATCTTTCTGTGCTTTAATGGTCTTTTGTTTTTCTTGTTCTGTTTTTTGTCTTTCTTGTTCTAACTCTATCCCACTCTTGTTTGTCTTTTGTTTTTCTTGTTCTGCTTTTTGTCTTTCTTGTTCTAACTCTATCCCACTCTTGTTTGTCTTTTGTCTTTCTTGTTCTGTCTTTTGTTTTTCTTGTTCTAACTCTATCCCACTCTTGTTTGCCTTTTGCTTTTCTTGTTCTAGTTCTATTTGTTTATCAGTATCAACACTACAAGCGGCTAATAAGAAACTTGTCGCTATTGTTAATCCTGAATATTTCCACCAATTGATTTTATTCTCTTTTTCAGCTTGTTTGGATTTATCTTGGACTTTATCGTCTAATTCTTTTGCTTTCTTGCATGCAACATGGGTTAATACCACTAATGCCGCATTGCTTTTCTTGGGATGTTTTTTTACAAATTCTCTAACTTTCTTTGCAATTTTTGTAAAAATTCCACCAATTTGATCTGATCCTTTAAAATAAGTCTCTTTATTTGTCTTTGTGTTAGCCATCTCTGTATTCTTGCCAACTTTATTTGTTTTTCCTATTTTTACCGATTTCATTACCAACCTTTTTTTCAAAAAACAATCCTACCCATCAAAATTAAATCAATAGAAACTAATATGAAAAAATCCACTCAAGTTAGATCAACCCCTTCATTATCAATGTGCAGTTAAGCCATGGTCTTTCAATTCTTTTTCTAACTTGGCTACAGCGTTCCAAGTGGGGATCACGCTATCAGGGTTTAAAGAAATGGAAGTGATACCCTCTTTGACTAAAAACTCTGTTACTTCAGGGTAATCGCTTGGGGCTTGCCCGCAAATCCCGCAATATTTGTTGTGCCTTTTGCAAGCTTCAATCGCTTTTTTAAACATTTTTAGCATCGCTTCATTCCTTTCATCAAAGACATGGCTGACTAATTCGCTGTCTCTATCCACGCCTAAAGTGAGCTGGGTTAAATCATTAGAGCCAATAGAAAAGCCATCAAACAAGCTTAAGAAATCATCAGCCAAAATGACATTCACCGGTAATTCGCACATGATATAAATTTCAAGCCCGTTCTTACCGGATTCTAGATTGTTTTTTCTTAAGATTTCTAGGACTTTTTTACCCTCTTCAATGGTTCGCAAAAAGGGGATCATCACTTTCATGTTCGTCAAGCCCATTTCTTCTCTCACTAACGCTAAAGCTTCACACTCCCACGAAAACGCTTCATTATAGCTCTCTGAATAATACCGACTAGCCCCCCTATAGCCAAGCATGGGGTTTTCTTCATTAGGCTCATAGCTAGAGCCGCCAAGCATGCGCATGTATTCATTGGATTTGAAATCGCTCGTTCTCACAATGACAGGTTTAGGGTAAAACGCTGCGCTGATCATGCCAATACCTTCAGCGATTTTTTTCACAAAAAAATCTTTAGGGTTAGCATAGCCTGCCATAAGGTTTTCAATTTCATTTTTTTCTTTCACGCTTTTTTTGTGGTGCAAATCCACTAAGGCTAAGGGGTGGGCTTTGATTTGATTTAAAATAATCATTTCCATTCTGGCTAGCCCTACGCCGTGATTAGGGAGCTGAGAAAAGCTAAAGGCTTTTTCAGGGTTTCCAATATTGATGTAAATTTTTGTTTGAGTTTCTTGCATGTTAGAAAGCTCCACCCTTTCAATTTCATGCTCATAAATGCCCGCATACACATAGCCCTCTTCGCCCTCAGCGCAAGAAACCGTGATTTCCATGCCGGTATAAAGGCTATCAGTCGCCCCGCTCACCCCAACAATAGCTGGCACGCCAATTTCTCTAGCCACAATAGCGGCATGGCAAGTGCGCCCTCCACGATTAGTGATAACCGCGCTCGCTTTTTTCATGCAAGGCTCCCAGTCTGGGTCGGTGTTATCCGTAACTAAAATTTCGCCCTCTTTAAAAGAATTCATGTGCTCCAAATCATTGATGATGCGCACTTTCCCTGAGCCAATTTTACTCCCAATCGCTCTGCCTTGTAAGATAATCTCTTTCTTTTCGTTAGGGTTTTTGAATTTGAATTTTTCAAAGACTTGACTTTCTTCTTTGGTTTTTTGGCTTTGAACGGTTTCTGGGCGCGCTTGAACGATAAAGATTTCCCCGCTATCGCCATCTTTAGCCCATTCTATATCCATAGGGCGGTATTGTTTGGCTTCTTTAGAGTAATGTTTTTCAATTTCAATGGCGTATTTGGCTAAAATCAACACATCTTCATCGCTCAATGAAAAGGATTGCCATTCTTTTTTGGTGGTTTTAATGTTTCTGGTGGGGTGTTCGCTACCCCTCGGGGCATAGACCATTTTTTGCGTTTTATTGCCGAGTTGGCGTTTGATAATGGGGCGTTTGTTTTGCTCTAAAGTGGGCTTAAACACATAAAATTCATCAGGGTTTATCGTGCCGCCCACCACATTTTCGCCTAACCCCCACGCTGAAGTGATAAACACCGCGTCTTTAAAACCGGTTTCGGTGTCAATAGAAAACATCACGCCCGCACTGCCTTTATCCGCTCGCACCATTTTTTGCACCCCCACGCTCAAGGCGACTTTTAGATGATCAAACCCACGACTCGCTCTATAACTAATCGCTCTATCGGTAAAAAGCGACGCTAAACAGGATTTGATATAGTGGATCAATTCTGTTTTACCCTTAATGTTTAAGTAAGTGTCTTGCTGCCCGGCAAAAGAAGCGTCCGGCAAATCTTCTGCGGTAGCGGAACTCCTTACGGCCACATCGGCTTCTTTCATGTGGTATTGCTGGCTTAAAGTTTCATAAGCTTGAAAAATCTCATCTCTTAAATCGCTAGGAAAAGGCGTGCCAAAAATAAGCTCTCTGATTTGTTTGGAGCGGATTTTTAACACATCAATTTCCGTGGCATCAACATTTTCTAAAAGTTCTATGATTTTTTGTTTAGCCCCCCCTTGCTCTAAAAGATACCAATACGCTTCGCTTGTGATCGCAAAGCCATCAGGCACTTTAATGCCAATAGGCACTAATTCTTGAAACATTTCACCAATGCTAGCGTTCTTGCCCCCAACCAGATTCACATTCTTATTGTTCAACTCTTTGAAAAACTTGATATATCGCACAAAACTCCCTTAAAATTATCATTAAGTTTCTTAAACCAAAAATATAACAATGATAGCATGATAGAGCTTTAGTTTTAGCTAGTTTGTATTACTAAGCTTTTTGATAAGGGGTGTATTCTTTTTTTGGTTTATGATTTTATTGTATAATGAGCGATTAGTTAGGTATTTTTGAATAGAAAGGGTGGTTTTGTATAGGCGGTTATTGTTGAATTTGTTTTGTATGGTATTTTTACAAGCGTGTTTGAAGCCTATGAGCGACCCTAAAGCTGAGAAAGTGGATTCGCAAGTGCAATGCGGGTTTGGCTCAAAAGATTGCTAAATTTTAAGGTTTATAAGAAAGGAAATATTAAGTTTTAAAGAATGAGTGCGGAACTGATTGCTGTTTATAAAGACGAGCAAATAATAGATTTAGAGAGCGCGAAAGTCTTAGGGCTGAGCGATGGGGTTAAAGCGTTAAACGGGACAGAGCCGATATATTTTGATGATTCGCCTTTGGCTTTAGAAGTGATCAGGCATTCATGTGCGCATTTGCTTGCGCAAAGCTTGAAAGCCCTTTATCCGGACGCGAAATTTTTTGTAGGCCCTGTGGTAGAAGAGGGGTTTTATTACGATTTTAAAACCGCTTCAAAAATCAGCGAAGAGGATTTGCCTAAAATTGAAGCGAAAATGAAAGAATTTGCGAAATTAAAGCTCACTATCACTAAAGAGGTTTTAACCAGAGAGCAAGCCTTGGAGCGTTTTAAGGGCGATGAATTAAAGCATGCGGTCATGAGTAAAATCAGTGGCGATGTATTTGGCGTGTACCAACAAGGCGAGTTTGAAGATTTGTGTAAGGGACCGCATCTCCCAAACACTCGTTTTTTAAACCATTTCAAGCTCACTAAACTGGCTGGGGCTTATTTGGGCGGCGATGAAAACAATGAAATGCTCATTAGAATCTATGGCATCGCTTTTGCCACCAAAGAGGGCTTAAAAGACTATCTTTTCCAAATGGAAGAAGCGAAAAAACGAGATCACAGAAAGCTAGGCGTGGAGCTAGGGCTTTTTAGTTTTGATGATGAGATAGGGGCGGGCTTACCCTTATGGCTACCTAAAGGGGCAAGACTCAGAAAACGCATTGAAGATTTATTGAGTAAGGCGTTACTTTTAAGAGGTTATGAGCCGGTTAAAGGCCCTGAGATTTTAAAGAGCGATGTGTGGAAAATCAGCGGGCATTATGACAACTATAAAGAAAACATGTATTTCACCACGATTGATGAGCAAGAATACGGCATAAAGCCTATGAACTGCGTGGGGCATATTAAAGTCTATCAAAGCGCTTTGCACAGCTACAGGGATTTGCCCTTAAGGTTTTATGAATACGGCGTGGTGCATCGGCACGAAAAAAGCGGCGTGTTGCATGGGCTTTTAAGGGTGAGAGAATTTACCCAAGATGATGCGCATATTTTTTGCTCTTTTGAACAGATCCAAAGCGAAGTGAGCGCGATTTTAGATTTTACGCATAAGATCATGCAAGCGTTTGATTTTAGCTATGAAATGGAATTATCCACAAGGCCGGCTAAATCTATAGGCGATGATAAAGTGTGGGAAAAGGCCACTAACGCTTTAAAAGAAGCCCTAAAAGAACACCGCATTGATTATAAGATTGATGAAGGGGGAGGGGCTTTCTATGGGCCTAAGATTGACATTAAAATCACTGACGCTTTAAAGCGTAAATGGCAGTGCGGCACGATTCAAGTGGATATGAATTTGCCTGAACGCTTCAAGCTCGCTTTCACTAATGAGCATAATCACGCTGAACAGCCGGTGATGATCCACAGAGCGATTTTAGGCTCGTTTGAAAGGTTTATTGCGATTTTGAGCGAACATTTTGGGGGGAATTTCCCTTTCTTTGTCGCGCCCACTCAAATCGCTCTCATTCCTATTAATGAAGAGCATCGTGCTTTTGCTTTGAAATTAAAAGAGGAACTAAAAAAGCGCGATATTTTTGTAGAAGTGTTAGATAAAAACGACAGCTTGAATAAAAAGGTGCGATTAGCCGAAAAGCAAAAAATCCCTATGATTTTAGTGTTAGGGAATGAAGAAGTGGGAACAGAAATTTTATCCATTAGAGACAGAGAAAAACAAGCTCAATATAAAATGCCCTTAAAGGAGTTTTTAAACATGGTTGAATCTAAGATGCAAGAGGTTAGTTTTTGAGTAGAAACGAAGTGTTGTTAAACGGAGATATTAATTTTAAAGAAGTGCGTTGCGTGGGCGATAATGGCGAAGTGTATGGGATCATTTCTTCCAAAGAAGCGCTCAATATCGCTCAAAATTTAGGTTTGGATTTGGTTTTGATTTCAGCGAGCGCGAAACCTCCCGTGTGTAAGGTGATGGATTATAATAAATTCCGCTACCAAAATGAAAAGAAAATCAAGGAAGCCAAGAAAAAGCAAAAGCAAATTGAAATCAAAGAGATCAAGCTTTCCACTCAAATCGCGCAAAACGATATTAACTACAAAGTCAAGCATGCGAGAGAATTTATTGAATCCAATAAGCATGTCAAATTCAAAGTGGTTTTAAAGGGTAGGGAGAGCCAAAACTCAAAAGCCGGGCTTGATGTGCTTTTTAGAGTCCAAACGATGATGCAAGATTTAGCCAACCCTGAAAAAGAGCCAAAAACCGAGGGGCGTTTTGTTTCATGGATGTTTGTGCCTAAGGCTAAAGAAACCCCCAAAAACGAAAAGAAAACCAAAGAAAATAACCCGCCTTTTAATCGTATTAACCTTATGAAAGGAGAAAATCATGCCAAAAATGAAGACTAATCGCGGCGCGTCTAAGCGTTTCAAAGTTAAAAAAAACTTGATTAAGCGTGGCAGTGCTTTTAAAAGCCATATTTTGACTAAAAAAAGCCCCAAGCGTAAAGCCAATCTAAACGCGCCAAAACATGTGCATCACACTAACGCGCATTCTGTCATGTCGTTGCTTTGCAGGGCTTAAGAATGCTAATTAGAAAGTGGAGTTAATCCCCTTGTTTAAGGGAAAGTCGTTGTAAAAACGCACCTAAAAATATTTTAAAAAGAAAGGTAAAGAAATGAGAGTTAAAACAGGCGTTGTGCGCAGAAGACGCCATAAAAAAGTCTTAAAACTCGCTAGAGGGTTTTATAGTGGCAGAAGAAAGCATTTTAGAAAGGCTAAAGAACAGCTTGAAAGAAGCATGTATTACGCCTTTAGGGATCGCAAACAAAAGAAAAGAGAATTCAGGAGTTTATGGGTGGTAAGAATCAATGCGGCTTGCAGAATGCACAATACAAGCTATTCGCGCTTCATGCATGCCCTAAAAGTGGCTGGCGTGGAGTTAGACCGCAAGGTTTTAGCAGACATGGCGATGAATGACATGCAAGCCTTTGAGAGCGTGTTAGAGAGCGTGAAAGAGCATCTTTAATCTCTATTGGCTGTTAGGTTTTAGTTTTAGCCTAAAAAAAGGTGAGAGGATTTAGGACTTTTTACTAAAAAGTTCCTAAAATTGATTTTTGTTTCAATTTATTCTCATTCAATCGCTATATTTAATCAAAAAGAAAGCAATTTTATAGTAGAATGTAGCATTTAGAACTCAAGTAGAGAAAATGTAGAAGGAAGGAATACATGAAGAAATCTGTTATAGTAGGTGCTATCTCTCTAGCGATGACGAGCTTATTGTCAGCAGAGACCCCTAAGCAAGAAAAAGCTATTAAGACTAGCCCTACCAAAAAAGGTGAAAGAAATGCTGCTTTTATAGGGATTGATTACCAGTTGGGTATGCTTAGCACTACCGCTCAAAATTGTTCCCATGGGAATTGCAATGGTAATCAAAGTGGGGCTTATGGCTCTAACACGCCTAACATGCCTACAGCGTCAAACCCAACAGGAGGGCTTACTCATGGCGTTCTAGGGACTCGTGGGTATAAAGGCTTAAGCAACCAACAATACGCTATCAATGGTTTTGGGTTTGTTGTAGGGTATAAGCATTTTTTTAAGAAATCCCCGCAATTTGGAATGCGTTATTACGGATTCTTTGATTTTGCAAGCTCTTATTATAAGTATTACACTTATAATGATTATGGCATGAGAGACGCTCGCAAGGGTTCTCAAAGTTTCATGTTTGGCTATGGGGCTGGCACAGATGTGTTGTTTAACCCGGCCATTTTCAATCGTGAGAACTTGCATTTTGGGTTTTTCGTTGGCGTTGCGATTGGTGGCACTTCTTGGGGTCCAACAAACTATTATTTTAAGGACTTAGCTGATGAATACAGAGGGAGTTTCCACCCATCAAATTTCCAGGTCTTAGTGAATGGCGGGATCCGATTAGGCACTAAACACCAAGGTTTTGAAATTGGCTTGAAAATCCAAACCATTCGCAACAATTATTATACCGCTAGTGCGGATAATGTTCCTGAAGGGGTTACTTATAAATTCACCTTTCACCGCCCTTACGCCTTTTATTGGCGTTACATTGTAAGCTTTTAAGGTGTTTTAGGGTTAATCTTATGGGGGCATAGAAAAGGGCTTTTGCTCTTTATGGCCTTTTATGGTTTTCTTGCATCAAAGGCTTTAAAAAATCAATACGGCTACTTGGCAAAAATTAAAGCACAATCCTTACAAGCAATTGAACTTACCAACAACAGCACACAAACAAGTCTTTGAAAAATCAAAAATGGATTAATTGTTTTTGAAAATAATAATAGGGGATACAGGTTAGCTGTTTTAATGGGTGCTGATCATAAAATCTAAAAATCAATTGGCTGTTAAAGCGCTATAAGTTATCTTTAATCAATCAAATGATAGAATCTATTTTTTATTTTTGAATTGGGAGCATTTGATGAAAAAATTGGCGTTTTCTTTATTGTTTACAGGGACTTTTTTGGGGCTTTTTTTGAATGCGAGTGATTTTAAGAGCATGGATGATAAGCAACTATTAGAGCAAGCAGGGAAAGTTGCTCCTAGCGAAGTTCCAGAGTTTCGCGCAGAAATCAATAAGCGATTAGCAGTGATGAAAGAAGAAGAGCGTAAAAGTTATAAAGCGGATTTTAAAAAAGCGATGGATAAAAATTTAGCTTCTTTAAGCCAAGAAGATCGCAACAAGCGTAAAAAAGAAATTCTTGAAGCGATTGCTAACAAAAAGAAAACAATGACCATGAAAGAATACCGCCAAGAGGGGCTAGATTTGCATGATTGCGCATGTGAAGGCCCTTTTCATGATCATGAGAAAAAGGGAAGAAAAGGGAAACAATCAAGCCATCATAAGCATTAACGCTTAAGGTGTGCTAACTTTTTTTGATTTTTGTAAAACCACGCCGTAAGTTTTTAGCTTTTGGCTAGGGGATATAAGGCGTTTTCGTGTTATAATTCTATCATAGCGTTTGGCACTTAAAATAGAGGCTACCTGCTTGGTGGGTGGGCTTTGTTGATTCTAAAATCCTTTAGCTGTGAAGGGCATGCCAGTTTTTTAGAGTTAAAGTTTTTGGGGTGTTTGTATTTTTTGGATATTTATAGTATCATACCCAATAGTAAAGACCCTTTGAAAGCCTGTATTTTAAGATGACTAAAATGGCTCGAATTCTAAGGTGGTTTTTTATCAATAGAAGAAATTTCAAAAGAGAGCTTATGAAGAACGGTGTCTATTTTTGTTGCGGTTATATATTAATTAGGAGTTTGGTGTGAAACGGATTTTATTTTTTTTAGTAGCTACGGCTTTTTTGTTGAGAGCAGAAACGGATTCTGCCACTATTAACACTACAATTGATCCCAATGTTATGTTTTCTGAAAGCTCCACAGGGAATGTGAAAAAAGACCGCAAAAGGGTTTTAAAGAGTATGGTTAATTTGGAAAAAGAGCGCGTGAAGAATTTTAACCAGTATTCTGAAACCAAGATGAGTAAGGGCGATTTATCCGCTTTTGGAGCTTTCTTTAAGGGGAGTTTGGAAAGTTGTGTGGATCAAAAGATTTGTTATTATGAGCATAAAAACGGCAAGGTTTCTTTTGTGGTGAATGACAGGGAGAAGTTTTATAAACATGTGCTTAAAGACTTAGGGACAGAGCTTTCACTCCCTTTGTTTAACTGGCTTTACAAAGGCTCGGATTTTGGGGCTTTGCATGAGCAGTTTGGGGATATGTATGATGGGTATATCAAATATTTGATCAGCATGGTTAGAGTAAGCCAAAAAGAAAAGACTAGAAAACTGGATGCAGTCACTCTTAAAAAAATGGAAGATCAAGCTGAGAAAGACACTAAGGCAGCGTTTCAAAAGAGGAGCAATGGGGAGCTTGAAAGCCATACTGATAGCCCTGAATTTATAAGCTCTTCTAAGAAAACACAGAACGCTTCTAATCCGGATCTAGATTCTACGACTAATGCTAACGCACTCAAAGAAATAGCTTCAAAAGAGCCAGAAATTTCTTCCAAAAAAGAGGAAAAGTCTAAGAAAAAACGCCGCCTTTCAAAGAAAGAAAGGCAACAACAAGCCTTGCAACAAGAGTTTGAAAGGCAAATTAGTGACTCTAGTAAGTCTGAAAATATAGCAAAATAATCAGCTTACCTTTTAGGGGGCTTAAAATAAATCTCTTAAGCACTCCTTTTTAGGCTTTATATTTAGGCTTTTAGCTCTCTATCACTCCGCCTTGTGTTAGGATTATCTTTTTTAAAAACCACCGCTTTTTTAAAATCTTTAGACTTTAAGCTTTTTGGCTTTTTGCGGTAACGATTAACTTAAGGTTTTGTTACGCAAAAATCTTTGAAATATAGCGATTGATAGAGTTAAACTTAAGACATTCCAACGCATTTTATAAAGCTTATAAAAATTTTTAATGGAGTATCGGTAATCAAATTGATGCCTTTTGAGTGTTTTTACAATCAAAATAAAAGAGCCTGCACCAACAAGCTTTCTTAACATGCTCTTATAGGGTAGGGGATTTAGTTTTTGGGGGTTGTAGGGGGAATTATTTCCAAATGCCTCCTATCCCCTTATGGGTTTGAATAAACTTTTTTACTATAAAATGGAATCCAAAACGATGGAATAACGCTTTAAAACCCTATTAAAATTTTTGAAGGATATTAAAGTTGGAAAAGCTTGTTCGCATTTGATAAAAACAAAGCCTTTTTTTAGGAATTTAAAACCCCTAAAGTTTGGATTTATCCTTTAGCATTTTAAGGTTTTGGCTAATCCCCCTAACGAAGTCTCTTTGTATTTTTCATTCATGTCTTTTCCGGTCGCATACATCGTAGCGATCACTTCATCCAGGCTCACTTTAGGCTTGTATTCATCTTCTAAAGCTAGTTTAGAAGCGCTGATCGCTTTGATCGCTCCTAAAACATTGCGTTCAATGCAAGGGATTTGCACCAAGCCCCCCACGGGATCGCATGTCAATCCTAGATGGTGTTCCATAGCGATTTCACTAGCGATTAAAACCTGTTGCGTGGTCGCTTGGCACAAACAGGCTAACCCCCCCGCAGCCATAGAGCTTGCCACGCCAATTTCAGCCTGACACCCCGCTTCTGCGCCGCTCAAGGAAGCGTTTTTTTTGTAAAGATAGCCAATCGCTGCACTGGTGAGTAAAAAATCATTGATGGCCTTTTGCGATAAATTTTCAAACAAATGGTTTTTAGCGTATAAAAGCACGCTTGGCACCACCGCGCACGCTCCATTAGTGGGGGCGGTTACCACCTTTCCTCCGCTAGCGTTTTCTTCAGCGATGGCACGAGCGTAAAGCGAAATGTAATCAATCAGTGCTAAGGGGTCTTTCCCGCTTGTGGGGTGTTTTTCTAAACGAGTTTTAATGCTTGGGGCTAATCGTGTTACTCTCAAAGAACCGGGCAGATACTTTTCTTTAGAATTAGCCCCATTATCATAACACTCAAACATCGCATGATAAATTTTAGCCATCATTGCATCAGGGCGGTTTTTCAGGGCATCTTCTCTCAAACGCACGATTTCAGCGATGTTTTTTTGGTGTTTTTGGCATAATTCTAGCAATTCCTTAGCGCTTGAAAAATCATAGGCAACACTTTCATTTTCACCCTCTTCAGACAAGTTGTCTAATTCTTTTTCAGTATAGACAAACCCTCCACCGACAGAATAGTAAGTTTCTTCTTTTAAAACCTCATTTTTAGAATTGAAAGCTTTTAAAATGAGAGCGTTTTGGTGTCTGGCTAAAGGTTTATTGTCAAAAATCAAATCTTTAGAATAATCAAAATGGATGCAATGTTGGTTAGCGAGTTTTAAAACCTTGTTTTCAAGCGCTTCATGCAATAAGGCTTTTTTGGTTGTTACCTCCAATTCGTTAGCGTAAATGCCATGCAAGCCAATTAAAACCGCCTCATCGCTCAAATGCCCTTTACCGGTTAAAGCCAATGAGCCATGCAAGGTGATTTGAACGCGCATAACCTGCTCTAAAACGCCTTTTAACAACCCGCAAAATCTCGCTCCAGCTTCCATAGGCCCTATGGTGTGTGAAGAGCTAGGCCCCACGCCGATTTTAAAAATAGATAAAATAGAAAAACTAGCCATTAAAATAGTCCTAAAAACACGCTCAAAGCCGTCAAGCTCCCAAAAACAAACACAAAAATATCCACTTTAAGGTTTCTAAAACGCTTCAAACTAGAAATGCTATAAAAAGCTATCATAGGCATCACAAACAGAATGAGCGCGATAATGGGACCGCCTAAATTTTCAATAAAATCCAAGATATTAGGGTTAATATAAGCCACAAGCGTGATAGTCAGCCATAAAAAAATCGTTACGCTAACACTTAGGGTTTTAGAAGTTTTTTTCAATTTTAAACTTTGAATAATAATGCCTTCTAAACCCTCCTTAGCCCCATAATAATGCCCAAAAAAAGATGAAAAAATCGCTAAAAAAGCCACCACAGGCCCCGCATAGTTGATTAAAGGGTTGTTTAAAGTGTTAGCAAAATAGCTTAAAATGGGGATATTTTGTTCCCTTGCTTTCACAAAATCATCAGCATTCAAGCACATGACGCACGAAAACACAAAAAACATCACAAACCCTAAAAGCATCAGCGATGTCCCTAATTCAATTTGATTGAGTTTATACTCTTTGAAAGCGCCGTATTCTTTTTCTACATTTTGAGTGAAGGTTGAAATGATGGGGCTATGGTTGAATGAAAACACAAGCACCGGTAAGGTTAGCCAAATAGCTAACACAAATTCTTTAAAACTCGGCACTACAAAAAGGTTAGCGCCTTGCCAATAAGGGATAAGATACAAAGAAAAAAGCAATAAGATCAAGCATAAAGGATACACTAAAGCGTTACAAATGCGCGTAACAATCGTAGCGTTAAAAACCATCACCAACATCATTAAAGAAACTAACGCTACAGCCAGTAAGCCCCGATGGAAAGGCGCTAAATGCAACTGGTTAGTGAAAAAATGATCAAACACATTAGTGATACCCACCCCATAAGCCAAACAAATAGGATAAATCGCAAAGAAATAAAGCAAAGTGATAAGAAAACCCCATTGAGCGCCAAAATGAGAGCGAACGACCATGGTAATGTCTTCTTTATCTTTAGATCCTATGAAATAAGCTAAAGCTCTATGCCCCAGATAAGTTAAAGGGAATATAATCGCGCTCATCACCACAATAGCCCATATCCCATGCCCACCGGCTCTAATAGGCAAAAATAAAATCCCTGCCCCCACCGCCGTGCCAAATAAAGACGCCATCCAACGCAAATCAAACGCGTTGAGCTTTTTAGGATCTCTTATAAGCGCTTTTTCTTGTGCCATGCTGTTAAACCACCCTTTTATCGTGTTAAAGAGTTTTCATTGTAGCATAAAGCTTTTTATGATTGGGTTTTTTTGAGATTAGGGGGGTAGTTTTTAGCGCGCATTTATTTCCTAAAATCCACGATTTAACCCGCACAAGCTATAATAACGCTTAAAAAAAGATTAATAAAGGATTGTAGAAATGTCAAACACAACTTGGTCGCCCGCTTCATGGCATTCTTTTAAGATAGAGCAACACCCCACTTATAAAGATAAGCAAGAATTAGAAAGGGTCAAAAAAGAATTGCGCTCTTACCCTCCCTTAGTGTTTGCTGGTGAAGCGAGGAACTTGCAAGAGCGCTTAGCCCAAGTCATTGACAATAAGGCGTTTTTGTTGCAAGGGGGCGATTGCGCGGAGTCGTTTTCTCAATTTAGCGCTAACAGGATTAAAGACATGTTTAAAGTGATGATGCAAATGGCGATTGTCTTAACCTTTGCTGGCTCTATACCGATCGTGAAAGTGGGGCGCATTGCTGGGCAATTTGCCAAGCCTCGCTCTAATGCGACTGAGATACTAGATAATGAAGAAGTGCTGAGTTATAGAGGGGATATTATCAACGGGATTTCCAAAAAAGAAAGAGAGCCAAATCCTGAAAGAATGCTTAAAGCCTACCATCAAAGCGTAGCGACTTTAAACCTTATTAGAGCCTTTGCTCAAGGCGGGTTAGCGAATTTAGAGCAAGTGCATCGTTTCAATTTGGATTTTGTCAAAAACAACGACTTCGGGAAAAAATACCAGCAAATCGCTGACCGGATCACGCAAGCTTTAGGGTTTATGCAAGCATGCGGGGTGGAGATAGAAAAAACGCCTATTCTTAGGGAAGTGGAATTTTACACCAGCCACGAAGCGTTACTGCTCCATTATGAAGAGCCTTTGGTGCGTAAGGATAGTTTGACTGACCAGTTTTATGATTGCTCCGCACACATGCTGTGGATTGGCGAAAGGACAAGAGATCCTAAGGGCGCGCATGTGGAGTTTTTAAGGGGGGTTTGTAACCCTATTGGCGTGAAAATCGGGCCTAATGCGAGCGTGAGCGAAGTGTTAGAATTGTGCGATGTTTTAAACCCGTGCAACATTAAGGGGCGTTTGAATTTGATCGTGCGCATGGGTTCTAAGATGATTAAAGAGCGTTTGCCTAAACTTTTACAAGGGGTGTTGAAAGAAAAACGCCATATTTTATGGAGCATTGATCCCATGCATGGCAACACGGTTAAAACCAGCTTGGGGGTTAAAACAAGGGCTTTTGATAGCGTGTTAGATGAAGTGAAAAGCTTTTTTGAAATCCACAGGGCTGAAGGGAGTTTGGCTTCAGGGGTTCATTTGGAAATGACAGGTGAGAATGTTACAGAATGTATCGGTGGCTCGCAAGCGATCACTGAAGAGGGTTTGAGCTGCCATTACTATACGCAATGCGATCCAAGGCTAAACGCCACCCAAGCCCTAGAACTCGCTTTCTTAATCGCTGACATGCTCAAAAAACAGCGTGCTTAATTAAAAAGAGATTAATTTTTCTTTAACTCTTTTTCTTTATAATTATCGTTAGCATTTTAATATTCAAAGGAGCTTGAAATGAGAATTTCTCTTTTAGCTGTAATTTTAGCGCTATTATTTGTAGCTTGTCGTGAAACCAAACAACAAATTTTACAAAACGAAGCCGATAGCACCCCTTCAGAAAAAACCATTTGGCAGCCTGAACAAAAATAAAAATTGTAAAAACACTCAAAGGCATTTTTAAAATAAACGCAATAAAAGAGCTAGCGGGTGGTCGTCTTTTGTAAAGCGATCTTAAGGGCTATTAAAGGGGAATGATTCCAAAACACTCCCTATCTCTTATGAAGTTTGTTATCAAACAAAATTTAAAAAAACAATTTTTTAAAAGTGAGAGAATGGCTAAAAATCTCAAATTAAAATGGGCGAAAGCTAGAGAGTTAAACTACAAACTCTCTAAAACTTTTTGAGCATGGCCTTTCGCTTTGACATTGTAGAAGCATTTTTCTAAAACGCCTTGCGTGTTGATGATGAAAGTGGAGCGGATAATCCCCAAATGCTCCTTCCCATAAAGCATGCGTTTGCCATAAGCTTTGTAAAGATTGGCGGCTTTTTTATCTTCATCGCAGAGCAAAATCACATTCAAAGAGCATTGGCTGATAAATTTTTGATGCGATTGAGCGTTATCAGGGCTTACGCCTACGACAACAGCGTTTTTCTTTTCAAATTCACTAAACAGATCGCTAAAGTCTTTGGCTTCTAGAGTGCATCCGGGGGTGTTGTCTTTAGGGTAGAAATACAGCACCACTTTTTTATGGAGCAAATCTTTTAAAGAAATCTCTACGCCATCGCTGTTTTTCAACCTGAAATCAGGGGCTAATTGCCCCACTTCTAATTTTTCCATCCTTATCCTTTAATAGAGAATGATAGCGACTTTTTGAGGCCCATGCACCCCAAAAACGGTTTTTAATTCAATATCGGCTGTCCGGCTAGGCCCGCCAATAAGGAGCATGTTTGTGGGTAATACGCCGTTTTTACTTTGGTTTTTTAAAGCTTGCATGCCTTCACTCAAATTGCGCACAATGGATTCTTTTTTCAATAAGATGATGCAATTAAGGGTGATGAGCGAAAGTAACCTTGGGCTTGCATGCGAAGAAACCGCTCCAATCATGCCCAAGCTTGAAATCCCACAAACCCCATGCAATAAAGCCGTATCAATCTCAAACAGCTCTTCACGCATCGCTTCAATTTCTTTATCATAAGGTTGTAAAGTAAAATCCTTGAACGCTTCAAAATTCAAATTCAAATCTGTAGAGTGTAAGACTTTTTTGCTTTTAAAATTTTCTAAAGCCTTTAAAATTGCTTGCTCTAAATTTTCTTTAGCGCTTTCAATGACTTCAGCTTTATTCAACACTTGGAAATGCTTGTATTCTTCCACCAAGTCTTCAAACTCCACTTTAATGATATTCCTGTAAGCAGGGTTTGCTCCCTGAATGGCATGCTTGGCTCTGGCTTCTTTAATGCGCTTTAAAATAAGCTCTTTACTCATAAATCACCCCTTCTAAGTGCTGGACTTTTGCATGCAAGCTTGTGTCCATATTGGGTAAGGTTCTTACGCTCGCCCACTCTTTGACTAAAGGCAGTATGGGAGCTAAAAGCTTGCCTAAAGGCGAGAAAAATTGAGCCATTTTCAATTGGAAACGCCACTTAGCCCCATCGCTTGCCATTTTGGCAAACATTTTCATAGAGAATTTTTCCATCCCGCCGTGTTGGGTGCTTTTAGCCCCCTTAACTACGCCTCTGCCCTCGCCCACTTTATCCGATCGTAAATCTCTAATGAGCTCGGCTAAAGGGATTTCTACAGGGCAAACTTCAGTGCAACGCCCGCAAAGACTGCACAAATTGGGGATATGCCCGTAATTATTCAGGCCAAAGAGTTGGGGGGATACCACCACGCCTATAGGGCCAGGATAAGTAGAAAGATAGGCATGCCCACCGATTTTGTCATACACGGGGCAGTGGTTCAAACAAGTCCCGCAACGGATGCATGAAAGAGCGCGATAATACTTTTCATCAGCCAAAATATTAGAGCGGTTGTTGTCTAATAAAATGATGTGGGCTTCTTTAGGGCCGTCTAAATCGCCCTCTTTTCTGGGGCCTGTGATAATGTTTTGATAGCATGTGATAGGCACACCCACAGCGCTTGGAGCGAGCAGATTGTTTAAAATCGCCGCATCATCAAAGCTTTCTACTAATTTTTCAATCCCGCAAATAGCGACATGCACATCGCATGCGGTGGTGCTCATGCGGCCATTGCCTTCATTTTCAACTAACCAGATCGCACCCTCATTAGCGATAGCGAAATTCACCCCACTGATCCCCATTTTAAAGCTTTCAAATTCTTTGCGCATGTGTTTTCTGGCGATCGCATTAAGCTTTTCAGGCTCTTCTTCATAAGCGGCGTTGAGTTTTTCTTCAAAAATCTTACCGATTTGCTTGCGGTTTTTATGGATAGCCGGCACGACAATATGCACGGGGTGTTCATTAATGAGCTGGATAATCAATTCGCCCAAATCCGTTTCTTGTGCTTGAATGCCCTTTTCTTTGAGGTAATGGTTCAAGCCAATTTCTTCGCTCGCCATGGACTTTTGCTTTAAAATGCGCTTGATATTCTTTTCTTTAGCGAGGTTGTAAATGATTTCATTAGCTTCATCACCGTCTTTAGCGTAATGGATTTTAAAGCCGTTTTGAGTGGCGTTTTTTTCAAACAATTCCAAATACTCATCAAGCCTGGATAAAATTTTAAGCTTGACTTCTTTGCCTAATTCCCTTAAATTTTCCCATTCGCTGTAACGATTTTTAATCAAATTCTTACGATTAGCCCTTAAGGTGTCCATTGCAGAACGCAAATTTTCCCTTAATTGCATATCGCCTAATTGGTCGGTGATGATTTCTTCGTATTCTTGGTCGCTATGATATTTTTCCATGATTATTCCTTAAAATAATTCTTTAATGTTAAAGCCCAAGCCTTGAGGCTAAAAAGTCATAAAAATGCATGGGTTTTGTGGGAGAACCCATTTTTTGCATAGCGGTGCTGATATTCATCAAACACCCAGCGTCCGCTGAAACAATCACATCCACCTGACGGCTTTCTATGTCTTTAATCTTTTCTTTGACCATAACCGCTGAAATTTCAGGCTCTTTGACTGAAAAAGTCCCCCCAAACCCGCAGCATTCTTCTTCTTTTTCCAATTCAATGAGTTCCACATTTTTAAGCTGTCTGATGAGATTTTTCGCCGAGTCAATCACTTTAGCCACCCTTAAAGCATGGCAATTAGAATGCCATGTGATTTTAAGGGGTTCGCCCTTATCTTCATATTTGACTTGCAATTTTTTATCCAAAAACTCGCTCAATTCATACACCCTAGAGCAAAAATCTTTAACCATGTTAAATTCCGCATGCCCTTCAAACAATTCCAAATAATCATGCCGCATCATCCCCGTGCATGAACCGCTAGGCAAGATAATAGGGTAGTCGTTATTGGAATAAAGTTTGATATTGTATAAAACGACTTTTTTTGTTTCTTCATAATACCCTGAGTTGTAGCTTGGCTGGCCGCAACATGTCTGGTCTTTTTTAAAAACCACTTCCAAATTTTCCTTGCGGAGTAATTTGATAGCGTTAAGCGATGCGTTGCTGTATATGGCTGCTCCTAGACAAGTAGCAAAGAAATTGACTTTCAAAGAAGGCTCCTTAAAATTCCAAATTAAGAGTTTCAAACACAATATAATACTCAAAATTAGTAAGATTGTAATCACAAGTTGATAAACCCACTCGCTCAAACATTGTTACTAAAATAAACCACAAACCCATTAAATTTGACTTAATATTAAATGCTACTTAAAATTAGTTTTTTCTTTTAAGTAAGATAAAAAAATACTTTTAATTATTCAAGGAAAATTTATGGAATTTTATCAAGTCTATGACCCATTAGGCAATATTTGGCTGAGCGCTTTAGTGGCGCTATCGCCTATTGTGCTTTTTTTTATTTCTCTTATTGTCTTTAAACTTAAAGGGTATAGCGCTGGGTTTTTAAGCTTAGTGCTTTCAATCATTATTGCGTTGTTTGTGTATAAAATGCCTGCTCAAATGGTGAGCGCGAGTTTTTTCTATGGCTTTCTTTATGGCTTGTGGCCGATCGCTTGGATTGTGATCGCTGCGATTTTTCTTTACAACCTTTCAGTGAAATCCGGGTATTTTGAGATTTTAAAAGAAAGCATTTTAACCCTAACGCCGGATCACCGCATTTTAGTGATTTTGATTGGCTTTTGTTTTGGCTCGTTTTTAGAAGGAGCGATCGGCTTTGGAGGCCCGGTAGCGATCACAGCGGCGATTTTAGTCGGCCTTGGGCTAAACCCCTTATACGCTGCCGGATTGTGCCTAATCGCTAACACCGCTCCTGTAGCTTTTGGCGCGGTGGGTATTCCTATTACGGCAATGGCTAGCGTGGTGGGTATCCCTGAATTAGAGATTTCTCAAATGGTGGGCAGGGTGTTACCCATTTTTTCCATTGGTATCCCTTTTTTCATCGTGTTTTTAATGGATGGTTTTAAGGGGATTAGAGAGACTTTTCCTGCAGTGGCTGTTACCGGGTTTAGTTTCGCTATCGCGCAATTTTTAAGCTCTAATTATCTAGGGCCGCAACTTCCGGATATTATTTCAGCCTTAGTGTCATTGATCGCTACCACTTTGTTTTTAAAATTCTGGCAGCCCAAACGCATTTTCACCAGCAATGGCAAAGAGCCCGCAATCAGCACAGAAAAACACCATATTTGTAAGGTGGTTGTGGCGTGGATGCCTTTTGTGTTGCTCACTATTACGATTATCATATGGACGCAACCCTGGTTTAAAGCGCTCTTTAAAGAAGGCGGGGCTTTGGCGTTTTCTAGCTTTGCGTTTGAATTCAATTCTATCAGTCAAAAGATTTTTAAAACCGTTCCCATTGTTACTGAAGCGACCAATTTTCCTGTCGTGTTCAAATTCCCCTTGATTCTAACGACAGGCACTTCCATTTTTTTAGCCGCTCTTTTAAGCGTGTTTTTGTTGCGCGTGAAAATCAGCGATGCGATAGGGGTGTTTGGGGCTACTTTAAAAGAAATGCGTTTGCCGATTTTAACCATTGGCGTGGTTTTAGCGTTTGCGTATGTGGCTAATTATAGCGGCATGAGCGCCACGCTCGCTTTAGCGTTAGCGGATACTGGGCATGTTTTCACTTTCTTTTCGCCTGTTGTAGGCTGGCTTGGGGTGTTTTTAACCGGAAGCGATACGAGTTCTAATCTTTTATTTGGCTCTTTGCAAATGCTCATCGCTACACAGCTTGGCTTGCCTGAAGTGCTTTTCTTAGCGGCAAACACTTCAGGGGGTGTTGTGGGTAAAATGATAAGCCCTCAAAGTATCGCTATCGCTTGCGCGGCGGTGGGGTTAGTGGGGAAAGAGAGCGAATTGTTCAGATTTACAGTAAAATACTCTATCGCTTTGGCAATCATTATGGGGATTGTCTTCACTCTTATTGCTTATGTCTTCCCCTTTATTATCCCGGTTACTCCTACTTAATGGAGGGGGTTTAGGGGAGTAAGAGAATATTTTAAAAAGGGATTTTTAGTGTCAGAATTTCATCAAGTTTATGACCCTTTGGGTAATATTTGGCTGAGCGCTCTTGTGGCCTTATTACCGATTTTGCTATTTTTCTTATCTTTAATGGTTTTTAAACTCAAAGGTTATGCGGCGGCCTTTTTGAGCGTGGTTCTGTCAGCCATTATTGCGGTTTTAGTGTATAAAATGCCTGTTAGCATGGTGGGTTCAAGCTTTCTTTATGGCTTCCTCTATGGCTTATGGCCGATCGCTTGGATCATTATTGCGGCGATTTTTTTATACAAACTCAGCGTTAAATCCGGCTATTTTGAAATTTTAAAAGAAAGCGTTCAGTCCATCACTTTAGATCACAGGATTTTAGTGATTTTGATTGGCTTTTGTTTTGGCTCGTTTTTAGAAGGAGCGATCGGCTTTGGAGGGCCTATTGCCATTACAGCGGCGATTTTAGTGGGCTTAGGGTTAAGCCCCTTATACGCTGCCGGGTTATGTTTGATTGCTAACACCGCTCCTGTAGCCTTTGGCGCGGTGGGTATCCCTATAAGCGCGATGGCGAGCGCGGTAGGGGTGCCAGCGATTTTGATTTCAGCCATGACGGGTAAAATCCTTTTTTTTGTGAGCTTGTTCGTGCCGTTTTTCATTGTGTTTTTAATGGATGGCTTTAAGGGGATTAAAGAAACTTTTCCGGCCGTTTTTATCGCGGCTTTTTCTTTCGCTATTGCACAATTTTTAAGCTCTAATTACTTGGGACCAGAATTGCCTGGCATTATTTCAGCCCTTGTTTCACTCGTTGCAACGGCACTCTTTTTGAAATTTTGGCAGCCTAAAGTGATTTTTAGAAGTGATGGCAAAGCGGCTTCATTCACTAAGAGTAACCATCATATCTGTAAGATCTATGTCGCTTGGTCTCCTTTTGTGATTTTGGTTTTAGTGATTGTGTTATGGATACAGCCTTTTTTTAAGGCTTTATTTGAAAAAGACGGCTTGTTAGCTTTTTCTAATTTTTATTTTGAATTCAATAATATCAGTAACCACATCTTTAAAAGCCCGCCTTTTGTAGAATCCGATCAAAGCGCGAGTTTTCCGGTGGTGTTTAAATTTTCTTTAATCAACACGGTTGGCACTTCCATTTTTTTAGCCGCTCTCATTAGCATACTCGTTTTAAGGGTGCGAGTGAGCGATGCGCTGAGCGTCTTTGGCGAGACTTTAAAAGAAATGCGCTACCCCATTCTTACCATTGGTTTAGTTTTAAGCTTTGCCTATGTGTCTAATTACAGCGGGATTTCTTCCACTCTAGCCTTAGCGCTCACCCATACGGGCTTAGCTTTCACCTTTTTCTCGCCCTTGATCGGGTGGGTGGGCGTGTTTTTAACCGGGAGCGATACGAGTTCTAATCTTTTATTTGGCTCTTTACAGCAACTCACCGCCCAACGATTGCACCTCCCTGAGATTTTAACCCTAACGGCTAATACCGTGGGTGGCACTTTGGGCAAGATGATAAGCCCTCAAAGCATCGCTATCGCTTGCGCGGCAGTGGGATTGGCCGGGAAAGAGAGCAATTTATTCAAATTCACGGTCAAATACTCCCTTATTTTTGTAGCGATCATGGGAGTTGTGATTAGCGCGATTGCGTATTTGATCCCTGAAGTGGTGCCTGCGATAAAGTAGAGCCATTTTAGATTTGGCAGGGTTTAACCCCCAAATAAATTTTTTTGTTTTAAAAAATTCAAAATTTTAAGCGTCATAGAGCTTATGGGTAAGGTTTCTAAGTCTTTAAGGCTATAAAAACGAATAGGGTTTTTTAAATCTTTTATCGCAGCTAAATAGAGGTTTAAATTGAGCTTGAATTTAGTGTGGCTGTGTTTGATTGCACCTAAAAAGGGGAGCTTGTATTCTAGGTTTTCTTTGAGATTGGGGAAATGGTGCATCCCAAAATAGAGTTTTTGCTCTATTTTTTCTAAAGCGATTTGGTTATTTTGGATCACAACGCCCAAGTAATGCTCTTCTTGAATGATTTCTTGTTTTTTCTTAAGCGTGTGTTTTTCTGGATGGTTTTTACCCAAACAATAAGGGTTTAAAGGGCAAATCGCGCATTTGGGTTTAGGGGAGCAGATTAAAGCCCCTAGATCAATTAGGGCTTGGTTATGATTGAAGCTTTCATTGAGATTGAGAAAGTCATTCGCTTTAATTTGTAAGTCTTTAGCCGTGATATTTGGATCCAAACCAAAAAGCCTTAAAAGCACTCGTTTGATATTGGCATCCACGCATGCGCTCTTCTCTCTAAAACCAAAACATAAAATCGCATTAGCCGTGTATGTGCCAATCCCGGGGAGTTTCAATAGGCTTTGATAGTCATTGGGTAATTGTGAGTTGTGTTCTTTAACGCAAATTTCAGCGCTTTTTTTTAAATTTTTAGCCCTTGAATAGTAGCCAAGCCCTCTCCAGAGCAATAAAACCTCTTCTAATTGAGCGCTCGCTAAGTCTTTTAAAGTGGGGAAAGCTTCTAAAAAAGGGGAATAAAAACGCTTAACCACCGTGCTGATTTGGGTTTGTTGGCTCATCACTTCACTGATATAGACTTCATAAGGGGCGTTAATGCCCTTTAAATTCCTAAAAGGTAAATCCTTTCGCCCAAATTCTTCATACCATTTTAAAAGGGCGTTGTGTAAAGTTTCCAGCTACAACCACCTATAAGCGATGAATTTGACCCAAGGCACGCACACGCTTAAAAACACGATCAAATACACCATACCAAAAATAAACCCCCATTTCCAAAAATCCTTGCTTGAAATATACCCGCTCCCGTAATAAATGGTGGATGGGCCTGTGCCATAGGGGGTTAAAATCCCCATAATCCCTAAAGAAAGCATTAAAAACAAGCTCAATTCTTGCAAATTGACCCCTTGAATGTGCGAACCAATCCCCACAAAAAGTGCAAATAACGCACTCACATGAGCGGTGATGCTAGCGAAAAAATAATGCGACAGATAAAAGAAAGCTATAATAAACAAGACCGCTATTAACGGATCCAAGTTAGCATGCTCTAAAAAATTTTTAGCCGCATTGCCGATAAAATTTAAAAACCCTACATTTTTAAGCCCGCCAGCCATCGTGAGCAGCGATCCAAGCAATAAAAAAATGTTGAACGCGCTTTTGTTTTTGATGATGTCTTCATAGCTTACAATCTTACAAAACGCCATTAAAACCATGACAATCAAAGCCGTCGCGCTCGCTGCCAAGCCTAAAGGTTTGCTAAAAATCCAACCCAATAAAGCCAATAAAGTGAGGCTGAGCATTAAAATTTCTTTTAAAGAAAACCTCCCCATGCCCTCTAATTCTTTTTTAGCCCACAAACTCACTTCTTTTGAGCCTTTTAAGGTGGGTTTGCAGGTTTTATACGCTAATAAAGGTGCAAGCAAGATCAAAACCACCCCACAAGGCAAGAACGCTAAAAACCACGAAAACCATGAGATTTCATTCACGCCCATTTTGGTAGCGATTTCCATTGCTAGGGGGTTAGGAGCGAGAGCGGTTAAAAACATGGACGAAGTGATGCAAGTTGAAGCCAAAGCGACCCACATCAAATACGCGCCGATTTTGTCAGGGTTATCATTTGGAGCAGATCCCATTAAAGGCGGGATAGATGAAACGATTGGATAGAGTATGCCCCCACTTCTAGCGGAGTTGCTAGGGATAAAGGGGGCTAGACACAATTCGCTCAAACCAATCGCATAGCCTAAACCTAAAGGGGTTTGCCCTAAAAACCTAATGAGTAAAAGAGCGATCCGTTTCCCTAACAAGCTTTTTTCATACCCTAAACCCAAAATAAAAGCGACAAACACAAGCCACACCGTTTTATTCGCATACCCGCTCAAACCCCACGAAATAGCCTTATTAGCGCTCGCTACTTCATCGCTCGCTCCAATTTTTAACGCCACGCACAACACTAATGCGCTCAATGCCACTAAACCTGGTGGCACCGGCTCTAAAACTAGCCCTATAATCATGCCCATGAAAATACAAAAATAAAGCCATGCGTTAGGGTTTAACCCATCTGGTGCGCCTAAAAAATACAATAGCGTTGCGATAAAAAAAGGGGCAAGGATTGAGAGAATTTGTTTAATCATGTTCAGCCTTTAGCCAAAGATAGTAGTGGGTTGGCTTAAAAATGCCATTCAAATTGGATTGAGTTATTACAATGTTACAGAAAAAGATTAAAAATTAAGCTTTTTGAAAAAGATAAAATTTTATAATTATGTTTATCTTTGTTGAATTTACTACAAATAGGAGTATTGCATGCAAGAAAATGTGCCTTTGAGTTATGATTATTCCATTAGCAAATTGTTTCTTTATGCGATGGTTGGCTTTGGGATAATAGGCATGTTAATAGGGATCGTGTTAGCCTTTGAATTGTCTTTCCCTAACTTGAATTACATTGCAGGGGAGTATGGCGTTTTTGGCCGATTGCGCCCTTTACACACGAATGCGGTGATCTATGGTTTCACCCTTGGGGGGATTTGGGCGAGTTGGTATTATATCGGTCAAAGGGTGCTTAAAATCACTTATCACCAACACCCCTTTTTGAAAATTGTAGGGTTATTGCATTTTTGGCTCTGGATTACTCTTTTAATTCTAGGGGTCATTAGCTTGTTTGCTGGTCTTACTCAATCTAAAGAATACGCTGAATTGATGTGGCCTTTAGATATTGTTGTGGTTGTGGCATGGGTGTTATGGGGGGTTAATATGTTTGGGAGCATGAGCGTTAGAAGAGAAAATACCATTTATGTGTCTTTATGGTATTACATCGCTACTTATGTGGGTATAGCGGTGATGTATATTTTCAATAACCTTTCTATCCCCACCTATTTTGTCGCTGATATGGGGAGTGTTTGGCATTCTATTTCTATGTATTCAGGCAGTAATGATGCGCTCATTCAATGGTGGTGGGGGCATAATGCGGTCGCTTTTGTCTTTACGAGTGGGGTGATTGGCACGATTTATTATTTCTTGCCTAAAGAGAGCGGTCAGCCTATCTTTTCTTACAAACTCACTTTGTTTTCTTTCTGGAGCTTGATGTTTGTTTATATTTGGGCAGGCGGGCACCATTTGATTTATTCCACCGTGCCTGATTGGGTGCAAACCCTTTCTAGCGTGTTTTCAGTGGTATTAATCTTGCCTTCGTGGGGGACAGCCATTAACATGCTTTTAACGATGCGAGGCCAGTGGCACCAGCTCAAAGAAAGCCCTTTGATCAAATTCTTAGTTTTGGCTTCAACTTTCTACATGCTTTCCACTTTAGAAGGCTCTATTCAAGCCATTAAGAGCGTGAACGCCTTAGCCCACTTCACCGATTGGATTATAGGGCATGTGCATGACGGCGTGCTTGGGTGGGTAGGCTTCACTTTAATCGCGAGCATGTATCACATGACGACTAGACTTTTCAAAAGAGAGATTTATTCAGGTAGGCTTGTGGATTTCCAATTTTGGATCATGACTTTAGGGATTGTGCTTTACTTTTCGTCCATGTGGATTGCAGGGATCACGCAAGGGATGATGTGGAGGGATGTGGATCAGTATGGGAATCTCACTTACCAGTTCATTGACACGGTTAAGGTGCTAATCCCTTATTACAATATTAGAGGCGTTGGGGGTCTTATGTATTTTACCGGGTTTATTATTTTTGCTTACAATATTTTTATGACAATCACAGCAGGCAAAAAATTAGAGCGTGAGCCCAATTACGCCACGCCTATGTCTAGATAGGGGAGGTTGGAAATGTTTAGTTTTTTAGAAAAAAACCCGTTCTTTTTCACTCTTGCGTTTATTTTTGTGTTTGCGATTGCGGGCTTGGTGGAGATTTTGCCTAACTTCTTTAAATCCGCTCGCCCCATTGAAGGCTTACGGCCTTATACGGTTTTAGAAACAGCGGGGAGACAAATTTATATTAAAGAAGGTTGCTATCATTGCCATTCCCAACTCATCCGCCCTTTTCAAGCTGAGGTGGATCGATACGGTGCGTATAGTTTGAGCGGGGAATATGCGTATGATAGGCCATTTTTATGGGGATCTAAAAGGATTGGCCCTGATTTGCACAGGGTGGGGGATTATCGCACAACCGATTGGCATGAAAAACACATGTTTGATCCCAAAAGCGTTGTGCCGCACAGCATCATGCCCGCCTATAAGCATTTATTTGCAAAAAAGAGCGACTTTGACACCGCTTATGCAGAAGCTTTGACGCAAAAAAAGGTTTTTGGCGTGCCTTATGACACAGAAAACGGCGTGAAATTAGGGAGCGTGGAAGAAGCGAAAAAAGCCTATTTAGAAGAAGCTAAAAAAATCACAGCCGATATGAAAGACAAGAGGGTGTTAGAAGCGATTGAGAGAGGTGAAGTGTTAGAAATTGTGGCTTTGATCGCTTATTTGAATAGCTTGGGTAATTCCAGGATTAACGCCAATCAAAACGCTAAATAAGGGGTGAATGATGGATTTAGAAAGTGTGAGAGGTTTTGCGTATGCGTTTTTTACCATTCTTTTTACGCTCTTTTTATACGCTTATATTTTTAGCATGTATAGAAAGCAAAAAAAGGGCATCATGGATTATGAGCGATACGGACGCTTAGCGTTAAATGATGCTTTAGAAGATGAGTTGATTGAACCACGCCATAAAAACGCTCATGATAATGGCATAAAGGAAAGTTGAAATGGATTTTTTAAACGACCATATAAATGTTTTTGGCTTGATTGCAGCGCTTGTGATTTTAGTTTTAACCATCTATGAATCCAGCTCGCTCATTAAAGAAATGCGCGACAGCAAATCTCAAGGTGAGCTCATGGATAATGGGCATTTGATTGATGGGATAGGGGAGTTTGCCAATAATGTTCCGGTAGGCTGGATCGCAAGCTATATGTGCACGATTGTGTGGGCTTTTTGGTATTTTTTCTTTGGGTATCCGCTGAATAGCTTTTCTCAAATCGGGCAATACAATGAAGAGGTTAAAGCGCACAACCAAAAATTTGAAGCCAAATGGAAGAATTTGGGTCAAAAGGAATTGGTGGATATGGGTCAAGGCATCTTTTTAGTCCATTGTTCGCAATGCCATGGCATCAGCGCTGAGGGCTTGCATGGGAGCGCTCAAAATCTGGTGCACTGGGGTAAAGAAGAGGGCATTATGGACACCATTAAGCATGGCTCTAAAGGCATGGATTATCTCGCTGGGGAAATGCCCGCTATGGAATTAGACGAAAAAGACGCTAAAGCGATCGCGAGCTATGTGATGGCAGAAATTTCTAGCGTTAAAAAGACCAAAAACCCTCAACTCATTGATAAAGGCAAGGAGCTGTTTGAAAGCATGGGCTGCACAGGCTGTCATGGCAATGATGGTAAGGGTTTGCAAGAAAATCAAGTGTTTGCAGCCGATTTGACCACTTACGGCACAGAGAATTTTTTGAGAAATATCTTAACGCATGGCAAAAAGGGCAATATAGGGCATATGCCATCGTTCAAGTATAAAAACTTTAGCGATTTGCAAGTTAAAGCGTTAGCCGAATTTATCCAATCGCTAAAACCCTTAGAAGATTAAAGGAAAAGAGATGAAATTTTTAAACGGATTAGCAGGGAATTTACTGATTGTGGTTATTTTATTGTGTGTGGCCGTTTTTTTTACATTCAAAGCGATCCATATCCAAAAAGAGCAAGCCACCAATTATTACCGCTATAAGGATATTAACGCTTTAGAGACAAAAAACACCCAAAACCGGGCTAATTATGAATTAGTCAATCAAGGGAGTAAAAAATGAAATTCACGACTTTAGAAAAAATCTTAGCCTTAATGGTAGTAGCGACCATTTTAATGACGATTGTGATTTCTTTTGTGCCTAACTTGTTTTTGTTTAGCACATGAGAATCTTATGGCTTGTAATAGCCTTTGTTTGTTGTTTGGGGGCTAGTGATTATGTTTTTAATAATTCTAAGGGGCGTTTGGTAGAAAAAAGCGTTGCGTTTGTAGAGGGCGTTTCTAAAGAGCTTTATCTTAAAACAGGCGTGCGTTTTGTGATTGATATGACGGATTTTGAAAAAAATCCTATCGTTTTGGCGCTCAAAAATGAACGCCAAAATTATCAAGAGGGCTTTTTAAAGCAGCTCAAACCCCCTTTTGTGGTGTTCTTTTTCTACCATGACGCTCAAAAAATAGAATTAGTGGCTAACCCTAAAGATTTGTTAGACACTGATAAAATCTTTTTTGAAAAAATCGCTCCCTTACTCCCTACAAACCCTAAAGAATACACGCCCCAAAGGATTTCAGCCATGCTCATTAACGGCTATTCGGTCGCAGTAGATGCTTTAGCGCAAAAATATCGTGTGAATATCACGCAAAATTTTAACGCTCCTAAGGGAGCAACTTTTGTAAAGGTGGTTATTTATATTTTGTTATTGACGCTTTTAGGCGCGTTTTTGGGGCTTTATTTTTTTAAAAAATCTTAAGAGAGAAATCAATGAAAGAAAAAAACTTTTGGCCTTTAGGGATCATGAGCGTGCTCATTCTTGGGCTTGGGATCGTGGTGTTTTTGGTGGTGTTTGCCCTAAAAAATTCGCCTAAAAACGATTTAGTGTATTTTAAGGGCCATAACGAAGTGGATTTAAACTTTAACGCTATGTTTAAAACCTATGAAAACTTTAAATCCAATTATCGTTTTTTAGTGGGTTTAAAGCCTCTCACAGAAGGCTCTAAAACCCCCATTTTGCCCTATTTTTCTAAAGGCACGCATGGGGATAAAAAACTCCAAGAAAACCTTTTAAAAAACGCTTTGATTCTGGAAAAATCCAACACGCTTCATGCGCAATTGCAACCGCTCAAACCCGCTTTAGATTCGCCAAATATTCAAGTGTATTTAGCGTTTTATCCCAGCCCATCACAGCCAAGATTGTTAGGAACGCTTGATTGTGAGATCGCATGCGAGCCTTTAAAATTTGATTTGTTAGAGAGCGACAAAAGGGGGCGCTATAAGATCCTTTTTAAATTTGTTTTTAAAAATAAAGAAGAATTGATTTTAGAGCAACTGGCTTTTTTCAAGTAGCGCATTTAAAAAATGCCTTTAGCGTTTTTATTAACACGCAATCACTAAAAAGCCTAAATTTTTTATCCAAACGGGTATAATAAGGCTATGGGTTTTTTAAAAGTTTTTAAACATGACGCCTTGGGGCAAGTAGGGAATGTTGTTGTGGGGAATTTTTTAATAACGCTCACTATTTTAGCGGTTTGTTTTTATTCTCAAAGCGCTGAAGAAACGACCATGCTCACCCTAAGCTACACGCTCTTTTTTGTCTTGGGGGCGTTTTTACTGATCGCAATCAGTGTGGGAGCGATCAAAAATCTCAACGCGCTTTTTTCTAAAAGGGGGGTTTTAAGCTTTTCTTTACCCATTAGTTTAGAGTCTTTATTGCTCCCTAAAATCTTGCTCCCTATGGTGTTTTTTATCTTCAGTTTGTTCTGGTTTGTGGCGAGCGTGCGTTTGGGCTATTATCTTTTTAACGCGCAATCTAGCGTGCTGTTTATCTTGCACACCGCTTTAAAAACCTTTGTGTTAAAACCCACTAAAACCTTAGGTATCGCACTGTTTTTAGGGCTTGTTTTAATGAAATTTTTATTTGTTTTGAGCGTTTTAAACGCTACTAGGATCAAAAAAGCGCGTTTTTTACTAGGGGGGCTGTTATTCATTCTTGTGGGGGTTGTTTTGGAATTAGCGTTCAATTCGTTACTGCCCTTAATGAGTTCTAGTTTAAGCATCAATGAGGGGTTTTATTATTTCTTGCAACAACAAGAATTACAAGAAAATAAATACTACCTTTTATGGGGGGTGGATTTTTTAAAAATCCTTTTATTGTATGCGATGAGTCGTTACTTGCTTACGCATAAATTAGAACTGGATTAAGAAAAGCGGTATTGCAAATACTCATCAGTGAGCAAGCAATCTTTAGCCTTTAACAAATTGGCATAAAACCCATGCTGATAGCCTAATTCAAAAAGCTTGTCTATGGCGAGGATTTGAATCTCGCTTAAGCGCGTTGAAGTTTCATTCGCATACAAGCTTAAATAAGTTTGTAGCCGCTCCATATTGACACGAATGAGCGAGCGTTCTAACAGCATGTTAGAGAGCAAATTTTGGTGTTTTAAAGCGACTTCAACCGCTTTAATCAAAGCCTTTTTAATCAAAATCGCGCGATACAAGGGGATAGAGCGCCTAATCGCCATGCCCCCTAAAGGCAAGGGTAAATCAACTTTAATGAGTTCTTTCCAAACATCCCACAATTCTTTTTCCACTTCTAATCCATTATGAAAATCCAAGATATTTTCATGGATGAGCACGCCCGCATGCACGCTCCCTTCAAGCACCGCTTTTTCAATGTCCAAAAAATTCATGTAAGTGATGCGTGCATGTTTGTAATAGATCTTAAACAAAAGGGCGTTGGTGGTGTGATCCCCGCTTAATGCGACTCTAAAATCTTTTTTCAATTTCACACCCTTTTTTTTCACTAATTTAGGCCCATAGCCGTTCCCAAAGCTCGTCGCTGTAGGGAGCAAAGCATAATCGTTTGCAATTTTAGGGTATAGCCCAAAGCTGATTGCGCTCACATCATAAGTGTTTTTTAGGGCTTCTTGGTTTAGGGTTTCAATATCAAGGGCGATGTTGTGGAATGTTTTATTTTTAATGGGGCAATCTATCCAGCCAAACTTAATCGCATAATACATGAAAATATCATCAGCATCAGGGCTATGAGCGACACTAATCAAAGTAAAATCCTTTTGTGATAGGGTAAGTCCTTTTATTATAATAGATTTTAGGCTAGGATTTGATAGAATAAACAAATCAAATTCAATAAGGTAATTTAATGGCAATAGATGAAGACAAACAAAAAGCGATTTCTTTAGCGATCAAACAAATTGATAAGGTTTTTGGTAAGGGGGCGTTGGTGCGTCTTGGGGATAAGCAAGTAGAAAAGATTGACGCTATTTCTACAGGCTCGTTAGGGTTGGATCTGGCTTTAGGGATTGGGGGCGTTCCAAAAGGTAGGATCATTGAAATTTATGGGCCAGAGTCAAGCGGGAAGACCACTCTAAGCTTGCATATCATTGCAGAATGCCAAAAAAATGGGGGCGTGTGCGCGTTTATTGACGCTGAGCATGCCCTAGATGTGCATTATGCTAAGAGGCTAGGCGTGGATACGGAAAATTTACTCGTTTCCCAACCTGATACAGGCGAGCAAGCTTTAGAGATTTTAGAAACGATCACCAGAAGCGGAGGGATTGATTTAGTGGTGGTGGATTCCGTAGCGGCTCTTACGCCTAAAGCGGAGATTGATGGGGATATGGGCGATCAGCATGTGGGCTTGCAAGCAAGGCTTATGAGCCATGCGTTAAGAAAAATCACCGGTGTTTTGCACAAGATGAACACTACTCTCATTTTTATCAATCAAATCAGGATGAAGATTGGCATGATGGGTTATGGGAGTCCAGAGACCACAACCGGAGGTAATGCCTTAAAATTCTATGCGAGCGTTAGGATTGATATTAGAAGGATTGCGACTTTAAAACAAAACGAACAGCATATTGGCAACAGGGCTAAAGCCAAAGTGGTTAAAAATAAAGTCGCTCCGCCCTTTAGAGAAGCGGAATTTGACATCATGTTTGGGGAAGGGATTTCTAAAGAAGGCGAAATCATTGATTATGGCGTGAAATTAGACATTGTGGATAAGAGTGGGGCATGGCTTAGTTACCAGGATAAAAAGCTAGGGCAAGGCCGAGAAAACGCTAAAGCCTTACTGAAAGAAGACAAAGCCCTAGCGAATGAAATCACTCTTAAAATTAAAGAGAGTATTGGCTCTAATGAAGAGATCATGCCCTTACCAGATGAGCCTTTAGAAGAAATGGAATAGAAAGGATTTTGATGCTAACCATTAAAGATATTCATGCTTTAGAAGTGATGGATAGTAGGGGCAATCCTACCATTCAAGCCAGCGTGATTTTAAGCGATAACACTAAAGCGAGCGCGATTGTGCCTAGCGGAGCGAGCACCGGTAAAAGAGAAGCGTTAGAATTAAGGGACAATGACAAAACCCGTTTTTTGGGTAAAGGGGTTTTAAGGGCATGCGAAAATGTCAATAGCGTGATCAAACACCATTTAATAGGGCTTGAAGCGATCAATCAAGCCTTTGTGGATGAGAGGTTAAGGGCTTTAGACGGCACGCCTAATTACGCTAATTTAGGGGCGAACGCTGTTTTGGGCGTTTCTATGGCGTTAGCAAGGGCTAGCGCGAAGGCTTTAAATCTGCCATTATACCGCTATTTAGGGGGGGCTAACGCTTTGACTTTGCCTGTGCCGATGCTCAATATCATTAACGGCGGAACGCATGCGAATAATTCCATAGACTTTCAAGAATACATGATCATGCCTTTAGGGTTTGAGAGTTTTAGAGAAGCCTTAAGAGCGAGCGCGGAAGTCTATCACACGCTTAAAGAACTTTTAGATGGAAAGAATCAGCTCACAAGCGTGGGCGATGAGGGGGGTTTTGCGCCTAATTTTAACAACAATGTAGAACCCCTTGAAGTCATTTCTCAAGCCATTGAAAAAGCCGGCTATAAATTAGGCGAAGAAATAGCGCTCGCTTTAGATGTAGCGAGCAGCGAATTGGTGGATGAAAATTTCAATTACCATTTAAAGGGTGAAAATAAGATTCTAGATTCGCATGAATTAGTGGCTTATTATAAAAAGTTGGTGGCAAAATACCCGATTGTGTCTATTGAAGATGGTTTGAGCGAAGACGATTGGGAGGGTTGGGCGTTTTTAAGCAAGGAATTAGGGCGTCAAATCCAGTTAGTGGGCGATGATTTGTTTGTAACGAACGCAAGCCTCTTGCAAAAAGGCATTGAAAAAAACATCGCAAACGCCATTTTGATCAAACCCAATCAAATCGGCACCATTAGTGAGACTTTGGAAACCATAAGATTAGCCAAACACCATGCCTATCAATGCGTGATGAGTCATAGAAGCGGGGAGAGTGAAGACAGCTTTATCGCTGATTTTGCTGTTGCACTCAATACGGGAGAAATCAAAACCGGATCCACCGCAAGGAGCGAAAGGATCGCTAAATACAACCGCCTTTTAGAGATTGAGCATGAATTAAAAGGGGGGATTTATATCGGTAAAGAGTTGTTTAAGCATGGCTAGTGGCCTTTTTGAAAACGATGAAATCAAAGACAATAAAGTGCGAGATTTTTTCTATAGCCATAGCTCCCTAATTGTCTTTTTCCTTTTACTGCTTGGGTTTGGGTATTATTTAGGGAAGTTGCTTTTTGGGGGCTCTTCTTTAGAAGTTTATTTGGATTTAAGAGATAAGCATGAACGCTTGCAACAAGAAATCACCGAATTGCAAAGCAAAAATGTGCGTTTGCAAAAGCGTTTGTTTGAGTTGAGGGAATTACGGCCTAGAGATTAGTTTGAAGGAATGATCGTGTTAAAAAAGATGGTAGGTTTGGTGGTGGTTTTAAGCGTTTTATTAGCCAGAGACAACCCTTTTGAGCCTGAAATCAATTCCAAGAATTTGCAAGGGGGCTTTAATGGGATCTATGATAGTTATTTTAAAGAAATCCATGTGGATTTGCCCACGAGCGCTAGGATTTTAAAACAAATCACGCTCACTTACCAGGATATTGATGGCTCTATCCATTCTAAAGTCGTGGGCATTGATAAAAACATTGATTGGCATTACCCTTTAAAGCTTTCCCAACACCCCCTTGATCCAGCCGCCTTTGAAAAACGCTACCAGATCCAAGATTTTGATTTTTCCATGGCAAACAACACGATGATTTTGCGATCCCCTTATAAAATTTTGCGCTCTTTTGTGCTGGTCAATCCTTATAGAATCGTGTTAGACACGCAAAAAGGCCCTTTGGATATTTATCAAAATAGGGATTTAAACCAGAAGTTTTTTTCTCAAATTAAAGTCGGCACGCACAAAGATTATTACCGCATCACGCTCATTTTAGACGGGAAATACCGCTATCTTTTGGAAGAAAAAAACGGGGCGTATGAATTAAAATTGAAATAAAAGCATGCGGCATTTAGTCTTAATCGGTTTTATGGGGAGCGGTAAAAGCTCCTTAGCGCAAGAATTGGGGTTGGCTTTGAAATTAGAAGTGTTGGATACGGATATGATCATTAGCGAGAGGGTGGGCTTGAGCGTGAGAGGGATTTTTGAAGAGCTTGGCGAAGACAATTTCAGGATGTTTGAAAAAAATTTGATTGATGAATTAAAAACGCTCAAAACCCCCCATATTATTTCTACCGGTGGGGGCATTGTGATGCATGATAACCTTAAGGGTTTAGGCACAACTTTTTATCTCAAAATGGATTTTGAGACCTTGATTAAGCGTTTGAATCAAAAAGAAAGGGAAAAACGCCCCCTTTTGAATGATCTCACTCAAGCCAAAGAGCTTTTTGAAAAACGCCAAGCCCTCTATGAAAAAAACGCCTCTTTTATCATTGATGCAAGGGGTGGTTTAAATAATTCTTTAAAACAAGTGCTACAATTCATCGCATAAATTTTTTTTAAAGGCCTTTTGATGTTAAGTAGAGACATTGTCCAATATTCCAAGATCCGCACCGAGCTATACGCTTATCTTACCTATTTGTTTTCGCACAATATCCGCAACCATCTCCCTGAAATCACTTTGGATTATTTAAACAAACAGATCAAAAAAATGCATGCTGAAATCAAAATGGCAAAAAATTTTTTTGTGTTAGACGCTAAAGGCATGCTAATTCTTAAGCCAAGCCAGCTTAAAGAGCAGGGGCATAAGGAGGGGATATTAGAGCATGATTTAACAGAAGGGATTGAATTAGAATCGCATGCCAGCTTTAGCGATAAGTATTATTTTTATCAAGCCGTGAGTGAAAAGCGTTGTATTTTAACGGACCCCTATCCTTCTAAAAAAGGAAACCATTTGGTGGTGAGCGCGTCTTACCCGGTGTATGATCAAAATAATGATCTAGCGTTTGTGGTGTGCTTGCAAATCCCTTTGAGGGTGGCGATTGAAATCAGCTCGCCTTCAAAGTATTTCAGAACCTTTAGCGAAGGGAGCATGGTCATGTATTTTATGATTTCTATCATGCTCACTTTGGTGTCGTTGCTTTTATTTGTGAAATGCATTTCTAGCTTTTGGACAGCGATTGTCAATTTTAGCAGTTTTGACATTAAAGAAGTGTTCCACCCCATTGTGCTTTTAACCCTAGCCTTAGCCACCTTTGATCTGGTCAAGGCGATTTTTGAAGAGGAAGTGTTGGGTAAAAATAGCGGAGACAACCACCATGCGATCCACCGCACGATGATTAGGTTTTTAGGCTCTATCATTATCGCATTAGCCATTGAAGCGTTGATGTTAGTGTTTAAATTCAGCGTGAGCGAACCGGATAAAATCACTTATGCGGTGTATTTGGCTATCGGTGTGGCAGTGCTTTTGATCAGTTTAGCGATTTATGTTAAATTCGCTTATAGCGTGTTGCCCAAACGAGAACGCTAAGAGTTAAAAAATTTTTCTTTTAAGCGTTTGAAAATCCTATTCAATCTAAAAAAGACATATTCTAAAAGGGTTTTTGGATTGAGTAGGGGGGCAAGAAATTCAAAGGTTTTTTGTTTGTCTTTAAGGCTTAAAAATTCTGTCATTTGTTTAAGGAATTTCACGGAATATTTAGCATAAAAAGAGGTTTTTAAAAGAGTCTCATGCCATTCTTTAGAATATAAAGCAGTGGGTGAAATCCAAGGTTTTCCTACAAAATAAAAATGCAGCATGACAATTTCTTGTCGGTTAGGAATGAAGCGTTTTTGATTGGCCATGAAAGGGTGGGTGTTATAAATATAAGGCAAGATTAAAACCTTTTGATAGCATGCGAGAGTTAAAAGATCCTGTTCAGGGCAAAACACGCACTGGCCTTTTTGACGGGTTAAATTGAGTAAGCGCTCTTCTAAACGATCAGCGCGCCACAGCTTTAAATTTACGATTAAAAACCCAACATTATAGTGGTTTTCATAAAGGATTTTTATGTCTTTTTCTTTAAGGTAATGCTCATAAAGGGAAAAGGCTTGACGAGGGGCTCTCTCTCTTTCCATTTGAAAATGTTTAGGGCTTTTAGGAGAAGAAAAATCTTTAGCCGCTCCAAAATAATAGCCATCTAGCGGGATAAAAAAACTCTCGCTCACATCATTTAAAAACAAAGTGTCCGCATCAAACATGATAATTTTGTCGTATTGCAAGAATAAAGAAGCCAAAAACAAGCGGCACATGACCATTTTAGAAAAGCGAGTCTTAGCGTAAATATTGAGTTGCAAAAAAGCTTCATTGATTTTATCAATCGCAGAGAGTTCTTCTATTGAAGTGGTGTGAAGATTAGGGGTTGAAATGTCTAAAAATTCTAGGCTCATAAAAGCGCTAAAGGGGGCTAGAGTCTCTTTTAATTTGCGCTGGTTTTCAAGGCTCAAGTTATCCACCAGGCAGTGGATTTTATAAAAAAGTTTTTTACTATCATTTTGCGATTGGGGATTTTCTACTTTAGCGCAAGCTAGCATGGAATACAGGCTCACGCCAGCTGGGATCACATAGTTGTTGTCAAAAGCGATGACAATAGGAATAATAATACTCATTTTAAGTGGTTTTCCTAAAACAGGTTTTTAATCAAATTTAATCCAAAGTTGAATTTATTTTTTTGAATATTATACTATAATAACCAATTAGATTGGGGTTTTACTGATTTTTCTTTGTGTGAGCTTTGGCTTAGTTTTGTAAGGAATGAGATGATAAAGAGTTGGACTAAAAAATGGGTTTTTATTTGGTTGGTGGTGGCGGGCTGTTTCAGTCATTTGATGGCTACAACCGGTGAGGCATATTTTAAAATGGCTACTCAAGCCTTTAAGAGAGGGGATTACCATAAAGCGGTGGCTTTTTATAAGAGGAGTTGTAATTTAAGGGTGGGGGTGAGTTGCACGAGTTTGGGCTCTATGTATGAAGATGGCGATGGCGTGGATCAGAATATTCCAAAAGCCGTTTTTTATTACAGAAGAGGGTGCAATTTAATGAATCATTTGGCTTGCGCGAGTTTAGGCTCTATGTATGAAGATGGCGATGGCGTTCAAAAAAACCTTCCAAAGGCTATCTATTATTACAGGAGAGGGTGCCACTTAAAGGGTGGGGTGAGCTGCGGTAGTTTAGGTTTTATGTATTTTAATGGTACGGGCGTTAAGCAAAATTATGCCAAAGCCCTTTCTCTTTCTAAATACGCTTGCAGTTTGAATTACGGCATTAGTTGTAACTTTACAGGGTATATGTATAGGAACGCAAAAGGCGCAGAGAAGGATTTGAAAAAAGCCCTTACGAATTTTAAAAGAGGGTGCCATTTAAAAGACGGAGCGAGCTGTGTGAGTTTAGGCTATATGTATGAAGCCGGTCTTTATGTCAGACAAAGTGAAGGGCAAGCCTTGAATCTTTATAAAAAGGGTTGTTCTTTAAAAGAAGGGAGCGGTTGTCATAATGTGGCGGTGATGTATTACACGGGTAAGGGCGCTCCAAAGGATTTGGATAAAGCCACTTCATATTATAAGAAAGGTTGCACTTTAGGCTTTAGTGGTAGTTGTAAAGTATTAGAAATGGTTGGCAAGAATTCTGATAATTTGCAAGATGACGCGCAAAACGACACGCAAGATGATACGCAATAGGCCAGAGTTTAGGGGCTATGATTAAAACTATAGAAATCTTTCCACTTTCGTGCTATCAAATGGGGATTGAGTGCCTCTATTGATGGGTATTGAGATTAAAAATCCACAAATCTAGGGTTTGGATTCGCTCTCATATTGATAATAAAAACACTCAAAGGCATTTTAAAACAATAAAAGAGCTTACACAGACACAAGCGATAATTTTTTAAAGCGCTCTTAGGGGATTTATGGGGTTAAAGGGGGCGTTATTTCAAAATCCCCTATCCGCTTTAAAAAATAACTTACAAAATAAAAATTAACTATAAAAAAGCTTAAAAACAAGTTTTTTAAAAAAGGACATTGAATAAAGCTATTCATATTTGAACAAAACAAAAACCTTTATTCAATCAAAATAAGGTTAAAATCCAATAAAAAAGGAGTTTTATAACTCTTTATAGGACTTTACAAGCTTATAGCAACAAAACTTTGTTTTCATTGGCGAAGCACCCAAAGCTAAAGCGATTGGGCTTCCTGATGTTTGGGGAGAGTTTCTCACTCTGTGTCCCTAATGGATTTTACAGAATCTGAGCTCCAATGTATTCCCTACAGCTTTCACGCATCATATCTTATAAAGGCGTAAGTTTGTGCGCTTCCTGCGCTAGATGCAAATGTATGGGGGTGTTATAACAAATTAGCGGCATTCATCCCAAACGCTAAAGACGATTAGGATTTCTGCTTGGGTGGTTTAAAAAATACTTTGAGCCTTTTTGCATTTCACTCAATATTCGTATAAAGCGCGACCACATCATCATCGTCTTCAATCCTGTCTAGCAATTTTTCGGTAAGCTCCATCTGTTCGTCATTCAATTCAATGGGCGTTGTGGCGATGCGTTGCAAACTCGCTTTTAAAATGGGCAATCTCAAGCTTTCAAACCCCTCATTTAAGAGCTTGAAGCTGTTATAATCCCCCCTAATAATAATCTTGTCTTCCACTTCTTCTAATTCTTCCAAACCATAATCAATGAGAGCGAATTCTAAATCTTCTAGGCTGAGTTTTAAATTTTCCACTTCATTTTTCAAGCATTCAAACACGCTTTTTCGGTTAAACATAAACTCTAAAGAGCCATTAGGCACGATGCTTGCCCCTTGCGTTTTATTGAAATAGCTTTTAAGGTTAGCAATGGTTCTGGTGGGGTTATCAGTCATGCATTCCATAATGATTAACACGCCAAAATTCGCCTTACCCTCATAAGTGATTTCACTCAAATTCCCCTCTTTACTGCTCGCTCTTTTAATCGCTGCATCAATATTGTCTTTAGGCATGTTTTGCACTTTAGCGTTTAAAATCGCCGTTCGTAGTTTGGCGTTCGTGTCCGGCTCGCTCCCGCCCTCTTTTGCCGCTAGAGTGATCGCTTTGGCGAGCTTGGGGAAAACCTTACTCATCTTATCCCATCGTTTTTCTTTAGCCGCTCTTCTGTATTCAAACGCTCGTCCCATTCAATTCCTTTGTAATAAGTTAGCCATTTCTTTAGCATGATAGCTAATAATCATATCCGCTCCCGCTCTTTTAAAACAAGTCATCGTTTCTAATAAAACGCTTTCATAGTTGATCAGGTTGTGTTTTTGAGCGAGTTTGAGCATGGCGTATTCCCCGCTCACATTATAGAGCGCTAAAGGGAGCAAAGTGTGATCTCTGATTTCTTTAACAATATCCAAATACGCCAAAGCCGGTTTCACCATTAAAATATCCGCACCCTGTTTTTCATCTTCTAAACTTTCTAAAAGCGCTTCTTTTTTATTAGCGTAATCCATTTGATAGCTTTTGCGATCGCCAAAACTCGGCGCAGAGTTTGCCACATCTCTAAAAGGCCCATAGTAACTGCTCGCAAATTTAGTGGAATAGCTCATGATGGGCGTGTGGGTATAGCCGGCGTTATCTAGCGTTTTTCTCAAGCTTAAAACATTCCCATCCATCATGTTGCTTGGGGCTAGAATATCCACACCGCTTTCAGCCAAAATAAGCCCTTGAAGGTTTAAAATCTCTAGCGTTTTATCGTTAGACACAGAAGCGTTTTCTAAAATCCCGCAATGCCCATGGTCGGTGTATTCACAAAAACACAAATCCACTATAACGATTAAATCCTTGAATCGTTTTTTAACCTCTCTAGCGGCTTTTGCGACAATGTGATCCTTATTTAACGCATGGCTTCCTGTAGCATCCTTATGTTTAGGAATGCCAAACAATAAAACGGCTTTGATGCCTAAACCCACTAATTCTTCGCATTCTTTTAAAAGAGGCTCTACACTCATTTGATAAACGCCAGGCATGGAGTTGATCTCATTTTTAATATAACTATCGCTTTCTATGACAAATAAGGGAGCGATGAAGTCATCAATATTCAGACGCGTTTCTCTTATCATCGCTCTTAAGTTTTCGCTGCTTCGTAATCTTCTCAATCGTTTGAACATGTTCTCTCTTTATTGTTTTTCTTTAACCCCACAATTGGCTTTTTCTATCCCCTTCATTCCGCTCACCTCTCTCAAATTTTCGGGGGGGGGGGGTAGGCTCTTCATCATCTTCTTCTAAATCGTAAAAATGATTAAAAACGCAATCATGGATAGTGAAACAAATTCTTCCATTGCTGTAATGATAGCTCAAATTCAATCCCATAGCCTCTAAAGCGTTTTTAATGATATACATGCCTAACCCAAAACCATGGGCTTGGCTGGGGTTAGAAGATTTGAAGTAGGGTTGCAAATATTTTTCAAAATCTTCTTTTAAAGGTTCGCTTTTATTGGACACCACTAAATTATTTCCTATGAAATCCAAAAACACCTGTTTGTCATCACTGTATTTGATCGCATTATCTACCATGTTTTTTAACGCTATAGAAAACAATTCAAAATCCGCTTCAATGATGTAATTTGAAGAGGGTACATGGATAGGGCTTTTTTTATCCTCATCAATTAAAAGCATTTTTTCAATCTTGTCTATCAAATCGCTCATTAAAAATTTTTCTTTATTGCTCCCATAATTTTTGGAAGCGAACTGCTCAATGCGGGCAAATTGCTCAATTAACATGTTCAAGTGATCAAATATAGATGAAAGGCGTTTGTAAGACAGCTCTTCTTTGAGCATAGAGCTTAGTATCTTGCCCTTAGTGATAGGGGTGCGTAATTCATGCATGATAGAGCGCAAAAACAAAATCCGAGATTCATTCATCGCATTGATTTTTTGGATGCAATTGTCAAATTCGTTAGCCAGATCCCCTATTTCATCTTTTTGCTTGCTTTTACAACTCACGCTTTTATCCCCTTGAGCGAAGCGTTTCACTTGAGATCTTAACTCTCTTAAGGGCAATAAACTCTGCAAAACAAATAAAAAGAGGAATAAAATCAATAATAAGCCCACCGTAATAGCTAAGAAATAATTCTTATAAGAAACCGAATGCAAATCTTTATAAAGCACAAAATGCTCATCCTTTTTTAAAAGGATAAAAACCATATCGCTGAATTTAAACACTTCAGCATACCCAATATTCCTATGGTGCAACTGGTGGCGTCTTTTGGCTAAAACCTTTTCTAAATTTTCCATTGTGGTTTCTTTAAAACCAATTTTATAGAGGTAATCTTCTATGGCTCTATAATCAGAGTAGTTATTTAAAATTTCATTGATAGTGGTAACAAACTGATAATGGCGCATTTCGTTTTGATAGTTTTCATGATTGATTTGAGAAGACACGAAATAGTAAGCGAACGCTCCAAAACTAAAGAGCGTTATCATAAACAAAGCGACAACTTTAAAAAAGATAGAAAAACGCAAAACCCCTTAACTCCTTATTAGAATGTCAGTATTCTAATTTATAACCAATCCCTCTAACAGAGATGATGTATTGCGGTTGCTTAGGGTTTTTTTCAATCTTGGATCGCAAACGGCCAATGATCACATCAATGCTTTTATTAGAGCTTTCAGGGTTGATGCTCTCGCTCTCAATCGCAATGCTTTCACGGCTAAACACATAACCTTTTTTGCTAATGAGAAGCGAAAGGATTTCATATTCAGCCCTAGTTAAGTCTAGCTTTTTTTCATGCATATACACTTCTCGGCTGTCCTTATCTACCCTAAAGATATTCGCATCGCTTGGCTCACTCACTTCTTCTTTTTTATGAGAACGCCTGAGTAAGGACTGGATGCGAGCTAATAATTCTTTAGGATCATAGGGTTTAGGGAGGTAATCATCAGCCCCATAATCTAGCGCTTTAATCTTATCTTCCACATCGCTTCTTGCTGAAGAAATAATAATAGGGATATGTTTTTGTTTGGAGATGCGCCTACACACTTCAAGCCCGTCTAAATTAGGCAAAGTTAAATCCAATAACAACAAATCATAATTTTGTGTGTTAGCCGCACTAATGCCGGTATATGGCTCATCGTAATTGGTTACATGAATGCCATGTTGGAGCAAAAACTCGCTCAAAAACTCGGCTAATTCTATATCATCTTCTATCATTAAAACTTCTATCATACTTCAATTAACTCCTTCAACGATTTTTGCAACTTTAAAAACGATTAACTTTGTTAATGTTTTAAGGGACTAATTCTAACATTTTATTATTAAAGATACCTTGAAAATATCTTAAAAATAAAAATTCAAAACATTATCATAGTTATTAATGGAATTTAAGGCTTTGTTTTCATGGAATATTGAAAATGAAAGTCTTATTTTTTAATGTTTTTAAAAAATTCCTTTGCCCATTTTTCACTCTGTGTTTTCTCGCTCCAAAGATTCTAATCGTTTTTCAAGCACGCTCAATTGGTATTGCAAGAAACGCGCCACTAAATCCAAACGCTTCAGCGCTTCTTTTTCTTCTAAAGCTTGCATGCCTTTAAATAACACTAAGGTTCTCTCTAATAAGCCTTTTAAAAAAACCCGCTCGTTTGGAATTAACGCTTGCATGGGGTTTTCTTGCGCGATTTCTTCTGTAATGATTTCTGGCGTCTCTTCTTTTTCTTCTGTGATTTTTTCTTGCGTTTCTATTTTAGCAGCGTTTTTTGGCTCTAAAGGGGCATTAGCATTTTGAGAGCTTGGGGTGTTTTGCAAATCTTGGGGCGTTTTGAAAAAAGAGGGCGTTTTTTGCGCCGTATCAAAACCATCACCAATGGTTTTAGCCATTTTTTCAATTTCATTAAGGGTTTCTGAAATAATGTTTTTCAATTCCATTCTACCAGCCATTTTTCTAAATTCTCAACGCTCAAATAATCCCCTTTGATAAAATTTAAATAGTGCCGCTCCAGTGTTGCATCGTGTTTGAAAGGAGCGAGATTTTTTTGGATTTTTTCCAAACGCTTTATTTGTTTTAACGCCTCTGTATGATCAGGGGTTTTTTTTAAAATATTAGTATAAATTTGCAACGCTTCTTCAAAAAACCCTTGTTCTTCATAAATACTAGCGAGCGTGATCGTTTCTAAGGGCATGCGTTCCTCTTAATCGTTTTAATACCTAATCTCTAAACGCCATTTTTAGGCTCTACTTGGGTGCGTAAAAAACTAAAAGCCGGTAAGGGTGCGGGCAGTCGCACTAAATTCACATTCCCGCTATGGATAGTTTCTAACTCGGTGTTATTTTCTAAAAGGATTTTATACAGCACTAAATAAGAGCGTTTTTCAAAGGTATAAATCTTGCCAATTTCATTGACTATGGGCGTGATAGCCGCATTTTTGGGAGCGATGATTTCATAAGCGGCGTTAGTGGTCGTGGTGAATTTGCATGCAAAAAAACGCCCGTCTTCTGTTATTTCGCCATTGACTTGAAAATCCCCTTCGCTAATGGCTGTTTGGTGGTTTTGAGTGTCCAATCTTTCAAAAGGCCTTCGCATCAAATAGCCGTCGGTGAAACCCCTGTTTTTAAGCGTGTTCAATTCGCTAGCATAAAAACTCGGCTTAAGAGTGTTGTTATAAAAATCATCAACCGCTAAACGATAGATGCGCGTGGTTTGTGCGGCGTAATAACTGGACTTGGTGCGCCCTTCAATCTTAAGCGCACTAATGGCGTTTGAACTTAAAATTTCAGCGATATGATTAGAGAGATTCAAATCTTTAGCGTTAAAAATATGCGTGCCTACGCCCTCTTCTTCAACCAACCTCATCATCACGCCGTTATCCGGGTTTTTCACATAATATTCATAATCAAACCGGCAATCATTCGCGCAACTCCCTCTATTAGGCACGCGCCCCTTTTGTAAGGCCGAAATCAAGCAACGCCCTGAAAAGGCAAAGCACATGCTCCCATGCACAAAGATTTCTAATTCTAAATCGGGTAAGGCTTTTTTAATTTCAATCGCATCATTCAGGCTCAATTCTCTAGCGCACACAATGCGTTTAACCCCTAGATCATAAAACACTTGCGCATCTAATAAATTCAAGACATTCGCTTGCGTGGATAAATGGATAGGGATATGCGGGGCGATTTTTAAAGCGAGTTTGATTACCCCAGGCGCAGCGATAATAAAAGCGTCTGGCTCTAATTCTGCCATTTTATAAATATGTTCTTCTAAAAGTTTGAGCTGTGAATTGAAAGGGAAACCATTGATCGTGGCATAGACTTTTTTATTTAGCGCATGGGCGTAGTCAATCCCTTCTTTAAAGGTCTTTAAAGTAAATTCCTTGCTTGCGCGATTACGCAAAGAAAAATGGCTCACTCCCCCATAAACCGCATCAGCCCCATAGCTGAGAGCGATTTTAAGTTTTTTTAAATTACCGGCTGGAGAGAGTAATTCAACTTGGTTCAAAACTACTTGGCTCCAAAAGAAGCGATCAAGGCTTCAATATCATCCGCGCTGGCTAAATCTTTATCGTCATCGCCGGTGATATAAGTCGCTGAACTCACGCGCTTAGAATCATCAATTTTGCCTTCAAAAAGCGAATTCATGTATTGGCTGAGCGCTCGCATGACATTGACCACTCGTTCAATTTTTTGGCGGTGAATGTCTTGAAACTGCATAATATCCATCGCTTGCATGGAGCTATCAGAGCAATTAGCGGCTTCTTCTTCAATGCTTTTAAGGGCGTTTAGGATTTCTTGTTGCTCATTGAGCGCGGTTTTAAAAGATTCAATATTGGGGAAATGGCTATGCAAATTGTCAAAAATTTCTTGGTGTTTTTGCAAAGGTTCTTGGATTTTTTTAACCATTTTAGCGATCTTTTCAGCGCTAGCCCCAATCAAATCCAATTGATCAAAAATTTGCGTGGCTTTCACTTCAGAATCTCTTGTAACATCGTCTAATTGATGCACGACTTTATGCTCTTCAGTGGGGGGAGGGGGAGGCCATTCGTTAGGGCTAATCTTGCCGTATTTTTCAGCGTCTTCTTTTTTGACGGTCATTTTTTCACTATGATTGGAATTTTCTTTAACCTCTTTAGGCTCCTCTTTAGTTTCTTCTTTAGCCTCTAGGGCTTCCAAATTTTCTAAATCGCCACCATTCATCAAAGCGTCTAATTCTTCTTGTGTCATTGTTGTTCCTTGCCAATTGGTTTTAAAAAGCGTTTTATAGTAACCATAATTTATTAGCTGTCATTTTAGCGCACTTAAGCTTTAGCAATCAAAACGCCCTCTAAAATCGCATCAATATCGCCATCTAGTATCGCTTCCACATTGCTATAAGCGGTGTTGGAGCGCGCGTCTTTGACTTGCTGGTAGGGGGCTAGGACATAACTTCTTATTTGATGCCCCCAGCCGATCTCGCTTTTTTCTTCATTTTTGGCGGTGCTTTGCTGTTTTTCTAATTCCAATTCATAAAGCTTGGATTTAAGCATTTTTAACGCGCTCGCTTTGTTTTTATGCTGGCTCCTGTCGTTTTGGCATTGCACCACAATACCGGTAGGGAAATGCGTGATCCTAACTGCGCTTTCTGTTTTATTGACATGCTGACCGCCCGCCCCACTGGCTCTATAATAATCATAACGGACATCTTTTTCATCAATTTCAATATCAATATCATCGTCTAATTCAGGGCTAATTTGCACGCTCGCAAAACTCGTGTGCCGTTTGGCGTTCGCATCAAAGGGTGAAATCCTTACAAGCCTATGCACCCCATTTTCATTTTTCAAATAGCCATAAGCGTTTTCGCCCTTAATGATAAAGGCGACCCCTTTAATGCCCGCTTCTTCGCCATCTTGATAATCTAAAATCTCGCTTTTAAAGCCCCTTCTTTCTGCCCACCTCAAATACATGCGATACAAAATACTCGCCCAATCCTGGCTCTCTGTTCCCCCCGCTCCAGGCTGAATGGTGATAATAGCGTTTGAAGCGTCGTTTTCACCGCTTAACATGATTTCAATTTCTACTTTTTGGACGCTGTGCTCTAAAACAGGAGCCTCTTCATAGAGCAAGGATAAAGTAACCTCATCGTTATCGTTTTGGGCGAGTTCAAACAATTCTGTGCTTTCATCTAAAGAATTTTTGGTTTTTTGATAGGTTTCTAGCAAGCGGTTTAGGCGCACTTTTTCTTTATTAGTGTCTCTAGCCTTTAAGACATCTTGCCAAAAATTAGGGTCTTCTTGCTCTTTTTCAATGCGTTCTAATTCTTGTTTGATCTTTTCAGGCTTGATGATTAAAGCGATATTATCGCATTTGTTTTGCAAGCTTTTTAACAATTCGCTATAGGTGTAGTTATCCACAAACAGAACCTTTATGAGTGGGGTTTTAAACTTGCCATTATAGCATTGTTAAAAGCCATTTTAATTTTCAAACCTTAAAATTTCAATTTCGCCCTGAACTAATCCCACCCCTTCATCAATCAAAGCGATAGAATCAACTTGCGCAAGGGCTTGAATCGCTCCTGATTCATAGCGGTTGTTGTTGTAAGGAATGAATTGGTTGTTTGAATAGTTGCCTAAAATTAAATGCGTTCGTTCGCCTTTAAGCTTTAAGGGGGCATTGATTTGAGCCTTAAAGGGTTTTAGTTTAAAATCTTTATTTAAGGATAAGCGCTCCAATAAGGGTAGAATCAAAACTCGTAAAACCAATAAGCAGCTTAAAGGATTACCCGGTAAGCCTATAATAATACTTTGATTGAGTTTGGCTAAAGTTACCGGTTTTCCAGGTTTGAGGTTGACTTTTTCATAATAAAAAAGGGCGTTTTTTTCTTTCAAAGCGTCTTTAAAAAAGTCTTTATCCCCCACACTCACCCCCGCGCTTGAAAGGATGACATCATAGTCTTGTGATTCAAGTGGTTTAAGCTGTAAATCTTTATTATCTTTTAAAACCCCTAAAAAATGCGTGTTGTAGTTTTTAAGCATGTTAAAAATACCCACTGAATTAACATCATAAACTTGGCATTCTAGGGCGTTTTGCCCTAAAGGCACTAATTCATCGCCGCTACTGAATAAAGCGATTTTTAATTTCCTAAACGCTTTGATTTCTTTTAACCCTTGAGAGGCAATGAGCGCGATATGCCCGTAATTCAAACGGGTATTTTTAGGGACTAACACGCTGTTTAAAGAAGCGTTTTCGCCCTTTTGACGGATATTGGCGTTTATTTTAAAATCTTTGGGAGCTAGGGCGAAATTTGTATGGCTTTCTAGCATGCATTCTATAGGGACAATCGTTTCTATTCCCTTTGGCACCATCGCTCCAGTCATGATTTTAACGCATTCATTTTCTTTAACTTCTAAAGCGCTCACATCATCTCCGGCAAAGATGCGCTGAATGACTTGAGTTTTTTTGCCTAAATCTTGCATTTTAAACCCATAGCCATCCATTGCACTTTGATTGAATTTAGGCAAGGCGTGAATGCAAATAATATCCTCTGCTAAAATGCGCCCTATGCTTTCAAACAAAGAAATAATCTCTATTTCTAAGGGTTCTAGGGGAATGCTAGAATGGATTTTTAGAGCTTCTTTAAAACTAACCATATTGATCCTTTAAAAGATTTTGCTAATGGTGCTAAAGGCCAGGCTGATTTCTTCTTTAAAACGCCCCATGATAGCTGAAATGATTAAGATAATGCCCACAAACCCGATCGCAATTTTAACCGGAAACCCGATCGCAAGCAGGTTGAACTGAGGGTGGGTTTTCATGATCATGCCAAAAATAATATCGCTCAATAACACCAAGCATAAAATAGGGAACGCCATAGAAAACCCTATGACAAACAAGTGCGAAAAGGCTTTGATAATGTTTTTAGCTAACGCTGGCTCAAAGACAAATTGCCCTAAAGGGACGGCTTTTAAGCTGTGATCCACAAACAAAATGATTTGATGGTGGAACGATAAATCCAATAAAATTAAAATCGCTAACAATAAAAGGGCTTGCCCTACAATGGGTTTTTGCGATCCTGAAATAGGATCATACGCGCTCGCCATCGTAAGCCCCATAGAAAAGCTGATGCTATCGGTTGCAAACACCAAGCTTGCAAAGACGATTTGCAAAAAGATAGACGCGCACACCCCTAAAAACAGCTCGCACAAGCAAGCAATAATAAAACCCTCTGGCGTGTAAGCGGCGTTTGAAAATTCTAAAGTGGGGTAAAAAATCGCGCTCACATACAAGCTCAAAGCCCCACGCACCGACAAAGGCACTAAATGGTTTTCAAAAAAAGGGAAAAAAGACAGCACGCCACTAACCCTTAAAAACAACAAGAAAAAATCCCTAACATGGGGGGTGCTAAGCTCTTGAATAAAATCTAGCATTCTTTTTCTTAAGGATAAAAAAGTAGTGCGTTAGCATTAGGGTTTGCAATAAAGTGGCAAAAAAATTAAAAAAAGGGATTAAGGAAAAAAGATAGCAAAAAAACGAAAAACGATAATGCTTTAACCGGTGCTGTTTGAGTAAATTTTGATAGCTTTGATGATTAAAAATCATGCTGGCTATATCCAAACTCATGGTGTTTTTGAAAAAAAGAAAATGCGGGATTATGGAAAAGAAGACCCCAAAGACCCCTATAAAGGGAATGAAATACAAGGGCGTTAAAACCGCCATCCATAAAAGCATAAAAATGAGCGATTTTAAAAAATATTTAATAGAAAAAAGAATAGAGCCAAATTCTTCTAAAACAACATGGGGATAATATTTTTGGTGCAAATAAGAAACCACCAAAGGGGTGTAAAAAACAGACGCAAAAATATTGATGACTAAACTCAAAAGAATCACGATCCAAAAAACAAGAAAATACACTAACGCTTTAAAGACCCATGCGAACACGCCAGCAAAAAAGCCTTGAGAATGGGAATAGTCATTCAAAGATTGCGGTAATAAAGTTTGGCAATAACCCACAATATTTGCACCATTGTAGTAAAAAACAGCTCCAAAAAACGCCAAACTCAAAAGGATAGGACCAAGATTGATTAAAAGCATTCTAGCGCTTAAAAAATCATTAAAGCTTTTTTTAAGGATAGATAAAGACAAAACCATAACTTGAAATCCTTCTTCACTCACTTTGCTAGGGTAATTTAAGCGCAAAGTCCCTTAATCTTACATAGTAGGCTTATAAATATGAGATTGACTAAAAGAATATAGAAGTTATTTAATATGGACATAACATGTAGTAATAAAAACATTATGGGGTAAAACAATACCATCAGTATCCAAGGATACAAAATGATTGCAGCAACAATGGTAAATATAACATTCATCATTGTCTTATAAAATTTTGAATCTTCTTTAACACCCTTTTTCTTTCCAAAATAGAATATAACTAACACCAAATAAATACAATAAATATTATTACAATATCTGCGGCGAACATTTTTACCCACTTTTAACGGAATGAATAACTTTAAGCATTTCTTACCCTTAATGTGAGTTTTCTATAATCATGATAGCTGATTTTGTTTTAAATTTGCTATAATGTGAATTTAATGATGAAAATTAGTTTAGAGTGGAGAACACACAATGAAAAAAAATATCTTGAATTTAGCGTTAGTGGGCGCGTTGAGTGCGTCGTTTTTGATGGCCAAGCCGGCTCATAACGCAAATAACGCTACGCATAACACAAAAAAAACGGCTGATTCTTCAGCAGGCGTGTTAGCGACAGTGGATGGCATACCTATCACTAAAAGCGATTTTGATATGATTAAGCAACGAAATCCTAATTTTGATTTTGACAAGCTTAAAGAGAAAGAGAAAGAAGCCTTGATTGAGCAAGCCATTCGCACCGCGCTTGTAGAAAATGAAGCTAAAACAGAAAAGCTCGATCAGACTCCAGAATTTAAAGCGATGATGGAAGCGGTTAAAAAACAGGCTTTAGTGGAATTTTGGGCTAAAAAACAGGCTGAAGAAGTGAAAAAAATCCAAATCCCAGAAAAGGAAATGCAAGATTTTTACAACGCTAATAAAGATCAGCTTTTTGTCAAGCAAGAAGCCCATGCTAGGCATATTTTAGTGAAAACCGAAGATGAGGCTAAACGGATTATTTCTGAGATTGACAAACAGCCAAAGACTAAAAAAGAAGCCAAATTCATTGAGTTGGCTAATCGGGATACGATTGATCCTAACAGCAAGAACGCGCAAAATGGCGGCGATTTAGGGAAATTCCAAAAAAACCAAATGGCTCCGGATTTTTCTAAAGCCGCTTTCGCTTTAACTCCTGGGAATTACACTAAAACCCCTGTTAAAACAGAATTTGGTTATCATATTATCTATTTGATTTCTAAAGATAGCCCTGTAACTTACACTTATGAGCAGGCTAAACCCACCATTAAGGGGATGTTGCAAGAAAAGCTTTTCCAAGAACGCATGAATCAACGCATTGAGGAACTAAGAAAGCGTGCTAAAATTGTTATCAACAAGTAATTGATGAGGTGTTATCATGTTAGTTAAAGGCAATGAAATCTTACTGAAGGCCCATAAAGAAGGCTATGGGGTAGGGGCGTTTAATTTCGTGAATTTTGAAATGCTAAACGCTATTTTTGAAGCAGGAAATGAGGAAAATTCCCCACTTTTCATTCAAGCGAGTGAAGGAGCGATCAAATACATGGGGATTGATATGGCGGTGGGCATGGTGAAAATCATGTGCGAACGCTACCCGCACATTCCTGTAGCCTTACACTTAGATCATGGCACGACTTTTGAAAGTTGTGAAAAAGCCGTGAAAGCGGGTTTCACCTCCGTGATGATTGATGCGTCTCATCATGCTTTTGAAGAAAATTTGGAATTGACTTCTAAAGTGGTCAAAATGGCGCATAACGCTGGAGTGAGCGTGGAAGCGGAGTTGGGGCGTTTAATGGGGATTGAAGACAACATTTCAGTGGATGAAAAAGACGCGGTGTTAGTGAATCCTAAAGAAGCGGAGCAGTTTGTCAAAGAATCTCAAGTGGATTACTTAGCCCCAGCCATTGGGACAAGCCATGGAGCGTTTAAGTTTAAGGGCGAGCCCAAATTGGATTTTGAACGCTTGCAAGAAGTCAAAAGGCTCACTAATATCCCTTTAGTCTTGCATGGAGCGAGCGCGATACCAGATGGTGTGAGGAAATCTTATTTGGACGCTGGAGGCGATTTGAAAGGCTCTAAGGGCGTGCCTTTTGAATTTTTACAAGAATCCGTAAAAGGGGGGATCAATAAGGTCAATACCGACACGGATTTAAGGATCGCTTTCATCGCAGAAGTGCGCAAGGTGGCTAATGAAGATAAGAGCCAATTTGATTTGAGAAAGTTTTTTTCTCCGGCCCAATTAGCGCTTAAAAATGTGGTCAAAGAGCGCATGAAACTTTTGGGCAGCGCTAATAAAATTTAACCAACAAGGAAAGAGTGTAACATGGCAATTGGGATGAGTGAGCTCAAAAAGGGCTTGAAAATTGAGTTGGGCGGTGTGCCTTATAGGATCGTAGAATACCAGCATGTCAAGCCCGGCAAGGGTGCGGCTTTTGTGCGTGCGAAAATCAAGTCGTTTTTAGATGGCAAGGTGATTGAGAAAACTTTCCATGCGGGGGATAAGTGCGAAGAGCCTAATCTGGTTGAAAAAACGATGCAATACCTTTATCACGATGGCGATACATACCAATTCATGGACATAGAGAGCTATGAGCAAATCGCCTTAAACGACTCTCAAGTGGGCGAGGCTTCTAAATGGATGCTAGACGGCATGCAAGTGCAGGTTTTATTGCATAATGACAAGGCGATTTCAGTGGATGTGCCGCAAGTTGTGGCTTTAAAGATTGTGGAAACAGCCCCTAATTTTAAGGGCGATACTTCAAGCGCGAGTAAAAAACCAGCGACTTTAGAAACCGGTGCGGTCGTGCAAGTGCCTTTCCATGTTTTAGAGGGTGAGATTATTAAAGTCAATACGGAAACAGAAGAGTATCTTGAAAAGGTGAAGTGAGATTATCTTTTTATTGAGTTAGCGCTTTAGGCACAGCTTTTTTGTCATAAGGGGTTGTTTTATTAGCCCCTTATTTTGACTTTATTTAATGAGCCTTATTTGAAGCGTGCGTGAAATCTGTGATTAAAAATTATTTAGAATTTCTTTTCTCTGTTCTTATTTGGAATTGATCATAAAATATAAAAAATGCTTTAGTATTTTTACAATCTAAAAAGAGCTTGATTGAACCAAGCAAATAATCTCTTAAGAAAGCTGTCTTTGGGGGTTAGGGGATTTGATTGGAGGTTAGTGGGTATTAAGCACAAAGCATTTCTTTATCCCCTTAAAAAATGGGTTTTATTATAAAATTTAAAACGATAACGACAAGGTAATCCTAATTTTTATTAAAAATTAAAGTTAATTGAAATTTAAATAAGGTTTTAGTTGCAATATGTGACGAGAACGATGCCCCTATCCCCTTAAGAGTTTAAAATAAAGAAAATGAGTCTAAAATCAAATCTAAAACCACAAAACAAAATTTAAAACCCCCATTTTTTAATCAAACCTGCAATGAGCGTTCTATACCATCAGCGCTTAAAGGAGTGTTGGCTTTTAAGAATTTTGATGCCTTTTGGCCTAAAATTTCTTTATAAAATTTAGGGTGTAAGCCAAGGTTGGGGCGTAAGGCTTTGATATTATCGCTAGTCAATGCTTCGCCTTTTTGAATATCCTTAATGACAAATAAAGAGCGCATAAAGAATCTCCGCTCCTCTAAAGTCTTTGGATTGATTTTAGGCTCTTCTTCGCCCAAGGCTAAAACGCTTTGTTTGATGGCTTCAACCATGCTTTTAAATCCGTTAAAATCCATGCTAAAAGCGCTGTCTGGGGTTTGTAAGGATTTGTTTAAAATGAAATGCTTTTCTATCATGCTCGCCCCTAAAGTGGTGGCTAGAATGGGGCAAAGAGAGCCAATCGTGTGATCGCTCAAGCCAAATTTAACGCCAAAGGTTTCGCCTAATTTAACCATGCTCAATAAATTAGCGTCTTCTATTTTACTGGGATAAGCGCTCACGCATTTTAAAAGGGTGATGTCAAAATTACCCGCTCCTTTGCACAATGAGATAGCGTCTTGCAATTCGGTGTGTGTAGCGATACCGCTAGAAAGGATAATGGGTTTTTTTGTGCGAGCGACCTTTTCAATCAAGTCTAAATCAACGATTTCAAAACTAGCGATTTTATACATGGGGCAATTTAGGCTCTCTAAAAGTTCTAAAGCTTTTGAGCTAAAAGGCGAGCTAAAAATGCCTAAATCAAGCTTTTTAGCCAATTCAAACAATTCAGCATGCCATTCTAGGGGGGTGGAAGCCTTTTGATACAATTCATACAAATTTTCTTTATCCCATAAAGTGCCTTGGATGATGAAAGGATCTTCTTTAGAGTTTAAAGTCATGCAGCTTGGCGTGTAGGTTTGGAGCTTGACAAAATCCGCCCCGCTTTCCTTAATGGCATGAAGGCTTTCTTTAGCGAGGTTTAAATCCTGGTTATGATTAGCGCTCAATTCGGCGACAATTTTAGGGCGTTGTAACATTTCTTATTTTTCCTTAATCAAAACTTCTTTTTCTAAGCGATAGACTTGAGAGCAAGTGAAAGCCAAATGCTCATCATGCGTGGCTAAAACTAACGCCCCTTCTTTTTCTGTAATGTAATTTTGCAGCATGCTGATGACTTGATTAGCGCTAGTGGTGTCTAAATTCCCGGTGGGTTCATCAGCGATAATGATTTTAGGTTTTTTAGAAAGCACTCTGGCGATACTTAAGCGTTGTTGCTGGCCACCGCTCAATTCACCCACGCCTTGTTTTAGGGTGTGGGCTATGCCTAATTGTTCTAAAAGGGAATGATCGATTTCTTGCTTGGCTAGGATGGAAGCGACTTGCAGGTTTTCTAAAGCGCTAAAACCCTTAAAAAGGTAATGCGATTGGAAGACTATACCCACTTTTAAGCGCCGTAATTCCAAAAGCTTTTTGGAATTTAAAGCATAAATATCTTGGTGTTCTAACAAACTAATTGTTCCGCTATTGGGTTTTAACATGGTGGCTAAATGGCTTAAAAGCGTGCTTTTACCGCTCCCGCTCACGCCTAAAATCGCCAGGCTTTCTTTGGGCTTGATGTGCAAATTCACGCCGTTATAAAGGGGCTTTTCAAAAGCATGAGAAATATTAATCGCTTTAATCATTATCGTTTCCTAAAAAGAATATCGCCTAATAAACTAGGGTTTAAAATGTAAGAAGTTGAAAAGTTCGCGCTGTGCAAGATGATTTTATCATAACGCCTTGCATAGTATTTTAAAAGCGTTTTTTGCAAAGTGGGTTCAATGCTTGGGCTAAACCATGCGTTATTGCTCATCACGATAAAAATTTTTGAAGAGCTGTTTGAGTAAGCGGGTTTGGAAGTGCCTTCATAGCAAATCAGGGGGCGAAAAGTAAAATCGTCTAATGTAAAATCGCTGAAATTGGAAGCGTTGCGGTATAAATAAGCACTCTCGCCAAAAAAGAGCTTTTCAAGGGGTTTTTGAAGAAACTCCGGTAAAGGCATTGTTTCGCCAAAGGGGGCTAAAACCACTTTATCAGCGATCTGAACGCTTTCTTTAGAAAATAAAAACGAGCTGTTATAAAGGCTATAGCCTTGAGTCCGTAATGTCCCTATTAAAATAGCAATATTACCGCTTAAATCTTCTAGCTTAGCTTTAAAGGGGGAGTTTTCTAAAGCGATGGGGTAGGCAGTCTCTGGAAAAACGATCAAGGTTTTTTGCTTGCTTTGAGCGAGCTTGATTTCTTTGAGAATGTTGTTTTCAATATTGTTAAGGTAGTTTGAGTCAAATTTCAAATCTTGGGGTGTTTTTGTAGAGATTAATTCAATATTTCCAACCTTTTTTAAATCGCTCGTTTTAAAACCATTAAAATCCAACGCACTCAGTAACAATAAAACCGCTATGATCCTGTATTTTTTGAATTGTTTAGCGCTCAAAAAAATGCAAGCCAAAAAAACAAGCCCTAGCGATAATTTATCCACCCTAAACACACTATAAGAAAAAAAGCTATCCGGGACTAACCAATCAAATCCAAAGGGGTGGATAAAACTAGAGCCTAAAAAACTCAAAAGCCTGAAGTAGGGGTTTTCAAAATAGAGCAACAAATAAAATAAAACCCCATAAACTAACGCTATTAAAACAATGATTAAGGGTAATAAATAAGTGAAATCCGAGTAGCGGAAGCTTAAAGCGCACCAATAAAACAATAGCACCCCCACAAAAAACCCCAAAGCAAAAGCACTATTCTTTGGGGTTTTTAAAAACGCTAGCATGCTTAAAGGGGCTAATAGGCTTGTGAGTGTGATAGAAACATAGGGGTTTTCAACCGCATAAGCGTCTAAAACAGCGTTCGCATACACGCTTGAAACAAACGCGCACGCTAATAAAAAAGCGTTTTGATTGAATAGAATAAGACGCATGGCTAAATTTTGAAACCTTGAGATTGTTTTAGTGTATTATAGCTATATTTTAATTTAAGAATTTTAGATTGATTTTTTTAAGGGTAGTTTTTTTTAAGTTGTGTTATTATTTTCAAATTTCAAGTCTAAAGAGCGTGGATTGATAGCGTTAAAAATCATGAGCGTTTTTTTTTGGGGTGTTTTTGGGGCGTTTTTGAACGCTCGCTATCTTTATGCGAGATATATGAGAGAAAGGTTTGGGTTTAGGGTTTGAATTATATTGATTTGGCGTTACTTGTGGTGGTGGTAGCCTTTGGGATTAGGGGATTTTATCATGGCTTCGTGAGTGAAGTGGCGGGGACTTTAGGGATTGTGCTTGGCGTGTATTTAGCGTCTCGCTATTCTGTGGCTGTTGGGCATTTATTTTCAGAGCATTTGTATGATTTAAGAAATGAAACCATGACGAATCTCATCGGTTTTTTGTTGGTGTTAGCGTCTATTTGGGTGTTTTTTTTAGCTTTTGGAGTGTTGCTAGGCAAGGTGTTAGTCTTTAGCGGGTTAGGCATTATAGACAAAGCGTTAGGGTTTATTTTTTCATGCTTGAAGACTTTTTTAGTGCTTTCTTTCATCCTTTATGCGCTCTCTAAAATGGAAGTGATGAAAGACGCTAACGCCTACTTGCAAGAAAAAAGTGCTTTTTTTTCTACCATGAAAAGCGTTGCTAGTAAGATCATGCGTCTTGATGGCGTCAAACATGTGGAGCAAAACCTTAAAAACAACCTTGAAGAAATGAGCGATGGAGTCAAAAATAAAGAATCCCTCAATAAAACTAAAGAGTCTTTTGATAAAGCGATAGATAAGGGCATGGAAGCTTTAAAAGAAAAGGCTAAAGACTTGCCTAAAAACATGCTAGATCCAAAAGCTAACCAAACCCCACCAAACCACACCCCATCCAATAAAGAACCCCTATAAAGGCATAACATGTTTTCTAACCAATACATCCAACAACGCATCCATAAAGCCAACAGCTTGAGAGAAGAAGGGAAAAACCCTTATAAAAACGGCTTGAAACGAAGCCTTACAAACGCCGCTTTTTTAGAAAAATACGCTTATGTTAAGGGTTTAGAAGAGCCTAAAGACAAGGAAAAATGCGAAAGTATTGTAGGGAGGGTCAAGCTTTTGCGTTTAATGGGTAAGGCTTGTTTTATTAAAATTGAAGATGAAAGCGCGATTTTGCAAGCTTATGTTTCGCAAAATGAATTGAACGATGAATTTAAAAGCCTGAAAAAGCATTTAGAAGTGGGCGATATTGTGTTGGTGAAAGGTTTCCCTTTTGCTACCAAAACCGGTGAATTGAGCGTTCATGCCCTAGAATTTCATATTTTAAGCAAAACCATTGTGCCTTTACCCGAAAAATTCCATGGACTGAGCGATATAGAATTGCGTTACCGCCAGCGCTACTTGGATTTGATCGTCAATCCTAGCGTTAAAGATGTGTTTAAAAAACGCAGTTTGATTGTTTCTAGCGTGCGGAAATTCTTTGAAACGGAAGGGTTTTTAGAAGTGGAAACCCCCATGATGCACCCCATTCCTGGCGGGGCGAACGCAAGGCCTTTTATCACTTACCATAACGCTTTAGAAATTGAAAGGTATTTAAGAATCGCTCCAGAATTATATCTCAAGCGCTTGATTGTGGGGGGTTTTGAAGCGGTGTTTGAAATCAATCGCAATTTCAGGAATGAGGGCATGGATCACAGCCATAACCCCGAATTTACGATGATTGAGTTTTATTGGGCGTATCACACTTATGAAGATTTGATTGAACTTAGTAAGAGATTATTTGACTACTTGCTAAAGACTTTGAACTTACCTTCAAAAATCATTTATAACGATATGGAAGTGGATTTCAACCAAACGAGCGTGATTTCCTATTTGGACGCTTTAGAAACAATAGGGGGCATTAGTAAGGATATTTTAGAAAAAGAAGACAGGCTTTTGGCTTATTTGTTAGAGCAAAGTATTAAAGTAGAGCCAGATCTCACTTATGGCAAATTGCTCGCTGAAGCGTTTGATCATTTTGTAGAGCACCAGCTCATTAACCCCACTTTTGTAACCCAATACCCCATTGAGATTAGCCCCTTAGCCAGACGCAACGATAGTAACCCTAATATTGCTGACAGGTTTGAATTGTTTATTGCCGGGAAAGAAATCGCTAACGGCTTTAGCGAGTTGAACGATCCTTTAGATCAATTAGAACGCTTTAAAAATCAAGTGGCTGAAAAAGAAAAAGGCGATGAAGAAGCCCAATACATGGATGAAGATTATGTGTGGGCGTTAGCCCATGGAATGCCCCCCACTGCAGGGCAAGGCATAGGCATTGATAGATTAGTGATGCTACTCACTGGAGCTAAAAGCATTAAAGATGTGATTTTATTCCCAGCGATGCGTCCTGTTAAAAACGATTTTAATGTGGAGAGTGAAGAATAATGGCGTATTTTTTAGAACAAACGGACAGTGAAATTTTTGAGCTTATCTTTGAAGAATATAAGCGGCAAAATGAGCATTTAGAAATGATAGCGAGCGAGAATTACACTTTTGCAAGCGTTATGGAGGCTATGGGGAGTGTTTTAACGAATAAATACGCTGAAGGCTATCCTAACAAGCGCTACTATGGAGGCTGTGAAGTGGTGGATAAAATAGAAAGCTTGGCCATAGAAAGGGCTAAAAAGCTTTTTAATTGCCAGTTCGCTAATGTGCAAGCGCACTCAGGTTCACAAGCCAATAACGCTGTCTATCACGCTCTTTTAAAGCCTTATGACAAGATTTTGGGCATGGATTTAAGCTGTGGAGGGCATTTAACGCATGGCGCTAAAGTGAGTTTAACCGGCAAGCATTATCAGAGCTTTTCTTATGGCGTGAATTTAGATGGCTATATTGATTATGAAGAAGCACTAAAAATCGCTCAAAGCGTTAAGCCAGAAATCATTGTGTGTGGGTTTTCAGCCTATCCAAGGGAGATTGATTTTAAGAAATTTAGAGAAATCGCTGATGAAGTGGGAGCGTTACTATTAGGCGATATAGCCCATGTGGCAGGACTTGTGGTAACCGGTGAGCATGCCCATCCTTTCCCGCATTGCCATGTGGTTTCAAGCACCACTCATAAGACCTTAAGAGGGCCTAGAGGGGGGCTTATTTTAACCAATGATGAAGAGATAGCGGCTAAGATTGATAAAGCGATTTTTCCAGGAACTCAAGGCGGGCCTTTGATGCATGCAATTGCTGCTAAAGCGGTGGGGTTTAAAGAGAATCTAAAACCAGAATTTAAAGCTTATGCACAATTAGTGAAATCTAACATGCAAGTTTTGGCTAAAGCGTTACAAGAAAAAAACCATAAGTTAGTGAGTGGTGGCACTTCTAACCATTTGCTTTTAATGGATTTCTTAGACAAGCCTTATAGCGGGAAAGACGCTGATATTGCATTAGGGAATGCCGGAATCACCGTGAATAAAAACACCATTCCTGGCGAAACGCGCAGCCCTTTTGTAACGAGTGGGATAAGGATTGGCTCAGCGGCATTGAGCGCAAGGGGCATGGGAGCTAAGGAATTTGAAATCATAGGGAATAAAATATCAGATATTTTGAATGATATTAATAATGTTAGTTTGCAATTGCATGTGAAAGAAGAATTGAAGGCCATGGCCAGTCAATTCCCTGTGTATCAACAACCTATTTTTTAAGGGAGTCAAGATGACAGAAATGGAATTAAAGCTCATTAAGATAGACACAAGCCATTATTTTGAAAAAAAACCAGGCTTGGGGGAGAGGGTGGATTATGCGGGGCGTTGCTTCTATAATAAATTCCAAAGAGTGAATGCCATGCTCACAAGCTCGCTCATTCAAAAGCATTTGAAAAAAGAAATAGAAATCGCGCACAACCTCATCTTGCGTAACGATAAGGTGGAAAATATTGTGTTTGATTATAACGGGAGGAACCCGGAGCGTTTTTATCATAAGGTGCAGTTATTGCTTCGTGAGGAAGGTTTTATGAATTTTACCGCTTATAACACGAAGACGCCAGGGCATTTGCATTTGTATGTGCATAAAGGGCATACGGAATTAGGCGAGGGTGAAAGGTTGGTTAAAACTTTGTCTATGAAATTAGCGCAAGGGTTGCCTAAAGAATGGAGGGTCTTCCCTAGCAATGAATGGCCTAAGGAATTTAATATTTTAGCTTTACCTTATGAAGTGTTTGCAAAAGAGCGAGGGAGCTTTTGGGCGAAGCATTTATAACAATTTTTGAAAGGATTTTTGATGTCAGAAAAAGAAAGACTGAATGAAGTGATCTTAGAAGAAGAAAATAATGGGGGTGGCACTAAAAAGGTGTTTTTGATCGTGGCTATAGCCATTATCATTTTAGCGGTGCTTTTAATGGTGTTTTGGAAAAGCACGAGAGTCGCTCCTAAAGAGACTTTTTTACAAACCGATAGCGGCATGCAAAAAATAGGCAACACTAAAGACGAGAAAAAAGACGATGCGTTTGAAAACTTGAATTTGGACCTTTCTAAACAAGAAAGCGATCTGGACAAAGTGGCGGATAATGTTAAAAAGCAAGAAAGCGATGCGTTTAACATGCCCACCCAAACCAATCAAACTCAAACGGAGATCAAAACAACAGAAGAAACGCAAGAAGCTAAAAAAGAATTAAAAGCTGTTGAGAACACTCCCATGAGTACTCAAAAAGAATCTCAAGCTGTGGTTAAAAAAGAAACCCCCCATGAAAAGCCTAAAGTAAAAGATAAGGAAGCTCATAAAGATAAAGCTAAGCATGCGGCTAAAGAGCCAAAAGCCAAAAAAGAAGCTCACAAAGAAGTTCCTAAAAAAGCCAATTCTAAAACCACTAAAGGGCATTATTTGCAAGTGGGGGTTTTTGCACACACGCCTAACAAAGCGTTTTTGCAAGCGTTTAACCAATTCCCCCATAAGATTGAAGATAGGGGAGCAACGAAGCGCTATCTCATAGGCCCGTATAAGAGCAAGCAAGAAGCCTTAATGCATGCTGATGAAGTCAGCAAAAAGATGACTAAACCGGTTGTCATAGAAGCGCGCTAGGGGTTTTGAGCTAGAAATTCTTATTTTTTTCTTGGGCAGTTTTTAGCGGATTGCCCAAGCATTAAAACGAGGCAACTTACTCCATCGGCTCGCATAATTTTAACAGAGAGTCAAGATAAGCGGATTTTTTGATCAATATACCTATTTGGTCTTTGAGGAATTCAGATAATCCTTGCGTTTGAATTCAGTCTTAAAGAGCATTCATTCGCTAAAGACATTTGTTTGTTGTTTGAAAACTATGGGGGCTTTAAATCGTATGAAATTATTGTTTGTTGTTTGATAACTCCCCTAACTCTCCAAGAAGAGAGCGGTTTGAAACTAGCCTTATGGGTGGATATGGTGGGGCTAGAAGCAAGAGAGCAAGCGCGCTCACGCTTCTTTAATCCTTAGTGGGTGGCGAAATCCTTAAAAAAGGTGTTGATCAGCCACTCTCGCATTTCATCATTCCTTGCTATCAAGACCTTTTTGCTGAAACCTTTTACATTAAAGCGCCTATTGAAAGGGATCTCACTACTTTTGTAGATTTCATCTTTTCCATACAGATCCTTATCGCTTGCCTTAAGATTGAGCGAATTTTCTAGGGAGATGAGATTGCCGTATGTGTCAATATAGTCTTCAAGATCTTTCTTGCCTTCAAAACCAAGTTTTTGGATCTCAATTTCATTGTCCAATTTTAATAAATTGATGGGGATGATGCGCTCTTTTTCTTGGGAGAGTTGCTTCCCTGGGATCAATTTTTTGAGATCGGCAATCCCCATCTCCTGGCAGTTCTTTTCAAAGAAGATATAGTGGAAGTATTTTGAGTTTGATATGTTTCTCACAAGCTCCTGAGAAGCCGACTCTATATCATTTCTGCATTGGGCGATTATCTTGCTATTCAATCCCTCTTTGCCCTTTTGAAGATACTCCTCAATCAGATTATAAGCCACTGAATCCGATCCTTTGCGACCTTTGGAAAGCAAGATATCGGTTTTGGCAAAGAGTCTCAGCGTTTCATCGTCTAGCTCGTTGTTGATTTTCAGGCGGATGAGCGAATTGAAAAAAAGCGGGTTGATCGTGTTGATGAGCATGACTTTAAAGGTGGTTGGGTTGGTGTCAATCTCGATCAATAGATCAAGGAAAGCCTGATAGAAATTTTTCAAATCGCTGACATAGGATTGGATGAAACTTTTCAATTTTTTGCTTTTTTTGATTTCTTTTAATTCATCTTTGAGTTGTTCGTATGTGTCTTCTGTGCTTGTTCTGTAGTGCCCTAAAAAATCGATCCCATCAAATCTTTGACTCCCTGCGTGGTAGCGGAAGATATCGCCTTCATCTGAGCCTCCAACGCTGGAGATGTGGTTGCTCTTTTTGATCTTGGCAAAGATCTTAAAGATCTCTCCAAAATGATCGTTGATGAACTGGTCTAGCCCCCTTTTCCCATTGCAAAAAGTGTTGGAGTAATAGATGAGAAGGGATTTTAGTTTGTCTAGCAAGAGGAGAGGTACGCCTCTATCATTCACGCTCTGAAAGGTTCTGATAGCTCTTCTTAGGATCGGGCTCTTCAAGCCGCATCAAAACCGTTTCCAACAGTGCCTCCAAACGCTCATTTACTTCTTCTTTATTCAATTTGCTGACTTTGTCCAAGATGGCCTTCAAAACCTCAAAGAGATTTTGCTTACCCTCGGTGTCTGCATCTTTTTCACAATGGCTGATATTCCCCTTTTCTGCCGCTTCCAAGAGCGCTTTGAAGAAGCTTTGGTTTTGAGGAGCGACTTCTAATTTTAATTCCCCCTTTTGGTATAGATATTTTCTTGTCTCTTGCTTGTCTTCCTCATTTTGCTTGTTCGCCAAGACATGCAAGAGCATGAATATGGTGGTCGTTCGTTGCTGGCCGTCAATGATGTCATACAATTTTTTGTTGTCTTCATTCTTAGCGACAACCATGGTGCCTATAAAATGCCCCTGACCCTTGTAATCTATCGCTTCTTCTAGGTCTTCTCACAGATTCCTAAAGTTTTTGTCCTTCCAGGCGTAATCCCTCTGATAGTTGGGGATGCTGTATCCTTCCGCTTGAAAGATCTCTTTTATAGTGGTTTTCATTCGCTTCTCCTTTGTTGCATGCAGCAGTCAAATTTATACCATAAATACCATAAGAATGGCTTGAAATTCCACTCCATCAAGGCATTCTGTTAGCCACTCGGGGGCGTTTATTAGCTATAATCAAGGGTTTAAAAAAGACATAATCCTTAAAAAGAGTTTGAACATGTTAGAAAAATTGATTGAAAGAGTGTTGTTTGCCACTCGTTGGTTGCTAGCCCCTTTATGCATTGCCATGTCGTTAGTGCTGGTGGTTTTAGGCTATGTGTTCATGAAAGAGTTGTGGCACATGCTAAGCCACCTAGACACGATCAGCGAAACGGATTTGGTTTTATCAGCCTTAGGATTAGTGGATTTGTTGTTTATGGCCGGGCTTGTTTTAATGGTGTTGCTCGCCAGTTATGAAAGCTTTGTTTCTAAATTAGACAAGGTGGATGCTAGTGAAATCACTTGGCTAAAGCACACGGATTTTAACGCTTTAAAATTAAAGGTTTCACTCTCCATTGTGGCGATTTCGGCGATTTTCTTGCTCAAACGCTACATGAGCTTAGAAGATGTTTTATCCAGCATTCCTAAGGATACGCCCCTATCGCATAATCCCATTTTTTGGCAAGTGGTGATCCATTTGGTGTTTGTGTGTTCAGCGCTTTTAGCTGCTGTTACCAATAACATCGCTTTTTCGCAAAATAAAGGGCATTAAAAGTTTTAAAGCTCTCTTTCAGGAAGGACTTTAGACCATTCTTTAATCAAGCGTAAAAAGAAGGAAGTATCAGGCGAAGTTTTTTCATGGATTAAAATCCCTTCTTCCACCGCTTCCCAAATAACCCTATGCCGATACACCACCAAATGCCATGATTGTTGGGCATGATCTTTAAGCGACAAACGCACCCTTTTAGCAAAAGACGGGTTGTCAAACAAGACCGCGCTTTCAGTGTTGATGTATGCAGAACGCGGATCAATATTAAAACTCCCTAGAAGCGTCAAATTGTCATCAAAAACAATCGTCTTGCCGTGTAAGGAATGTTTGGTGCTAAAGCGCCCTTTAATCTGGCGGTTGAAAAAATCGTTTCGTATTTCATAAACATTCGCACCCATTCGCACTAATTGGTTGCGATACCTTTCCCACGCCCCATAGACCACTATCGCATCAGTAGATGAAAGGGAATTGGTAAGAATATTCAATTCAATCCCCTTAGAAATTTGATTTTTAAAGATTTTCATCATCTTTTTGCCTGGAATAAAATACGATGAAGCGATAAAAACGGAGTCTTTAGCGTTTTTAAGGGCTTTCTCAAAAGCGATTTTGATAGGCGAATACAAGGGCGTGTCAATTTTTTTGGGTGAATCAGCTAAAAAAATGGCATTCCCATAATAAATGGGGTATTGGTATTTTTGGAAGCGTTCTATAAAATCATTGACTTTTTTTTTAAACTGGTTTTTGTCTTCAGCGCTGATAGGGATTTTTTCATGGAGTTTAGCGATTTCTTTAGCGTTGTTTTTGAGTCTTTTATGGGTTCTTAGTAATGAAACAGGGATAGAGCGGTGGAATCTCCAATAGCGTTCAAAGCTTTCTTTGGCTTTTGAAGCAACCCCCCCAAAAAACAAAGCGTCTAAATCTAAAAAATTCGTGTCTAAATCGTTATCAAAATAATTATCCCCAATATTGCGCCCCCCTATAATGACAGCGAAATTATCCACGATGAAAAGCTTGTTGTGCATGCGTTTTTTAATGCGCTCATAATCCGCAAGCATTTCAAAATAACGCAAGCCTTTATTGCGGATATAGTAGGGGTTAAAAATTTTCACTTCAATATTTTTATGGAAATTTAAGAGCATAATATCTGAAAAATCCGAATACACTCCGTTATCGTCTAAAAGGATGCGCACTTTTACCCCACGATTGGCCGCATTTAAAAGTTCTTTGGCGATCACTTGAGAGGAAAGATCGTTCTTATAAATATAAGTTTGCATGTCAATGCTTTTTTGGCTCATTCTAATAAGTCCCACTCTATGCAACAAGGCGTCAAAGCCGTCTTCTAAAAGAATGGCCGCGCTATGGTTAGGGTTTTCTTTTAATTTTTCAGCATACAAGCTCCCAATGGCGGTAGTGTAGGGATCATAAGAGATAGGGGGGCTTGAAATGGGAGTCTTATAGACTAACCCAAAGCACCCATTAAAAAAAAAGACGCTTAAAAGGACTAAAAAGATTTTCAAAAACGACCCACTAAAAAGAAATTAGCGGCTTTTACCCACTTTCAACATCCTATTACGCAAAGTGGCGATACTGCTTTGCAAGGGTAATTCTTTAGGGCAAGTGTCATGGCAAGCGATCAAGCTCATGCACCCAAAAACACCATCATCATCGCCGACTAACTCATAAAAATCGTCATCGCTTCTTTCATCGTGGCTGTCAATCATGAAACGCATGGCTCTGTTCATGCCAGCAGCTCCAATGAAATTAGGGCGCATGAGTTTAGTCCCGCAAGAAGCGATACAGCACCCGCATTCAATACACCTGTCTAGTTCAAAGACTTCTTGGGCTTCATCAGGCTCAATCCTTTTTTCCGGCTTAGTAATATCCACTTCTTCTTTAGAATGCGCCCAACTCTCCACCCTTTTAGTCATATCGCCAAACCAATCGCCTGTATTCACGCTCAAATCTTTAATGAGCGTAAAACTGGGCATGGGCATAAGCGTAATCATCCCGCTTTCAAAGCTAGAAGTTAGAGTTTTACAAGCCAATCTTGGTCTCCCATTAACCATCATCGCGCAAGAGCCGCAAATCCCAGCGCGGCACACAAAATCAAAGCTCAAATCCGGATCTTGATGCTCTCTGATGAGGTTTAAAGCGATAAAGAGCGTCATGGATGGGGTTTCTTTCAATTGATACTCTTTAAAATGCGGCTTACTCACCGCGCTTTGAGGGTCAAATTTTAGCACTCTGATTACAATCGTTCGTTCATTATCACTCATGGTGTTCTCCTTTTAGGTTAGCGTTGTGTTTGTCTAATAAATCATGGACATTGAAAGAATACAAATGTTCCCCCCTAGCTCTCACTTCTTCATCTTCTAAACGCATGTTCCTAGCCTTGTATTTTTCTTGCAATTCAAAAGGCATGAGCGCATGTTGGACTTCTATTCTGTCTTTCCCAAGCTTTTCTAATTCTAAAATCGTTTTCAAAATCTCAGCGTCGCGCTCTTCTTTTTTGGGGTGGGGAATGAAATTGCCCTTTTTGCCATAGCCCCTAAAATCAGGGCTGATTTCCATTTTCATCACATCTAATTCTTCGTATTCAATCGTGGGCATGTCTTGCTCAGCGCTAGGCCAGCTCGCTAAAGTCCGATTAAGCCATTTTTCATCGTCTCTTTTAGGGTAATCAATCCTAGTGTGAGCCCCTCTGCTTTCAGTGCGCAGTAACGCTCCTTGAGTGATGCAAAGCGCGAGTTTGAGCATTTTTTTGGTGCGGTAAGCGTCTTCTAATTCAGGGTTATTGTGCAAAACCTTGTTTTTCACGCAAATGTTTTTGGAGCGCGCATAAAGCTCTTGCAATTCTTTAAGGGCTTCTTCTAGCCTTTTGCCTTCTCTAAAAACGCCCACTTTTTCATCCATGACTTCTTTCATGCGTTCTTTAATTTCATACACATCTTCCTTGCCTTCATTGTGCAATAAAAAATGCATATAATCTTGGCTTTCTTTAATGAAAGCTTCAACTTTTTGCGTGTTGATTTCAATTTGCGCTTCTAAACAATGCGAAGCGAAATAATCCCCTATGATCATGCCAGCGACCACCGCTTCACTCACGGAATTACCCCCCAAGCGGTTAAACCCATGCAAATCCCAACATGCCGCTTCACCCGCACAAAACAAGCCTTTTAAATGGGTTTCGCCTTTAGGGTTTGTCCTAACCCCACCCATAGAATAGTGTTGCATGGGTTTTATGGGGATCCAGCCTTTTTGCTTAGCCATCGCTTGCCCGTATTCAGGCTCATTTGCGGGCATTCCTTGCATGTTGTCTTTGGTTTGCTCTTCGCTATCAGCCGGATCAATGCCTGCAAAAGTCATGGCAATATCGCGCACATCCCTTAAGTTTTTTTCCACATGGTTACGCCCTAAAATAGCAATATCCAGCCACACATGATCCCCATAGGGCGATTTGGCTCCATAGCCTTTTTGGATATGCTCTAAAATCCGCCTTGAGACCACATCCCTACTTGCAAGCTCTTTTTTCTCCGGCTCATAAGCGGGCATGAAGCGTCTGCCGAACTTGTCTCTTAAAACCCCGCCATCGCCCCTACAGCCTTCGGTCATTAAAATCCCGCTTGGCACTAAAGCGGTAGGGTGGAATTGCACCGCTTCCATGTTGCCTAATTTAGCCACACCAGTTTCTAAAGCGCTCGCCGCCCCGGCTCCATCGCAAATCACGGCGTTAGTGGTGTGTTTATACACGCGCCCATAACCTCCGGTAGCTAAAAGCGTGCCTTTAGAAACATACGCTGAAATTTCGCCTGTGATCAAATCCCTTACCACCGCCCCGTAACATTTATTATCATGATGGATGAAAGCGAGCATGTCTTTTCTGTCTTGAATATCCACTTTGTGGTGTAAGGCTTCATTAGCGACCGCATAAAGCATGGTATGCCCTGTAGCATCAGCCGTAAAACATGTGCGCCATTTTTTAGTGCCGCCAAAATCACGGCTTAGAATATAACCATGCCTGTCATCTCTTTCAGTGATCGTAACATGCTCACCATTGACGACCGCAGGCCTATCGCCCTTTTTAATCCTAGTCCAAGGCACCCCCCAACTGGCCAATTCCCTAATGGCTTTAGGAGCAGTGGTTACAAACATTCTAGCCACTTGCTGATCGCATCCCCAATCGCTCCCCTTAACCGTGTCTAAAAAGTGCAAATCTTCATTATCGCCCTCGCTTTTTTTAGCGTTCGCAAGACTCGCTTGCATGCCCCCTTGAGCGGCTGCAGAGTGCGAACGCCTGACAGGCACTAGGCTTAAAACGATGGTGTTTAAACCCTTTTGTTTGCATGCGATACTAGCCCTTAACCCGGCCAATCCGCCTCCAATAATTAGCGCATCACAATATGTTATTTTCATTTTCTACCCTTATTCTTTGTGGAATTTCCCATCAGCTTCTATGGCTTCTTGCATGGTTTTAATGCCATTGTCCTTATTTTCTAAACCTTTTTTAATGTAAGCCCCATAGGTGCAAAGCCCTAAAACAATAAAAAACACGCTCATCGCCCATTTGACTTTCCTCAAGCCTTGAATGCTCACATTCTTAAACCACCCCCATTTAATCGCTAAGCGATACAACCCAATAGAGCCATGCAATTCTACGGCAAACAATAAGAAAATATACAAAAGCCAAAAGTTTTGCGTTACAAAACGATAGCTTGAGCCATGAGGCCCGATACTTTCAGGCTCTGTGAGCATGACAAATAAGTGGATACTCGCTAAGAAAAACATCGCAAACCCGGTGAGGGCTTGAATAAACCACAAGCTCGTATCGCCATGTTTCATCAAATGCTTATGGGTTTTAAAAACCTTGTATTGCCTGTAATTGATAGGGAATTTCCTTAGCGCCAAAAAAGCATGCACGACTAAAATAAGAATAATCCCTGTTGCAACCACGCTCACAATAGCCGGCTCGCCTGCTTTTAAAAACAAGCTCCCTTCAAAAAATTTTGCCACTTTATACATGGCTTCATCGCTAATCAAGATGCTTGAGACCAAAAACATGTGCACTATCATAAAGAGCGCTAAAATCAATCCCGTAGCGCTCTGTAAAAAATCCAGCTTGGCATAAATACCGCTCTTTTTAAGCCCTTTGCTAGCGCCATAATAACCCTCTATAATCTCTTCTTGTTGCATAAAAACTGCTCCTAAAAACTCTAAAATTAACCTGAATCGCTTGACGCAAAAACACTGCCTTAATTTTACTACATTTGAAATAATTTTTCTTATAAACAAAACCTAAATTGAGAAAAAATGCAATTCAAGGGGGCTATTGTTTAAAATTTACATTTTTTAACGCTATTAGATATAATAAGGGATAGTTACCACCTATAAAATAAGGATCATTCAATGACAAAAATTGCTATGGCTAATTTTAAATCCGCTATGCCTATTTTTAAAAGCCATGCGTATTTAGAAGAATTAGAAAAGACTTTAAAACCGCAGCATTTTGATAGGGTGTTTGTATTCCCTGATTTTTTGGGGTTATTGCCTAATTCGTTTTTGCATTTCACTTTAGGGGCGCAAAACGCTTACCCTAGAGATTGTGGGGCTTTTACCGGTGAAATCACTTCACAGCATTTAGAAGAACTCAAAATCAACACGCTTTTAATAGGGCATAGCGAGAGGCGATTGCTTTTAAAGGAAAGCCCTAGCTTTTTGAAAGAAAAGTTTGATTTTTTTAAAAGTAAAAATTTTAAAATTGTCTATTGCATTGGCGAAGAATTAACGACCAGAGAAAAGGGTTTTAAGGCTGTAAAGGAATTTTTAAACGAGCAATTAGAAAATATTGATCTTAATTATCCTAATTTAGTGGTGGCGTATGAGCCTATTTGGGCGATTGGCACAAAAAAGAGCGCTTCTTTAGAAGAGATTTATCTCACGCATGGTTTTTTAAAGCAAATTTTAAATCAAAAAACGCCCTTGTTGTATGGGGGGAGCGTGAATGCGCAAAACGCTAAAGAAATTTTAGGGATTGATAGCGTGGATGGCTTGTTGATCGGGAGCGCGTCTTTGGAATTAGAAAATTTTAAAACAATCATTTCATTTTTATAAAGGAAAATCATGGGATTTTTAAAAGGTAAAAAAGGGCTTATTGTAGGGGTGGCAAACAATAAATCCATCGCTTATGGGATCGCTCAATCTTGTTTCAATCAAGGGGCTACTTTGGCTTTCACTTATTTGAATGAGAGTTTAGAAAAGCGCGTGAGGCCTATCGCACAGGAATTGAATAGCCCCTATGTGTATGAATTAGATGTGAGCAAAGAAGAGCATTTCAAGCCGCTATATGATAGCGTTAAAAAGGATTTAGGCTCATTGGATTTTATCGTTCATAGCGTGGCCTTTGCCCCTAAAGAGGCTTTAGAGGGGAGTTTGTTAGAAACTTCTAAAAGCGCGTTTAACACCGCTATGGAAATTTCTGTTTATTCTTTAATAGAGCTGACAAACACCCTAAAACCTTTATTGAATAACGGAGCGTCTGTTTTGACTTTAAGCTATTTAGGCAGCACCAAATACATGGTGCATTACAATGTGATGGGGTTGGCTAAAGCGGCCCTAGAGAGTGCGGTGCGTTATTTAGCGGTGGATTTAGGCAAGCATAACATAAGAGTGAATGCCCTATCGGCTGGGCCTATTAGGACGCTCGCTTCTAGCGGGATCGCTGATTTTAGAATGATTTTAAAATGGAATGAAATCAACGCCCCTTTAAGAAAAAATGTGAGTTTAGAAGAAGTGGGCAATGCCGGGATGTATTTGCTTTCTAGCTTGTCTAGTGGGGTGAGTGGGGAAGTGCATTTTGTGGATGCTGGCTATCATGTTATGGGCATGGGGGCTGTGGAAGAAAAAGATAATAAAGCTACGCTATTGTGGGATTTGCATAAAGAACAATAAGGGGTATTGATGAAATTAAGCGAATTGTTAAGCGCCTATTCTATTGAAACGGAATTTTCAAACGATTTTGAAGTGCATGCTTTAGCGGAATTGGATAAGGCCACGCCTAATGATATTAGCTATATTGACCAAGCGCGCTACCTTAAACTTTTAAAAGATTCAAAAGCCGGGGCGGTGTTTATCCGTAAAAAAGAATCTTCTAAAGTGCCAAAACACATGCAAGCTTTAATCGTGGATAACCCGCATCTAGCCTTTGCTAAAGCTTCGCATGCCTTTAAAATCCCTTTTTTTAAAAACCCAGAAAGCGTGAATGAGCCTAAACATTTTAAAAAAGTAACGATCATGCCTAATGTTATAATTGGAGAGGGCGTAGAAATTGGCGAAAACTCTTTGATTTATCCGGGCGTGGTGATCGCTGATGGGGTCAAAATCGGTAAAAATTGTATTTTGTATCCTCGTGTGATTTTGTATCAAAACACGATTTTAGAAGACAATGTTACTATCCATGCAGGCAGTGTGATTGGAGGCGATGGCTTTGGTTATGCACACACCGCTTTAGGAGAGCATGTCAAAATTGAGCATGTGGGGATTGTTAGGATTCAAAAAAATGTAGAAATTGGAGCTAACACGGCGATTGATAGGGCGGTGTTTGGTGAGACTTTGATTAAAGAGGGCGTTAAGGTTGATAACCTGGTTCAAATCGGGCATAATTGCGTTTTAGGCGAGCACAGCATCGTTGTTTCTCAAGTGGGCTTGAGCGGCTCTACAACCACTGGCCGTAATGTGGTTTTTGGCGGGCAAGTGGGCATTGGGGGGCATTTGCATGTGGGCGAATTCACTCAAATTGGAGGTAAAAGCGCGGTGGGTAAAGACTTGCCCCCTAACACTAATTTTGCCGGAGCGATCCCTGCTATGGAAATCCATGAATGGCACCATTTCCTGGCTCATTTAAGAACGAATTTTAGAAAACAGCAAAAAACGAGTTTGTTGCAAAAAGCTAAAGGGTTTTTTAAGTCTTAAAGAATGAAATAAGCTATAACCACGCCATCGCAAAAAAAACACCCACAAGCCCAAAAACACGCTATAAATCTTTTTAGGTTTTTAGCTTTTTGTATGTCTCAAAAAACATATTCTAAAAGAATACTTCAATTATAGTCCTTTTTTGGCTTGCTTGTCAAGTGCCTTTAAACATGCTTAGCAAAGGCGTATATATGTTATAGCGTGCGTTTTGTTTTTCTTTTTGTATGATTTTTAAACATACTTAAATTTTTTAACATTTTAAAAATATTAAAAAAACTTGAATAATTTAACATAAATTAAAAATACACAAAAAAACAAATATTTTTTTTTAAATCGTTTCAAAATCAAAAAACAATTGAAATCAAAAAACAATTGAAATCAAAAAACAATTGAAATCAAAAAACACTAATTGAAATTTAAAAACACTAATTGAAATCAAAAAAATAAGTTTTAAAAATCTTTGTAGAATAACTAGGGGCTAGGGTTACAAACAGAAACTAAAATCCTATAATAACCTATAAAATACTATAATTTTTGTATAGGTTATTAAGTTTTGTGTTATACTGCTTGCATGAATAAAAGAATGCTATCAATCGGTCAAGCGAGTAAGCTTTTGGGTGTAACTATCCAAACCTTACGCAATTGGGATAAAAAAGATTTGTTAAAACCTGATGAACTCACTAAAGGCGGTGAAAGGCGTTACAAGTTAGAAAGTTTAAGGCGTATCAATAGAAACGCAGTCTTTAATCAAGATGAATTAAAAACAATAGCTTATGCTAGAGTAAGCTCGCATGACCAACAAGAGGATTTAATCAGACAAGTTCAAGTTTTAGAGCTTTATTGCGCTAGATGCGGCTTTAACTATGAAGTGATACAAGATTTAGGGAGTGGCATGAACTACTATAAAAAAGGCTTAACCAAGCTTTTAAACTTAATCTTAGACAATCAAGTCAAGCGCCTTGTATTAACGCATAAAGACAGATTATTACGCTTTGGAGCTGAATTGGTATTCAGTATTTGTGAAGCTAAAGAAGTAGAAGTGGTTATCATCAATAAGGGTGATGAGAATGTGAGGTTTGAAGAAGAATTAGCCAAAGATGTTTTAGAAATTATAACCGTCTTTAGCGCTAGATTGTATGGCTCTAGGTCTAAGAAAAACAAAAAACTCTTAGATGAAATGCAAGAAGTCATAACTAACAATGTCAGCTATCTCAATCACGCATAAAATCGCTTTAAAGCCTAATAACAAGCATATTACTTACTTTAAAAAAGCTTTTGGGTGCGCTAGGTTCGCTTATAATTGGGGGTTAGCTAAATGGAAAGAAAACTACCAACTGGGTATTAAAACTAACCATCTACAGCTTAAAAAAGAATTTAACGCTCTTAAAAAATCGCAATTTAATTTCGTTTATGAAGTAACTAAATACGCCACCCAACAGCCTTTTATCCACTTAAATCTAGCCTTTAATAAGTTTTTTAGGGATTTGAAAAAAGGTTTAGTGAGTTACCCTAAATTTAAAAAGAAAAGAGAGTTTCAAGGTTCTTTTTATATAGGGGGCGACCAAATTAAAATCATTCAAACAGCTAATACTGGTTATTTAAAAATACCTAACTTACCACCAATCAAACTCACTGAAAAACTAAGATTTCAAGGCAAAATCAATAACGCTACCATCACTCAAAAGGGCGATCATTTCTATGTTTCAATCTCTTGTGGTGTTGATGAGAGTGAATACAAACGAACCCATAAACTCCAAGAGAGTCATAATAAACTAGGGGTTGATATAGGGATTAAATCCTTTGTGAGTTTGTCTAATGGCTTAAATATCTATGCCCCTAAGCCCTTAGATAAGCTTACTAGAAAGCTTGTAAGAATTAGCAGACAACTGAGTAAAAAAATCCACCCAAAAACCAAAGGGGATAAAACCAAGAAATCTAATAATTACTTAAAGCATTCTAAAAAGCTTACCCACTTGCATGAAAAAATCGCTAACATCAGACTTGATTTTTTACACAAGCTCACAAGCTCTCTTATAAGACACTCAAACTCGTTTTGTTTAGAGAGTTTGAAAGTCAAAAACATGTTTAAAAATCACAGGTTGGCTAAATCTTTAAGCGATGTTTCTATGTCTGTGTTTAACACGCTATTAGAGTATAAAGCTAAATACTCTAATAAAGAAATTCTAAGAGCTGACACTTACTATCCAAGCTCTAAGACTTGTTCTAATTGTCAAAAGGTTAAACAAGATTTAAAACTTAAAGATAGGATTTATCAATGCCTAGAGTGTGGCTTTGAATTAGATAGAGATATAAACGCTGCTATCAATCTTTTAAAGCATTTAGTAGGTAGAGTTACTGCCGAATTTACGCCTATGGACTTGACAGCTCTGTTGAATGATTTATCCAAAAATCGTTTAGCAACTAGCAAGGTTGAACTAGGAATACAACAAAAACCCTAAATTAAGAGAATTTTATAGCTCTTTATAGGATTTTATAGGTTTGTAGTAACGGGTTATAAACATTTTCTTCAATCTGCCTCAAAAAGCTTTTAGCTTGCGGATCGATCTCGCCTTGCGCTTTAAGATCGTTCAAAAACTTTTCAAGATTAGTCGCATCCTGCACGCTTTCTCTTAAATTCACCTTGTAGCTGTTATCGTATAGCTTTCCTATGATTTCGTTCAAGGCTTTATCATAACTTTCCTTAGTGCCTTGTTCTAAATTATCAAAAACGCTTTTTATTTCATAATCTTTCAAATCAAACTGCTTTAAGGATTTGGTTAAGTTCTCAGTCGTTTGGTTAAGAATGGATTTTAAACTAGCGTTAGCTTTAGGACTTAAATTAGCGGCTTCAACCAAAAACGCTAAAGTGTTACCGGTTTCATCGCTTCGTATCGCTCTTATAAAGGCTTGTTGCTGTTCTTTGTGGTTGTCTAGCGTTAGGATTTCTTTCACTTTATCATAAGCGTTCAACTTGCTTTCATCGCCTTTAAAAACGCTCTTTATCTTCTCTCTTAAAAAGTCGTTAGCGTTGTTAGTGTTGATCTTGGTTTCACCACCAAATCGTGCGCTAAATTCTTTTAAGGCTTGTTGCTGTTCTTTAGATAGCGTGGTTTCTATGATCTCGCTGGCGCGCTTGGCGTTACCGGTGAAAAAGTTTTTAGTGAATTGAAAAGGCATGCTCATCTCGGCTAATTTTAACGGCGCTTTAGCAAGCGGTTTTAAAACCTTACCGGCTCCTAACATAAGCGTATCAGTCGCTAACGATAAAGCTCCATCACTTAACGCATGCCTTATGATTTCATCGGCTTTATTCTCTCGATCTAGCGCTAGATTAGTTATAATCGCATCCGTAGCCGCTCCTGTGGTCGCTCCTAAGGCTGCGCCTGCGATCGCTCCTCCGACTAATCCTAAAGCTCCGGCACTCTTTCCGTATTTAGCTCCTGCTAAACCACCGGTAACACTTCCTGCTATAGAAAACTTATTATTTAAAAGGCTTTGCGTGAAATTGTCTATAAAACCATCGTTAATTTTATAAACCTTATCGCCTTTGACTACAAAAGGTTCATTTTTTTCATTGTAGATCACGCTGTCAAAATGATAGAGGTTTTTAGCGATCGTTTCAAAATCTTTCTTAGCTTTTTCTTGCGCTTCTTTATCTTCGCTAGTGAATAAGCTAAAAAAATCCTTGTTCTTGTCAATATTGCTAAAAGCTGAATAGGCTTTCTGTATTTCTTTTGTTATATCTTTGGCTTTTTCTTTTTCCTTGTATTCCTTAAGCTTATCCGCTTCGCTTGCACCTGTGATAAAATCCAGTGCATTATTAAAAAAACCATTATCATTATCTATTAGGTCCTTATCGCTTTTCGTGAGTTCTTGGCTGGTTTTCTTTAATATTTCTTTTCTTTGTAAGTCTTTTTGATAGTCTTCTTTGGCGATCTCGTTCTTGGTTTTAAGCGGATTAAAAAGGCTCGTTTCTGCGTTATTGTAATATTCATCTTTAAGCGCATTAGGTAAATCTTTAAAATCTAGCTTGTTGTCTATAGCTTGCGTTTTAAGGTCAGTTAGCTGTTTTTCTCGATCTTTGGCGTTTTGTGTTTGGTAACCTACAAAACCTCCTAACTTATCTAATAAACCTAATTCGGTGAGTTCTTTTGATTTTTGGTTGAGATCTACAATAAGTTCTTTTCGTTTTTGTTCTAATTGTTCGGGCGTTAAAGTAGGATTTTTTAACGGATATAGCGGCGTGCTTGGTAAGTTTTTTAAGTCAATGTCCATGTTTTCTGCTTGCATGCCTTTATCCTAAAATGTTTTATTATGCATTTAAGCAAAATAACGGCTTGATTTTAAGGGTTAATTCTTTTTAAATTTTAATTTAACATCAATAAAGCAAGCTCATTCTGCACCGCTGGGCTTAATTGTAAAAAGCGTTGCAAAATCCGTTCATCGCTTTCTCCGATTCTGTAAAATCCTAGAATGTTTTTAATTTTGGTTTCTACTTCATAATATTCTTTTATGCTTTTGTTCTTATCACTAAAAGCCGCTCTTGCGTAAGTTCTTCCTGTGTGGTTAAAATAAGGCTGTATTCCTAAAAAATTGTCTTTTGTACCTAATTCTTTAATCGTTAGTCGTTCGTTGCCTATAGCGTTAATTTCGTTATTTAGGTTCTGTCTTTCTTGTTCTTTCTCTCGTTTAGCATTTTGTTGGTTCTGTCTTTCTTGTTCTTTCTCTCGTTTAGCATTTTGTTGGTTCTGTCTTTCTTGTTCTATAGGATTTTTTGCGTGTTCTTTTTGATTTATAGCGTTCTTTAGCGCGTTAATATAGTTTTGCTTGGCTTTGATGCTTTCTTTAAATTTTAGGGCGTTTTCTTGCTCTTTTTGTAGGTCTTGCGTTAAAGCGTTCAAGTCTTTGTCGTTTAAGCGCTCTTGCTCTTGTTTAATGGTTTTTTCTAATTCTTCAATCCTTTTTAAATTTTTCTTGCTAGTTTTAGCCGTTAAGATCTTAAGCCTTAAGCCTTTGGCGTATTGGGAGATCTGTTTGAAAAATAAGGCGCTTTGTGTATTCTCGCTTTCTGGATGGTAATTCAAAACCAAATCATAAAACTTCAAGGCTTTCACTTGTTCTATAGAGCCTAAAGCGTTGTAGCTATCATTACCGGGTAAAAACTTTTGATAGCTGTTATCTAAAACCTGGTTTAGTGCATTGACTTTAAACTGGTTATTGATGCCGTCCATGTTGTTAGGAGCGTTTAGAGCGTTGTAGGTTTCTTTGCCGGGATTATGATATTCGTAGATAAAGCCTTTAGGTAGTATCGCATAAGGATCAGTTAAAAAAAAGTTTAAAAAAGCTGCGTGTTCTTGGCTTGCTTGTAAGGCGCGTTGCTGTTTGGCTTCTTTATTAGAAGAGTTGTCGGTCAAAAAATTAAATTGTTTCTTCCATTTGGATTTTTTTTTAAGCCGTTTGAGTTCTTCTTTAAGTTTTTCTAATTTTTTCAAGCTTTCTTCAATTTGATTTTTATTACTCGTTTCTAATTCTAAAGCGTTTAATTTTTCTTGTTCTTGTTTGATTGCATTCTTTAGCGCGTTAATTTCGTTATTCAAGTTCGCTATTTCTTGGTTTAGGTTACTTATCGCTTGGTTTTGCTTGTCTATTTCTTGGTTTATGTGGTGTATTTCATTATTCAGGCTGTTAATGGCGTTTTCTTTATCCATTATTTCTTGTGTGAGTTGGTTGATGCGGTTTTGATGGTTTATAAGGCGTCCAAAAGCGTTTTTTAGCCGTTCATTAGAATAATAGTTTTTCTGCGCTAAGAATTTTCTACTCACGGCGTAATAGCCGTTAGGATCATCATAGTATCCTACGATTTGATCGTTTTCATTGCTTAATTGCCTAGGAAATCCGCTAATACCACCAAAATGCGCGTTATTTAAAGCATTACCTAAAGACTGGATAAAACCGCTTAAAATAGCGTTAGAGCCTTGAGAGCTAGATCCAGGACTTACGCTTATATCAATCCAACTCATGCATTAATCCTTTTGAATTTCTTTAATTTTAGCGTTTATCGCTTCAGCTAAAGCGTAATCCTTGCAATCTAGCGCAACCGCTAAAGAATTTTTTAAGCCTTTGGTTTTGAGCCACACTAATGAGCTTTTTTGATAGCTTTCAGGAATAGTTTTAAATTTTTTCAAAAAATCTAAACCTCTAAAATCACTGCACACAATCCTTTTAAAAAATGTAGGATATTTAACATCGCTTGGCGTTAAAAAGCGCCTTGCAATGTACCTAAACTCTTCGCTTTCAAGCATTGTTGCATAAACTCTCGCTTCTAGTAGATCTAATTTACCGGGTAAATTTTTCTGCTTAACGGGTTTAACGCTTTTTTGCGCTAAAAATGAATTTAATATTTTGAGTAAATCCGCTTGCATGAAAGGTTCAAAAGCTTCAAGGATCTTTAAAATATTTCTGTAGTTTAAATCCTTTTGTGGCGTGGTCAGTTCTGCTCGTAACAAATAGGAGCAATAGAATTTAAAGCCGTTAATTTTGGCTAGGTTAGGGCGTCTGTTAAGTTTTTGATAATCGCTTAAATCCTTAACACTTGAGTCTTTGATCTTAATAACGCTCATGTTGGTTACATGGTTTTTCAAACACAAATCAAGCGCTCTAATGGTGGCTTCTGTTCCGGCGTTATCGTTATCAAAACTAAAACACAACTCCACATTAAGCTTATTTAAAAACGCTAAATGTTCTTTAGTGAATGCGGTACCGCTTGTACAAATTGCGTTTTTATAATAAAAATGTTCGTACGCTAACACATCAAAAAAACCTTCACATATAATAACCTGCTTCTTTTCTTTGATAGATTCAAGCGCTCGGTGGTAGTTATACAAGAAAAATGTTTTATTATAGAGGCTTGTTTCTCTGCCGTTAAGGTATTTAGGAGCGTTGTTAGCTTTTAGAAGTCTTGGTATACACAAACGCGCGCTAAAGCTTCTAATTTGGCCTTTGCTATCCTTTAACGGAATTGTAATGCGGTAGTTGCAAAAACTTCTTAATTCTTTGTCTTCGTTTTTGTTAGAGAAAAGACCGCATGCGATCAAATCATCAGCATTAAAGCGTTCTTTCAAAACTTCTAAATCACCATGCAAACAATAACCTAAATCATAAGCTTCTATCATTTCTAAACTAATCGCGCGCGTTTGCGTGAGGTAGTTCAACACTTTCGGCTCGTTTTTTAGCCGTTCTTTAAAAAGATTGTTAGCGTAAGCTAAAATTTCTTTTAAATGGTTGTTGCGTTCAATTTTAGCATCGGTTTCGTATTCTAAATGATAATTATAGATTTTAGCCACTTCTTCAACGGCTTCAAGAAAACTTAATTTTTTGTATTCTTGCAAAAACTTCAAGGCATCACCGCTCACACCACATCCAAAACAATGATAAATATTTTTTTCAGGACTTACGATAAAACTTGCACTTCTTTCATCATGAAAAGGACAGCACGCTTTGAAATTCGCTCCAACTTTGTGAAAATCAATATAACTCTCCAAAACTTCCATGATTTGAATACGATCTTTTAGTGGCGCTAAATTAGTGATTTTCATATTAAGCCTCCGTATTCTTCATGTTCGTCATGTTGGAATTGTTGTCCAGATCCGTTATAATCCACTTCAAAAAAACGATAATCAACATTTTTAACATACCTATAACCGCTTAAACCTGTTTGCTTGTTCTTTAGTATAACAATTCTTCGGTGCTTAGCTCGCTCGTTAAAGTCTTTAAGGTGTGGTAACTCGTTCCTTTTTATCCGTTCTATGCGAATCATCAAATGCGCTTCATGACCACCTTTGCGTGATCCTGTTGGCGTGTAGCTGTCGTTTTTAGAATTTTGCACAATGAGAATAATCAACACCTGCAAGCTCCTAGCGGTTTCACCTAAAGCGCTAAATTTAGAAGTTTCTATTTCTTCAATAGTCCTTCCTACGATTGGCGCTTGGATCTTCATTTGGCTGTCTATTAAAAAAACCTTATGTCCCTCTTTGGATAGCGATCGTATTTGAGAAATGAGATCGTTTAGTTCGCAACTTTGATCGTCTATAAAATAGTTATCCGCTTTAATATTAAAATTTTTATTCCTTAAGGTTTCAATGTGCTTCCTAACGCTAAATTCAAAACCAAAATAAGTTACCTTGTGTTGTTGTTGCGCGTTCATTAAAAACTGCACACCTAAAAGCGTTTTACCGGCTTCTGGATCGCCGCTAAGTAAAACTATTTGTCCTAATTCGATTCCTCCTTCTGTGATGATGTCTAAATAGTTAATACCAGTTTCTATCTTTTCAATAGGAGGCTTATTTTTAAAATACTCCTCCCATTCCCAAAAATACTTACCACTTCTAACGATTCCTAGGTTGATGTATTTATTCAAAAATTCATAATCAAAAACTTCACTTTTGCGCGTGGCTTCTTTAAGTTTGTTGGCGAGATGTTCTTGCATTTGAAAACACAAATACGTTTTAAAATCGCTTTTCAAATTCAAATAATCCGGGTAGCTATCCGCTTCTAAAATGCGTTTAAACTCTTCGCTTTGAAATTCCTTTTCTGCGATCCTAAGCTTGATCGTTTCAAGCCTTGGTACTTGGTTTCTTTGGTTCATTTCAATTAAAACCTTGATGAGTTTTTGATTAAATGGATTAAAACTTTTAACGCTGATGTCTTTTAAAAAATCCTCTATGTGTTGCGGATAGTCTAAAAAACTTTTCATTATCAAATTTTCCATGCCGTTTCCTTTATCGTTTCTTTTGGTTTTTTTCTTCTAAAATTTCTAAAAAGCTGTCAAATTCCTTTAAAGTCAAATGCACTAAAAGATTTTCATTTTTGAATTGCTTAAGACCTTTCAAAATAGCTAAACGCACGATTTGCGCTAATTTGTAATTGTTTTTTCTTTTCAGCCTTTTTAATTCTTTCAAGTTGCTGTCTCTTAAGCTTATTTTTTTTCGTTTGGTTAATAAGAGTTCTTTTATAAGCGCGGTTCGATCGTTCCCATGCCTTCTCATTGCTTTGTCCTTTCTGCGTTTCTAAGTAAAAAATAATCAAGCGCTCTGTTATCTGGCTTCGAGATCGATTCTCTATGATTTTAAGCAATTCTAAAATCTCTAAAAGCCCGTTTTCTATTAGAATACTATTCGTCCATACCTTTGGCTTGAAATTCTTGTTAGCGTGCTTGTAATTCCACGATCGCATGATTTCACCTACCAAAAATAAAGCCGTTATAGCAATCGTTGTATTCAAACTGATCCATGACTTCTTCGCCTTTGGCTTTGCTTTGGCAACTTGGCTTTTCAAAATGCATGACCTCATAGATTTCATTATAGTTTCGGCGTATGGATTGGTTGATACAAGCCACTAAATCGTATCCTTGCGCTTTCAAGGCTTCGCATTGGTGCAAAAGCGCTTTTTTAGTGCTATAGCTTAATTTGTGCTTCTCGCTGCGATAATTCAAAAATTCTTCAAAAGCTAACCTTTCGTATTGGTTCAAGTGTTTCGTGTCTAAATTTCCTAAAATAGAGCTAAAAAAAGCGCTAAAACGATCAAATAAACTAAAATTAGAAATATTTGAGCTTTTAAGAGAAGAATCTTTGACGGAATCTTTTAGATCTCGATCGTTTGAGAAGACTTGTTGTTTTTCATCAAATTTTTTCGTTGAAAAATTTTCACTTGAGCGTATATTTTCATGTTTATTTTTATTTTTTCTTTTTAATGTAAACGATGGAAAATAAGTACTCATGGATTGAGCTTCGGTATCATCGGCGTTAGAGGCTTGTTTTTGCGGGTTTATCCAGACGGAAATATTTTCCTTGTGGATAGCGTCTTTTTTGGCTGATTTTTGAGCTTGTTTTTTAGAAAAATTTCCCATGATAAATCTAAAAAATTTAGAAAATGTGCCGTCTTTTTTTCGCTCTCTTTCAAATTCAATATAACCTAAATCTTTTAATTCGTTTAGGTACTTGTAAATCGTTTTTGTGTTCCTATTGAATCGTTTGGCTATGTCTTCAATGCAGAGCTTAAAAGTGGTTGCGTGCTTTTTGATATAAGCATAGATCGCTATCGCTATGTCAGAGACTCGTTCGTCCTCGCAAATTTCATTAGAGATTTGCGTATAACCAAATTTCATTGGTTGTTTTAGGATGTAGTTCATTGTTGATCCTTTTTTTTGGTTTTAACGCTTTTTAAAGCTTTTAAATAGGTGCATAGATCTTTCCCAAAATCGCTTAAACAACAAACCTTGTAATAGTTGTTTTTCTTTTCTTTTTCTTTCTTTTTATTGATAATCCACTGAATGCATAAGCCTTTAGCTTCAAGCTTTTTAAAAATATTAAGCGTGTAGTAGTAATCAATTCTGAGATCTTTTGAAATCTTGTCGGCTGTTTTAGGCAAATACGCTTTCTTGTTGAGCGCTATTAAAACTTCTAAATCGATCGGTTTTAGTTTTTCTTGTGTCATGTTCAAACCGCTTTTTTTTGGAGTAAGATTGAATAGCTCGTTACGCGCTTATTTCTCACATTGCAAACGCTGGATCTAATCGTATGCGTTTTTTGGAGTTTTTCTAATTTTTGGATGAAATCAAAAAAACTTAAATCCGTATTGCTTTCTTTGATCGTTTGGTAAGCTAGGTATTGAAAAATTTCCATGTTGGTTTCCTTTTTACTCATAATAATTCCTTTGTGAATTTCGCTCGTTCTTTGTCTTGTTTAGGTATGTAGTGGCTGTAAGTGCTGTAAGTCGTGTTCAAATCTTTATGACCTAGAGTTCTGCTGATCCACATTGGTTCTTCGCCTTGGCTTAGCATCAAGCTTGCAAAAGTGTGGCGTGTGGTGTAAAGCTTTCTGTCTTTCAAGTTCAAGGCTTTTAAAAGTTTTTTGAAATGCCTTTGAAAGATACTTGATCGCTTTGGCATGTCTATGAAAACGAATTTTTTAGTATCCGGTTCGCTTTCTTTAAGCTCTTTTAGGATTTTCTCCACTGGCTCTAATAGATCAACTTCTCTAATGCTTGGCTTGTTTTTAGGACTTGTGATTTCTCCTAGTTCGTTTAAGGACTTGTTAATAGTGATCGTTTTTTCTTTAAAGTCAATGTCTTTCCATTGTAATGCTAACTGCTCGCCGGTTCGTGCGCCTGTAAAAAACGCTACTACTAAAAACGCTTTTAAGCGTAATGTTGGAGCGTTCTCTATGAGCGTTTTAACCTCTTCTAAACTAAAAGGCTCGATCGCTTTGGCTGCTAGCGCGTTTTTAAGTGTGATCGTATAATAAGGATTTTGAGGTAAAAACCGCTCTCTCTCACAAAACGCTAAAAAGCTTTTTAGATTAGCGTTAAAGTTGTGGATCGTGTTCTTTCTGTAGAGTGTTAGCGTGGCTTGGTGGTATTGTGCGATCTTTTCTTTAGTGATCTTTTTGAGCTTGTCGCTTTCTTTTAAGCCCATCACGCTAAAAATGCTATTGAAAACATTTTCTAAAGAATTAAGGCTCGTTTGTTTTAGTCCTATTTTTAACGATAGAAAACGATTTAACGCTTGAAGTATGGGTGATCTTTGACTGAATCCTATGCGTTTGTTTTTCGGCGTTTTTAACGCGCTTATTGGCGTTTTTTATCGCTTCTAAACGATTAACAAAAGCTAAGATCTCTTTAAGCTTTTTGTCTTTGAAATATTCTAAGGCTGTGTCGGTATCCATTTTTAAGCAATCCGTGGCTTTTCTTAAGCTCACTCTAAAACGCTTATTCTTGTTATCGTGATAGTTGAGATATAGAGTCGCTTCGCCCTTGTAATCTCGTGTGTATAGTGTGAAGGTGTTCATAATAGACTCCTTAAAGCGTAAGCTGTAGCTAGAATCAAGCTAAACGCTATTATTAACGACCATTCAAAACGATCCGCCATTTTTTTTTCTAAAGGCCTGTTAAGTTTTTTATTAGGCTTTAGCATTGTTGTCTCCTTTTTGGTTGGCTTCTTTGGTTTTAGTCCTTGCGTTAGCGCTTTCTTGTATTGGCTCTCTAATCGTGGTTTTTTGTCTCTCGCTAAAGGTTTTTTTTGTAGGCTTTAGAACGCAATTTCCTTGTGCGCGCCTTTTAGGCTCTTGAGCCGCGCGTTTAGGTGTAAGTTCGCTCACATTGGCGTTTTGGTTAGTTTTAAGCGCTTGATGCGCTTGAATGCTTTGAGTGATTTCCTTAAGCTGGTTAAAGCTTGTTTCTGTCTCTCTTTTTTGTCTCATATTTTGATGCTCCTTTCGTGTTTTAACGCCCTTCTATAGGCGTTTATAAGTTTAAAATGCGTTAAGCTTTTAAAAATATTTGTTTTTTTGTGAGACAAAAAGTTTAACCCCCGACATGGGTTTTTGAGTGTCAAAAATTACTTATTTTTTTCAAATAAGCTCCCTATCTTGTGGCTCTTAAAAAAGATTTTTGTTTTTGTATTTTTTAGGTTTTTAGTGTGTGGTTTTGTTGAAGTTGTGAAATAAGCTATAATAAGCCCATTTTGAATACGAATGATTATTTTAATAAGGACAATCAATGAAAGATAGTTTTCTTTTCACTTCTGAATCAGTAACCGAGGGGCATCCTGATAAAATGGCTGATCAAATCAGCGATGCGGTTTTAGATTACATTATTGAGCGCGATCAAAAAGCCAAAGTCGCATGCGAGACTTTAGTTTCTAACGGGTTTTGCATGATCACTGGCGAGTTAAAAACTTCTGTTTATGCCCCTATGCAAGAGATTGCAAGAGAAGTGGTTAAAAAGATTGGTTATACAGACGCTCTTTATGGCTTTGATTATAGAAGCGCGGCGGTTTTAAATGGCATTGGCGAGCAAAGCCCTGATATTAATCAAGGCGTGGATAGAGAAGATGGCGAGATTGGGGCGGGGGATCAAGGGCTTATGTTTGGTTATGCGTGCAAGGAGACTGAAACGCTCATGCCCTTACCCATTCATTTAGCGCACCAGCTCACTTTCGCTCTGGCTCAAAAAAGAAAAGACAACACTCTGCCTTTTTTAAGGCCTGATGGCAAGTCTCAAGTGAGCGTGCGTTATGAAAACAACAAGCCTGTAAGCATTGATACGATTGTCGTTTCCACCCAACATTCCCCAGAAGTTTCGCAAAAACATTTAAAAGAAGCCGTGATTGAAGAGATCGTGTATAAGGTTTTACCCAAAGAATATTTGCATGACAATATCAAGTTTTTTGTCAATCCTACAGGAAAATTCGTTATTGGTGGGCCGCAAGGCGATGCGGGCTTGACGGGCAGAAAAATCATCGTGGATACTTATGGGGGGAGTTGCCCGCATGGGGGGGGAGCGTTTAGCGGGAAAGACCCTAGTAAAGTGGATAGGAGCGCGGCTTATGCGGCCCGCTATGTGGCTAAAAATTTGGTAGCGAGTGGGGTTTGCGATAAAGCGACCGTGCAGCTTGCTTATGCGATTGGGGTGATAGAGCCGGTGTCTGTTTATGTGAATACGCATAACACGAGCAAGCATTCAAGTGCGGAGTTGGAAAAATGCGTGAGATCGGTTTTCAAACTCACACCAAAAGGCATTATTGAAAGCTTGGATCTGTTAAGGCCCATTTATTCGCTCACTTCAGCTTATGGGCATTTTGGGCGAGAATTAGAGGAATTCACTTGGGAAAAAACCAACAAAACCGAAGAGATTCAAGCGTTCTTTAAGCGTTAAAAAAATGTTTTAAGGGTAATATTTTAAAAAATTTTTGTATAATCAACAATTCACAAGGAGTTTAAATTGAAACAAAGAACGCTGTCTATTATTAAGCCGGATGCACTTAAGAAAAAAGTGGTAGGCAAAATCATTGATCGCTTTGAGAGTAACGGCTTGGAAGTCATTGCGATGAAACGCTTGCATTTGAGCGTTAAAGACGCTGAAAATTTTTATGCGATCCACAAAGAGAGACCCTTTTTTAAAGATTTAATAGAATTTATGGTCAGTGGTCCGGTGGTGGTTATGGTTTTAGAGGGCAAAGATGCGGTGGCTAAAAACAGAGATCTTATGGGAGCGACTGATCCCAAACTCGCCCAAAAAGGCACTATCAGAGCGGATTTTGCTGAAAGCATTGACGCTAATGCGGTGCATGGGAGCGATAGCTTGGAAAACGCGCACAATGAAATCGCTTTCTTTTTTGCCGCTAGAGATCTTTAAGATTTAAGGGCGTTTTAAGTAAGCATGCAATTTGAAATGCGTAAAATCGCTTTTAATGTGCCTAAAGCGTTTTCTTTAGAGCATGAGGGAGTGGTTTTAGAGGGCGAAGTTGTGCGAGTGGGGGCGAAATTGTTCCGCTTGGAAGCACGCCTTAAGGGTGAATTGATGCTTGTTTGCGATACAAGCGGTAAAGAGTTTAAAAAGAGCCTTGATGAGTCGTTGGTTTTGCATATTTCAGACGGGTTGTGGGATACGCAAAGCCAAAGTTTGGATTTTGATAATTTAGATGTTATTGAATCTTTCAATGGTTTTATTGATTTGAGCGAAATTTTACGCTCTGAAGTGGAGTCTATTAGATTAGACTACCATTATGCAGATTGAAATTAAGGAGAATTTATGGCAGTACCTGATAGAAGAGTGAGTAAGACAAGAGCGGCAAAAAGGCGCACGCATTATAGCGTTAAGTTGGCTAAGCCCATAAAAGCTAAAGATGGCACTTGGAAGCTTCCCCACCACATTAACAAATTTACTAAAGAATACTAATATAAAAGCTATCTTTAATGATAGAAAGTATTTTAAAGGATTGCAACAAGCCTTTTAAGGACGCATGATGAAAATTGTAATAGACTTAATGGGGGCTGACCATGGGGTTTTACCCATTATTGAGGGAGTCTCAAGGGCTTTAGAAAATAAGAGTTTTAGTGCGGTTTTAGTGGGGGATAAAGACAAAGCGACCCCTTTTATTTCTAAAGAGTTAGCCAGCAAAGTGGAAATGATCCACACGCAAGATTACATTAAAATGGAAGAAGCCGCCACTGAGGCGATCAAGCGTAAGGAATCTTCCATTTACTTGGGTATGGATATTTTGAAAAATGGGGCTGACGCTTTGATTTCAGCGGGGCATAGTGGGGCAACTATGGGTTTAGCCACCTTGCGTTTAGGGCGTATCAAGGGGGTTGAAAGGCCTGCTATTTGCACTTTAATGCCAAGCGTTGGCAAACGCCCTAGCGTGTTATTAGACGCAGGAGCGAACACGGATTGCAAGCCTGAATATTTGATTGATTTTGCTCTTATGGGGTATGAATACGCTAAAAGCGTGCTGCATTATGATAGCCCTAAGGTGGGTCTTTTGAGTAATGGCGAAGAAGATATTAAAGGGAACATGCTCGTTAAAGAAACGCATAAAATGCTGAAAGCTTACGACTTCTTTTATGGCAATGTGGAGGGGAGCGATATTTTCAAAGGGGTTGTGGATGTGGTGGTTTGCGATGGCTTTATGGGGAATGTGGTCTTAAAGACGACAGAAGGGGTCGCTAGTGCGATAGGCTCTATTTTTAAAGATGAAATTAAAAGCTCTTTTAAATCTAAAATGGGGGCTTTGATGCTTAAGAATGCGTTTGATATTTTAAAACAAAAAACCGATTACGCTGAATATGGGGGCGCGCCGCTTTTGGGCGTGAATAAAAGCGTGATCATTAGCCATGGCAAGAGCAACGCTAGAGCGATTGAATGCGCGATTTATCAGGCTATTAGCACTGTTGAAAGTCAGGTTTGTTTGAGAATCACTAAGGCGTTTGAGAGCTTGAAGCCTAGCGTTTCTGTGCCTCAAAGTGATCAGCAAGACGCTTAAAAATAACTATGTAAAGGGATTGAATGGAATTTTACGCCTCTCTTAAATCCATTGCGATGCATGTTCCAAGCGAGCGTGTGAAAAATGCAGAGTTTCAGCAATTTTTGGATACCAGCGATGAATGGATAGAAAAAAGGACCGGTATCAAAGAACGCCGTTTCGCTAACGATGAAGAAAAAAGCAGCGATTTAGGGGTAATAGCGGCTAAACAAGCCATAGAGAGAGCGCATTTAACCCCAAAAGACATTGATTTGGTGGTTGTAGCGACTTTAAGTCCTGATTTTTTAGCCATGCCTTCAACCGCTTGCGTGTTGAGCGCGAAATTAGGCATTGAAAACAAGCCGGCGTTTGATATTTCAGCCGCTTGCACGGGTTTTATCTATTTATTATCGGTGGCTAAGGCTTATGTTGAGAGCGGGATGTATGAAAATGTGCTGATTGTGGGAGCGGAAAAAACGAGCAGCGTGTTAGATTTTAAAGATAGGGGGACTTGTATTTTATTTGGCGATGGGGCTGGGGCGTGTGTGATAGGCAGAACCAAGCGTTTAAAAGAGAGCGTTTTAGATGTGCAAATTTCAGCGAACGGGAATTTTTCTAATTATCTCTATACGCCAAGAACTCTAAAACCCACGCCCTTTAACGCTAAAGAAGAAGCTTCAGAGCCTTTTTTGTGCATGAAAGGCAATGAAGTGTTTAAACTAGCGGTAAAAACGCTTTTAAAAGATGTGGAAATGATTTTAGAAAAAAACGCTCTCAAACCTGAAGATGTGCGTTTGTTTATCCCGCATCAAGCTAATTTTAGGATCATTCAAGCGGTGCGAGAGCATTTGGATTTTAAAGATGAGCAAGTGGTTTTAACTGTGCATAAATACGGCAACACTTCAGCAGCCAGTATCCCTATGGCCATGTGTGAAGCTTATGAAGAGGGGCGTTTGAAAAAGGGCGATTTAATGCTTTTAGACGCTTTTGGTGGGGGATTGACTTGGGGTTCAGCGTTGGTGTATTTTGGAGGAAGTTAGGAAAAGATTGAAGGAGTATTGATGAAAAAGATGATTTTTTTATTTTTAGTGGTGTTGGGGGGTTTAGAAGCGCAAAGCACTTATTGCAGCGATCATTGCGAAGGCACGCCAGATAGCCGTATCCCTCCTATGGGGTTTTATTTTAGTTTTGCGCATTCAGTGAAATATTACTTGCAAGATCCGCAAGAGCGCGATCACAAGCTTGAAAAATGCCACAAAGCCTTTGATTCGACTCTTAAGGTTAATTTTATTACGAAGTCTTTTAAAAAGGATTGCAAGCATGCGCAAATGGCTTTAGAGCAGTCCCAACAAAAAACTCCATGAGAGGTTTTGGCCGCTTTGTGGCAAAACTCTTTTTTAAATTTTATCCCACTAGCGCAAAAAACTCTGTCCTTTAGGGTGCAAGATGTAAGTGCATGGCCGTTAGGCTATATTCAAGCTAAAATAGGTTAAAATCCCCCTAGTCTTTTATAGGGTAGGAAATGTCCATGCAGACTTTAAAGAGCCTTTCGTGTTAGCGTTCAATGGAATGCTTTAGTTAGGAAGCTCCTTTCTTTAGAAAGGGGCACTCTCACGAAGTGGTCTAGCTAGAAAGCCCCTTGTTTGAGGAAGGGGCGGTTTTATTGAGAAAATTTGTGGTAATACTCGCCCTTGTCCGTGATGATTTTAACTTCTAACAATTGGTTAGGCTTGCAATTTAGGCGGTAAAATATCTGTTGTGAATACTTTAATTCGTGATCAAAGAGTTTTTCTTTTTTAAACTTATCGCCCAATTTGGGTTCCACTTTTTTAGTCGCTTCGCATGAATTTCCCCTATTGACAATGAGATTTTTAATCACCACCGGTTCATCGTTCATGGAAGTGATGCTTAAAAGGCTAGAATCTGTCATTTTCCCCATGAGTTTCCCCCCAGTTGCGCGATAATCCAATTTGAAATCTAAATCCTTTGCCCCCACACAAACACTGCTTATCATTAGCAAGCTTAAACACATTTTTTTAAACATCAAAATCCTTTCACTTATAATATTGTGGGGCATTATAATCAAATTTTATGCATTATTTTTTAACCGGTTTTTTAAGCCATTGCATTCTTTAGTGATCCACTCAAACAAATTTTTAAAATTATTTTTTGTTTCTTCAGTCACCACATCGTCTTCTTCGCTATACAAGAGCTTGGTTTTGAACGCCATGGCTAAGTTTCTTTTTTTATTGTTCAATAAATACTTTTGCCTATCTTCTTTGGTAAACAAATATTCAATTTGTTTGAAAGTTTTGTTGCATTTTGAGAGCTGTAAAATCGTGATGGGTTTAAGTAATTCTTCATTAGCTGTTTTAAAATGTTCGCTAAATTCGTTCTCAGATCCTCTGTCATCATCTATCAAAACAATAGGGTTGTTGTCCAATTCGCGGAGTTTTTGAATGGTTTTTTGCCTGTCTGTTTGATTGTCTTTAAGCCCTGAAATGGGTAAGAAAGTGAAAACAATGGGGTCGTTTTTGAATTCTCGCTCATTGAAATACAATTTAAAAGCGCTCAAATAGCAATAATCGGTGATGCCTTCCACAAAGATGATTCGGTGTTTTTGGGGGTTATGAAAAACATGCTGACTCACCCCTAAAGAGCGTTTGATTTGATGCAAGGCATCGGAGTCTTTGCTTGCATTATTTAGGGAGTAGTTAAAGTTATCCTTAATCGCAGAGCCTTCTGTTTCTTTTTCTACGATCCTTATTTCATCCAAATGATCCATATCCACTAAAAAGGGGTCATGGGTGGCTAAAACAAAAGTAACATTATGTTTATGAGCGTATTCTTTTAAAAGTTTCCTGAACCCTCGTCTTCCTGGCACGCTCAAATGAGTGGCTGGCTCGTCCATGACATAGATGATATTATGGTTAAAACTAAAATTTGATCCCACATTGTAGAGAAAACCAAACATGAAATTAAACGACCATTGAAAACCGGTGCTCTGTTTTTTTAAGATGACTTGTTCGTCGGATTTTCTGCAATCATAAATTTCAAGTTTTATTTTGTATGCCGCAGGTTTATACTCTCTAAGAAACTTACTGTTATGTCGGACATGAATTTTTAATTGGTAATTATCTTGATGGTCGTTTTGAGCGATCGCTAAAAGCTTATTAAATTCTTTTGCGATTAAAGAATCCATCTTTAATTGCATGTTGTATCCCATGATTTCTGCAATGTTTTCTAATATTTCTGTAAAATTTATTTTAAATAAAAGAGAGTTTTTATCATTAAAAAATTCAAGTTGCCCTACATTGTTATTGTGTTCGCCTTTTGCTTCAATATTAAAAGGATATTTTGATTGTTTGATTTCTTTTAGTGATTCTTGGTTGATTTCGTGCAAGTATTTTTTAGAAATAACAAATGGTTTATCAAGACCAGAATAAACTTCTAAATCATTATTTTTATCAAACATTATTTCTAATGCTTGTTCATATTTTAAGTTTTTTTGATCAAAATTTTTATAATTCAAAATTTTCCCAAAAGTATTCCAAATTGTATTAGGATGAAAATCCATTTTTCTAAATAATGAATTTCTAAAGAACCAGTCCGATTCAAATTCAGAAGGGGAAGAATAATCATTGCAAGTAAATAATGCAGTCTTAAGGTCGCTATCTGTAATTTTTAGGTCTTTATATTCTCTCATGTTTGGCACAAATTCATCCAATGAATGATCTTTCAAAGGAAAATTAACTCTGTTTCTTAAACCTTGAAACGCTGTATAAGGATTGCACTCTCTGCAATGTCTTATAATTTCTGAAACGCTCTCACTTTGTTTGAATTTTTCCTTGTTTGCTTCAAATTTTTGCTTGATTTCATCAATATTTTTGGGGAACAAATGAACGCCACTTTTTTCATCTAAAGTTTTTATACTCTCCCACAGAGATATTCTTGCTGATTCCAAAAGATCATCGTATTGGTATCGCCTAATTTTTGAATTTGATAACAATCCTGTTTTCTCCAAATAAAGCTGGCACATCATGTATTTCATATCTTTAGACTCATCACTAGTAACATGGCTTGCTGCATACTCTTTGCATATTTGGTAGATATTATCCAGCAAAACATCATAATTAAACTTTAGCGTTTTTTGATTTTTGCAGTAATATTCAATTTTTCGGATCAGCGACTCTTTTTTTTCGCTCAAAATCTTCTCTTGTTTTGTCAAGATCTTTTAAAGAATTTTTAATTTTCTTTTTAACGCTGATCATATTTGATCGGAATGTTCTAAATTGCTGTTTAAAATTTTCATTGATAGGGTATTTTTCGTCTATTTCTTTAATAATATCCTTAATAAATTCTGACAATCTTTCTTGAGATCGTTCATTTTGTAAAATTTTAATTCTTGGTGCAAATTTTGTATTAAAGTCAGTAGTTTTAAAAATCTCATCTAAACTTTTTATTTTTTTTGAAATATATCTCACATCTTTTGTTTTAATTTCATTTTCACTAAGTTTTTTAAAACGAGAATAAATTTCTGATAACTGATTTTGTTTGTGTTTCCCTATTATAAAAAATTGATTGGGTTTGTGATTTTTATTTGGAGTATTGCACTCTATGATTTCTCTTACACACTGACAAAAATTTTTAATAAGTTCGCTATTGCCGCTTAAATGTTTGATTAATTCTTTGTAAAAATGTAAAAATGGTTTTAACTGGTTGTAAGAGTCGATAAGATTTGTCAAATTACTCACAAAAGTGCAAATATTTGAATAGTCGTTATTGTTAGAGAGAATAAAAACGATGTTACTGCATTGTTCTCTCAAAGCTTCTACATGTTTTTCAAAAGGATAGACGATTAGCGTTTTTGATAATTCCTTTAAACCCTCGCCAATCTCTTTAGTTTGCATCTTCAAATCCACGCAAGAAAAATCTATGGTTTCATGATTAAGGATTGTTTCTTCTTTCAGGTTCAAAACGGTGTCTTCAGATTCATGGGCTTTGAAATAATCGTTCTCATTACAGAGTTTGATGTCTGTATCATTAAACGCCTTCAAGGCTTCTAAAATATTGCTCTTACCCACATTATTTTCCCCCACCAAGATCACCAAACCCCCATGCTTTTCAAAATTTGAATTTAAAAGCAACTCCGTAGGCAAGTTTTTACCCAAATTCCTAAAATGGTGCAATTTCAAAACACGCTTATAAAGTTTCATGCCTTACCCTTTTTTAAAAACTCAAACTTAATTTATAATGCAAAATTAAACAAAACATGCTATAAAGAAAATTCAAATACTATCATTTTAAGGATTAAAATGCTCACCCAAGAAGATGTTTTAAACGCGTTAAAAACGATTATTTACCCTAATTTTGAAAAGGATATTGTCAGCTTTGGTTTTGTCAAAAACATCGCTTTGCATGACAACCAATTAGGGCTTTTAATAGAAATCCCCTCAAGCTCTGAAGAAACGAGCGCGATTTTAAGGGAAGATATCTCCAAAGCGATGCAAAAAATAGGCGTGAAAGCTTTGAATTTGGATATTAAAACCCCGCCTAAACCGCAAGCCCCAAAGCCCACCACTAAAAATTTGGCTAAAAATATCAAGCATGTAGTGATGATAAGCTCCGGTAAGGGCGGTGTGGGTAAAAGCACCACCAGCGTGAATTTAAGCATCGCTCTAGCGAATTTAAACCAAAAAGTGGGGTTACTAGACGCTGATGTGTATGGCCCTAATATCCCTAGAATGATGGGCTTACAAAACGCTGATGTGATCATGGATCCTAGCGGTAAAAAACTCATTCCTTTAAAAGCTTTTGGCGTTTCTGTGATGAGCATGGGGCTTTTGTATGATGAGGGGCAGAGTCTCATTTGGAGAGGGCCCATGCTCATGCGAGCGATTGAGCAGATGCTAAGCGATATTATTTGGGGGGATTTAGATGTTTTGGTGGTGGATATGCCCCCAGGAACAGGCGATGCGCAACTCACGCTAGCCCAAGCTGTGCCTTTGAGTGCAGGAATTACTGTTACTACGCCTCAAATCGTGAGTTTGGATGACGCTAAACGGAGTTTGGACATGTTTAAGAAACTACACATTCCTATTGCCGGCATTGTAGAAAATATGGGGAGTTTTGTGTGCGAGCATTGCAAGAAAGAGAGTGAGATTTTTGGCTCAAATTCCATGAATGAGTTGCTAGAAGCTTACCACACGCAGATTTTAGCCAAGCTCCCTTTAGAGCCTAAAGTGCGTTTAGGGGGGGATAGGGGCGAACCGATTGTGATCTCTCACCCTAATAGCGTGAGCGCTAAGATTTTTGAAAAAATGGCGCAAGATTTGAGCGCTTTTTTAGAGAGAGTAGAAAAGGAAAAACTAGCCGATAACAAGGACATCCAACCCACACAAACCCATGCTTGCTCGCATTAATTTTAAAAGGGTTTTTTAAACCCTTTTAATCAATCGCTTCACTTTTTGTTTGGCTTTAAAAAGCAAAAATTCTATAAGGAGTTTAGAAGAAAGCCTAGGCAGAAGAGATTCAAAAGAATGCCGTTTGTCTGAAAAAGACAGGATTTTATTAAGAGCGTGGATTTCTTTATCCCTGTTTTGAAGGGATTCAAAGAGGTGATCTAAAAAGGGAGCGTTAAAATAGGCGTCTTTAAACGGCGTTTGAATCAACGCTTCATGCCATTTTTTTGCGCCAATGACGCTGAAGAGCTTCCAGGGTTTATCGCCCCAAAAATGCAGCATGCGCGCTTCTTTAACGCTAGGGAATGAGGGCGTATCAAGGAAACTAGGGTGGGCATTGTATGAATAAGGCAATTCTAAAATCCTACCACGGCACACAAAACACAGAGTATCTTGATCGTTAAATAAAAGTTTTTCATTTTTCAAAAGGAAAAATCCAATCAATTGGTTTTCAAGATTTTCTTTACGCCATGATTTTAAATTTAAGGCTAAAAACCCGGCGTTAAAGTAGTTGTCAAAAAGGATTTGAGCTTCTTTTAAATTGGGGAAAGCGTCAGCGACACCAATGGTTTTGGCGTGCATTTGGCGTAATTCGTATAAATCCTTAGCCGAATTCCTGTTCATAGCGATCAAATCTTTTTCTCTCACAGCCCCAAAATAATGATCATCAAGGGGGATAAAAAAACTCTCGCTAATATCGCCCACAAACAAAGTATCCACATCAAACATGATCATCTTTTCGTATTGGGGGAAAAGGGAGGCAAAAAAGAAACGGCACATGATCATTTTAGAAAAGCGTTTTTGCGAAAAAGAATTGAGTTTTAAATACAATTTTTTAATTCCACCAGCTATTAAAGGATCAAGCTTGTAATAATTATGGCGTGGTTCTAATTCTTCATCGGTAATATCCAAAAACTCTATACTAGAAAAAGCGCTAAAAGGAGCGATCGTTTCTTCTAATTTGGCCACATTCTCTAGGCTTAAACCCTCCACCAAACAATGGATTTTATAAAAGAGTTTTACTCTCTCTCTCTCTCTCTCTCTCGTTTGGCGTTTGCTAGCATGGAAAATAAGCTCACGCCAGCAGGGATGCAATAATTGTTATCAAAAGTCACAACAATAGGGACAATCTCTTGCATGTGCGATCCTTAAATCTTTAAATTGAACCCGCTAAAAAGGGGGGTTTGTGATTGTATCGTTTTTTTTTTTTTTTTCAAAACTATAATGAACGAGCGGCTTGCGAGTTTGTTTTATGGCATAATATCAGAATTCAATAAAAAGGTGTTTGATAAAAGGGTGCTTAATCAAAAAGTTTGGCTAGGGCTTTTAGCTTTGCATGGGGTTTTTCTCAACGCTTTTGAGTACCAAATCAGCGCGAGAGTGGGATCATTTTCGCGCATCGCTTTCAACCAGTCGGTTATCAATTCAAAAAAAGGGATTTATCCTACAGGGAGTTATGTAACCACTACTGGGGCTTTACAAGTTGATTCTAGTTTGCTCCCTAAAGGGATTGAAAACCACAAACTGGGTTTTGGGGTGGGGGGCGAAATCGGATCGTTAGCTTATGATTCCACGAAGTTTTTGATTGATGAAGCCGACCCTAAGGCAGGGTTTCAGCCGGCGAACTGGTATTACATGGGGCGATGGGAGGGCTATTTGATGCAACACAGCCAAAATTGGACCAGAGAGCAAAAGGCGCAAAACGCTAGGCCTTATGTGCTATATAATTTGTATTTAGATTATCAATATAAGGATATCTTTGGGATTAAATTAGGGCGTTACCCCTCTAAAGCTTTGTTTTTGAGCGGGTTTAATCAAGGGTTTGAGCTTTTTTACCGGTGGAAAAAGTTTAGGATAGAGTGGTTTAGCACCTTTGGAAGGGCTTTAGCTAATGAGCAATCCATCAGAGATTTTTACGCTCCTGTCAATTACAAGCAAAAAACCAACTACGGCATGCACAATTTAAACCTCATTTACGAAAATAAATACATTAGGGTTGCGCCTTTTATTTGGTTTTACCCTAAGAATTTTAACGCTCCTGGATTTGAAATCACCCATGATACAAAGTCTTATTGGAAATCTGATTGGCGCATCCAAACGACTTTTTACGCATGGTTCCCCCTTTATAGCGATTATTTGTCTAAAGATTATTACAGAGCTTCGTTAATAGGGAAAAAAAGCGCGAGTTTGTTTGTGTTTCAAAGGGTGCATTTTCGATCTTATCGTTTTGGCTGGAGCGTGTATAAGAATTTTGGGAACGGGAGCGCTCAATTAGGCTGGAACGGCTCACCAGTGGATCCTTTTTATGACACTAAAGATGACACCCCTTATGAAGACGCTTATTCCAATTTTTACAACGCTAATTCCATAACCATTAACGCTTTTATAGGGAAGAGTATTAAGAATCTTTTGGTGCAATTGTATGGGAAATTGACCTATTCCCCAAGGGCTGATTCGCAAAGCTTAGGGGTTACTTTTAAATATAACCTTAAAAAACATATCTATTTAATGCTAATGTTTAATGGCTATCAAATCACGATGCATAAGGGTTATAAGGTAGGGTTTTTTACAAGCGGTTATAACCCTGACTTCGCTCAAACCATTCAAGATAGAAGCTATTTTATGAGCTCTATGAGCTATCGTTTTTAAGCGCGCTTTTATTGTATAATCTTAAAAATTTTATTTAAAAGGAAAAGATCAATGTCTAATCAAGAATACACCTTCCAAACTGAAATCAACCAGCTTTTGGATTTGATGATCCACTCTTTGTATTCTAATAAAGAGATTTTTTTAAGAGAGTTGATTTCTAACGCGAGCGACGCTTTGGACAAGCTGAATTATTTAATGCTGACCGATGAAAAATTAAAAGGGCTGAATATCACGCCTGGCATTCATTTGAGTTTTGATAGCCAGAAAAAAACCTTAACGATTAAAGATAATGGTATAGGCATGGATAAAAACGATCTCATTGAGCATCTAGGCACGATCGCTAAATCAGGCACAAAGAGTTTTCTAAGCGCTTTGAGCGGGGATAAGAAAAAAGATAGCGCACTGATTGGCCAATTTGGCGTGGGCTTTTATTCAGCGTTTATGGTAGCGAGTAAGATTGTCGTTCAAACCAAAAAGGTAAATAGCGATCAAGCTTATGCATGGGTGAGCGATGGTAAGGGCAAGTTTGAAATCAGCGAGTGCGTCAAAGAGGAGCAAGGCACAGAAATCACCCTCTTTTTAAAAGATGAAGATTCTCATTTTGCGAGCCGTTGGGAGATTGATAGCGTTGTTAAAAAGTATTCTGAGCATATCCCTTTCCCTATTTTTTTAACTTACACCGATACGAAATACGAGGGCGAAGGGGATAATCAAAAAGAAATTAAAGAAGAAAAATGCGATCAAATCAATCAAGCGAGCGCTTTGTGGAAAATGAATAAGAGCGAGTTAAAAGACAAAGATTACAAAGAGTTTTACCAATCGTTTGCACATGATAACAGCGAACCTTTGAGCTATATCCATAATAAAGTGGAAGGCTCTTTAGAATACACAACGCTTTTTTACATCCCTAGCAAAGCGCCTTTTGACATGTTTAGGGTGGATTATAAGAGCGGAGTCAAACTTTATGTTAAAAGGGTGTTTATCACTGATGATGACAAAGAATTGCTGCCGTCTTATTTGAGGTTTGTTAAAGGCGTGATTGACAGCGAAGATTTACCCTTGAATGTGAGCCGTGAAATCTTGCAGCAAAACAAGATTTTAGCCAATATCCGTTCGGCTTCAGTGAAAAAGATTTTAAGCGAGATTGAGCGCTTGAGCAAGGATGAAAAAAATTACCATAAATTCTATGAGCCTTTTGGGAAAGTGTTAAAAGAAGGCTTGTATGGGGATTTTGAAAACAAAGAAAAACTTTTAGAATTGTTAAGATTCTATTCTAAAGACAAAGAAAAGTTGGTTTCTTTAAAAGAATACAAAGAAAATTTAAAAGAAAATCAAAAAAGCATTTACTACCTTTTAGGCGAAAATTTAGACTTACTAAAGGCGTCTCCGCTTTTAGAAAAATACGCTCAAAAAGGCTATGATGTTTTGTTATTGAGCGATGAGATTGATGCGTTTGTGATGCCAGGCGTGAATGAATACGATAAAACGCCCTTTAAAGACGCTAGCCATAGCGAGAGCCTAAAAGAGCTTGGTTTGGAAGAAATCAACGATGAGGTAAAAGAGCGGTTTAAAGATTTAATGAAAGCGTTTGAAGAAAATCTTAAAGATGAGGTTAAAGGCGTAGAGCTTTCTAGCCATCTCACTTCAGCGGTGGCTTTAATAGGCGATGAACAAAATGCGATGATGGCTAATTGGATGCGTCAAATGGGCCAAAGCGTGCCTGAAAACAAGAAAACTTTAGAATTAAACCCTAACCATGCGATTTTGCAAAAACTCTTAAAATGCGAAGATAAAGAGCAGTTGAGCGCTTTTATCTGGTTGCTTTATGATGGGGCGAAGCTTTTAGAAAAAGGGGCTTTAAAAGACGCTAAAAGCTTTAACGAACGCCTAAATAGCGTGCTATTGAAAGCGCTGTAGGGGATAAAACCCTTTTAAGGGTTTGAATAAACTTATTTTAAACCCTTCAAGCGCTAATCTAAAAACGGCAACGAATGGGTGTGATAAAAGCCTTATTGTGATTAAAAGATTAATTCGTGGGGTTTATGCTTTCATTGAAACATTAAAAAGCGTAAAAGCCAGCTAAACACGGCGTTTAAGCTTAACTTCATTAAAACCAAAGTTCTATTTTTAATTCCTTGAGAGCGTCGCATGCTTCTTTAACGCCTGATTTGCAACCTTTTTTAAAGTTTTCTACCGCTTGCTTTTCGTCCTTTGCTGTGCCTTGTCCATTATATTGCATAACCCCTAAATTATAACACCCCCTACCATCATTCAACTCGCAAGCTTTAGAATAACGAACGATAGCCTCCTTAAAATTCTTTGCTATACCATATATGTATCCTGCGTTAATACACCCTGGGCTATCTTTTAAATCGCAAGCTTTTTCATACAAATCAAGAGCCTTTCTTGAATCCTTAGGCGTGCCTACGCCATGATGGTATAAGCTTCCTAATACCATACACCCTTCAGCATGGTTTAATTCGCAAGATTTAGAGTAATATTGTGAGGCTTTTTTGGCGTCTTTAGGCACGCCTTGTCCGTTATAGTATAAATTGCCTAACAGACGGCACCCATAACCATCATTCAATTCACAACCTTTAGTGTAAAATTGAACGGCTTTTTTCAAGTCTTTTCCCACTCCTTTCCCTTCTTCATAGAACGCCCCTAAAAAAACACACCCAAAGCCATCTTTTAACTCACAAGCTTTTTCAAAATGCGTTTTAGCTTGAGTGAAATCTTGCTTCTTTGCGCTCTCTATGCCTAAATTAACAAGCTCTTTAGCGTCTGGCTCTGCCATTAACCCTCTCAAACACAACGCGCCCAAACACAAGACCCCAAAAAGGGTTTTTTTAACACTTCCTAGCATGATATATCTCCTATCAAAGAAATGTAATCCTTTATAATTATAATCAAATATTGACGATTAAAGCCTTATTGAATGCCCCTTGGTTCTATTTCTCGCTCAAATTCTCTAAAACCCCCAAAAACACTTTTTCTAAAAGCTCTAATTCTTTCAAGCTCACCCTTTCATCAATGGCATGGATTCTGTCATTAATAACGCCAAATTCCACCACTTCTATGCCATGAGCGCTAAAAAACCGCGCATCGCTCGTGCCGCCTTTGGTGTTTAAAAGGGGGGTGGTATGGCATGTCTTTAGAATATTTTCTTTTAAAACGCTGGCAAGCTTTGAATGAGAAGCCGTGATGAAAGGCGAACTGCTTGATTCTAATTCTAAAGCGTGAGGCACGCTTTTTAAAACCTTTTCTAAATATTCTTTCAAACTCTCTTTGGTGGTTTTTAAAGAATGGCGCGCATTAAAGATGATTTCTACGCTTGCGGGCGTTACATTATTCGCTCCTAACCCTGCATGCAAGTTGGTGATAACCAATTTTGAAGGATCAAAATATTCATCGCCATCGTCTAAATGGACTCCTGAAATCAAGGGCAAAACAGAAGCGAGCGCATCAATGGGGTTTTGGCATTTTTGCGGGTAAGCTACATGCCCTTGAGTGCCTTTTAAAATGAGTTTGCCATTAATAGAGCCTCTTCGGCCAATTTTGATGCTATCGCCTAGGATTTTTTCGCAAGTGGGTTCAGCCACAACCGCCATGTGAGGGAGCAAATCTTTTTCTTTGAGTTTTTCTAACATAAGCCTAGTGCCAAAAATCCCTGGCCCTTCTTCATCGCTTGTGAGTAAAACAGAAAGCATGAAAGGGGTTTTAGGGTTAAAATTTAAACTCGCGCTCAAAAACGCCCCCACGCCTCCTTTCATGTCTTGCGCCCCACGGCCGTATAAAAACCCCTCTTTAATAATAGGTTTAAAGGGATCGCTTTGCCAATGATTTCCAGGAGGCACGACATCAATATGCCCTGCAAAGCAAAAGTGCAAGGGTTTAACACTTTCTTTTGCATGCTCTTTTTTTGCATGCTTTTCTTTTGCATGCTTTTCTTCTGTATGCTCTTTTGGGGGGTTAAAAATGCGGTATAAAAAAAGGTTTTTCACGCCATTTTCTCCACACTCTAGAGCTTTAAAAGTAGGAAAAAGCGATTTAATGTATTCAAAAATACCGCATTCTTTGGGCGTGATGGTGGGGTAACTGATGAGCTTTTGGGTGATTTCTAAAGCGTCCATTAAAAATCCTTTAAGAGTTTTTTCGCAAATGGATGTATAAATGCAAAACATCTAAATTCGCCGGGGTGATCCCGCTGATTTCTGAGGCTTCAAAAAGGCTTTTAGGGCGGAATTTTTCTAACTTTTCTACCGCTTCTAAGCTTAAGCCTGGAATGCCTTTAAACACAAAACCTTTAGGGATAGAAACTTTGAGCATGCTATCCATTTTAGCGATATTTTCGTGTTGCTTTTCAATATAAATATTATATTTGCATTCAATTTTAATCTGCTCTAAAACCCGCTCATTCAAAGGCGTTAAAAAGCTGAAAAAGGAGCGCATTTTTTCTAGATTAAAACTATCGCGCGCTAACAAACTAACGCCATCAACCTTGTCATTGATAGGGTTTTCGTCTAATTCATTCAAGCGTTTTAACACTTCTTTACTGGGGGTAAGGACGCATTCTTTAAGGCGTTTGAGATTGTCTTGTATCTCTTGTTGGTCTTTTTTCAATCCCTTATAAAAATCCTCTTCCATAAGTCCTAAACGATAGGCATGTTCGCCTAACCTAAAAAGCGTGTTGTCCTCTCTTAAAAGCAAGCGGTATTCGGCTCGGCTGGTAAACATTCTGTAAGGCTCATTCGTGCCTTTAGTAATCAAATCATCAATCAAAACGCCGATATAAGCTTCATTGCGCTTTAAAATAAAGGGGTCTTGATTCTTTAAAGCTAATACCGCATTAATCCCAGCCATAAGCCCTTGAGCCGCCGCTTCTTCATAGCCGGTAGTCCCATTGATTTGCCCGGCCAAATAAAGCCCCTTGATTTTTTTGGTTTCTAAAGTGTGGGTCAATTCCGTGGGCTGGATAAAATCATACTCTATCGCATAGCCGTAGCGCGTGATGAGAGCGTTTTCTAAGCCTTTGATAGAGTGAATGACCTTTTCTTGCACATCTAGGGGTAAAGAGGTGCTTAAGCCGTTGATATAATATTCGCTTTTGTGGATGGTTTGAGGCTCTAAAAACAGCTGGTGGCGTTCTTTTTCGCTGAAACGGTTGATCTTATCTTCAATGCTAGGGCAATACCTTGGGCCTATGCCTTCAATTTGACCGCTAAATAGGGGAGCTCGGTGGAAATTATCCCTAATGATTTGGTGGGTAATAGGGTTGGTGTAAGTGATAAAACATGAGAGTTGGGTGGGGTTAAAATCTTTGGTTTTATAGCTAAAATAGGGAGGGTTTGTGTCCCCAAAATGCTCTTCTAAGCCTTCAAAATCAATGCTATTGCCTGCCACTCTTGGGCAAGTGCCGGTTTTTAACCTTTCCACCTTAAAGCCAAGCTCCCTTAAATTCAAGGCTAAAGAATTAGAAGCGTTTTCCCCAAAGCGCCCGTTTTGGTTTTGGTGCTCGCCAATATGCACCACCCCTTTTAAAAAAGTGCCTGTGGTGATGATCACTTTTTTAGCCTTATAAGTGTTGTTAATGTTCGTGGTTACGCCCACCATCTCATCATTTTCAATGATTAAACTTTCAGTCATTTCTTGAGAAACGCTCAAATTAGGGGTGTTTAAAACAAGATTCCTTGCAAAAATGCGGTAAGTATCCATATCAATTTGCGCCCTAGTCCCTCTAACTGCCGGCCCTTTAGAAGCGTTTAACACACGATATTGCAAACCGCTATTATCCGTAATAATCCCCATAGCCCCCCCTAAAACATCCACTTCTTTAGTCAAATGCCCTTTACCCAAGCCTCCAATCGCCGGGTTACAGCTCGCCAAACCGATCGTGTCTATGAGCATGGTGATTAGATGCACTCTAGCCCCCATTTTGGCTGCAATCAAGCTCGCTTCAATGCCTGCATGCCCCCCACCAATCACTAAAATATCACTTTCTTTTACCACTTCTTTTCCTGTTTTGATATGATTTTTCTAAAATCTTAGTTTTGAAAAAGTTTTATTGTAGCATGGAGGTTAGTAATTTTAAAGGGTAAAATAAAATGGAAAATCATTCGCATGCCAATACGCATACAGATACGCGCGCCGATGATAAAAGCACTAAGATCGTGCGCTTGTTGGGGTTAATAGGAGGGGCGTTGATCGCGCTTATTATCTGTTACGCTTTAAACGCTCAACTGCCTCATATTGTAGAAGAAATCCCCAAGCTCAATTCCTTAAATTATAAGGCGATGCCTGTTGTGGCTGGGGTGGCTGTTTTAATGGGGATATGGTGGATGACTGAAGCCATTGACCTGCCCGCAACCGCGCTTTTACCTTTAGTGCTTTTTAGCGTCTTTAGCGTGGATCAATTCGCTAGCGTTAGCTCTTCTTACGCATCGCCGATTATCTTTCTTTTTATGGGAGGGTTTATTTTAGCTTTAAGCATGCAAAAATGGAATTTGCACACGCGCATCGCTTTAAGCATTATTTTATTAGTAGGCACAAGCCCTAGGAGGTTGATTTTAGGTTTCATGATAGCTACAGGCTTTCTGTCTATGTGGGTGAGCAATACTGCAACAGCAGTGATGATGCTCCCTATTGGCATGAGCGTTTTGCAATTAGTCGCTAAACTTGTGGGCAAAGAAAACGCCTCTAATTCATGGCATCAAAAAGAAGAAATCACCAAAGCGCATGGGGGTATTATGGGCAATATCGTGCATAAGGGCAAAGATATTACCCAAGTCATTCAAGAAAAGACCATCATTTATCGCACGAATTTCAGTATTTGCTTGATGCTTGGCATCGCTTATGCGGCTTCTATTGGCTCTTTAGGCACTCTTATTGGCACGCCGCCTAACGCTTTATTAGCCGGCTATATGAAAACCGCTTTCAATATTGAAATTGATTTCGCTCAGTGGATGGTGTTTGGGACGCCGTTAGCCTTCATCATGCTCATTTTATCGTGGCTCTTGCTCACTTATGTGATTTTCCCTTTAAAGATTAAAGAAATCCCAGGGGGTAAGGAAGTCATTAGGGTAGAGTTAAAAAAATTAGGCCGCTTGAGTTGGGCGGAAATCTCTGTGGGCGTTATTTTTATTTTAGCGTCTTTAGGGTGGATTTTTTTAGATACGATTTTAAAATCTTGGGGCATTAAGATAGATAAAATTGATTCAGTGATTGCGATGGGGGTTTCTGCACTCTTATTCATTTTGCCCGCTAACCATCATGGCGATAGGCTCATTGATTGGGGTGTTGCTAAAAAACTCCCTTGGGATGTGTTGCTTTTATTTGGCGGCGGGTTAGCCTTGAGCGCGCAATTTTCTAAAACCGGGTTGAGTTTGTGGATCGGGCATTTAGTTTCTGGCTTTTCGCATTTACCGATTTTATTCATTATTTTCATGGTCACTTTAATGGTCATTTTCTTAACCGAAATCACTTCTAACACCGCCACGGCTGCGGCGTTTTTACCGGTGATTGGAGGGGTTGCGATGGGCATGGGTTATGAAAATCATCAAAGCTTGTTATTGACCATTCCTGTAGCCTTGAGCGCGACTTGCGCGTTCATGCTCCCTGTAGCCACCCCACCCAATGCGATAGCTTATGGCTCTGGGTATGTTAAAATAACGGATATGATTAAAGCCGGTTTGTGGCTTAATTTAGTGGGAGTTGTTTTGATTAGCGCGTTTAGCTATTTTTTAGTTTCGCTGGTATTTAATTGATCAAGGAAAAAAGTGAAAGAAGAGTTATTTAAAGAAAAATCTCGTTACATTACAGGGTTTGTTTTAATCATTGTGGCAGGCTTGATTTTGTATGCGGACAATTTGTTGTTGTTTTGGGCAGTTTTAGGGGGGATTTATGTGGTAGGGTTTTCTGAAGCGTTAAGACTATTTCAAGTTAAAGCGAGCTTTAGTTTGTATCTTATTTTAGTGTTGTCATGGGTAGCGGCGTATTTTAACGGGCGCTCTATAGAATGCGCTCTTATTAGCGCGATGGTCATGGCTAGTATCATCGCTTATCAAAAAGCGCACCATAGCGAAGCCATTTTACCCTTTTTATACCCGGGCGTTGGGTTTTTTGCGCTTTTTGGGGTTTATAAGGATTTTGGTGCGGTGGCGATCATTTGGCTTTTAGTCGTGGTGGTTGCAAGCGATGTGGGGGCGTTTTTTGGAGGCAAGCTTTTAGGAAAAACCCCTTTCACGCCCACTTCGCCAAATAAAACCTTAGAGGGTGCGTTGATTGGCGTGGTTTTGGCGAGCGTTTTAGGATCGTTTGTGGGCATGGGGAAATTGAGCGGGGGCTTTTTTATGGCGCTTTTATTCAGCTTTTTAACCGCTCTTATGGCGGTGTTTGGGGATTTGTATGAAAGCTATTTGAAACGAAAGGCTGGGATCAAAGATAGCGGTAAGATTTTGCCCGGGCATGGGGGCGTTTTAGACCGATTGGATTCCATGCTTTTTGGGGCTTTAGGCTTGCATGCGTTGTTGTATTTTTTAGAAGTTTGGAAAGAGACGGCGGTGTTTTTGGGGGATTGAATGGTTGTTTTAGGAAGCACCGGCTCTATTGGGAAAAACGCCCTAAAAATCGCAAAAAAATTCAAGGTAGGAATAGAAGCCTTAAGCTGTGGGAAAAATATCGCTTTAATCAATGAGCAAATCAAAGTTTTCAAACCCAAGAAAGTGGCGATTTTAGATCCTAACGATTTGAATGGTTTAGAGCCTTTGGGCGCGAAAGTGTTTGTGGGGCTAGAGGGCATTGATGCGATGGTAGAAGAGTGCGTTTCAAATTTAGTCATTAACGCCATTGTGGGCGTGGCTGGATTGAGGGCGAGCTTTAAAAGCTTGCAAACTAACAAAAAACTAGCCCTAGCGAATAAAGAAAGTTTGGTGAGCGCGGGGCATTTATTAGACATTTCACAAATCACGCCCATTGATAGCGAGCATTTTGGTTTGTGGGCGTTGTTGCAAAACAAGGCTTTAAAGCCTAAATCCTTAATCATTAGCGCGAGTGGGGGGGCTTTCAGGGATACGCCTTTAGAACTCATTCCTATTCAAAACGCGCAAAACGCGCTCAAGCACCCTAATTGGAGCATGGGATCTAAAATCACTATTGATTCAGCGAGCATGGTCAATAAGCTTTTTGAAATCCTAGAAACCTATTGGCTTTTTGGCGCGTCTTTAAAGATTGATGCGCTGATTGAAAGGAGTTCTATCGTGCATGCTTTGGTGGAGTTTGAAGATAACTCTATCATTGCGCATTTGGCGAGCGCGGACATGCAATTACCCATAAGCTATGCGATCGATCCGAAGTTAGCTTCTTTGAGCGCGTCTATCAAACCCTTAGATTTATACGCTTTAAGCGCGATTAAATTTGAACCCATTAGCATGGAGCGCTACACTTTGTGGCGTTATAAAGACTTGTTGTTGGAAAACCCAAAGCTTGGCGTGGTGCTGAATGCGAGCAATGAGGTGGCGATGGAGAAGTTTTTAAATCAAGAGATCGCTTTTGGTGGGCTTATCAAAACCATTTCTCAAGCCCTAGAATCATACGCTAAAACGCCTTTCAAGCTCTCTAATTTAGATGAAGTGCTGGCGTTGGATAGGGAAGTTAGGGAGCGGTTTGGAAATGTAGCGAGAGTGTAGTATAATAAGATTTTGCTTTTAGTAGCGTTTTATTTCAATCAGGAGTTTTTATGGGGTTAAAAAATAAAATCAAGGGTTTTATTAAAGAGAGAATGCCTTTTGTGGTCAGATATGTTCGTAGTTTAAAAGGGGACAAAAATATTTATGGTGAAATCAATCATGAAATTAAGGAAATGTTAGAGGCTAAAAAACTTCATTCTCTTCAAGAAAAAGCTTTATTCAACCATGACCATCAAGAAAGCGTGTTTTTGGCTATCGCTTCTTTAAATAATGAAAGTTTCATTGAACGCAATAAGAGTATTTATAAAAATAGTTCTCTTAATTATAATTATGGGGGGGGGGGCATTTAGAAGATAGGGTTATCCATCCTACTTTAACTCTGCCCAATCCCACGCATTTGGGTTATTTTGACTATGATAAAGAAAGTCAAAACCCTAAAAGCCCTCTAAACCCATGGGCTTTTATTAGAGTCAAAAATGAAATCGTTACTTTAGAAGAGAATTTGTTTTCTATGCTTCCTGCCATTCAAAGGGGGGTCATTGGTTTTAATGATTGCGATGATGGCTCTAAAGAAGTGATTTTAGAGTTTTGTAAAAAGTTCCCCTCATTTATCCCTATCAGCTATCCTTATGAAGTTATACTAAAGGATTGCCCGAGTTTGTGGCACCAGTTCTATCATTACTGTAATTATACGTTTTCTTTTATCCCTAAAAATGAGTGGGTTATCAAAATTGATTGCGATCATATTTATGACGCTAAAAAACTTTATGAAAGTTTTTATATCCCTAAGAGCATTAAAGAGGTTGTGATGTATTCGCGCATTAATTTTGTGGTGCGGGATTTTGAAGTGTTTGTGCGTAATGATGGGGATTTTGGGTTTTTAGATGCATGGGGAGATCATTGGTTATTTTATAACGATTGTGAGCCTTTTGAAATTTGGCAACATAATGGTGATTTTTATGAAATTTTAAAGCTTAAAGATAAACACCATATTAAAGATAAAGAACTCATGCAATGGCACTTCCCTTTAGCTAAAAAGAGGCGAAACGCTATTGTTGATAATGATTTAATCCCTTTAAAAGATTTTAAAAAGCACCATGCCGATTTGATAGGCACAAGAATTGAAGAAAGCATGCTAGATGAAAAGAGAATTTTAGAAATGTATCAAAAATTCAATTTAGCGAAAGAATAGCTACAAGCATGTAGCCTATTTCCTCACAAACTGCTTGTATAAAAATTCCTTTCTCCCTATGGCGATGATATGCCCACGCATTTTGTCATGCAAATCGCCTAAGAAGAAAGGGGCTTTTAAGGCGAGTTTAGGAATGTCTAGGGCATACACTTGAATCAAGTAATGGTGATCGCCATTAGGGGGCATGGGGCCGATATAGGTGCTGTTATTGAGATTGGAGCGTTGTTTTTCGCTTTCATTGAGAGAAGAACGGATAAAGCCTTGAGTGAGCGAATTGACCCCTTGAGCAATCCTTTTATCCATCATGGAAGCGTTTTCTTCTAAAACATTATAAGAAATATTGCCCACGACCCAATGGACAAACGACATGCCACACACTTTTTGAGCGTCATGATCGATGAGTTCTAACGCATAGCTTTGAGCGCCTTCTACTTTTTGCCATGAGATTTTAGGCGAATAAGTGGGTAAGCCGTTTGGATTGAGAAACCCTCTAGGAGCGTTACCGCCAAATTTAGCGTCCAAATACCCTTGCGAATCGGTTTGAATCATTACTTCAAAAGTTTTCATTTTAAGCCCTTTTTCTTTGAAATCATTTTGCGTTTTTTATTGTAGCATGATCATAAAAACACATCTTAATTTGGAGCATGGTATTAGAATAATCATTTTTAATGATTAAATAGCTATTTATTTTTAGTGGTTAGTATTGAAGGCATGGAAAGTAAAATAAATCGTTTGAGCGCCAAGATAGACGCACTATTGGAACAGCAAAAAAGAGTGATTTCTTTACTAGAAACTTATTTGAGCGTTTATCCCACCCAAGAGGTTTCAAATAAGTTTTTTAAAGGCGTTAGTCAAGGGATGGAGTTAGCCCCAGAAATCGCGCAAGAAGATGAAGAAAAACGCCTTTATGTGTTGCAATATTTAAGCCATGTGGATATTACTAAAAACAAGCAAGACTCCCAGCTCAAAAAAGATTGTTTGGAATTTATCCAAAGGTTTAATGTCCCAAAGCCCATTATGGTTACCGCTCTTTATAACCTTAGGGGCATTAAGCCCACTAAAAAAGAAGTGGCGAAGCAATTGCAAAAACTCTATGTGTGGGGGAAGCGTTACCAACAAGGGGGGATAGACGCCTTAAAAGACAGGCGTGGGAGACCCCTTAAAAAACCTTAAGAGAGTTGGTAGTGGCTGTTGTTGGTTTTTGATAGGGGGATGTTCGCATTTCTCAAAATGTTTTCAAAAATTCATCTTATTTTAAGTTAAAATTAAGAAAATATCTTGTATTTAATCATAATTTAGACCTAGATAAGAAAATCTATGTAAAATTTTTAAGGAGAACACTCATTTGTTACAACGAATCTATTTAGACAATAACGCTACAACTAGGATTGATCCTAAAGTCAAAGAGATCATGGATCCGTTTTTAAGGGATCATTACGGGAATCCTAGCTCGTTGCACCAGTTTGGCACAGAAACCCACCCAGCCATTGCAGAAGCGCTAGACAAGCTTTATAAGGGCATTAACGCTAGGGATATAGATGATGTGATCATCACTTCTTGCGCGACAGAAAGCAATAATTGGGTTTTAAAGGGCGTGTATTTTGATGAATGCTTGAAAAAAGGCAAAAACCATATTGTAACCACGGTTACAGAGCATCCGGCGGTGCGATCCACTTGCAATTTTTTAGAAAGCTTGGGGGTGGAAGTTACTTACTTGCCCATTAATGAGCATGGGAGTATCACCGCAGAGCAAGTCAAAGAAGCGATCACAGAAAAAACCGCTTTAGTGAGCGTGATGTGGGCGAATAATGAAACCGGTCTCATTTTCCCTATTGAAGAAATTGGGGCTATTTGTAAAGAAAAGGGCGTGTTGTTCCATACCGATGCGGTGCAAGCGATTGGTAAGATCCCTGTAGATGTGTTAAAAGCGAATGTGGATTTCCTTTCTTTTAGCGCGCACAAGTTTCATGGGCCTAAAGGCATTGGGGGGTTGTATATTAGAAGTGGGGTGGGATTGACCCCTCTTTTTCATGGCGGGGAGCACATGAATGGCAGGCGTAGCGGGACTTTGAATGTGCCTTACATCGTGGGCATGGGCGAAGCGATGAAATTAGCCGTAGAGCATTTAGACTATGAAAAAGAAGTGGTAGGGAAATTGCGCGACAAATTAGAAGAAGCGCTTTTGAAAATCCCTGATGTGATGGTGGTGGGGGATCGAATCCATCGTGTGCCTAACACGACTTTAATCAGCGTGAGAGGGATTGAAGGAGAGGCCATGCTGTGGGATTTGAATCGCTCTAATATCGCCGCTTCCACAGGGAGCGCGTGCGCGAGTGAGGATTTAGAGGCTAATCCTGTCATGGTGGCGATTGGAGCGAGTAAGGAATTAGCTCATACCGCTATCAGGCTTTCATTGAGCCGTTTTAACACGGAAGCTGAAATTGATAAAACGATTGAAGTTTTCTCTCAAGCGGCTACAAGGTTGAGAAACATTTCAAGCTCTTATTAAAAAGGATATAAAGGAATCAAAATGGCAAAACATGATTTAGTGGGATCAGCCCTTTGGGACGCGTATTCTAAAGAAGTTCAAAGGCGCATGGATAACCCTACGCATTTAGGGGTCATCACCGAAGAGCAGGCTAAGGCTAGAAACGCTAAGCTCATTGTAGCAGATTATGGCGCAGAAGCATGCGGTGATGCGGTGAGGTTGTATTGGCTTGTAGATGAAAGCACGGATAAGATTGTTGATGCGAAGTTTAAAAGCTTTGGTTGCGGGACAGCGATCGCAAGCTCAGACATGATGGTGGAATTGTGTTTGAACAAAAGAGTCCAAGAGGCGGTAAAAATCACGAATTTAGATGTGGAAAGAGGCTTGAGAGATGAACCGGACACGCCGGCTGTCCCTGGGCAAAAAATGCACTGCTCCGTGATGGCGTATGATGTGATCAAAAAAGCTGCCGGCATGTATTTGGGGAAAAACGCTGAAGATTTTGAAGAAGAAATCATCGTGTGCGAGTGCGCTAGGGTGAGTTTAGGCACGATTAAAGAAGTGATTAGGCTCAATGATTTAAAAAGCGTTGAAGAAATCACTAACTACACCAAAGCCGGCGCTTTTTGTAAAAGCTGTGTGAGGCCTGGAGGGCATGAAAAAAGGGATTATTACCTGGTGGATATTCTTAAAGAAGTGCGCGAAGAAATGGAAGCTGAAAAACTTAAAGCCACCGCTAATAAATCTCAAAGCGGGGAATTGGCTTTCAGGGAAATGACTATGGTTCAAAAGATTAAAGCCGTGGATAAAGTCATTGATGAAAATATCCGCCCGATGCTTATGATGGATGGAGGGGATTTAGAGATTTTAGACATTAAAGAAAGCGATGATTACATTGATGTGTATATCCGCTACATGGGGGCATGCGATGGGTGCATGAGCGCGGCTACTGGGACTTTATTTGCCATTGAAAACGCCTTACAGGAATTATTGGATCGCAGTATCAGGGTGTTACCGATTTGATTTGAACTTTTTAGGGGGTGGAAGCCTTTTTCAAGCGAAGCGCTAATAAACTCACAATGAGAAATGATTAGCACTTGCAACATTATTCATTATACGCTACTTTTATGCTAATATGCTATTTTGAAGCGATTTGCGATGATGATTGAAGGAACTTGATGGAAACGACAGAAAACACAGATGAAACTCGCTTAAGGGGCGCTAAAAATAAACTAGGGCGCAAACCAAAAGCAGACGCTAATAAAAAAACTCGTGCTGTAAGCTTGTATTTTTCTGATGAGCAATACCAAAAACTAGAGAAAATGGCTAGCGAAGAAGAAGAAAGCGTGGGATCTTATATCAAACGCTATATTTTGAAGGCTTTAAGAAAAATAGAGCAAAATGGCGCTTGATAACTTTTTAACTTGTTTTTGAGTTTAGCTCCACGAGTTTTGCTATAAAACAAAACTAAAACCCTATTTTTATCCAGTATTTAGCTGTGTGGTTTTAAAAAAGAGAAATATTTTGGCTAAAAAAACTTCTTTATTTGAGTGTCAGCATTGCGGTTTTACAAGCCCTAAGTGGCTAGGCAAGTGCGTTCAATGCAACGCATGGGAAAGTTTTATAGAATTGAACCAAGCTCAAAAGGAAGTTTTAAACACGCTTAAAAATCCGATCCCAAAAGCGCAAAAAAGCGTTTCTATCGCTGAAATTGAGCATGAAGAAGTGATCAAGTTTTCTTCCACTCAAAGCGAGTTGGATATTGTTTTAGGTGGGGGGATCGCTAAAGGGGGGTTGTATTTGGTGGGGGGGAGTCCTGGGGTGGGGAAATCCACTCTGCTTTTAAAAGTGGCTTCTGGCTTAGCCAAAAACCAGCAAAAGGTTTTGTATGTGAGCGGGGAAGAGAGCTTGAGCCAGATTAAAATGCGCGCCACTAGATTGGATTGCATAGAAAAAGAATTGTATCTGCTCAATGAAATCAATTGGCCTGTGATTAAGGCTAATATTGAAAGCGAAAATTATTTTGCTTGCGTGATTGATTCCATTCAAACGCTTTATTCGCCAGAGATTTCTTCAGCACCCGGCTCTATTTCGCAAGTGCGAGAGATCACTTTTGAGCTCATGCGTTTGGCTAAAACAAGAAATATTGCTGTTTTTATCATCGGTCATATCACTAAAGAAGGGAGCATCGCAGGGCCTAGAGTGTTAGAGCATATGGTGGATAGCGTGCTGTATTTTGAAGGCGATCCCAGTAGGGAATTAAGGATTTTAAGGAGTTTTAAAAACCGCTTTGGCCCTACGAGTGAAATCGGCTTGTTTGAAATGAAAGAGCAGGGTTTGGTGAGCGCTAAAGAAGCTTCAAGCTTGTTTTTTTCTCAAGAAGAGCCTATGGAGGGGAGCGCGATCACCATCACTTTAGAAGGCTCAAGGGCGTTGATTTTAGAGATTCAGGCGTTGGTGAGCGAGTGCAGTTTCGGAGCGCCCAAACGATTAGCGAACGGGTTTGACACCAACCGCCTTAACATGCTCATCGCTTTATTAGAAAAAAAGCTAGAAATCCCCTTAAACCGCCATGATGTGTTCATTAATGTGAGCGGAGGGATTAAGATTAGCGAGCCGGCTTGCGATTTAGCGGTCATTGCCAGCATCCTTTCAAGCTTTAAAAACAGAAAAATTGACAATAAAACGGCGTTTTTGGGCGAAGTGAGTTTGAATGGCAGGATTTTAGAAGCCCCTAATTTGAACGCCAGATTGAAAGAAATGGAAAATTACGGCTTTTTAAAAGCCATTTTGCCTAAAAAACCCAGCCAAAAAACCTCGATCAAATGCTATGAAGCCAATGCGGTGGGCAAGATTGTTGAATGGATGTGATTGGAACTTTTGTTACCTAACAGAACAGAGCCTTATTGAAATTTAAACTTAATTTAAAGAGTAACTACCATTTTTTTTAGTTATAATGGCGAACACCATTAAAATTAAAACAAAGTTATTCAATGAAAGTATTATCTTACTTGAAACATTTTTATCTTTTTCTACTAATAGGAGCGATTATGCAAGCGAATGAAAGCATGGGATCTCAACACCAAAAAACCGATGAAAGAGTGATTTACTTGGCTGGGGGGTGCTTTTGGGGGCTAGAGGCGTATATGGAGAGGATTTATGGCGTCATAGACGCAAGCTCTGGTTACGCTAACGGCAAGACTTCAAGCACGAATTATGAAAAGTTGCATGAAAGCGATCATGCTGAAAGCGTGAAAGTCATTTATGATCCTAAAAAAATCAGTTTGGACAAATTGTTGCGTTACTATTTTAAGGTGATTGATCCGGTGAGCGTGAATAAGCAGGGTAACGATGTGGGCAGGCAGTATCGCACAGGGATTTATTATGTTAATAGCGCGGATAAAGAAGTGATAGATCACGCCTTAAAAGCGTTACAAAAAGAAGTGAAAGGCAAAATCGCTATTGAGGTGGAGCCTTTAAAAAATTATGTGAGGGCTGAAGAGTATCACCAAGATTATTTGAAGAAAAATCCTGGTGGTTATTGCCATATTGATTTAAAAAAGGCGGATGAAGTGATTGTGGATGATGATAAATACACCAAACCAAGCGATGAAGTTTTAAAGAAAAAACTCACCAAACTCCAATATGAGGTGACTCAAAACAAACACACTGAGAAACCCTTTGAAAATGAGTATTACAACAAAGAAGAAGAGGGCATTTATGTGGATATTACCACAGGCGAGCCGTTATTTTCTTCAGCGGATAAATACGACTCCGGTTGCGGGTGGCCAAGCTTTTCTAAGCCTATCAATAAAGATGTGGTGAAATACGAAGACGATGAGAGCCTTAATAGGAAACGCATTGAAGTATTGAGCCGTATTGGTAAGGCGCATTTAGGGCATGTGTTTAACGATGGGCCTAAAGAATTAGGGGGCTTAAGGTATTGCATTAATAGCGCGGCTTTAAGGTTTATCCCCTTAAAAGACATGGAAAAAGAGGGCTATGGCGAGTTTATCCCCTATATCAAAAAGGGTGAATTGAAAAAATACATCCAGGATAAAAAAACGCATTAAGGGGTAATGACTAAGCCCCTAATGGGGGTTAAAATGGGGGGTTAAAGCGTTATCTTAAAAACGCTAAAAACCGCTCGCTGATTTATTTTCAACCATTCTTACTAGAATGTTAGTTTTTGTCTCTAAGTCTCATAGAAAGGGACTTAAAAACTATGGCAAAAACTTTAAAGCCTAATTTAGATAAAGATGAGTTAAACACACTTTATAAGTCAAATCTTTCTTATGCTAAAAATACGCATGAGCATTTTTTCAAAACTAAAAAAGACTTAGACTACAAATTATTTAATCCTAGCATTATGCATGAACAAGGCTATATAAGTTTTATGGGCGGACAAGGGGCTAAGCGATTACTAGATATGCTCTACAAACTCGCATTTAATGCTAAGTCCAATAAAATTGCTCTAGATAGACATTACGCCAAAACATTTTTACAAATTGTGGCAAGAACCTTAAGAAAGAATGTCAATATATTAGAAGAGCAAGGCTTAATTGAAGTCATTAAGAACAAACAAAGATACTTGTATGTGTATCTCAAGGACTACAGAGAATTAGAGGGCTACAACTCAGTAGGAGCGAATAAAAAGAACAATATCCCGTCGCCCTTTTTCTTACAGATTATGCGTTTCTTGGAAAAGTTTGCTAAAGCAATTGAGAGAGTAACAATCAACAAAAAAGAATGCATTATACACATTCCTAGCCAAGAGCTTATGCAAAGAGCTAACAATGTGGTTTTAAAATTCACGCCTATTTTTAATCCTAACACCACTTACACTCTAACTTACAAAGACTTAACAAACAAAGATATTCCAAGCAATTTGTGTTTTTATCAAACAGCCATTGTGAAGAAAAATCTCTTAAAAGCCTTAAAAGACAGAGAGTGTGTTGGCGAACCTATTAACAACTCACCCAAAGTTTCAAATTACTTTCAAGAGAGTGCTTAAAAATGACACCAAGCGATATTTTGAATATTTGTTTTGATTTGAATGAAAAAACTTTACAAATTGATTTTTCGCAGACAGACACAGAAACGCAGAACAAAATTTTAGAAGAATTGTTTGGAAAAGAATTGTTGCAAGAGAAGTTAAAAGGTCATGTTTTAAAAATACTTGAACTAACGAGCAACATTTTATTTCAAAGCCAACCATCTACAAAGAGAGAAAGACAATGATTGAACTAACCCTAGACAAAAAGTCCATACAAATTGATGAAGAATTGCTAGACATTAAAAAGCATTTAGAAAAGTTTTATTCAAACAAAGAACAAGAGATAATCGCAAAAACATTAGAAAGTGAAACAGAGCTTACTTGTAGTTATTTATGGGATAAAGACTTCTTGTTGTTAGAGCAACTTTTAGAAAACAATTTAGGGCATTTTACCTTTGAGAGCGAGTTTGCCCTACTAAAAGACAGAGAGCCTTTGAATTTAGATCAAATCAAGCAAATGAGTGTTTTAAAGGTTCTAACCTACGAAATGACACAAGCCTTAAAAAATCAAATCATTCATTTATCACAAGTTGTCAATGAAGAAAGTTTAGAAAAAGATGAAGAGCTTGTTGTTTATCACTTGGATTTTAAGCTCAATCAACAATCTTATAAAGTGATAGCTCAATTTTGCGTGATTAAAAAAGAAAGGAACATTGCATGAAAAAATTAAGACATTTTAGAAAGCTTATCGCCTTTTTAGGTTTTTCACCACTTTTATTACAAGCGGATATGACTACATTTTTTAATAGCATTGAACAACAACTCCAAAGCCCTACAGGTAAGGGCATTTTAATGATTATATTCATTGCTATTGGTATTTTTGTGTGGAAAAACTTAGATAGATGGAAAGAAATCTTATTAACTATTTTGGGAGTTGTTTTAGGAACGCTGATATTTTTTAAAGCCCCAGCCTTAGCTCAATGGTTTATGACTAGTGTTGGTAACTAAGGCTTATCAATGCAATTAGTCGGTATTTCAGTTTCTAATCTCAAAGAAATCAGTTCCAAAGAAAAGTTTCTTTGGCTCAATGCTAAGAGCTTTTTGCTCTCAAGTTTTGTTCCATTTGTGATGACACCTTGGCTAGATATATTGAACTCTCTTATGCTGTATGCATGCTTTTTATTGGTTTTTAGCATAGCGGAGTTTTTTGATGAAGATATAAGCGACATTTTAATCGCTCATTCCAAGATTAAAACCAAATCTAATTCATTTTATGCTTAAAAGGAAAGAATATGAAACAAGAAATCGTAGTAGAAAAACCTAATAAAATGACCATTACTTACAACTTAGAGCAAACTATCTCTAAATTGAAAGAGAGTGTGAATTTATTAGAGAAAAACGAGCAATATAATGACGCTTATACTCTTGTTTGTGGTATTAAAAGCATTGTAGATGATTTTCATAAAAATGTAATTTTGCATGTAAGCAATAATTCTAAGCCCCCTAAAAGAAAAGGAAAGTCTTCTTAATGCTAGAAAACGCTTTTAAATATTGCAAAGAGAAAGCCATAGAGCTTTTAACAGGTTTTGTGCCAAAAACCTATTCTATGGCAGAGGAATGCAATATTTAGGCTTGTATGATGATACTTTTATTATCACCAAACAAGAAAATTTAGTCGCTATTATGTCTTTACAAGGACTAAGTTATTCTAATTTAATGCAAAAAGATTTGGAGGGCTATTTTGATACAAGACAAAATGTTCTCAATACCATTAGTAAGGACATTCAATTAAGGATTGTGGCTAAAAGGCGTAAAGAATTTATCAATCAAAGCCCCAACATTGACAACCCTTATGCCAAAGCCATTATCACACAATTTGAAAGCAAGGAAATCTATAAAACAGAATATTTTTTAGTGTTTGAGAGCATTACTTCTAATGTCAAATCTTTCTTTGAGAAAAAGAAATTAGAAATGACTACTTCAATCAATGAAGAATTAGAAGAAAGCTCTAAAGAGAATGAAAATAACTCCAATGAGACCCATTCAAACACAAGCTCTAAAAAAGACAAGAAAAAAAAGTTCAAAAAAAAGACAACCTTTAGCGCCACAAGTAAAAGAGCCTTACTCATTCAAACCATAGAAAGAGTGAAAAACGCATTAAGAGAGTTTAAACCCACTCTCTTAAATTCTAAAGAAGTGTTGAATTTCTATGCGGAGTATATCAATGGCAAATACATCGCCTTTAATCCTAAATTAAAGCGACTAAGTGATAGCTATATTGCTAGTAATGTGCATTTTAAAAAAGATTACTTTGTCATTGAATTTCAAAATCAAAGCACCTTTTGTGCGTGTGTGGGTATTAAAAACTATGAGAGTGAAGAAATTTCTTCTCTCCCCATTTCTACCCTTTTACCACCTAACGCCGTAAAGCCCCTAGCTTTAGCTATGGGGATACAAGGCGAAACGCATTAGGCGTTAATAGCGTATCAGTGTTGTCGTTATATCCAAAAATAATGCTAACGCTATCAATATCTTGTATCAGTTATTTTTTTAAATATAATACAAATATGAGACGCTGTTTTATACAAAAACAACCACAACATTGTCTATTCTTGCAAATACCATATTGTGTGGTGTCCTAAATACAGGCGTAAGGTATTAGTAGGAGCTGTGGAATTGAGATTGAAAGAAATCATTCAAGAAGTGGCTAAAGAATTGAGAGTGGAAATCATAGAAATGCAAACTGATAAAGACCATATCCACATTTTAGCTGATGTTGATCCAAGCTTTGGAGTGATGAAATTCATTAAAACCGCTAAAGGTCGTAGCAGTAAGGTATTAAGACAAGAATTTAACCACTTAAAAACAAAACTGCCTACTTTATGGACTAATTCTTGTTTCATTTCAACAGTGGGTGGTGTGCCTTTGAATGTTGTCAAACAATACATTGAAAACCAACAAAACAGCAACCGCCCTAAGCAAAAAGAAAAATGGAAAAATTATGTTGATAACCTACAAACAAAAGCTCTACACCAATGATAAGACTAAGCATATAGACACACTATTAAGGCGTTATGGGGTGCTGTATAATCATTGTATCGCCTTGCACAAACGCTATTACAGGCTTTTCAAAAAGTATCTAAAACTTTACGATCTGCAAAAACACATCACCAAGCTAAAAAAGACCCATCGTTATGCTTTTTTAAAAACACTAGGCTCACAAACCATACAAGATTTGGCTGAGAGGATAGACAAAGCGTTCAAAAAATTCTTTAACAAACAAGCCAAACTGCCACGATTCAAAAAAGTAGCCAACTACAAGTCTTTCACTTTTAAGAGTCAGATTGACAAAAAGACAGGATTGAATAAGGGAGTGGGGTTTGCATTAAAAGACAATGTTATTTCTTTTAATGGTTATAGATACAAGTTCATCAAAACTTATGCGTTTATAGGGAAAATAAAAACTTTAACCATTAAGAGAGACAACACAGGCGATTATTTCTTGTGTCTAGTCTGTGAATTAGAAAACCATCCTAACAAGCAAACCGCATGCGATAAGAGCGTGGGTTTTGACTTTGGGTTAAAGACTTTTTTGACAGGGTCTGACCACACTAAGATAGAATCGCCTTTGTTTTTCTCTAAATACTTGCCTTTAATCAAACGAATTAGTAGAAACCTTAGCAAAAAAATTAAGGGTTCTAATAACTTCAAGAAAGCTAAAAAGAAATTGACTCAGTTGCACCAAAAAATCAAATGTTTAAGGACCGATTTCTTCCATAAATTGGCTTTGAAGCTGAGCAGAGAATACCAAACGATCTTCATTGAAGACTTGAACATGAAAGCCATGCAAAAACTTTGGGGCAGAAAGGTGAGCGATTTAGCTTTTAGCGAGTTTGTGAAGATCCTTGAAAATAAGGCTAATGTCGTTAAAATTGATAGATTTTATCCCAGTTCTAAGACTTGTTCTAATTGCCTGTTTGTCAATGAAGAAATTAATAAAGATTTCAGAAAAAGCGGCAAGACAGGTGATGAATACCATTGCAAGCATTGTGGCTTGGTGATAGATAGGGATTTGAACGCAGCTATCAATATTCGCAGGGTAGGGGCATCTAAACCCTAGGTGTAGAATTTGTAAGACCTACTTGTTAGGCAGAATTTGCTTGATACCAAAAGAAGTCCCATAGCTTTAGCTAGAATCCCCTAGCTTTAGCTATGGGGAGTATGTCAAACACGCAAATTGAATTAGATTTAATCTTTCATATCCGTTCATTAGGGCAGTTTGAAAGCTTGAATTTTCTAAAAACCAAGAAAAAACTCACGCTTTCTAAAATGGTGAAAAATGATATTGATGATTATATAGAATTGGTGCAAGCCAATCGTTTGAGTATGCAAGAGTGCGCCTTAAACTTAGTTATAAGAGCTAAGAGCAAAGCCAAATTAGACAAATCTTTAAAAGAGATTTTATCCTTGCTTAATAACGCTGGACTAGGCAGTGTTACAGAAACCATAGGGCTAAAACCCTCTTATTTTTCATTCTTCCCTAATAATGCAAACATTAACCCTAGAATGAGAAATCAAACTTCCCAAGTGATAGCCTCTTTAATCTTGTTTGAAAAAAATAATACAGGTTTTAGGGCAAATTCTTGGGGTGATATGCCTTTATCTGTGTTTAAGAACCTAGACCATAGCCCTTATTTGTTTAACTTCCACAACCAAGAAGTCAAACATAAAGGCGTGTTAGCCCATAATGTTGCACGAGTGGTAGGGCATACGATGATTATAGGAGCAACAGGAGCTGGTAAAACCACGCTCATTAGCTATTTAATGATGAGCGCTTTAAAATACTCTAACATTGATATTCTAGCTCTTGATAGATTAAATGGTTTGTATTCTTTTACCAAGTATTTTGATGGGATTTATAATCAAGGCGAAAACTTTCATATTAACCGTTACTACAAACCTATAAAATCCTATAAAGAGCTATAAAATTCTCTTAATTTAGGGTTTTTGTTGTATTCCTAGTTCAACCTTGCTAGTTGCTAAACGATTTTTGGATAAATCATTCAACAGAGCTGTCAAGTCCATAGGCGTAAATTCGGCAGTAACTCTACCTACTAAATGCTTTAAAAGATTGATAGCAGCGTTTATATCTCTATCTAATTCAAAGCCACACTCTAGGCATTGATAAATCCTATCTTTAAGTTTTAAATCTTGTTTAACCTTTTGACAATTAGAACAAGTCTTAGAGCTTGGATAGTAAGTGTCAGCTCTTAGAATTTCTTTATTAGAGTATTTAGCTTTATACTCTAATAGCGTGTTAAACACAGACATAGAAACATCGCTTAAAGATTTAGCCAACCTGTGATTTTTAAACATGTTTTTGACTTTCAAACTCTCTAAACAAAACGAGTTTGAGTGTCTTATAAGAGAGCTTGTGAGCTTGTGTAAAAAATCAAGTCTGATGTTAGCGATTTTTTCATGCAAGTGGGTAAGCTTTTTAGAATGCTTTAAGTAATTATTAGATTTCTTGGTTTTATCCCCTTTGGTTTTTGGGTGGATTTTTTTACTCAGTTGTCTGCTAATTCTTACAAGCTTTCTAGTAAGCTTATCTAAGGGCTTAGGGGCATAGATATTTAAGCCATTAGACAAACTCACAAAGGATTTAATCCCTATATCAACCCCTAGTTTATTATGACTCTCTTGGAGTTTATGGGTTCGTTTGTATTCACTCTCATCAACACCACAAGAGATTGAAACATAGAAATGATCGCCCTTTTGAGTGATGGTAGCGTTATTGATTTTGCCTTGAAATCTTAGTTTTTCAGTGAGTTTGATTGGTGGTAAGTTAGGTATTTTTAAATAACCAGTATTAGCTGTTTGAATGATTTTAATTTGGTCGCCCCCTATATAAAAAGAACCTTGAAACTCTCTTTTCTTTTTAAATTTAGGGTAACTCACTAAACCTTTTTTCAAATCCCTAAAAAACTTATTAAAGGCTAGATTTAAGTGGATAAAAGGCTGTTGGGTGGCGTATTTAGTTACTTCATAAACGAAATTAAATTGCGATTTTTTAAGAGCGTTAAATTCTTTTTTAAGCTGTAGATGGTTAGTTTTAATACCCAGTTGGTAGTTTTCTTTCCATTTAGCTAACCCCCAATTATAAGCGAACCTAGCGCACCCAAAAGCTTTTTTAAAGTAAGTAATATGCTTGTTATTAGGCTTTAAAGCGATTTTATGCGTGATTGAGATAGCTGACATTGTTAGTTATGACTTCTTGCATTTCATCTAAGAGTTTTTTGTTTTTCTTAGACCTAGAGCCATACAATCTAGCGCTAAAGACGGTTATAATTTCTAAAACATCTTTGGCTAATTCTTCTTCAAACCTCACATTCTCATCACCCTTATTGATGATAACCACTTCTACTTCTTTAGCTTCACAAATACTGAATACCAATTCAGCTCCAAAGCGTAATAATCTGTCTTTATGCGTTAATACAAGGCGCTTGACTTGATTGTCTAAGATTAAGTTTAAAAGCTTGGTTAAGCCTTTTTTATAGTAGTTCATGCCACTCCCTAAATCTTGTATCACTTCATAGTTAAAGCCGCATCTAGCGCAATAAAGCTCTAAAACTTGAACTTGTCTGATTAAATCCTCTTGTTGGTCATGCGAGCTTACTCTAGCATAAGCTATTGTTTTTAATTCATCTTGATTAAAGACTGCGTTTCTATTGATACGCCTTAAACTTTCTAACTTGTAACGCCTTTCACCGCCTTTAGTGAGTTCATCAGGTTTTAACAAATCTTTTTTATCCCAATTGCGTAAGGTTTGGATAGTTACACCCAAAAGCTTACTCGCTTGACCGATTGATAGCATTCTTTTATTCATGCAAGCAGTATAACACAAAACTTAATAACCTATACAAAAATTATAGTATTTTATAGGTTATTATAGGATTTTAGTTTCTGTTTGTAACCCTTTTTCATTAGAAGATAGCGCAACTAATAGAGCCTTTTTATTGCATTTTTATGCCCAAATGGCAAAAGTGGATAGCTATGATGACCATAAAGATAAAGTAGAAGATAAAACAGCCCTAATAAATGCTATTGATACTATGTATAGAAATTATAACGATGAAGTCAAACAAGCCAAATTTAGCAACCAAGAATTACCCCTTCCTTTTGACTTAAAAGAGTTTGTCAATACCATTGTTAAAACTAATACAAACATTTTAGATAGTAGTTTTGAAGACTATTTAAAATCTTCCTTATTTTCTAGCCGAATGGATAGCTTAGATTTTAAAACTCGCATTAGCACCATAAATACCGATAGCATTTTACATAATGATGATGACGCTGGGCTTTTAGCCTACTATGTATTTCATAAGATGATTGATAGAGCTTTGAAAATCAATCGTGGTTTTTTATGCTTTATTGATGAATTTAAATCTTACGCTCAAAATGAAATGATGAATAAAAAAATCAATGAAATCATTACCCAAGCCAGAAAGGCTAATGGGGTGATTGTTCTAGCCTTACAAGACATTAACCAGCTAACTGAAGTGAGAAACGCTCAAAGCTTTATTAAAAATATGGGGCAGTTGATTTTGTATCCCCAAAGAAATATTGATACCAAAGATTTAAACGATAAATTTGGCATTAGACTGAGCGATACTGAAAAGCATTTTTTAGAAAACACCGCCGTTAATGAATACAAAGTCTTACTCAAAAACATGAATGATGGCTCATCTAATATTATAGATGTGAGCCTTAGCTCTTTGGGTAATTACTTACAAATCTTTAGCTCTAATTCTAGCATGGTAGAACACATTGAAAATCTCATTAAGCATTACCCTACTACTTGGAGAGAAGTCTTTATCAATAACACCTATCAAAAATTTGATGATAAAAAACACTTAGAAAAAGTGCTTGCCTAACATGAAAAAGATGCAATACCTAGCTTTTATATTAGTGGCTGTGATTTTAAACGCATGCTCAAATAAATTCATAGAGATGAAAAAATCCCCTTGTGCGTTAAATACACCCATAATTCAAGGGGGCTTGTATGTCTAATTTACAAGAGATAAGAGAGCATTTAAAAGAATTAGAAAATTCCTTTGAGATAGGCTCTTTTTCTAAAGAATACATCAAAGAATACGCTAAATGCTTTTTTATGGGATTAAGCATGTTTTTAGTCCAACAAAAAGAAGAGCAAGATAAAGAGAATAAAGAAGAAGATTGCCATAAAGAAGCGCTTTTAAATCAAGATGCCAAAGAAAATAAAGAAGAGCTAATTAAAAACATTCAAACAAACATTGCTAAAAACCAAGAGCTAGAAAAAATCTCTTTTGAAAAATGGGCGAATAAAATTCAAGAAAGGGTATTGCCTGAGTTAGAACGCATTGTTACGCACAAGCTTAAAGATAATGTTATGCCAAAATTAAACACTCAGCTAGAGAGTTTTAAAAAAGATGAATTAGATTTATCTAGCGTGTTTGAAATACAAAGAAAGAACACTCAAATGGCGTATAGACTAGCTATAGGAGGTTTAATAGGAGTTATCTCTTTAAGCGTGGCTCTAGCTTTTTTAATGCCTTTAAAACAGATTGAACCTTATTTTGTGGATTTTGCCAATAGCGATAAACATTTTGCAGTGGTGCAAAAAGCAGACACTAAAGTAGATTATGGCGAGGCGTTTTTAAGAAATCTAGTCGGCTCTTACATTATGGGTAGAGAAACTATCAATCATATTGATGACAAAATCCGCTTGAATGAAACCATAAGAGAGCAAAGCTCTGATGAAGTGTGGAAGACTTTAGAGCAGTTAGTATCAGGCAAGGGCAGTATCTATTCTAAGTCCAATATGGATAGAGAAATTAAAATCATCAATATTTCTATCTATAAGCAAGGTAAACAACAAAATATCGCTGTAGCAGATATTGTGGCTAAGGTCTTTGATAAAGGCTATTTAATCTCTGAAAAACGCTACAAAGTGTCTTTAATCTATCATTTTAAGCCCCTTATTCAATTTGATTATAGTTCTATGCCTAAAAACCCTACAGGCTTTATCGTAGATAAATATTCCTTGAGTGAAATCGCAAGCATTAAAGCCCTAGATAAGACTTATAAAAAAGTAGAAAGACCCCATTCTAAAATTGAATACAAAAAACCTGAACCAACTAACCCTCAAAACAACCCAGCTAACGAGCCTAATAATAAGGGAGAACAATGACTAGAGTATTTGGGGGAATTAGTTTTGCAATATCACTCTTAGCTCCCTTATTAGCAGAAAATAACATTCAAAATTATAATGAGCCAATGGATTATTCAAAAGGCGATGTTTCCTTACAACCGTTTAATAACCAAACTAACCAAGAAACACAACCTAGCGCTAACCACAACACACAGCCTAATTCTATGCAAACACCTATGCCAAATCAAAACTCTTATTCACAACCCACTACACCTATACAAAATAACCAACCAAATAACGCACAAACTCAAACAATGCTAAATAACGCCAAGCAATTCACTAATAACGCTCTTAATAACACTAAGCAAACTATCACTAACACCACTAATTATGTCAATAACAAGCTTAGTCCAAAACCTAATGATGTGCCTATTAGTGCGTTTAAAGACAATAGAGACCTTAATAATCAAATAGAACCTAATACATCAAATCATGAAACTAAAGAAAGCGATGAAAATAGCGATAGCACCCTAAAACCCATGACTAATTTTAACGCTATCCAAAACAACTTCTTTGCTAAGAACCGCTCTATCAAAGATAACGCTCATTTTATCCATTACACCATAGGCGATACTTTCAATATTCGCCTAAGATACGCCATGACAACCACTTTTATCTTTGATGAACCCATTGCTCAAGTAGTCTTGGGCGATGATATAGGTTTTTCCACTAAAATGCTAGGCGAAGATAAAGAGCATTTGATTTCTAATATTTTGCTCATTAAGCCTTTGCAAATTGGAGTGGATAGCAACCTTACTATCATTGGAAAAAGCGGTAAGGTGTATAGCTTTTATGTGTTTTCAACCACTTATACGAGTTCTAAAAACCCAGCCTTAATGGTGTATGTGTCTTCTAAAGAGTATTTTAAACATTTCACTAGCTCCAAAAAAGAAACTAATAAAGAAATTAAAACCACTCATAGCACCCCAAACAAAGACATTAAAGTAAGCCACGCTCCTAAAAAGATAGCTAAAAAATCACCAAGCATTAAAGAACAAAACCTAAAGTCAAAAAACCCTACTACCACTAAAACAGCAATAGAAAATGCTCCCCTTTCTTTAAATCGTTTCAAATCCCCTAGTTATCCCCCTAGTAACGCTCTAGCTAATTCTAGAAAGGCTTCAGAAAATTTTAAAGTGATTAGTAATAGCGCTAAAACTTTTAAAGAGCATAGACACAGCCAAGATGAAATGAAATATGTGGATTACTCCGCCAAAATCAAAGATGATGGCAAGTTCATTAGGATTGGGGATAATGTCAATCACATCTATATCAACAAGAAAAAAATGGAATATGGTTATGTCATCATAGACAAGAAAAAACGCAAATGGTATTGCTTATGGATGTGCAAAAAGGTTGTTAAATCTAAATACAAAGATGATTTACCCACTCAAATCTTTAATGATGAGCAATTCACCTATTTTAAGTTCAACCGCTCTAATGCTAGAAGTAAATTCCCTGTGGTTTATAAGGTTGTAGATGGCTATGATAATCCTGTTAATAGCAGAGTGGTAGGCGATTATCTAATCGCTGAAGATGTTTCAAATCAATGGAATTTAAAGCTTGGTAAAGCCTATCTTTGCATAGAAAAGATAGCAAAGAGAGCAAAATGAATAAATCCTTGCTTAAAAAGATAGGCTTAGTTATAGGGGGCTTTGGCGTTTTAATGGCATTAGGACTGCTTGCTAATAAAGGCTCAAACAATAACAATAAAGAAGAAATCTTTCAAACAAGCGAGAGTAAATTCCCCCTAAGTGATTATTTCTTTGAAGAAGTCAAAGAAGAACCTAAAAAAGAAGAAAGCCCCAAAACAACAACCACGCCACAACCTACAGCTCCAACTACTGCTAATGTTTCAACTAATCCTATCGTTACAGATTATAGTCATCTTAACAATAATCTAAACAAGCAACATAACACCCTTACGCATTTACAACAAGTTTTACAAAGCCCCCCTAAAATAAAGCCTAAACCAAAACATACTAAAGAGCAATTAGAGTTTTTAAACACACGCCTTAAACCCTTAGAGCCAACTAAACCAGCTACTAAGCCTGAGACGGAATATGGCGTGGATAGTTTTACTAATTTAGAATATAAAGACATTGGCACTAATGAGCATAAGCTCTTAAGAACTATAACCGCCGATAGAATGATACCAGCCTTTTTAATCACGCCTATTAGCTCTCAAATTGCTGGAAAAGTAACCGCTCAAGTAGAGAGCGATATTTTTGCCTCTATGGGTAGAGCGGTGCTAATCCCTAAAGGCTCTAAGGTTATAGGCTATTACAACAACAATAATCAAATCGGACAATACCGCTTAAACATTGCTTGGACTAGAATTATCACCCCTCAAGGCATAAATATCATGCTCACTAATGCAAGAGGGGCTGATGTGAAAGGCTATAATGGCTTAGTAGGCAAATACATTAGCCGAAATTTTCAACGCTATGGTATCCCCTTACTCACTAACACGCTTTCTAATGGGCTTTTAATAGGAATTACTTCAGCCTTAGCTAATAACCAAAACAAAAAAGGTAATGGTAACCCTTTTTTGGGGATTATTTGCTTATGCAACTCACTAGAAACACAGGCATGGGGATTAACCAAGTCATCAATCAAATGCTAAGACAATATGGATCGCAAAACCCCATTATCATCATTAGAGAGGGGAGCAGAGTGTTTATTAGCCCTAATTTAGACATTTTTATCCCTAAACCAAAAGATGGGGAGGTTCTAGCGGAGTTTTTTAAAGAGAAAAAACCCCTAATCAAAACAAAAGAGGAAGTTAACAATGAAGAAGAAATCTAATGTTTTTAAAATTTTAATGAGTTTATGTTTAGCGCTATCAACTAGCCAAGCCCTTGTGATACAGACCATGCAAGATTGGAATTTAAGAAAAAATAGCGAATTTAAAGCTTTGGTAGTTGTGAGTAATAAGGTGCAAGAAAACACTCTTGCTATGGGTCATTACAAGGTTTCTAAGAATAGGGCTAATCTCTCTATTATGGTAACTCATATTAAAAAGGGTAATGATTATAAGACCTTACAAAGCCCTCCAAACGCTATTAAAGAGATTAAAGGCAAATTAGTGCTTAAAAAAGGTACAAGGATTGTCTTAGGCGGCGAGAATGATAGCGAGATGTCTAGTGCCATAGGTATAAATAAAAACACTTATACTTCTAGTAAAAATGGCAAAGGTTTTAGTGGGAGTGGAGCAAGTGGCATGGGATATGCAAGTGGTTATGGAGACACAGGAAATAACACTAGCTCTAATGGGTCTAATGGCTCTAGTATGAGTGGAACAAGTGGCACTAATGGTTCTCGTGGTGCTAATGGAAGTAATGGAACTAATGGCGCAAACGGCTATCAAGGCGTAGGTTCTAACCCATTCCCCCCAATTGCTGGGAGTGGTAGTGGCTCTAGTGGGAGTTCTAATAGTGATTATACCCCTTTTACAAGCTCAGGGGGAGGCATGGGGGGAGGCTTTATCCCTTTCCCTTATTCGCCCGGACTTCAAAATGGTAGTGGTGCTAATGGAATTAATGGCACTAATGGGGCTAATGGCACAAACGGAGCTAATGGGAGCAACAGTGCTAATGGAGGCACTGCTAGTGCAGATAGCCATTATACCAATGAATTTTGCACAGCTCCTGTTAGAAATGGCAATACGATGAGTTTAGATATTGTAGATAGAAATGGCTCTTGCTTTAAAATGCAAGCCTTTAGAAACGACAATGTCTGTCAATACAGCTATGACTTTGAAAACATGAAAGCCATTAAACAAACGCAATTTTACTTCATTAACAGAGAAAATAAAAGCGTGAATATTGGCGGTTGTGTGGATTTAGTAGGCAAACAATTTGAATTTCCTATGTATGAAGACGCTAATAGATGCAAACTAGATACTACGACAAATAAAGGCTATGGGAGTGGGAGTGCGAGCTTTTTTCAAACAGAGATTTTATTTCGTGGACTTGATAATTTAATCCATGTGGCTAAAAGTTGCACTGATTTTGCAGGGGTGCAAGAACAATTAGTCAAATACGATAATGACCCTGCCACTAGAACGGTTCAAAGAGTGATCAATCAATACTATATTGACCCTATCACTAAACAAAAGGTTTTTATCAGTCATAATGTGGTTAGTCCTTTGAAATTTAGTTATCAAACTTATGCTTGTGGGAAGTGGCAGTTTGATGATGCTAAATTAGAAGCTTATCGCCCCACTCAAATTCGTATCTTTGATACGGTAGCTAATCAATACTACAATGTAACAGGCTGTGATTACACTTCTGATATGGGTAAAGTGCCTAAAATTGTTCAACCTTACACCAAAATCAGTGTTGCAAGTTCAGTTAAAGGCGAAGAAGTGGGTGATTTAAATTTACCACAATACACTACCTTTGAGATTCAAAAAATGGCGTTAAATAGCAGCGATTTAACCACCACTTCTTATTGTAATGATGGCTGGGGTTCTTGGACTAAAACCCATTCTTACACAGGCTATTCTAATGGAGGCTTAAGAACCTTAGCTAAATGGGTTACACAATATAAAACTATCAATCAAGGCACAACCATTGAATATATCCGCCCTAGAAATGAGGGCGATAGTGATGCAGTGTATGACACTTACAAATACTATTATGTCTCACAAGCTCAAAAAACGCTCCAACGCATTCCTTTAACTATCTATATCAATAGTATTAATTTGAGCGATGAATATCGTAAAAATTTTGAACTCACTACTTTAAGCCAAAAGCTTAATCTCAATAATGGCGTTAAGCAAATCATTAACACGCAAGATTTTACCAATTGGCAAGCCACTTATTACCGCCCTAATGGGAATGGTAATTTGTGTATGTCTTATAGCTTTAGCTCTGGCAGTCCTTGGAAATCTAGCAATAAAGGCAAGTATTGCTCATGGGCGCAAACGCCTAATGCTAATTATTCTTGTGCCTCACACAATAATTGGATTGTCCCTAACCAATAAGAAAGGAAAGTAATGGATTTATATTTAAAGAAAGCCTTGTTTTTAGCTAGTCTTAGTTGCTTGAATGCGAATGAAAGCTTTGTGGATAATAGCGATTTTTTAGCCATTATGCCTAGTGAGAAAGAAGAAGACATTTCACAAGAACAAAAGCTAGAACAAAAGCTAGAACAAAAGCTAGAACAAAAGAGCGCTGAGTTGTTGCAAAGTCAGGTTAAAAGAGAATTTAAAGAAAAAAAGAAATCTCAAAAACATTTCAAAGCTATGCAAACTAAAAATGGCTTTTTCTTAGGCTCAGAGATTGCCATTACAAGCACAAGTTTAAAACAAAGTTTAAGCCTTATCTCTAATGCTACAGATGATTCAATCACTTATAGCCACACTTCTAGTAACGCTAATTTTAATATGGGCGTTTTAATGGGCTATCAGCATTACTTTGGAGCTACAAAAAGACATGGGATTAAGTTTTCAACGCATTTATATGGAGGTACACCTAGTGCTGTAAGCACCAATATAGACATTTACAATTCTAAGGTTAGCACTAATTACACGCCCTTAAACTTTGGACTAGATATAAAGTATTTGTTTGATTTTTTAAATGTCATTAAAAAGAACCGCCACACACTAGGATTAAGTGTAGGCTTTGGCTGGCGTATGCAATATTATTTTGCAAAAATAGACCCCATAAAAACCATGCGTAGTGAGTTTATCACCAATAAGCCTAAAGATATTTTTAGTCATGGTTTTTATCCTGCCATTGGACTTCATTATTACTTAAATCATCATCAATTTGAAGTGAATTATCGCTTTGGAGGGGCAATCAATTATCAATCCCTAACTCCTAGCAAAATTGTCGCTCAAAACGGGAATTTTAAGGGCGAAGTCTTATTTTCTAATTTTATTACCAAAGCGACTAATTCTAGCTACATAGCGTTTAACTACACCTATTTATTTTAATTTTTAAGGAGCCAATGATGTTAGATGAAATCACACAAAAAAACGAGTTAGAACCTATCTCAAATAAGCAAAATCAAGAACCAAAGGAAGTAGAAAAAATGCCATTGAATAATATTCAAAAAGCTAAGGAATTAAAAAACAACGCCAATTTAATTGTTCGACGCACTGATGAATTAGACAAGGCTATCAATAAGCGTGAAAGCTTGCAAAGAGAGTTTGAAAGACGCATTAAGCACTTGGATAACAAGATTGAAACGCTTAGTAAAAAGATTGAAGAATTAAAAAGAAAGTAATTTGATGGACTTAAACAAACTCAAAGATTATAGGGCTTTAAGAAACGCTATTTTAAGGCTCTTGCCTTATTTAGATAGCGGTATTACAGAGCTGATTATGAATAAAGAAAAAGAAATTTGGCTCTATAAGCTTGATGGAACTAGAGAAAAAGTCTTTGATGAAAATTTAGATAAAGCCTTTATGCTTGGTTTTGGGGAACAATTAGCGAGTTTTAGAGATTTGTTCTTTAATGCTAATTACCCCACCCTTAATACTTCCATTCCTACTTCTAGATACAGAGTGAGCATGAACCACTTTGCTATTAGTGCGGATAATGAATTGAGTTTGAATATTAGAGTGCCTAGCGAGAAAAAGTTTGATTTAAAAGCTTTCAAGCTTTCTGGTGTGTGTCAATACGACTATGAGTATTTACAAAAGCTGATGATTGAGGGTAAAAACTTACTCATTAGTGGAGGAACAGGCAGTGGAAAAACAAGTTTTTTAAACGCTCTGATTGAATTTATCCCTAAACACACACGAATAGTGAGTGTAGAAGATAGCGAAGAATTAGATTTAAGAGCGTTTGAAAATCATAAATCCTTGTTAGTGGATAAAACTGAAAGCTCTAAATTTACCTATGAAAACGCCTTGAATATGGCAATGAGAATGAGTCCTGATAGACTTATGGTAGGCGAGATTGACACACGAAATGCCTTGCTTTTTTTAAGGTTTGGCAACACAGGACATAAGGGAATGGTTTCTACTTTACATGCAGATAGTGTGCATGGGGTCATAGAGGCGATTGCTTTAAATCTACAGATGAATAAAAGTGGTTTAGATGTCAGTGTAGCAAGAAAATTCTTTGAAAGCAGTGTAGATATTGTCGTTCAAATTGTGCTTGATAAAGCCACTAACACTAGATATATTCAAGAAATCTTACCCACCAAAGAATTAGAAAGTAGCTTATGAAAAAGTATCAAAACAAGCGAAAATTGGGTAAGCGTATCAATTGCTTTATTTCAAATGAATGTAAGGACATTTTAGAAAATTATTTAAAAGTCAAAAAAATTAGCGTTACTGAGTGTATAGAAAGCCTTTTATTAGCCCTAGACCCTAGCAAAGAAACACTAAGAGCAAGGGATTTTTATGAAAGCTTGTTTAAAGTCATCAGTCTTAACCAACATGTATATAAAGAACTCATGGCTAATGGTAATAACATTAACCAAATAGCCAAGAACACCAATATTGCCATTAAGTATAACAAGCCCTTTTATTTGCAGAATTTAGCATTCTTAGAAGAGCTTTTTAAGACTATGGATACGCTCAATAAAAACATAGAAGATTGCAAAAAAGTCTCTTTGGAATTGTTGCTTCAAATCTATAAAGAACAAAAAAGCGAAACAGAGCTTAACACCATCTCAAAAATTCTCAATGCCCTTAATGAAAAACAATCTGCTACTGGGCCAAAAAAGGATAATGAATGAAAATGCAATTTGTGAAAGCTTTTTGCGTGCTTTTTAGCATTTTACTTATCCCCTTATTTTTTATCTTGGCAAATTATTATGTTTTTGATGCCATAAAGTCGTTTAGACAGGCTTATTTCTTTTCTCAAAGCGTGTTTATAGGGCTTTATAAGGGAGCGAGTATCTTAGATTTAAAATTTGAAGTCTATATCACTATGATAATGTCTTTAATGCCCTTAGTAGCTACGATTTATATGAGTATTCAAAAGACTAAAGAAACTTCGCATGGCTATGCGAGATGGGCTAATGTTAAAGACATAGAGTGCTTTAAAATCTTTAGTAAAGAGGGCTTTTGTAAGGTAGTGCATAGATTAGGGGTGCAATTTGACAAGGGATTTATTCTAGGTAAATTTGGTTTTCCAAAACTTAGAGATGTGTGTTATGACAAGCCCTTAGGAGCCATGATTGTTGCACCACCTGGAGCTGGTAAAACCGCATGCGTGGCTTTACCCAATTTATTGACTTTGCCTAATAGCTGTATTATCACTGATATTAAAGGCGAACTAAGAGATAAGACTGCTGGATATAGACAAAAATTCTTAAACAATAGGATTTTAATCTTTAATCCCTATGGTGATGATAATACTTGTTATTTTAATCCTTTTGATAAAAGGATTGTAAAACCCATGAACTTTGACCAACGCCTAAGACTTGTGCAAGAGAATGCTAATAATGTCTTTATTAGCGAAGAAAAGGGCGAAGACCATTGGGTATCTAAAGCGAAAGATTTGTTTAGCTTTTATGCTTTGCATGATGTTTGTTCCAAAGATGAAACAAACTTTTTTGATGTGGCTATGGGTCCAAATAGAGACTATGTCAATTTAATTGATAAAAGAAGTCGCTATTACAAACAGCTCTATCAGCACGACAAAAAGACAGGCGAAATTATCCTAGACCCACAAACTAATGAGCCTATTTTAATTCCTAATGTGAATGCGAGAAAATTGTGGTATTTGCAAGTTTCAGAGCAAAAATACGCTGACCCCAAAGACCCTAGAAATTTTGACCCAAATGAGCCTGAACCAGCCCCTAGAAGTGAAGGGGCGTTAGATGAAATTGTAAGAAATGATGCAAGAGCGTGGGCTAATAGTGCTGAAGAAGAATTTGCAAGTATTATTTCTACTTTCAATCGCTTTGTGTCTGTTTTTAAAAGCAATCAAGTAAGAATTGCTACTTCTAAAATGAGCTTTGATTATGAAGAATTAAGAACAGACAATATCAGTCTTTATATTGTGATTGCTCAAAAAGACATCAACACGCTTGCCCCCTTAGTTAGAGTGATTTTAGAAAGTATTGCTAAAAACTTACTAACTAATGAAAGTTCTAAAAAAGAAGAACGCATTTATATGATTTTAGATGAATTTGTTAGATTTGGTAAGTTGCCTTTCTTGTTAGAAATGCCTGCACTTTGTCGCTCTTATAATGTCGTTCCCTTATTCATCACGCAAGATTATGCGATGATTAGAAAAAATTATAGCGATGATGATTTGAAAATCTTAAAAGGCGTGGTGCATTATAACATTGTCTTTAAGATGAATAGTGCTGAAGATGCTGAGATTGTTTCTAAGGAAGTGGGCGAATTCACTAGACAATCTAAAAATTATTCTACTGAAAAGGGTCAGCTAGTCTTTGGAGGCAGTTCTTCTTATAGCCATGAGGGTAGAAATTTACTCACAGCTCAAGACATTATGAATATAAAATCAGATGAAGTTATTGTCATTGTTACAGGAGCTAAAGCGACCCCTTTAAAACTTAAAGCTAATTATTGGTTTAGAGATAAAGAGCTTTTAAAAAGAGCTAACTTGCCTATTGATTTAGAAGTAGAAAGAAAAAGATTTAAAGAGTCTGTGCAACCCACTACTTCACAAAAAGAGAGTGAAAATTCAAATCTAACAGAAAGCGAGAAAGATAATGAAAACCCCACTACTTCACAAGAAAAAAACAAGAATGAAAACACAGAGCAAGAAAATCACAATGAAATTGATGAGATTTTAAAAAAGCCACTGAGTGAAATCAGCATGGAAGAAAAAAGAGCCTTATTTAAGAAAATGCAACAAGGCGATGAACAAAGCGAGCAAGAGAAAGACACCCAAAGTTAAATTTTAAAAGGAGCAACAAATGGCATATAAACCCAGCAAAAAGAAACTTCAAGTTTTAAGAGAATAACCGAATTTATTTAGCATCTTAGATAATGGCGATATTGCAACAAACAATCTTGCTGAAGAATCAGACAAGGTCAATGAAACACAAGAGCCACTCCCTTATGTCGTAAAAACTCAAATCAATACAGCAAGAATGATTTCTAGAAATCCTATTGAATGGGCAAGGTATTTAAGCTTTGAAAGACGAGTGCATAAGGATAATAGTAGAGAAGATGTCAATTTCTTTGCTAATGGTGAGATAAAAGAAAGTTCTCGTGTTTATGAAGCGAATGAGAAAGGGTTTGAAAGGCGTATAACTAAAAAATACGATCTGATTGATAGAAATAAAGAATTTTTTTCAAAAGAAATTGACATTTTAACCTACAAAAACAGCTTAGAAGAATTGAAAGAGCAAGGTTTAGAAATCCAATTGACCCACCACCATGAAACGCATAAGAAAACCTTAGAAAATGGCAATGAAATCGCTAAAGAATACGACTATCTTAAAGATATTTATCACGAAGTAGAAAGAACAAAAACTGGTGAATTGGTAAGAGGAATAATCCCTAGTATTTCTAGCGCTGAGTATTTTAAGCTCTATAACAAACTGCCTTTTGAATCCATAAACAATGAAAATACCAAACTGAATACTAATAACACTATTAAAAATACAATAGAGACTAATGCTTCTAACAATATTATTCAAAATAATGATAATAATAATCCAAATTTAAGCATTGCTGATTTAGAATTAGAGCAACAGAATTTAGGAGAACAAAATGGAAAAGAAAGAACAAATCGCGCAGATGAGCCGAATAGAACTAGAGCAGGAATTCCGCAAGAAATTCACCGCAGAAGCGAACATGGAGGACAGCAAGAGGGAGTGGAGCGATCGAGTGATGAAGAACTTTTACACCAAGACTCTAGTTTATTTATTGAGCCTAGAGAGCAGGGAGGAACAAGAGGAGTTTATAGATCTAGCGACCAACAGGCAGTTTCAGAAAAATCCCATAGAGAGAGAGATAAACTACATGAACATGTATCTAGAGGAGATGGAGTATCAGCAAGAGCAGATACAAGAGCAGATAGCAATGGAGCATCAAGTCAAGCAAGCCGAATGGAAAATGGAGCAAGAAGCGAAGAAAAGGGGGATAATCCCAGCGATGAGAGAGGAGTATCACCCACACCGCAATCCCCATCTCATCAACAAAATAGCTCCAGAGATTTGGGGCTTTCTCTCTCTAGAGAACAGCCAGGACAGACTGGACGCTTACGCCTTTTTGATCATGGACAGATGGGCTCATTATTTCCCACAGACCATGAAAACCAAAGATCAAAGAACGATAATGAGCTTGATAGAAGCAGTAATAGAACAAACGAAAATGGAGACAAAAGCCCTAGACAGAATGGAAGCGCAAATCAAGAGAGCGCAAGGAGTGAGCGATATGGAATTGCTCAAGGAAGCTCAAGTCAATCAGTATTACCACTTGCTCAAAGCCGATTACATCATGCAGGACTCAGCACACCAAATGGACTTGGAAACCTTGAAGAAGACAGGGATCAAGAGAGAGGACTTTTATCAAATTTAGACCATTTAGAAAGCCTGCTTAACGCTATTAGAAACAACACCATAGCGAGTGAGCCTGACTTTAGAACTAGGCTCTTAGAAGCCATTCAAAACAACGAGCCTTTAAAAGATAGCATTGTAGGGATGCAGCTCCTTAAAGACCCTACGACTAAAATCTTTTATGACAAATTCCAATTAAAAATCAGCCCTAAAAAAGTATTAGAGATTTTAGAAAATCGCATTAAAAAATCCATTGAAACAGCGAATGAAACGCTAAACGCATTCAACGCGCTGGATAGTCAAGCCATTGATGGAAACGCTATTTCTAATAGTGTAGGATTAAATCCCACACAAGAGAGTGGGATAACAGACAATAGCGTAGAGTTAAATAACGCTCAAGAACAAACCGCGCAAGAGCAAGACACGCAAGAAAACGCGCAAACCACGATAAAACAAGAAACACCAACCGCACCAGCCATCCCCCTTAATCCTAAAATAGATTTTAAACCGAGCGAAGAAGTTTTAATTAAGGGAGCTAAAACTCGCTACAAGGCTAACATAAAAGCCATTGAGCTTTTAAAAGAATTGCAAGCCAAACAAGAGATCTTAAAAGGCGATTATTACGCCACTCAAGAAGAGCAAAAAATCCTAGCGCAATTTAGCGGATGGGGTGGGTTAGAAAGCTACTTTAAAAAGGATCAACGCCCTGAAGAATTTAAGGAATTAAACGCCTTACTCACTAAAGATGAATTCAGAAGAGCTTATTCAAGCACAAGAGACGCTTACTACACCCCTAAATTAGTTATTGATAGCATTTATCAGGGATTAGATCAATTAGGGTTTAATAACGACAACCATCAAAAAGAAATCTTTGAACCCAGTTTAGGCACAGGCAAATTCATCGCTCATGCGCCAAGCGATAAGAATTACCGCTTTATGGGAACAGAATTAGATCCTATTAGCGCTAATATTTCTAAATTCCTTTACCCTAATCAAGTCATCAACAACACCGCTTTAGAAAACCACCAATTCTATCAAGAATACGATGCGTTTGTGGGCAATCCTCCTTATGGCAGTCATAAAATCTATAGCTCCAATGACAAAGAATTGAGTAACGAGAGCGTTCATAATTACTTTTTAGGGAAAGCTATCAAAGAATTGAAAGATGATGGCATAGGAGCGTTTGTGGTGAGTTCTTGGTTTATGGATGGTAAAAACCCTAAAATGAGAGAACACATCGCGCAAAACACCACTTTTTTAGGAGCGATAAGATTGCCTAATAGCGTGTTTAAAGCAACAGGCGCTGAAGTGAGTAGCGACATTGTGTTTTTTAAAAAAGGCGTTGATGGAGCAACCAATCAAAGCTTCACTAAAGCTATGCCTTATTATGACAAGATCATTGATAGCTTGGATAATGACACCCTTTTTGCCTTGCAAAACAACCGCTTTGATAGTTTTACTCCTAGCGATCAACTTAAGATTGTCAATGCGATTGCAAGCCATTTTGGTTTCAAACAAGAAAAATTGCAACGCTGGTATGAAAAAATAGACACCGCTAACTTTGGCTACAGAGAACAAGACTATAAGATCATCAAAGGCTTCATTGATAAAGTTGGCGAGAATAATATCAATCTCAACGAACAAACCTTAAATGAATACTTTATCCACCACCCTGAAAACATTCTAGGGCATTTGAGTTTGGAAAAAACCCGCTATAGCTTTGAAATAAATGGCGAACAAATTTACAAATACGAGTTGCAAGCTTTAGAGGATAAAAGCTTAGACTTATCCCAAGCTCTTCATCAAGCGATAGAAAAATTGCCTAAAGATGTCTATCAATACCATAAGACTACCTTTAAAACAGACGCTCTCATTATTGATGCAAATAACGAACGCTATCAAGAAGTTCAAAAGCTTATCAAAAATTTAGAAAGGGGGGAATTAGTCAAGTGGGATAATCTTTATTTCCAACTAGAACAAAATAATGAAAGGGGCATTTTTTTAAAACCCACTAAAATCAACTCTAAAGTCCAAGATTCACGACTAAAAGCCTATTTTAAAATTAAAGACGCTTTGAATGATTTAACGAGTGCAGAATTAAGCCCCTTAAGCTCTGATTTGGAGCTAGAAAGTAAAAGAGTTAGGCTCAATCTTGTTTATGATGAATTTGTCAAGAAATTTGGCTATCTCAATGAGAATAAAAATCGTAAGGATATCAAACAAGATTTGTATGGCGCTAAAGTCTTAGGATTAGAAAAAGACTTTGAAAAAGAAATCACCCCTAGAAGCGCCAAAATGCAAAACATAGAGCCAAGGCAAGCTCAAGCTAAAAAAGCTCAAATCTTTTTTGAAAGGACTTTAAACCCTAAAAAAGAACTTATTATCACTAACGCCAAAGAGGCATTAATTGCAAGCATCAATCAAAAAGGGGGTTTAAATTTGCATTTCATTAGAGATCATTTCGCAACCCAAAGCTTAGAAACCACGATTAAAGAACTTTTAGAGCAAAAACTTATTTATAAAGACCACAAGGATAATGGCGACTATGTTTTAGCGAACGATTATTTGAGCGGCAATGTGAAAAGAAAACTCAAAGAAGTTAAAGAAGCCATCAATCAAGGCGTGGAGGGATTAGAGGCTAATGTGAAAGATCTAGAGCTGATTATCCCTAAAGATTTGAAAGCCACTGAAATCATGGCTAATATCAACAGCCCTTGGATACCCACTCAGTATTTAGAAGAGTTTTTAATAGAATTAGCCGCTAACCATTATGAAAAGCAATACGGCGATAAAATGACAGATTACCAACTAGGCAATCTCAAAGAAGGCATCAAAGTAGAACACCTAAGCGGTGCTTATGAAGTTTTGGTTAGAAACAATGAATTAAACGAGCTTTATGGTATTAGGCATAAAGACAAACCGCATTCTTATAAAGCGCCTTTTGAAAGCCTTTTAATAAAAGTCTTAAACAACAAGGATTTGAGCGTTAAATACGCCCAAGTTGATCCTAATGACCCTAAAAAAGAAATCTTTATCACTGATGAAGAGCAAAGCAATCTCGCTAGACAAAAAGCAGAAGAATTGAAAGAAGCTTTTAAAGACTGGATTTATAAGGATTATACAAGAAGAACCCATTTAGAGCAAATCTATAATGACACTTTCAACAATTCTGTTTTAAAAACCTATGATGGCTCGCAATTAGAACTAGAGGGCTTTAACCACCATATCAGCTTGCGCCCCCACCAAAAGAACGCTATTTTTAGAACCATCCAAGACAGGGCGGTGTGTTTAGACCATCAGGTTGGAGCAGGCAAGACTTTGTGCGCTATAGCCAGTTGCATGGAACAAAAACGCATGGGGTTAGTGAATAAAACGCTCATTGCCGTGCCTAACCATTTAACCAAGCAATGGGGCGATGAATTTTATAAGGCTTACCCTAACGCTAATGTGTTAGTTGTTGATAGCAAGGACATCACTGAAAAAGAAAGAGAGCTTTTATTCAATCAAATCGCTAACAACAATTATGACGCTGTGATTATCGCGCACACCCATTTGGAATTATTGTCTAACCCTAGAGGAATCATAGAAGAATTGAAAGAAGAAGAACTAGTGAATGCCGAAAAAAACTTTGAAAGGCAAGAACTGGCTTATAAAAATAACCCTAGAGAAACTAAAAAACCCAATGAAAGAGCCTTTAAAAGCAAGCTGGATAAAATCCGTGCTAAATACGATGCGATTTTAGAAAAACAAGGCTCTCATATTGATATTAGTCAAATGGGGATTGACAATTTGATTGTGGATGAAGCCCACTTATTCAAAAATCTAGCCTTTGAAACTTCTATGGAAAAAATTGCAGGGCTTGGTAACCAACAAGGCTCTAATCGCGCCAGAGATTTGTTGATTAAAACGCGCTACTTGCATCAAAACAATAAGAAAATCATGTTTTTAACCGGCACGCCTATAGCTAATTCCTTGAGTGAAATGTATCACTTGCAACGCTACCTGACCCCTGATGTGTTGGAAGAAAGAGGGTTAGAATTCTTTGATGATTGGGCTAAGACTTATGGGGAAGTGGTGAATGATTTTGAATTAGACACTTCCGCTCAAAGTTATAAAATGGTTAATCGCTTTTCTAAATTTAGCGATGTGCAAGGCTTAAGCACCATGTATAGAGCTTTTGCGGATATTGTCTCCAATGATGATATTTTAAAGCATAACCCCCACTTTGTGCCTAAAGTGTATGGGGATAAACCTATCAATGTGGTGGTGAAAAGAAGCCAAGAAGTGGCTCAATTTATTGGCGTGGCTGATGAAAATGGCAAATATAATGAAGGCTCTATCATTGATAGGATGCAAAAATGCGAGGGCAAGAAAAGCAAAAAAGGGCAAGACAATATCCTTTCTTGCACCACAGACGCTAGAAAAGTGGCTCTGGATTACCGCTTGATTGACCCTAACGCTAAAGTAGAAAAAGAATTTTCTAAAAGCTATGCTATGGCAAAAAATATCTATGAGAATTATTTAGAAACTAATGCCACTAAAGGCACACAACTTGGTTTCATAGGTCTATCCACACCCAAAACCCATAGCCAAAAAGTGAGTTTAGAAGCGCTAGATAACGCTCATGAGATAGAAAATAAAAATCCCCTAGATGAAGCTCAAGAACTTTTAGAGAGCTTGTCTAGTTATGATGAAAATGGCAATCTTATCGCTCCTAGCAAGAAAGAATTAGAGAACGAGCTCAAAGAGAAAGAGGCTAAAAGCGTCAATTTAGATGAAGAGCTAGCTAAAGGCTGTAAGTTTGATGTTTATAGCGATGTTTTAAGGCATTTAGTCCAAATGGGTATCCCACAAAATGAAATCGCTTTCATCCATGACGCTAAAACCGAAGAGCAAAAACAGGATTTGTTTAAAAAGATTAATCGTGGCGGAGTCAGGGTATTATTGGGCAGTCCCGCTAAAATGGGCGTAGGCACTAATGTGCAAGAAAGATTAGTCGCTATGCATGAATTAGATTGCCCATGGAGACCTGATGAATTGTTGCAAATGGAAGGGCGTGGGATAAGACAAGGCAATATTTTGCACCAAAACGATCCTGAAAATTTTAGAATGAAAATCTATCGCTACGCCACTGAAAAAACTTATGATAGCCGTATGTGGCAAATCATAGAGACTAAATCTAAAGGCATAGAGCAATTTAGAAACGCGCACAAATTAGGCTTGAATGAATTAGAAGACTTTAACATGGGGAGTTCTAATGCGAGTGAGATGAAAGCAGAAGCAACAGGTAATCCCTTAATTATTGAAGAAGTCAAATTGAGAGCTGAAATCAAAAACGAAGAAGCAAAATACAAAGCTTTCAATAAAGAAAATTACTTCAATGAAGAGAATTTGAAAAACAACTCCTCTAAATTGGATTATCTTAAACAGGAATTGAAAGATTTAGAAACGCTTCAAAGCTCTGTAATGATCCCCACTCATACAGAGATCAAGCTCTATGATTTGAAAAATGAAGAGAGTAAGGATTATGAGCTTATCAAAGTTAAAGAAGTAGAGCCTTTAAAAGAAAACGCCTCTATGAGTGAAGAATTAACGCACAAAAAACTCAAAGAACAAAACAAGCAAATAGCCGAACAAAATAAAGAAAAGCTAGATGCTATTAAAAAGCAATTTGCAAGCAATTTGAACGACTTGTTTTTCAATGAGGAAAGAGATTGTAAGCTTTTAGAATACAAGGGCTTTGTGGTGAATGCTTATAAAACTAAGTATCAAGTGGAGTTTAGTTTAAACCCTAAAGACAATCCAAATATTGCCTATAGCCCTAGCAATATGGTTTATAAAAACGATACTGCCAACATGTTTAGCTCTTATAATTTCTGCGGCGAGATTAAATTTGATGGGTTTTTAAAAAGATTGGATAACGCTATCACTAAACTCCCTGAAAAAATCAAGGAATTAGAAAACTCCATTAAAATCACTCAAGAAAATATCGCTAAATACACAAGATTAGTGGAACAAAAACCTCCTTACCCACGACTAGAATACTTGCAAGCTTTAAAATGGGATCATAAAACTCTAATAGATGATTTAGCTAAAATGAGCAAAGACAGAGATTATAAGCCTGTGTTCAACCCTAAATCTCAAGAAGTCTTAGAGAAAATGAACGCTGAAAAAAGAGCGAGTTTAGAGAATGAGGGTAAAGAAATGACTGAAATTAAAAACAGCAATAAAGAGCAAGAGATTAAGAGAGATATAAAGAGCGATGATGAAGTAAGACAACATATAGAGCAAGTGATTGAGAAAGAAATAGAAAAAGGCACTGAAAATATTTCTTCTAGTGAGCTTATAACCACTAACAATATTGATTACTACGAGAACGAAGAAGTAGAAATCATTAAATCAAGGGGTAGAAGATGAAAAACCAGTCCAGCAAAAAATCTAACAAGCTCTTCAGCTTTTTAAATGGCATTAAGTGGCGTGATTTAATGCTAAAAGAACTCTTACAAGAACAAAATCTACAAAAGAAAGGAGTTTAAGTAATGAATTACGATGTTTTAATGGGGTTTTTAGCACTAATAGGGCTAATTCTTTGGTATGGATATGGATTAAGGCAATATCTTAAATTAAAAGATGAGAATAAGAGATTAAAAGAGAAATTACAACGCTGTAATTGTAATATTAAAATTCCTAGTATTCTTGAAGTAGTGAATAGACCTATCATTATGGATATTAAGGGGGAATTACCACATCTTGCAAAGAACTATAGAAACAATCAAATTAAGGAGTAGAAAATGAAAGATAGCGTCATCATTATTGAAAGCCCTAATAAAGTGGCTAAGATTAAAGAAATCACAGGAGCTAGTGTTTTTGCTACCATAGGACATTTTATGCAACTAAAAAGCTATGATGAAGATAATAATTTTAAGCCGACTTTTGAATACGACCCCCAAAAGAAAAAGCGTATTTTTGAGATAATAGAGGCGTGTAAAAACAAAAAAGTTTATATTGCCACTGACCCTGATAGAGAGGGTTATGCTATAGGCTATCATTTTTATGAAAAAATTAAAAGGATAGCAAGTTCTATTTATAGAGCAGAGTTTTTTGAAATCACTCCAAGTGGGATTAACAAGGGCTTACAAAACGCTTCTTTATTTGAAAACACTAATAAGCAAATGTATCAAAGCGCTTTAGCAAGGCGTGTGGCTGATATGCTATTAGGTTTTACGCTCTCCCCTTATTTAGGCAAAGCTTTAGGGCAAATGAAAGGCTCTAGTGCTGGAAGAGTGCAAACCCCTTGTTTAAAGCTTATTGTGGATAGAGACAGAGAAATTGAAAAATTTAAGGCTTTACCTGAAAATGAGAAAGTAAGCTATCAAATCCAAGCTAAGATTAACGACAATGCTAATAAAGAAGTCATTATCAAGCATTGTGATGAAAATGGCGAAGAAATTAAATTCAATGATAAAGAAGAGGCTTTAAAACTCTTTGAAAGTTTGAAAGACAATAAAGCTTGTCTTTTAAAAGATTTAAAAAATTCTGTTGCAGAGACTAAACCTAAAAAGCCCTTTATCACTTCTACTCTTTTAGAGAAAGCGAGTTCTGAGTTAGGTTTAGGTATTAGCGAAGTGCAATCTTTAGCTCAAAGTCTTTTTGAAGCTGGGCTTATTACTTACATTAGAACGGACGCTGAAAGTTTGAGTGTGGAGTTTTTAAATGAGGCAGAGAACTTTTATACACCCATTTATAAAGAAGTGTATCTAAAAAGAGAATATAAAGCTGGTAAGCAAAGTCAAGCAGAAGCTCACGAGGCGATTAGGATTACGCACCCCCATACTTATGAAAACTTAGAAAGTGTGGTCTATAATGCTGGCATTACTAATCAAGACGCTTTAAAACTCTATCAACTTATTTTTGAAAGGACTATTGAAAGTCAAGGCAAGAATGCTATTTATGACAAACAAGACTTGCTCTTTAAAATCAAAAATGAGTATTTTAAGTGTAGCGTTAAGAGTTTAAAAAGCGCTGGGTTTTTAGCAATGTTTTCTAAAAAAGAATTAGAGAGCGATGAAAGTAATGATGACAAAGATGATAAAGAAAAAGACCAAAACGCACAATTTAATCTAAAAATTGATGATGTGTTAAGTCTAAATGACTTAGTTTTAGCTACCATTAAAAGAAATACCCCAAGCCCTTATAAAGAGGCAGGCTTTGTAAAGCTTTTAGAAAATAAAGGCATAGGAAGACCTAGCACTTATGCTACCTATTTGCCTGCGCTTTTAAAAAGAGAATACTTCAGCATTAGCCAAGATAAAAAACACACCATTACACCCACGCATAAAGGCAAAAGAGTAGTAGAAGTGTTTGAAAATGCTTATCAATTTATTATTGATTTGACCTACACTAAGCAAATGGAAGAAGTGCTAGATGAGATTGTAGAAAATAAAAGCTCTTATGTAGATTTTATAAGTAATTTAAGTTCTAAATGCCCTAAGATTGAAAAGCTAGAAAGAAATGATGATGAGATAAAGCCTAGTAGTGAGGGGCAAATCACTTATATGGAAAATATTTTAAGAGATTTACAATTAGAACTAAGCGAAGAGTTTAAAAACTACAAAGAAGACAACAGGGTAGCTAAAGCGTTTTTGGATAGATATATTAAAGAGCATGAGTTCTTTAAGAAAAACAATAAAAAGGCTAGTAGCTCTAATAATGATGAAACTAGACCTGCTACACCCAAACAAATTAGATTTGCTGAAAGCTTGGCTAAAAAGCATCATGTCAAGCTCCCTAAAGATTACAAAAGCAACATGAAAGTGTGTGGGGATTTTATCAATGAGTATAGTAAGAAGTAGTAAGTAAAATTTTGCTAAACTAGAACCTAGTTAAATTGAATTAAGGAGTTTAGCATGCTCTATATTCCGCCTACTTCTAAAGAAGTCTATGTTAGTTCTATTGTAGCTTTAAATATCCACTCCCCACAAGGCACAGGAGATTGGCATAGCTCAAGGGCTTTAATGCCTAATGCTATTGATTTATGCTATTACATTTATGGCAAAGACCAAGAAAGAAATACTAATCATTTATTAGGTGATTTAGGCATTATAGATGGCACAGAAAGATTAAATAAAATGGGCTATTATCCAGAAAATTCTCCCACTTATATTGCAGAGCATCCAAGAGCTTGTGTGGATTATCTCTATATGGCAGTATTAAAAACAGGTTCGCTAGGTAGAGTTATGCTAGATGAATGGTTTCCTAGCATTGAAGATAAGAAAAGCGTGTATGCACTCATAGAAGTGATGAAACCCAAATTAAACAAGCAAGAAAGAGAGAATTTAGATAAATGGATAGCAAGAAACCCTATTACCGAGTGATTTTAAGCGAACAAGAAATCTATCATGAAAGATTGATGAGAGCCATCGTTAAAAATCTAGTTGATACACCTATGGTTTTAAAGGGCGGAACTGCCCTTTATTTAGGCTATGGTTTAAATCGTTTTTCAGAGGATTTAGACTTTGATTGTCATAAAAAAATCAATCTTTTAAGCAAGGTAAAAAGTGCTATTCCTAGTGGCATTATTTTGAATGACATTCACATTAAAAAAGACACTAATAGCGTGGGGCGTTATATGGTGCGTTATGCTACTAAGGGCAATAAAGAAGAACAAACCTTAAAGTTAGAAGTCTCTTATAGAGACGCACCAAAAGAGAGCGAATTCAATGTCATTGAGGGAATGAAAATTGCCAAAGTGGAGCGTATTATTGACAATAAACTCTGTGCTTGTTTTGATGGGGAGCATACAAGAACTAAAGCAAGAGATTTATTTGATTTGCATTTTTTAGCCAAGCATTATGAAGAACACTTTAACTTAGACTTAGCAAAGCGTTTAAAAGAATTTAGCAAAGACCCTGATAAATTAGCGAGCAATTATTTAGAAGATAAAAATGATGATATTTTGCTTAACAAGATTATGGACTTAGAAGAAACAGCTTTAGAATTAAGCATTATGGCTCATCTCATTCATAAAAAACTTGAAAAGCAATCTTATTCCCTTAACACCTTGAAAGAACCTAATGTTTATAATAGCTTAGATAATTCTAATGAAAACACCCACACATCTAAGCATAGGAGGTAAATAATATCATTAAGTGTGTATTGAATAGTTTTTGGTTGTTTTTATAGTGTCATGTTAATTATACAGCACTTAATAGTTTTTCTAAAATCATTAAAAACCTATCTCTTTTTTAAACCCAACAAGGTTTAGTTAATACGCCTGCTCTCTAAAATCTCTTTAAAACTTTCTTGTAATTTCTTAGAAAATAACTCTTTTTCTTTGTCATAATCCTTTCCTAAACTGACATAAAGCGTGGTGTCTTTAAAGTGGTCTTTAAGAGTTTCTTCTGTAGGTTCATAACTCCAAAAATTCTCTAATCTCTTTCTTTGTTTTGTAGTTTTTCAATTTGCTTTAAGAGTTTTTGCTCCTGGGTGTTTTTTCTATGTTTTAAATGCCTAATAAGCGCTTCTTCAATAAAAGTGCTTCGTGTCTCTTTAAACGAGCCAAATTCTAACAAAAATTCATCAAGTTCTTTTATGATGGAAGGACTAAAAGAGACATTAAAGCTCTTTTTCTTATCTTCATCTAAAATAGATTTTTTACGCCCCCTTTTTTTAGGGGTTTTTACTTCTTTTGTGTTAGGCTCTTGTTCTAAATGATTTTCTAACTCACTGACTTGTTCTTCTTTATTCAAACTCTCTTCAAGCTTTTTTTCTAAATCATCAATTTGTTGCAAATCCATATTTGTATACTCCTTGTTGTATTTGTGTTTTTTGACTCTTCTAAAGTGCATGTTTTTTCTCTTTTTCTAAATAGCCTTTTAATTCATTGTAGAAATTAGCCCATTCATTGATAGCCTTTTTATCGCTATATTCTATAACGCCTAAGCCCTCACTCACGCTACGCTTATAAACAATGCGTTCACTCAAAGAATTTTCTAAAAGCGTGATTTTATCGCTAGGGTTGTTTTCTTTGATAAATTCTATTAAAGCCTGTCTTTCTTTAAGCGTAGGGATAGTAGGCATTCTATTGATGATGATTAAGGCTCTTAGGTTTTCATTAAGCTCTTGGAGTTGCTCAATTCTTTCTAGCATATTAGCTAATACTTCAGTATCTAATTGACTAGGAGTTGTAGGCACTAGAACAATATCGCTTAAAAGCATAGCTTTTTGAGTTTCTTTGCTATATTCCCCCTTAGTATCAATGAGAATGTTTTCATACTTAGATACCATTTGTTTTAAAGTATCGCTAAAGCCACTACTACGATTAAATAAGCTAAAAGTTTTATGTTCTTTTTGAGTGCGAATTTCAGTAAAAACTTCCATAGATTTTTGGCTATCTGTATCAAAGACAATCACTTCTTTATTGTCTTTGAGTAATTGCACCGCTAAATTTAAACAAAGCGTGCTTTTACCACTTCCCCCTTTTTCATTAGCAATACAAATGGTCATGCTATTTTCCTTAATTTAGTTATTTTATAAGTATAGCATAATTATATGGATTTTGAATTAACTTTAAAGATTTTAATTATTAAGATTTTCTATAGTAGATGTAATTATCAATTAAATTTAGTAAGGGATAATAAAATTATTTCTATTTGATGAGTATTTAATCTTTAATTTAATATTATGATATTAAAAGAATTTATATTTATTTAGCTTATATCATTAAAACTATTAAGAAATTAAGCTATTAATTAAATTTAAAGCATTTTAAGTGGGTTTTTTAGTTTGGTGTTGTTATGTGATAACTAGCACCCCTTTTTTATTTACTTGCACCTTCTATACCGCCAAATAAATCTTACATTAGAGATAATGCGAGAAAATAAGGGCTTTTTAGAATAAAAGCGAATGCTTTTAATAGGCTTAATCAGTAAAATACAAATAAGCATCTAGGTTGTCTAAGATTTTTATGTGAAATTTATAGATGTGGTTATAAAATTTCTTAAAAAACTTTTTAAAATAGTAAAAAACTATCATTTTATCTTAAGATTAGCTTAAATTTTAACTTTTTTTCATTAAATTTTTAGGCTTATTTACTTTTCATTTACTTTTAGATTAAGTTACGCATTTTAGGGGGTTGTAGAGTTTGAGCCTTCAAAATGTGTGCGTACACATTTGGGTTTTTTGCTTAATTTTAGCTTAAAAAGTGGCATATGTGTGCGCACACACTTTGAAATAGTAAATAAGTCAAGACCTTGATTTTTTTGCAATCTTAATGGCATTCTAAAAAGATTTTTTAACAACAAGGACAGACAAAATGGCACAAGATTTTTTAGAACTTACAGAGGGAAATTACCCTATGAGTGAGGAGCAAATGTTAGAGTTTATGCAAATGGGAGTAGAACCTAAAAGCGAACAAGAAGTGAAAATGGAGCTAGAAAATTCATTAGAAAATACCAATAATAGTAGAGAGGAAGATTCAAAATGAAAGCGTGGAATGAAATGGATATTAAAGAGCAAAAAGAAATTTTTGCTCAATTTTTAGCGAATGAAATTGCACAAAGTCTTAATGCAGGACTAGAGTTTAAAGCCAATAATAGAGCTTATAATGGCAATGTGGGTAATGCTTATAATGGCTTAAACGCTCTTATTTTAGATGCCAAGCAACATGAAAATGGCTATGAGAGTAATGTGTGGGTAGGTTTAGATGATGCCTTAAAACTTGGGGCAAACCCTAAAGAAGTGGAGTTTATTAAAAACAACACTAAGAGCAAAAATAATAAGGAGGGCATTTATGATAAGGCAAGTATCGCTTATATTAGAGATTATGAAATGCGCTATGTTAAAGCAAGAGACAAAGAAGGCAATTTAATCCCCCTTAAAGACAAAGAGGGCAATGCTAGGCGTAATGCTAAGGGCGAAATTATCTATGAATATGAAAAAGTCCCCCAAAGAGACAAACTTGGCAACATCAAGTATATGCAAGATGGCGTTACACCCTTTTATGAGTTTAAAAAAGAAAAAATAGATATAGAGCCGACTTTAGAAATTAAAAATCTCTACAATGTCAATATTTTTCAAACGCTAGACAAAACTAAGCTTAAAGAATTAGACCCTAAAACTTTAAGAACGCAATACATTAGCCATACTTTCTCTATGGATAATCAAAACTTAGTGATTTATGATTTATCCAAGCATTTAAATGAAAAAGAATATAAGAAAGTGCTAGATTATGTGGAGCAATATGGTGCAACCCATTCTGAAAAAAGCAAGCAATACAACATTTCTCAAAGCTACCAACAAGAACCTAAGGTTGAAATCGCTCCTAGCACAGAAAATAATGTCAAAGAAAACAACGAAATGAATATGGAGCAGTTTAACAAAATGCTTGAAATGGCTCAGAATAATCCGCAAATGTTAGCTATGTTACAACAAACTCTTAATAAGGGAGCAGAGCAACAAAAGCATGACAACTATTTTGCTAATGATGAAGCAGCACCCACTCAATCTAAGGGTAGGGGCAGATAATGCAAGATTTTACCAATGGATTTCTTAAAGCTTGGAAAGCGTGGAGTGATGATGGTAAGGACGCTTTTTTAGAGAGTTTTTTAGATGAAGTTAAAAGCGCTCAAAATGACCCCTCTAACTTCTTAGGCATTTTAGAACAAGAAATCAAATCTTTAAGCCAAGAGGGCTTACAAGATGACATGTCTTCTATGCTAGAAGTGATTGAGAGCATGAAAAATGAAATCTCTAATTCAAAAGACAACGAAAATGTGAGCGATTTTATGAATGTCTTGCAAAATGAAATCTCACAAGGACAAAACAACTCTAATGATAATCCAAATGAGTTTGTAGAAAGTTTAGCCCAAGCCATTACTGAGACACAAGAAAATAAAAACGAGTTAGAGCAACAAGAACCAGAAAGAAAAGAGTCTGATCTTGAAAGTAAGGCATTACAAGATTATGAAGAAAACCAAATCAAAAGAGCCGAAGAAATTAGTCTTACAGAGCATGAAAATGAGTTAGCCAAACAAGAGCTAGAAAAATACGCCATAGAGGGCGAAAATAAATCATTAGAACAATATGATGAAAATTTAGAGCTTTTAGAGAGCTTACAAATCATAAGAGATGAAACAAACGAAGTTGCCAACTCTCTAAGAGCTAATGAGATCATTGAATTGCTAAGACCTACAGGTGAGAATACTACCAGCAAAATTGCCTCTCTTGCCTTAGAAGAAAATAACAAGCTTAATGAAAAAGAAACTAACACACAAGAACAAAATACAGAAAAAGAGCAAGAAAAACCTAAGATTGGTAATGATATAGACTTTAAAGACAAATACGCTAATTTACATAGCTTTTTCAAACAAACCGAGCTTGATATTAAACAAAAGCGTATTAGACTAAGCTTGATTTTAAAGAGAGCTTTTTGAATTACGCTAAAAACCACATGAATGAAGATGAATTGAAAGTCTTATTAGTGGTGAGCCAAAAAGAACCCACCAAGCTCACTAAAGAGCATATCAATTTGATTAAAGATTGCTTAGAACAAGCGCATGGCAATAAACATATGCAAGATAAGGGCTTACAATTAAGCGTTAAATCAATCTTGGGACACGAATTAGAAAAAGAACACCACGAAGCGTTAAAAGATTATATACAAAAAAGTAAAGACAGCTTAGAACCTATGGATAACAGAGTGTATGAAGTGATGCAAAAACACTTAGACAAGCAACAAGAAAAAGCGCCCAAAAATTTAGATAGCACCACTCAAAGTGTGGGAGTGGATGCTATTAAAGAGCAAAATAAGGCTAATGAAAACGCTCAACAAGAAACAAAAAGCTCACAAGCACAAGAGACTACTAGCTCACAAGCTTATGGAAGCGTGTCTCAAGCAAACACACAAGATACTACTCAAGCTAATGAGAGTATTAAGCCACAAACTAATAACACAGCTACACAACAAGAAAACACAAAAGAAAGCCAAGTTACACAGCAAAATAGCACTATTCAAGCTCAAAAAGAGCCACACGCTAAAGAAGAACCTAAGAAAGTCTCACACCCTGATGAACCATGGCTAGATTATGACCCTAAAAATCATGCGGGATTAAAGGAACGACAAGAGAACCAAGAAAAAACACCAAGTAAGGGGAATGATGAGCCTTGGATAGAGCATGGCAAACGCATGCAAGAAAAAGCTAAAGCCCACTATCAAGCTTGTTTAGAAAAAGAGCGAGCCAAGCAAAATCAACAAAATACCCAAAACACCATAGAGAACCAAAACAAAGAAGTTCCAACCATAGACTATGGCTATACACAAAATACGCCAGCTAAGAGCAGAAGGCGCTAGGAAAGCATTATGGCTTACATTCCTAATCTCACTGCCTTGCCCTTACATGAGATTTTGCTAGACAATGGCTACACTTATAATAAAAACAAGACAAGCAAGAATAACCCTTGCTTAAAACATGAAAATGAAGAGGGAAGTTTAGTTATCTTTAAAAATCAAAATAAAGATGGCTCTATTAGTTACACCTACAAAGAAACCCACACAGATAAAGTCGGTAATATCATCACTTTTTGTAAGGATAGAAACATTAGTGTGGAAGATTTAATCGCTGGAAAGTTAGAAGATTATCTTAACAAGCAAGACAATCTCAAAGCAAGGAATAACACACAAGAGAATAACGAAGAAGTTCAAAAAATAAGAGAGGAGTTTAACAACCTTAAACCCTATGATTTAGAAAACGCTACACTCATTAAAAAGCGTGAGATTGATGTAAAGCTATTAGAACCTTACAAAGAGCATTTAAAAACCGATAGCCTTAACAATCTAATCTTAGCGACTTACTTAGCTTTTGAAGATAAAAGACTTAATGTCATACCCATTCATCAATATGGCATTAACAAACGCTTAAATACGCCCTTAACTACAGACAAAGAGGGCAACATAAGAGACAAACCTTTAAAATCTATCGCACAAGGAAATAAAGGCATAGAAGTCTTATACCCTAATGACTTAAACTTAGTTAAAAATGTCATTGTTACTGAAAATATCTTTGATAGTCTCGCTTATTTAGAATTACAAGATTTAGATCCCAAAGAAAGCGTTTTAATTAGCACTGCAGGGCAATTTAACGCACAAAAATTAGAACTCTTTTTTCAAAGCTTTTTTAAGCAATTAAAAAACAGACAACAAGGAGCGTATAACAATTATCTAAGACAAGAAGAACAATGGCAAGAGCTAGTGAGACAAGGCAAGGCTAATGATGATTTTAAGAGTGTGGTCGTAGAGACCTACACTGACATTATTAAAAACTATCAGAGAGGAAAGAACACTCCCATTTATAATAAAAGAGTGGAAAAAACTAGAGAGTTTAGAAAGCCACAACCTGTCAATCAACCACAAGAGAGCTTTAATGTGGTGTTAGCCTTTGATAATGATGTTAAAGGCAAAGGTTATAGAGAAAAATGCGAGGGTATTTTATATGCTCTATTACAGCAATTCCCCACTATCTATACGCCTTTTTCAAAGGATTGTAACGATGATTTGAAACTAGCTCACATTATAGAAAATAAGGCGATTAACATTGACATTATGGCGGAGTTTTTAGAAAGTTCTTTAGAGAAATTAAATAACAACGACACACCTATACAAGAAAAGGAAAATATTATGGATAAATTAGAACAAATTGATAGCCTTAAACCTTTTAGTAAAGAGTTTAAGGACATTTTAGAAAATATTAAAGAAAATTTACAGACACAGAGTTATGTTAAAGGGAGGGGGAGATAATGCAAGGTAATAGTCTAAGTATTTATGAAACGATTTTATCGCTATTTAGCGACCCAACAAAAAAAATATTTTACAACATAGCAACTCAAACAGCAGAAGTTTTAAAAGCTCAAATGATAATTAATGCTGTTTTGGTAATTTTATTTATGATATGGGCTTATAAGCGAGTGAAAGAGGGCGATATATTTCAGTTTAAAACCGCTATGGGCGTGGTTGTATTCATAGTGTTTATGGGAGTTTTAAATTGGGCAATGGATAATCCAACAACTTACATGAATATGCTTAAAGACACCATTTTCTACCCTTCTAATAAGCTCACTGAGATTATCACAAACAGCATGACATCATTGCAAACATTGACAGGAAAAAATGATTTAACCTTAGGCTCATTGATAGATAAGTCCTACTATTCCATAACACAATTATACAGAGAAGTATTTAGTGATTTAAGCTGGAAGACATTTTTTACTATGTTTCCTATGTTAATCATTTTTCTTTTGTTAGTCCTAGCTCAAATTCTTTTAATTGGACTAATTTTAATCATTGTTCTAATCACTCTTGTTGAAACTCTTACATGGCTATCATTGGGCTTTGCAGTTTTACCATTAGTGCTATTCCCACAGACTAATGGTATGCTCTTTAGTTATCTCAAAAAACTCATTTCCCTTACTTTTTATCAGCCTTGCATTATGGTAGTATCTTTTTTAAATTTTTCAATGATAGAAAGTATTACTTTAAAAATTCCTACCCAAGCAGAAATAATCAATGGGTTCTATAACAAAGGACACATAGTTGACCAAATGATAGAAAATGGTTCAAATCAAGCAATCAATAATTTTCAAAATGCTATGGGAGCTTATACTAGCGTATTAGGATTTTTTATTATTTTAATTTTAGGCTCTGTAATTTGTTTCTTTCTAATCAAACGAGTGCCTGATTTTATCAACAATATCTTTGGCACAAGTGGAGGCGTTGGGGCAGTAACAGAAATGATGCAAAAAATTGGTATGACAATAGGCGGAGCAGTCGTAGGAGGCTCTATGGTTATGGTAGCTAATCAAGCTAAACAAGCTTATCAGAGTGCTGGGGGCGGATTAGCAGGACTTCAAGCTGGAGCAAGAGCGATGTTTGGGGCTGGACTAAGCGGAGGGATTACCACTATGGCAAATGCAAAAGGAGCAAAAGCTGGTGTGAGACACTTTGTAGCGAGTGTGAAAAGTGGCTTTGGACTTGATAATGATAGAAACAACAAATGAAAGATTTTATAATGAAAAAATTAGTTTTTAATATAGGTTTTAGTGTGCTTTTATATTGCAATAGCGTGTTTGCAGAGGGGGAAACTCCTTTGATTGTCAATGACCCAGAGCTTCATGCTGGTCAAGCCACTGTGATAGGTAAAATGGTAGATAGCATTAAAAAATATGAAGAGATTATCTCTAAAGCTCAAGCTCAAATCAATCAGTTGCAAAAAGTCAATAACATGATAAATACGACTAACTCTTTGATTAGTAGCAGTGCTATCACTTTAGCAAACCCTATGCAAGTGATACAAAACGCTCAGTATCAAATAGAGAGTATTAAATATAACTATGAGAATTTAAAGCAAAGCATAGAAAATTGGAACGCAAGCGATTTATTAAGGAATAAATACTTACAGCAACAATGCCCTTTTTTTGATTTTAACAAATTGACTAACAAAAAGATTGTTAATTTAAGCAATCTTAACAATGCTATTACAAAAACAGGCAAGCAAACCGCACAAGTGAAAGATATGCAAAATTTAATCCAAGCTCTAAGTAATAGGCTATGAAAACTTGCAGTCTCTTGCTGGGCAATTAAGCGGTAGAGATATGGGATTGATTTTATGCGAAGAGCTAATCAAAGATGAAAATCAAGCAAGGTATAACCAACTATCAGCAGAAGCTAGTTTGGATATTCTCAATGGTAACTATCAAGCATATAAAATGAAAATATTTCAACAAGATGCGATGAAATTAACAGAAAGGATTAAAAAACAAAAAGAAATTAATGCAAAAGCAGATTATCTAAAACACAGACTAGCTGATATTCAACAACAATTAGGCGTAAGCGACCCCACAGCTAACCATAATAAACAAGGGATACATTATTGCAAAGAAAACAAAGAAAATGGCACTTGCACGCCATTAGCCCTAGAAAAAACTCGCCTAGACAACGAGCTAGAGCAAGAAATCCAAACTCTCACACTTGATTTATCTAAAGCTCCTAATAAAGATGCTCAGAGCCAAGCCTATGCGAATTTTAATCAAAGGATTAGGTTACTCACGATAAAGTATTTAAAAGAGATCACCAATCAAATGCTCTTTTTAAATCAAACTATGGCAATGCAAAGTGAGATTATAGCAGACATATACAAAACAGACTATGGGTTTAACACAAATTTAAAGGGGGCAAAATCAACCCAATACCAAACAAGAGAGCAAATCTTAGGCAAGGTAAAAACAAACCAATTTGGCTTTCCAGAAATTGCTCCCGATTGAAAATCAAGGCTGTCTAACAGCTCTTTTTATTTCTAATTTTGGGTGCATTATGGCTAGACTTGCAGCTTTTGAAAGGCATTCATGGTCAGCTTGATTTTGTTCGTTTTCAAATTTTTCTTCAAAGTGTGAGCCACTATAAGTCCACCATTTGGGTTTTGTGTCTCCATAGGCACTATAAAAAGCATTGCTATAACACGATATTTTACCATCTTCACTTTTGCTACAACGATTTTTTTTAAGAAAGTTACTTTCCGCTTTTTTACGGCTTTCTCTAACATAGTTTCTACAAGCAACTAGCCACTCTTCATCTTTTTTAATTTGCTCATTTCTTTCATCTATTATTTTCTGTAATTCTTGTTCTTTTTTAGATAGCTGTTTTTTATTAACACAAGAAAGAAAAGCGGTTTTCCATTCTTGTGGAAGATTTTTTGATAAATTCCAACCATCATTCAAATATTTAGAACCATCAATTTGAGAATTACAATCAATGGCGTATTCTTTCTTAATATTGCTTTTAGATTTGCTGAGATAGTCAATTAAGTTAGCATCTGTAAATAAAGGTTTCGCCATTACATTAAGTGGGGAGCACACCACCAACGCTCCAACTAATAACCCTGTCCTTAAAATTTTATCTAATCTTTTTAAAACAATCATTTTTTATTCCTTTTAACCTAAAATTACAACTTTAATCATTATAACATAAAGTTTTAAAAATATATCAATAACAATCAAGTATTTAATTATTTTATAAGTATTGAGTTAGTTTTGATTATTTGAATTACTGATTAAGTATGTTATTAACAATTAATAACAATGTCTTATAGCTAATTTTATTTGTGTTATAATCGATTTAACAAACCATTCAAGAGACACTATGCAAGATTTACAAGATTTTAAAAACGATATTACGCTCATTCTATCCAAAGATAGATTAGACACTTATGACAACCTAGAACAATATAAAGAAAACCTAAAACTAATTAGTTCAATCACGCCTAAAATCTCTAATCTAGAGATTTACTTACGCAACGCATTAGATTATTGTCTCACTCAAAATAAGGGGAGTGAATGGGTGTTTGATGAAAATTCTTTAATCCCTTTAATAGAAGAATTAAAAAACAAGAAAAAAGAAATCTCGCATTCTTTAATCTTGTCTAAAATGTCTTTGGGAGCAGTGATTAAGCTTATCTTTTTTTATAAATTAGAAAGCTCGGTTTTAAATCTAAGGCATTTTAATTTTAAAAAATACTACCAAGATAACAAAAACACTTTGCTTGTTAATGACAGAAAACAAAGTCTTTATGATTATATTAAGGTTCATATTGCCCTAAGTTTACTATGAACAATTAGAAATCGTGCGTATCATTGGGAAAACCTACTAAAAATCAAGCCAAACAACCGCCCACGCATTACGACTTATTTTAATGGTTTAAGAGATGATAATAAACCTAAAAAACCCATGAATATAAGCGTTGAGTCCAGTAAAATCACTCTATTTTTAGATGATTTAATCAAAAGCATTGGGAATAAAGATTTAGAAGAGTTGAGTAACTTATAAAGAAGTGGGCTAACCGAAGCCCATTGAATGTAGGTGTATTATAGTCAAACAATCACTATAAGTCAAACCAAAACCAACACAAAATTTGCTAAACTAGAACAAATCAAACAAAGAAAACCTATGAATTACAAAGAACTGCTAGAATTTGATGATTACGCTATGGATCTGACCATTAGAATGGCGCATCATAGCACCGCTATTGAAAACAACCCTTTAAGTCTTGCTGAAACCATAAGTATTTTAACCGCTGAATACATTCCTAGAGAAATGCCCCAAAGGGCATTCTTTGAAGTGAAAAACTATCAAAATATGCTCCCCTTTTTATTAGAAAATTTGAAGAAAGAACAAAAGATTGATAGCTTTTTTGTGAGAGAATTGCATGGAATTTTAATGAATTTTTTACTCCCTAACAAGGGAACTTTCAAAACCACTGATAACATGATTTTAGGGGCTAGTTTTGAAACGACCCCATCATTTCAAGTGCCTATGGCTATGAAAGAGTGGTGCGACAATCTCCATTATAAAATGAATACCTTACAAGGTGAAGAAGAAAAACTAAAAGCTATTTTAGAACAGCATATTCTATTTGAAAGAATACACCCTTTTAGCGATGGCAATGGCAGAGTGGGTAGAGCGCTAATCCTTTATAGCGTTTTAGAGCAAAATTTAGTGCCTTTTGTGATTACCAAAGATCGAAAAGAAGCTTACATCAAAGCGTTGGACACGCACAATATAGAGAGCTTGTATCAACTCGCTAAAATATTCCAAGAATTTGAACTCACTCGCATACAAGGGCAAATGGTGTTGAATAAGAATAAGCAAGAAAATGACAACACCGATGATTTAGGTAATAATGACTACTTAGAAAATACTAACGAATACACCGTTACACCTAAGCATAGGCGATAAATAATATCATTAAGTAAGTATTTGATAGTGTTTAGTTATTTGTATTGTTTATTAAGTATTTTCTTAATGAATAACAACAAGCAATAATTACATTATTTTTAAAGTGTTTTATAGCTTAAGCTAATTCTATAAAATCTCAATGATTTTAACAAATATTATAAAACTAATTGTTTTTAATGCAATAAAACATTAAATAGTTGAGTAAAAACTATCTAATGTTATACTATTTATTCTAATTAGACTATTTAGAGTAACTACATTAAACCAACTAATCAATTTTAACCCCCTTACTTCTTATTATCTATCAAACTATCAAATACAAGAGCTACTTTCTTGTTATGCTCTTGTGTGGTATGGATATAAATCTTAGTAGAGAGTAATGAGCTATGCCCTAAAGCTCTTGAAGTTAAAACTAAGTCTTGGGTCTCTTGATAGATAAGCGTAGCAAAACTATGCCTAAATAGATGTAAGCCTGTGCCATATTGTTTGTAATGTTTGATTTGGGCTAATTTAAAGATTAAGGGGATAAAATTATAAAGAGTTAAAGAATTTTGTGATTTTTGCTTATCCTTTTTAAAGAGATATGCTCCATTGAAATATTTTAATCTGTAATCATCACTAAGCCAAGCATTCAAGCTTGGTTCTAACAAACTCTTTTTGATATAAGCTTTTCTTTCTTTCCTACCTTTACCTTGAATTAAAATAGAGTAGTTTTGTTCTTCTACTTGAATGTGTTTTAACTCTATGTTTAACACTTCGCATTTTCTAAGCCCTCCCAGTATTACAATGAGTAAAACACACTTATTGCGCTTTTCAAAGCTAGTGGTTGGCTTATATTCTAAAAGTGTTTTTAAAAAACTCTTTAAATCCTTGTAGTTTAAATGTCTGGGTAAGCTTTCTTTGGTCTTAGCAAAGGCTAGGTTTTTAAGAGCAAAGTCAAAGTTATAATGCTTTTTTCTATCCAAGTAATCAAAGAATTGCCTTAAATACATCACATACTTGGCCATAGAGCTTGGTTTTCTATTTTGAGCGAGTTCAAAAAGAAAGTTAATGACTTGCTCTTCACTAAGCATTCTAAAACTTCTTAGTTTCAGATTGTCTCTAAAGTATTCAAAGAATAAAAACAAGCCTTGCATCATTATGGTGTGTTTGATACCTTGATTATAAAGAATATGACAGAGTTGTCTTAATTGCTCAACATTATTGCATTTTAAAACTTTGTTTTGCGTATTTAATATCAAAGCCATATCATTCACATCTTGAATAGGTGTGAAATTTTTAACCTTAGTGTATAAAAAGACTTTGAGATTATCAAAAAGTTCTCTTTGAGATTTGGTGAGTTTGTTATTTAGCATGTTGCTCCCTTATTTAAAATTCAAAAATAAATCTTAAAGAATGAGAGTTTTATGTCTTTTAATTTGCTTGGTTTTAAAAGCGGTATTTTTAACAATTCCGCATTTGAAAATTAGCTTTAAGCACTTTTTAAGATTAGGAAGTGCGTGCTTATGGGTATTAGAGATAAAATCGGAACTTAAGTTCCGCATAGTTATAAAGATATTAAGGGAAAGAAAGGTTTACCTTTCTTTCCTTACCTATTCAGTGAACATGTTATAAGTAATATCATGTCATGAGTGTTTTTCTTTTTTTTAAAAAATATTAAATCATGTAATGTGTTTTTGCTAAAAAAAGAAAAAACTTTTTAATTTAAAGAGGATAAACTAATTGGAGTTCCCATAGGATAGTGTAATGCTTAGTTAAGGGTAGGGTTTTAGTTTAAGATTGATAAGGTAAGAACAAAAATCAAAAAGAAAAGAAAACTAAGAATTACTTATCAATGAAATATTTGTTGTGGGGGGAATGATTAGGATTAGGTTGTATTGTTAAGTTGTAAGGGTTTATTGGTTTATTGTTTAGTGTTCTAGGATTAGAAAGAGTTAAGTTTAAAATTATTGAAGGTTAGGTTTGTTTCTAGCTCTTAGCATTAAAAGATTTGAGTTTGAGTGATAGCTAGGTTCAAGGGATAGATTAAGAGCTTGTTTTATGATAATGTTTGAGAAAACTTTAAGGTTAAGAAATTTCAGCGCGCCGCTTAAGAAAAAAATAAGCTAATAAAAGCGTTTTAAGGCGTTTTTGATTGTGAGTTAATGGTTTGTCTTGTCTTATGGCTTTATTTTGATTGTGGGGCATTTTATAGTAATCTATTTGAGTGTTTGTTAGAGTTAGCTATTTTACAAAAAGAACAAGCAAAGAAACCCACTTAATCAAGGGGCATACTATCTTTTTAAGGGCATTAAATTAAATTACTTCAGAGTATTACCTATTACGCCCTTTAGAATTTGTATTGCTATCATTTTCTTTCAATCCAGCATGAGCTTTGGGGTCATAATCAAGCTCATTAGGGTGTAAGGTTTTCTTTAGCTCTTTAGCTAATTGTTTAGCTTTTTCTTTTTCTACCATAGCTTGATAATGGGCTTTAGCTTTAGCTTGTATTTGTTTGCCATATTCAATCCAAGGCTCATCGTTGTTAGGTTCTTTGGTAATAGCTTGAATTTGTTTTTGCTCTAGATTAGTGTCTTTGGCGTGTTCTAGGACTTTTTCAAGGTTTAGGTTGTCATAGTGGGTTAAGAACCGATTAGCCCCTATGATTTCATTACAGATATAGACAATATCCTTAGAAAGTTTAGAAAATTGCTTAGTTTGTTTGAGAAAGTCTTGTTTTTCTTTTAAGAGTAATGAAAAAGTCTCTTTATAGCTTTCTAGGGCTTTGAAATAGCTCTCTTTGGCTCTTTCAAACTCTTCTTCTTTTTGCTTTAAATCTTGTTCTAAAAAGAGTAGTCTTTCTTTGGCGAGTAAGAGCATAGTCTTTTGATAGTCTTGTAATTGCTTACCCACTAACTCACAAGTATTGTCATTAAGCTTATAGGTAGGGTCATCTTGTTTAGATTTAAAACTTTCTAGCATAAATTGATATTTTCTAGCACTAAAATAAGCGTTTTTAAAGGTTTTGAGAGTGGGGCGCTTGTCCTTAGGAAGTTCTAAGGCTTTGGCTAAAAAAATAGGATTAGTTAAATTATTGTATTGTGTGTTGTTTTTAGTTCTCACTTCATTTCTTAATTGAGCTAATAGTAGGTGTGAGTTTTTATCCAAAGGGCGTTTGTCTAGGCGTTCTAGCTTACTTAGTAGCATTTCTTTTTTCTTTAACACAGAAAAGCCCTTAGTCTCTCTTTCAAAGTTTTTGTCTAAATCATTGAGAATATGAAAATTCTTAAAGGTGCAATGTTTTTGTTTTTTATCTAATTCTTTTTGATAAAAGCCTAAGAGTTCGTATAGCTCGTGTTTACCCGTGTTTTTTAAGTGTTCGCTCACTGGCTTTCTTTTGTCTATTCTGTCAATATCTAGGCTTTCTTTTTCATCATCGCTTGTGTCTTTGTGGTTAAAAAGAGCGATTTTAAATGCAGAAATCTTTTGTTTTAAAGGAGCGCTTTGGTTGTTTTGAATGTCTAAGGCTTTTGCTTTGTTTTTGTCTTTGAGAGTTTGTAGGTATTCTTTTTGTAAAGCCTTGTTTAAATCCTACTCATCTTGTGGGGTTTTAATTTGTTCTAAGGCTTTTTCTTCTTTTTCCAAGTCTTGTAATTGCTGTTTGATATTGTCTAATTCTTTGAGCTTAGGCTCATTGACATACAGGTATTCTTCGCTTAATAAATGGTTATTCAGTCGGTAAACAAACTCATTTCTTAATTCGTTAAAAAATTCTTTGCAATCCTCACGCCCTTTAAAACGCAGTCTTCTTCGTGTTAGTTGATTAGTCTTGTTGATGAAACAATGGATATGGGCGTGGTCTTGGTGTGTATGGGGGACTAGAGCAAATTTATATTCAGGTAACCTTACTTTTAAACTTTCCCAAGTGGAATATAAAAGCCCTTGCATTATCTCCTCATCTGGCTTGTCTTTGATAGAAAAAACTAAGTGCATAGCTTCGTTGTAGTCGTTAGTCAAATCAAAGTCATTGAGCCAAGTCTCTAAGATGAATTGCTTGTCGCACTCCATAAACATTTCATTATAGGCTGTTTCGCTGTTTTCTAAAGCATAGCTTAGGGCATTTTCTAAATGGGAGCGTTTCATTTGCCCTATGTTTTTAATCAGCACAGGACTAGTGCTCTTTGTGCCAACTAAATTAGATTTAATAGACTTTTGACTAGAACTAAATTGATTGAATTTAACGAGCAATCTTTTATCCACTTTATCGCTATCGCTGGGTCTAGGCTTTCGCATATGCTCTAAAATATCATCTAAAAAAGATAAATCCATAGGGCGATTATCCAGCTTAGTATCTTTTATAGCTCCATCTAGCATACGAACCCTTCAAGACTTAATAACAAAGTTAAAATTTTATCTAATTCGCACGCTTTCAAATTGACTTCATTTCCCTTACTAAGAAGAGCGTTAAAAACGCCCAAATTTTAAACAAGCTAAATGCTTATCTTGTAGCATAGCACAAAGAATTAAAAAGACCTAAATCAAAAATAGGTGCAGGATAACACCATGTGTATGTACACATTAGGTTAAAACTTCGTATTCAAGGGGCTTGGAGCTAGATTTTTAAAAAATAAGGATTTTTGCTAACTTTTTTCAAAAAGTTTTAAAGAGAGTGCTTTGATAGATGAGATATTTTTTAATCTAGTCAAGGGATAAAAATTTCATTCAAAAACTTACTTCCCTTACTACAAAATTTAAGAGCAAGAACTTGTTAGTAATGCTATAAAAACTTAGAGACTTTTATTGAAAGAACTTGTAGCCAAATATTAAGAACTAAATAGCTAAATGATAAGAACTTAGTTGCTAACAAAAAAGAACTTACAGCCCACTGATACGAACTTGTAAGCAAAAATTAGAGAACTAGGGTAGCTACACGATAAGAACTAAGAGCCACAAGTTAGAACTTAATAGCTCACACCCATAAAGAAACTCAGGGAAATAGATTAAGAACTTGTTTGCTCTAATGGTATGAACTAGGTTGCCTACACGATTAAAAACTAGAATGACACCACATTAGAACTTACTAGAAACTCGCTTGATAACTTACAGCTAGAACCAAAGAACTTTCAGTTCATTTCATAAGAACTTGTAGCTAATGCTAAAGGAATGAAATTATTCTTTAAGCTTTTGTTTAAAAAGTTTGTGTTATATTTCCAAATGATTTTTAATTGAATTTAACTTGAAACTTAGAGAACGCTTAAAACTTACATTCTTATTCAAAAAACAGCCCCTATACAAGTGCATGCGAGTAGGACTTAATGATAAGTGGGATAATCAAAAACTAGAGAATAAGTGGGTAATAAGCAGTTATGAAATTTATAATAGTGAGGGTGAGCCACCGAGCCTCCTTATGGCTCAATTACAAGGAGTAGGTTTGGGAACCCCTAAACTCACTGAACCTAATCTTACCACAAATGCACTAAAAAATCAAGAGTCCTATAAAATGGTTTTTATGCCTTAAAAGAAATGATTTAAAATAAATAGGGATAATTAAAGCTTTTTTTAAAAAGCTATCCTTTGATTAAATCAAGCTCCTTTGCTGATTGATCTTTAAAAATGCCCCTTGAAGCGTTTTTAGATTTTTACCCCATAATGAGCTTGTGCAAAGTCGCTAAAATGCTTAAAGCATAAATGAGGAGCAACAGGATTTTATGCACCTTTTCATTAGCCAAAGCAATAAGCTTAATGCCAATGCCCACGCCTAAAAACGCTCCAATACCGGTAATCACCCCCGCTTGAACGCTTATATTATCAAGAACCCTCCCGTTATAAAGAGAAATGACCCCGGATAAAGAAGCGAACACCACAAAAAACAGCCCCAAAGGCACGATTTTTTTAGAATCGTATTTCAAAAAATAGCCCAAAAACGGCACCATTAAAATCCCCCCACCCATGCCTAGCGGGATAGAAAAAATGCCGGTAACAAAACCGGCGAGCATCAAAACCCCATGCGTTCTGTCCATAGACACAAAAGGGATCGGGCGCTTTTTGTCTGGCGTTTTGTTATTCGCATGCAAATCAAAATGCATTTCTTCAAAATGTTCTGGTTTCTTGTTGTTAGAAAAAGCGTATTTGATAAAGGTGTAGCACACCACCACCACAAACACCGCCATTAAAATCTTATCGTCAATGATTTTTAGAATAAAGCTCCCTAAAATCGCCCCCATTAGCCCTCCAAACGCAGCAAATGAGCCTTCTTTCAAATCCAATAAGCCCTTTTTGTAATTGATGATAGAGCCGACCACTGAAGAAAAAAGCATTTGCATGAGCGAAATACCCACCGCATGGCTATAGCTAAAATGCGCAAAAATCGCGCTAGGGACGACAATCTCCCCCCCACCAATACCAAAAAACCCGGCGGTAATACCGGTGAATAGCCCCACAAGAGCCAAAATAAACGCTGTTGATTCTTCCATGAAAAACTCCCTAAATTCTAAATTATTACTTTATCAAAAAAGAGTGATAATCTTTAAAAAATTTTTCTTTAATGATTACAAAAACAGGGTTTTGATTAGTTTTATAGCTTGAGAGCGATTGCAAGAGATAAGCCCTCTTTATAAAGCACTTAATTTTAAAAATGCCTTCAAGCGTTTTAAACAAGCCCCTTTTTTTAAAGAGGGTTTTAATAAGCAAACACATAATTCAAATACACGCTATAGAGCCTTCTGTATTTGAGTTCAGCGCCCATGAAAGAATAATAATCCGTGTTAATGGTAGGGATTTTCACGCCTAATTCCACGCCATGCTGTGCGGCATGATCGCTGTCTTTTTTCTTAGACCTGGCGAGATTCATTCTCAAGCCTAAATTGAATAAAAATTGGAAATTCGCCACATTCATCTTAGCGCTATAGATATTACCCACCACATTCAAATTCACAAATTCAGAATTAAGCCACGAAGTCCCGGCTAATGCAAAGCCACCAAAAAGCCCCACGGAGAGCTTGTTATTCTTGCCTAAAAAGTTGGTGTTTTTATCGTTAATGAAGTTATAAAGCGCATCCATTCCCACCCCATAGGTCCAAACATCAGAAGCGGAGTTGAAAAAGCTGGATTTGATGAACGCATGGTTATAGTCAAAAAAGCCGTAATACCTTAACCCCCAATTCCTTTTTTTACCAAAGAATTGTTTGTAGCCCATTTGCACGCCGATCCCGTTCATCGCACCGTTATTGGTTTGAGAACTAATCATGCCAAAGCGCCTGAAAGGGTTTTTGCCTAATTCTTGCGTGGTGGCTTGGAGCTGGTTGTATTTGTTTGAATCCAAAGAATAAGTGAGCAAACCTTCTGGGGAATTAGGGTTTTGAGTGGAATGCGTCATGTTTTGAAGAGATTTAGCGTTAGGCAAGCTAGAGATAGCGCTATTGATCGCTTTTTGGTCGTTGTTTAAAGTGTTAAGGGCTCCTTTAAAATCCAAAATGGTTTGAGCCAAAGCTTTCTCTTGATTGACCTGGTTGCCGTAATAAGTGGCGTGTTGCTCTAAAGAATTGAGGGTTTCTTTCACAAACGCGCAACCTGAACCATAAGTTTTGTCGTTAATCACACCAGCTGATCCTGCCAAACATTCTTCTAGATCTTGTTGGATAGGCCCTTGAATGCTGTGGAAATTGTTCGCTACTTGTTGGGCTAAGCTTAAAATTTCTGCTTGAGCGTTCGCTCTATTGAGCATTTCTTGAGCAAACCCTTTGTCTTTAGAAGTGTAGGGGTTGAAATTTTCTGGTTGCGTGATTTGGGTGTTTTCATTAGCGTTAAGCTGTTTGGTTTTTTCTAAAACGGCTTGAGCGTTTTTAATCATCTCGTTAATCGCATTAAAACTCTCGCCAAAAATATCCATCACACTCCCAGTCTTACCGTGAAACCCCCATGCCCCACCGCCACCATTCACATGCGGGTTTTGAGTGGTAAGGACTTGCATGATAGTAGCGGCTTGTTGCAAAAGGTTTTCAGCGTCATTGACACTGTTAAACTTTAGCTGGATTGGGATTGCAAACCCGCCTGAATAATAATTGCCATCTCCATCGGGGTAAGTGTTTTCTGTGGTAGGGTTTCTTGTGAAAGTTTGGTTGATATTGACTACCATTTTTTTGGAGCCGTTCAAGGCAGGCATCCCACCTCCTTGACTTTGGTTTAAAGCGGTTTGGATAGTTTGATAAGCGGTATTGAGAGTCTGGTATTCACTGCTAGATAGGATACCATTTGGCCCTACATTGCTAGCTCCATTGCAAGTGGTGGTGGTCGTTCCGCTATTAGTGCTGTAGCTGTAGTTTGGCGTGTTACTAAACGATCGAACGCCCCCATTTTCTAAATGTTCTGGGCCAAGATTGGGGCCAGGACCACAGCTGATACCAAAGGCTATGACTTGCCACATGCCCACGGCGGCATTGAGCGCTAAAGCCACGGCTTGATAGGCTGGGGAAGTGGTGGTAGCGCTAGTGAGGTTGATCGCGCTTGAGCTTAAATTGTCAATCGCGCTTGTGATCGCGCTGGGCGTGCTGGCTAAATTGACTAAGGAATTTAAGTAATTGTATTGGTTTAAAAGGTTGCTTAAGTTATCGTATTTGTCCGCAAGGTTTTGCAACGCTCCTGTGTTTTTCACCATTTGAGCCGCTTCACCGATTTGATAGCCCACACTCATATAAAATCCGTCATCTTCAGCCCTTGATAATGAAGCCATGAGAGAAAGAGAGAGCAAGAGGGATTTTTTGATTTTCATGTTTTCTCCTTTTAATAGATTTTGGTTTCACATTCCCATGATAATCATGTTTATGAAAGTTCGCCATTTTACCATAAAATGCTTATTTTTAGCTTAAAATTTATATTTTGAAAAAAAAAAAAAACAATTTTAAGTATTTTTTACAATAAAATATTTAAGAAAGCTTAACGCTAAGAAAAGGGATTTTATCTGGTTTGAAATTGGTTTTTAAATCTTTGGTTACAATCAAGCCATTCTAATGAGAAAGAAAGGCATGTTTGAAAAGATACAAAAAGAATGGTTGAGTAACATTCAAAAAGATTTGTTGTCTGGTTTTGTGGTGGGGCTTTCTGTGATCCCAGAGACGGCCGGCTTTGCGATCATGGTGGGTTTAGATGTGGGCGTGGCGTTTTATACGACCTTTTACATGGCTTTTGTTTTGTCTTTTTTTGGGGCTAGAAAGGCGATGATTAGCGCAGCGGCCGGCTCAGTAGCGCTCATTTTAGTGGGCGTGGTTAAAAACTATGGGCTTGAATACGCGGGCGTGGCGACTCTTATGGCAGGGGTGTTGCAAATTCTTTTAGGCTATTTGAAAATAGGGAATCTTTTGAGGTTTATCCCCCAATCAGTGATGTATGGCTTTGTGAACGCGCTAGGCATTTTGCTTTTAATGGAGCAATTCAAATTCCTTCAAAACCAAAATGTAGGGGTGTTTATCTTGCTTGTTATTGGGATATTGATCATTTACCTCTTCCCCTTAATCACTAAAAAAATCCCCTCTAATCTGGTTTGTATCCTTATAGTGAGCGCGATTGCTTTAATTTTTGATACGCATGCACCGAATTTAGGGAGCATTGAGCAAGGGATTTCAGGCTTTCATCCCATCATTATCCCAAAAAATTTGGATTTTAAAATTTTGATAGAGTTGTTGCCTTACGCTCTTTCTTTAGCGCTAGTAGGCACGATAGAAAGTTTATTGACCGCCAAAACTTTAGACATGATTTTAAAAGACGGCGTGAGCGATAAAAATAAAGAAACTAAAGCGCAAGGCTTGGGGAATATCATATCAGGGCTTTTGGGGGGAATGACAGGGTGCGCTTTAGTGGGGCAGTCTATCATCAACGCAAAATCCGGGGCCAAAACAAGGCTTTCTACTTTTTTTGCCGGCTTTTCTTTAATGGTGCTAGTGCTAGTGTTTAATGAATATGTGGTTAAGATCCCCATCGTGGCGGTTGTGGCGGTGATGGTGATGATTTCTTTCACCACTTTTAATTTCCAATCCATTATTAACATTAAAAAAATCAAGCCCTATGACACGCTGAACATGCTCTTAGTCGTGGCGGTGGTTTTATACACGCATAATTTAGCGATAGGGGTTGTGGTGGGGGTGTTAGTCAATGCGTTATGGATCAAATCAAAAGGGATTGCGTGAAGTTTTGCTATAAAAAAAAGATGGGTTAAAAGTATGGCTCCAGATGTAGGATTCGAACCTACGACCAAGCGGTTAACAGCCGCCTACTCTACCGCTGAGCTAATCTGGAATTTCGCTCACAAAAAATAAAGAGAAATTTTAGTGTGTTTTTTGTAAAAAGTCAAGTAAAATGATGCCCTTATGCATTGAGAGCCAAAAAGTTGGCTTTGTCCTCATTAATAATGAGAACAAATTCAATATCAATAAGCCAAAACATAATTGAAATACACGCTATAAAGTCTTCGGTATGCTAATTTAGCGCCCATGAAAGAATAGTAATTCGTGTTGATGGTGGGGATTTTCACGCCCAATTCAACGCCATGGTGAATCCCTTGAAGCCTTAAACCGGTATTGAATAAGAATTGGAAATTGGTGTTGTTGATTTTAGCGCTGTAGATGCTAGTGGTGGTTTTTAAATTCACAAATTGCGAATTAAGCCATGTTGTGCCTGCTAGAGCGATGCCTCCAAAAATGCCAAAAGAGATTTTGCGGTTTTGATTGGATCCGCCATTGATGAAATTCAATAAAAGATCACTGCCTGCGCCATAAGTGAAAACATTAGAAGCGGAGTTAAAAAAGTTGGATTTGATATAGGCATGGTTGTAATCAAAAAAGGCATAATACCGGATCCCAAAAAATTTATTTTTCCCAAAGAATTGCTTATAGCCTAATTGCACGCCCACGCCATTCATCGCCCCGTTATTGCTTTGAGAGTTAATCAATCCCACGCTTCTAAAAGGGTTATGGCCAAACTCTTTGGTGGTAGTTTGGAATTCAGAATATTGTGTTTCGTTGAGAGAATAACTATGGCTAGATCGGCTCACCAAACTTTGAAACCCTTTAGAACCGGGCGTTTTTTGAATGGTGTTATAGATGGTTGCTAAATTGTCCCCTTTGAGGTAAGAGATCGTATTGTTAATAACGCTTGATACTTGATTAAGGTTTTTATTGAAATCAGCGTTGGTAAATGCGTTTGGTTGGTTTGGACTTTCTGGGTCAGTTCTTCGGGATTGTGCGGCGGCTTTTTTAGCACTATTTATCATGCTGTTTATGGCGTTAAATGTGTTGCCAAAAATATTGCATGCGTTCCCGCTTGCATTAATGCCCCATGGTTTGCCATTGCCTCCGTCTATTCCTGGGCATTGGCTTTGAAGGGTGCTAATAATGGTGCTAGCTTGAGTTAAAAGCTGTTCATAGTCATTATCAATGGTGAGATTATTGTTTTTATTCTCTAGGGTATTTTGGAGCGATTGAGAAATCGTATTGATTTTTTCGTATTCATTAGTGGGTAGCGAGTTATTGGCTAAATTAGAGGCTATCACTTGCCACATGGCTACCGCAGAGCTGAGCGCTGAAGACACGGCTTGATTGGCGCTATTAGGGGTCGTTTTTAATCTGTTAGCGCTCTCTTTTAGATTGTCAATCGCTTGAGCGGTGCTTGAATCGGTGTTAGAGGCCGTTTGTTTGAGCTCGTTATAGCGGGTTAAAAGATTGTTCAAATTGTCGTAAGCGTTGGAGACTTTTTGGATTTCGCCGGTGTTTTTCACCATTTGAGCGGCTTCGCCGATTTGATAGCCCACGCTCATAAAAACGCCGTCATCTTCAGCAAGGAGCGATGACGCCATAAGAGAAAGTAAAATCGTTTTTTTCATAAAATGTTCCTTAAAGTAATGTTTTATTTGCAAAATCGTATCAAATTGAAACTTTATTTACAATGCGTTTAAATTATGCCATAAATTTATTGAATCTTTAATAAAATTGAGCAAAAATTAACAAATTTTGCTTTTTTTTGGATTTAAAAAGAGGTTTTTGATGGTGAAAAATGCTTTGAGTAAATTTTAGCGCTCAAAGGAGATTGGGGCTAAAAATTTTCAAAGCGTTTTGCAAATCCTCTTTGGTGTCAATGCCCACGCTTTGGCTTTGAACGATTTTTACTGCAATCTTTTTTTGATAATACAAAGCCCTTAATTGCTCTAATTTTTCCAGCTCTTCTAAAACGCAAGGTTTTAAAGCGCACAATTCTTCTAATATTTCTTTATTGTGGAAGCCATAAATACCGATATGCCCTAAAAGGGGGGTTTGGCGTTTCATACCAGCGTCTCGTAAAAAGGGGATAAGGGAGCGCGAAAAATACAAAGCGTTACTTTGGCTGTCTAAAACCACCTTGACTAAATTGGGGCTTTTGGCTTGCTCTTCATCAATGACTTTAGCGCAAGTCGCCATGAAAGGGGCGTTTTTGGTGGCTTCTAATAAGGCTAAAATGACTTCTTTTTCTAAAAAAGGCTCATCGCCTTGCAAATTTAAAACCCTTTCATCGTTTTTTAACCCTAAAATTTGCGCCGCTTCCAAACAGCGTTCTGTGCCGCTATTATGGTGTTTGGAGGTTAGCACGGCTTTAATGTGGAATTTTTGGCATGTTTGCATGATGCTTTCATCATCGCAAGCGACCACGCATTCATCTACAAGATTCGCATTTTTAGCGCAACGCACCACCATAGGCAAGCCAAAAATATCTTCTAGCACTTTATTTTCAAAACGACTGGATTTTAATCTAGCAGGAATGATAATCATCTTTAAACCTTTTTAAGCCTTATGAAAATAGGGGATTTTTATGGTATTATACCCATTAAAAGCTTATCCCTTTTATTGTAAGGGTTTAGGCTATTGAACTTTAGGAGTTTTAATGATATTAAGAGCGAGTGTGTTGAGCGCGTTACTTCTTGTAGGCTTAGGGGCAGCCCCTAAACATTCAGTTTCAGCTAATGACAAACGGATGCAGGATAATTTAGTGAGCGTGATTGAAAAACAAACCAATAAAAAGGTGCGTATTTTAGAAATCAAACCTTTAAAATCCAGCCAGGATTTAAAAATGGTCGTTATTGAAGATCCGGACACTAAATACAATATTCCGCTTATAGTGAGTAAGGATGGTAATTTAGTCATAGGGCTTGGCGGTATCTTTTTTAGCAATAATGCCGGGGATGTGAAGTTGCTTACAGAAACCAATCAAAAAATCCTAGCCCTTAACACCAACCAGCAAAATAGCGCGAAATTGAACGCTATTTTTGATGAAGTGCCAGCTGATTATGCGATAGAGTTGCCCTCTACTAACGCTGAAAATAAGGATAAAATCCTTTATATTGTTTCTGATCCCATGTGCCCGCATTGCCAAAAAGAGCTCACTAAACTCAGAGATCACTTGAAAGAAAACACCGTGAGAATGGTTGTAGTGGGGTGGCTTGGAGTCAATTCGGCTAAAAAAGCGGCTTTGATCCAAGAAGAAATGGCGAAAGCTAGGGCTAGGGGAGCGAGCGTGGAAGATAAAATCTCTATCCTTGAAAAGATTTATTCCACCCAATACGATATTAACGATCAAAAAGAGCCTGAAGATTTACGCACTAAAGTGGAAAATACCACTAAAAAGATTTTTGAATCTGGCATGATTAAAGGTGTGCCTTTCTTATACCATTATAAGGCATGATATAAGGCTACTCTCATGAAAAAACCCTACAGAAAGATTTCCGATTATGCGATCGTGGGTGGTTTGAGCGCGTTAGTGATGGTGAGCATTGTGGGGTGTAAGAGCAATGCCGATGACAAACCAAAAGAGCAAAGCTCTCTGAGTCAAAGCGTTCAAAAAGGCGCGTTTGTGATTTTAGAAGAGCAAAAGGATAAATCTTACAAGGTTGTTGAAGAATACCCAAGCTCAAGAACCCACATTATAGTGCGCGATTTGCAAGGCAATGAACGCGTGTTAAGCAATGAAGAGATTCAAAAGCTCATCAAAGAAGAAGAAGCCAAAATTGATAACGGCACGAGCAAGCTTATCCAGCCTAATAATGGAGGTGGAGGGAGTAATGAAAGCTCAGGCTTTGGCTTGGGGAGCGCGATTTTAGGGAGTGCGGCGGGGGCGATTTTAGGGAGCTATATTGGCAATAAGCTTTTCAATAATCCTAATTATCAGCAAAACGCCCAACGGACCTACAAATCCCCACAAGCTTACCAACGCTCTCAAAATTCCTTTTCTAAAAGCGTGCCCAGCGCTTCAAGCATGGGCGGAGCGAGTAAGGGACAGAGCGGGTTTTTTGGCTCTAGTAGGCCTACTAGTTCGCCTGCGGTAAGCTCTGGGACAAGGGGCTTTAACTCATAATTTAATCTATTTTAAGGCTAAAAAATGCAAGTGATTCCTTTAAAACCTTTAGACAATAAGACCTTAGAAGAAATCGGCTTAGATTGGCACACTAATGACGACATGTCATCTTATATCGCTGATGAAATGGTGGTTGTTTCTCAAAAAGAAGCGGACGCTTATTATGATGCTTGTAATGAGCTTTATGACATGTTTGTAGAGACGGCTGAAGAGGCCATTCAAAACGATCGCTTTTTTGAATTGGATATTCCTAACGCGCTCATTCCTATGATCAAACAGAGTTTTGAAGAAGAAGTGCATTGGCACATTTACGGGCGTTTTGATTTAGCCGGGGGGCTTGATGGCAAGCCTATTAAATTATTGGAATTTAACGCTGATACCCCCACCATGCTCTATGAAACGGCGGTAATTCAATGGGCGTTACTCAAAGCGAATGGCTATGATGAAAACAAGCAATTCAATAACCTTTATGAAGCGCTTGGCGAGAATTTTAAACGCATGGTAACTTTAGGCGAAGACACGAGTCGTTTTGAGGAAATGTATGAGGGGTGGAAAATCCTTTTTTCAAGCGTTAGGGGGAATATTGAAGAAGAGCGCACCATGCGTTTTTTGCAAGACGCTGCTCAGAGCGTGGGGTTTGAAACGGATTTTTCTTACATTGATGAGGTGGAATTTAATGCAGAAGAGGGCGTGTTTAAAAACGGCTTGAATTATGAGTTTTTATTCAAACTAATCCCTTGGGAAAACATCGCTATTGATGAGCCAGAATTAGCCCTTTTGATGCAAGGCATGATGGAAAATAAAAACACGATTTTTTTAAACCCCGCTTACACGATCCTTTTCCAATCCAAGCGTTTTTTAAAACTTTTATGGGACAGATACCCCAACCACCCCCTATTGTTAGAAACGAGCTATGAGCCATTATCCAATAAAAAGCAAATCAAAAAAGTGGCTTTTGGTAGGGAAGGGGCGAATAGTGAAATCTTTGAAGCTTCCATGCAATCGCTTTTGAAAACGGACGGCGTTTATTCTAACCACAAGCCCGTTTATCAAGAGTTTTACGAGCTCAATTCGCATAACGGGTTGTATTATCAGCCTAATGTGTTTTTTGCGTATGAATCTTGCGCGCTAGGGTTTAGAAAAGGGGGGTTGATCTTGGATAATTTTTCTAAATTCGTGAGCCACATGTTGCAATAATGGTTGCAATGATGCGTTATTTTCACATTTATGCGACCACTTTTTTCTTCCCTTTGGCGCTTCTTTTTGCGATTAGTGGGCTTTCATTGCTCTTTGGGGTGCGCCAAGACACTGGCGCTAAGATCAAAGAGTGGGTTTTAGAAAAATCCTTAAAAAAAGAGGAACGATTGGATTTTTTAAAAGACTTTCTAAAAGAAAACCATATCGCTATGCCTAAAAAGATAGAGCCTAGAGAGTATAGGGGAGCGCTGGTTATTGGCACGCCTTTGTATGAAATCAACCTTGAAACTAAAGGCGCTCAAATAAAAATCAAAACCATTGAAAGGGGCTTTTTAGGCGCGCTCATCATGCTGCATAAGGCTAAGGTGGGCGTTGTGTTTAAGACGCTTTTGGGGATTTTTTGCGTGTTTTTATTGTTGTTTTATTTGAGCGCGTTTTTAATGGTGGCTTTTAAGGACACTAAACGCATGTTTATAAGCGTTTTAATAGGGTTCGTGGTGTTCTTTGGAGCGATCTATTGGTCTTTATAGGGTTTTAAAACAAAAGGTATTTTTCACAATCAAAATAAAAGAGCTAAGCGAGTGATAGTTTTGGTGCTCTTATGGGGTTAGGGGGATTTAGTTTTGGGGTTTTGGGAGGGTTATTTCAAAATGCCTCCTATCTCTTTATGGGTTTTAAAAATCCCATTTTTTAAAAATTAAAGAATGTTAATGCTGAAATAAGCTTGTTCATACGGGAGCGAAAGCGACACTAAAGGTATTTGAGATTTTCCCTAGTCTGATGCGAGAGTTTGGGTTTCACTCTGTGTCCCTAAGGATTTTACAGAGTTTGATCTCTAACGCATTCGCTCACGCATCATGCCTTTAAAGGCGTAACTCCTTTGTCCTAGATACGAACGCAATATTATAGACTAGTAGCATTCATCACAAACGCTAAAGGTGTTTGGGTTTTCTGCTTGGGTGGTTTAAAATTTTTCAATACCCCCTAAGTTTAGTGAGGTTTTCGCATGCTTGTTTCATGCCTAGCTTACAGCCCTTGTCATAAATCATTATGGCGTTTTCTTTATCTTTCATGTTGTAATACATGCCCGCTAGAGCGAAGCAACCCACTTCATCGCCCATATCGCAACCCCTTTCATAATTATCAAGGGCTTTCCTCAAGTCTTTTGGAACAGCGTCCCCTTGGGAATACATAAAGCCCATCCTAGAGCAACTCACCGCGTTCCCCATATCGCATGCTTGTTTGAAAAAATTAAAAGCCTTTTGGGGATCTTTTTTGACATACCTGCCTAACATATACATAGAGCCTAAACTCGCGCAACCACCAGAATTGTTTAATGTGCAAGCTTTTTGCAAATAATCAAACGCCACTTCAAAATCTTCATCAAGCCCTGCATCGCCATTTTCAAACAAACTCCCTAACGCGCGACAAGCCTGTCCATCATCCAATCGGCACGCTTTCAAATAATAAATCACGGCTTTATGGTTGCTTTGTTTGACTTCTAAAAAGCCTTTTTCATAAGCCACGCCCAAAACATAACACCCCTTAGCCATATCAAAATTGCAGCTTTTTTGATAGTAGGTAACCGCTTGAGCGGCATTGCCTTTGATTTTTCGGTCATAAATAATGCCTAAATTGTAGCAACTCTCAGGGTGTTTTAAAACGCACGCCTTAGCATAAGCGTCAATGGCCTCTTGATAATTTTGAGTCGTGCCTAACCCCTCATCATAAAGCCCCCCTAAACCAAAACACCCTTCCCTATCATCACCCTGGCATGCGCTTTGGTAATATTCTAGGGCTTTTTTATAATCTATTTTAGTGCCTTGCCCGTTTTCATAAATGATTCCTAATTGCGTGCAACCTTCACTCACCCCATCGTTGCATGCTTTTTTAAAATAAGATGTAGCTTTAGAATAATTCCCGCTTTTATAGGCCCTTTCAGCAACCCCTAAAAAGCTATTGTCTTTTTTCCCCCATAAATGGGCTTGCAAGCTCCAAAAAAATAACCCACAAACTAACATTTTTAAAATTTTGACACTCATTCTTACCTTCTTTATAAATTCTGATTTTTAGAACCCTCTTCAATCAAAACAAAAAATGCAACGCTCCATTTTAACATAAATCAAGCGCTTTGATTAAGGCTTGAAAGGTTCCTTACGCTCTTCTTTATGCGCTAAAGAGGTGATGTAAAGGTAAATCGCTTGGATTTCTTCTAAATTGAGATTGTATTTAGGCATCATGCCTTTGCCTAAACTTAGAGCGTCTTTAAAGGTTTTAAAATCTAAATGGTTGATTTTAGGGGCGTAGAGGATTTTTTTTTCGCCTTTTTCATAATAAAAAGTGATTTCTTGTTTTTCACCTTTAATGCCATGGCATTTCGCGCACGCAACGCCCCTAGGGTTTTTATAAAGAGCCATCCCGTATTCCAAATCAGAAATGAAATCCGCTTCTTTAGCATTCAAGCTTAACCACAAGAACAAAACCAGCGCGATAAACAAACGCATTAAAACAACTGCGCCTTTTCTAAAATCTCTTTAGCCCCGCTTTGCAAAAACGCTTCTAAAAGCTCTTGAACCAGATCAAGCGCTTTAGTTTTATCCCCTTGCTTTTCTTTAGCGATGACTTCTTTCCCGTTAGGCAAGCCTAAAACCGCCCGGATTTTAACCCTATCACCCATTAAACTCGCATGCACGCCAATAGGGATCTGACACCCTCCATTAAGCCCCTTGATAAACTCCCTTTCCAAATGGCAGCAAAACGCGCTTTCTTCATCATTGAGTTTTTGAAGCGTGGCAAAATGCTTGTGGCTTTTGAGCATTTCTACCCCTAAAGCCCCTTGACCCATGCTGGGAATCATTTCTTCCACGCTAAAAGCCTTGCGGTATTTCGCTCCTTGAATTTCTAGGCGGCACAACCCGGCTTCAGCTAAAATGATAGCGTCAAATTCTCCGCATTCAAGCTTTTTCAAACGGGTTTGGACATTCCCTCTCAAGCTTTCTGTGTCCAAATCCTGGCGCTTCAGTTTGAGTTGCATGGAGCGCCTTAAGGAAGTCGTGCCAACCTTTGCCCCTTTAGGCAAGCTCATCAAATCAGGGAATTTCACGCTTAAAAAAGTGTCCCTCACATCAGCCCTTTTAGTGATGCATGCCAAGTCTAACCCCTTTTCAAACACGACCGGCACATCTTTTAAAGAATGCACCGCCAAATCAATTTCGCCTTTTAAAAGCAATTCTTCTAATTCCTTAGTGAATAGCCCCTTACCGCCAATCTTATTTAAAGGGGTGTCTAAGATCTTATCGCCCTTAGTCTTAACGATTTGAATCTCGCTTTCTATAGAGCATTCTTTTTTCAGGCGTTCTTTAATGTGATTCGCTTGCCATAAGGCTAATTCGCTCCCCCTAGAGCCAATCACTAAATTTCCCACTCTTTCCCCCTTATTCGCTTTTTAACATTTCTAAAATTTTTTCTTCTAATTCTGTGTCTTTAAGCGTTCGTTTTTCTAAATTAGCGCGTTTGATGCATTCAAATTCTTTACTCTCTAAAGTTTGCTTCCCAACAATGAGCGCTAGTCGTTCCCCAATCAATTCAAAATCCCTCATCTTCGCCCCAAAACGCGCGTCTCTATCGTCTAACAGCGCATCAACGCCCTTTTGACGCAGCCTTTCATACACTTCAAAAGCGAGTTTTTTTTGCGCTTCATCTTTCCAATTAGAAACCACGATCACCACATCAAAAGGAGCGGTATTTTTCGTCCATACACAGCCTAGATCATCGCTTTTTTGCTCTAAAATCGCGCTGAGCAATCGGCTAATGCCTATCCCATAGCACCCCATTTCAAAAAATCGCTCCTTACCATTTTTATCCAAGAAACTAGCCTTCAAGCTTTTAGCATAGCCTTGCCCGAGTTTGAAAATATGCCCCACTTCCAAACTCTTATGGTATTTCAATTCTCCTTGACAATCAGGGCAATGATCGCTCTCTTTAACCTGGACAATATCCGCATAAACAAGATTTTCAAACCCTTTTAAATCCACGCCCACCGCATGAAAATCCTTTTCATTAGCCCCAACGATCAAACAATCGCCCTCTTTTAAATCTTCATCAAAGATAATGTAAGAAACATGCTTTTTCAAGCCATAAGGCCCTATAAAACCCGCTATTAACCCTGCGTTGTTTAAATCTTCTTTACTGGCCTCTCTTAACTCTAAAGCGTTCGCTCCTAAAAGATTCAAGGCGTTTAGGGCTTTAACTTCCTCTAAATTGTCATCGCCCCTGACAAAAAAGCACGCTAGGGTTTCTTTATCTTTATGGATCACTTTTCTAACAAGCGCTTTTAAAACAAAATAAGGCTCTGTTTTAAAAAACTCCGCCACGCTTTGCGCGCTGGTGGTATTAGGGGTAGGGAATTTCGCTAATTGCGCTTTTGGGACATTTAAAGGCTCAGGCCTTTTAGAGCGTTTAGCGATTTCAATGTTGGCGGCATAATCGCAATTTTTACACACCACGATCGTGTCTTCCCCGCATTCGGTTAAAACGACAAATTCCCTGCTCTTACTCCCTCCAATCGCCCCGCTATCCGCTTCCACAATGCGAAAATCCAAACCCAAATCGCTTAAAATCTCTTTATAAGCGCTTTGCGTGTTTAAAAATTCCTTATCCAAGCTCTCAGCGTCTTCATGAAAGCTATAACCATCTTTCATGATAAATTCCCTCGCTCTCACTAACCCGAATCGTGGGCGGATTTCATCACGGAATTTCGTGTGGATTTGATAGAGATGGACGGGTAATTGCTTGTAGCTTTTAATGAAATTAGCAGCAATTTCGGTGATATTTTCTTCTAAAGTGGGGCTTAAAACAAAATCATTGTCTTTTCGGTCTTTAAAAACCAATAATTCCTTGCCGTATTTATCCAAACGGCCTGATTTTTCCCACAAACTCGCTAAAACGACAAAACTCATTAAAATATTTTGCGCCCCATGCTCTTGCATGCGTTTGTGCGTGATGTTTTCTATCTTGTCTAGCACTTTTTTAGCTAAAGGCAAAAAATTATAAATCCCGCTGCCTACTTGATAAATGTATCCTGCTTGAGCTAAGTGTTTATGGCTTTTTAACACGGCATCTTTAGGGGGTTCTTTAAGAGTGGGGGCAAAGAGTTTTGAAAATAGCATGCATTATTCCTCGTAATATTCGCATTTATAGAGATTTAAATTCTGGGCATGATTGGCGCTAGATTTGTCTAAATTAAACAAGTTTTTAATCGCGCCCACAAGCACATCGGATTCTTCTTTTTGAGCGTTCTTTTTTAAGGCGATGGTAGGGTGGTGTAAAAAAGTATTGAAAGCGTTGTGCAAGATTTTTTCAATATTGCTTTCGTATTCTTTAGGCACATAGCGTTTTTTAAGCGCTTTTTGCAATTCCTTCTGGGCTGAAATCCTAGCTAACTCCCTTAAATCCTTAATCAAAGGCTCTACTTCTAAGCTTTGGATCCATTGGTAAAACTCCATAGTGGCAAGCCCTACAATCTCATAAGCTTTCGTTCTGCTCTCTTGCCGGTTTTCCACATTTTCTCTAACCATAGGCTCTAAATCATCCACGCTGTATAAGAAAATATTATCCAATACCGGCTTTTCAATATTCCGTGGCACGGCTAAATCAAACCAAAAACGCCTGAAAATCGTTTCTTTTAACATGTCATTTTGCACGATAAAATGCGGCGAAGAAGTGGCGCAAAAAAGCAGTTGGTATTCATTGATATAAGCGTTTAAATTTTCTATATTTTGAAAGCTCACTTTTTTAGGCTCTTCTAATTCTTTGATGAAATCTTCAAATTTAGCCTCATTACGCCCCAAGATAAGCGCTTCAAATTGCTTGTTTAAAAGGTGCTTGATGACTAATTGAGCCATCTCGCCAAGCCCTATCACAAGGGCTTTTTTATCCTTAATCCTTTCTTTTTCAAAAATATTAAGCGCTTCTTTGACCGCCACTGAAGAGATGGAGACTCCTTGTTTGGAAATGCCGGTTAAATTGCGCACTTTAGCGGCGCATTTGAAAGCAAAATGGAGCAATCGGGTTAAATCTTTGGAGCAAAATTTCTCTTCAAAAGCGAATTTATAGGCGTTTTTCATCTGCCCTGTGATTTGAGTTTCCCCCACTACTAGGCTATCCAAACTGCTGCACACGCTAAAGACATGATGGACTGCGCTTTCATCAACGCTCATTAAAACGCATTTTTCTAAATCAGACACGCTCATTTTTTTATTTTGAGCCAAAATTTTTAATAACGCGCTTTTTTGTTCATTAGCATGAGCGCCATGCTTTAGGCTCGCATAGATTTCAAAGCGATTGCATGTGGATAACACCATGCACTCTTTGATGTTAGGGCAATGGTTTTTAATGGTTTGTAAAAATTCTTTAAGCGTTGCGCTCGAATTGATAGCGAGTTTTTCTCGCATTTCTAAGCCCATGCTTTTATGCGTAAAGGCTAGGGTGAAATATTTTGACAAATGAGTTTCTAACTCCATTAAAAAGTCCTATAAATGACATCTTGCGCTAGTTTTTCTAAAATCAAATTGTTTTCCTTTTTAATGGCTTCAAGGGCCTTTTTAGAATAAACTTGAGCGGTTTTAAGGGTTTCTTCTATGATACCATATTGCTTGAATTTTTCCTTAGTCCATTCTATGATTTCATGACTATCTTGTTTAAAATAAGAAATTAAAAGCCCTTGTTCATGCGGATTTAATTTTTCATATAAAAGCAAGTAGGGTAAAGTGGTCTTGCCCTCTTTAAAATCGCTAAAATTGGGCTTACCTAAAGTTTTGGCGTCTTGAGTGATGTCTAATAAATCATCAATGATTTGAAACGCCATGCCAAAATTTAATCCAAAATCCGCATATATTTTTGCGTCTTTATTTAAAAGAATCGCCATGCTCTTTAGACTCGCTTCTATGAAATGAGCGGTCTTGTCTTCTAAAATACGCCAGTATTTTTGTTTGTCGCTATTGAAACATTCCCCCACAAACACATCTTCAATCTCGCCCCTAGAGAGCCTTAAAACCGCATTAGAGAGAGTTTGAGCGATGGATTCACCCATTTTAGAGAGTTCAAAAAAGGCTTTAGAATAAAACACATCTCCAAGCATCACGGCGTTAAAATTACCAAAAAGAGCGTTAATGCTGGGGAGCTTTCGGCGCATGGTCGCCTTGTCAATCACATCATCATGCAATAAAGAAGCGGTCTGTATCATTTCTACAATCGCGCACAAATTGAATGCTTTATCCAATAAAATAGCGTCTGTTTTTCCATTTAATAAAGCGAGCATGAGTTTGGAGCGCAGCATTTTTGAAGGGCCAATCTTAGAAAACAATTCATCTATAAAGGCGCTTTCTATTTCTTTGATCCAAGAAGCGATCTTGTTTTGAATGGCTTTGAGTTGTTTTTCTTGCATGCAAATTCCTTAAGGCTCTTTAGGAGAAAAAACAAGGGGCATAAGGGCTAAAAGCCTTAAAGCGGCTTTATCTTCTTTAAAGTCTTTAAACACAAGCGACAGAACGCTGTTAGAAGAAAATTTTTCTTCAAAAACTTTGAGGTTATAGGTGTTTCTCGCATGATCGGTGTATAAAATAAACTGGTAAGGGAAATGGTTAAAACGCATGTTGATGACTAAACCTTTATTTGCATATAGCGTCCAATAGAGCGTGATTTCTTTGGTTTGTTCGTTTGAAGTGTCTTTGATGATCGCTTTAAACACTTCATCTTTTTTTAATTCTAGCGTTTTATCTATCCCATAATCAAGCCCAAACGCCTTTAAAAAAAAGAGAAACATCAAGCCATAGCGGATAAGCTCATTCATTCCCGCTAAGAATATTCGCCATGGATTGGATCACAATGTCTGTTTTTTTGCTCTCTATTTTTTGTTGCAACTCTTCATCAATTCTTAAAGCTTTAGCGAAAGATTCAAACTTTTCTTCTAAGTCTTCTTTTTCTATAAAAGTTTCCAAGAGAGCCAGAAGCTCTAAAAGCCTTTCTAGCTCTTTTTTAGAAAGCTTTCTACTCGCATGAAAAATAATGTCATTCCACTTGTCTAAGGGGTTTCCCTCAAAAATTTCAAGTTCGCTGTAATCTCTCATGCTGGCTTCTTTTTGGGAGCTTAAGCCAAATGGGCTTGCAGCATCCAAATGGATTTTTGCAACTTGGCCAATTGATCGTCCGCATAAGTTACGGTGACTTTATCGCCTTCTTTTTCAGCGGTGTTAGAGAGCTCTTTAAATTCTTTTTCTAGGTGTTTGTAGTCCTCTAGAATTTCTTTAAAGATGTCTTTAGAGTGGAAGCTTGTTTTAGTTTCTTCTTTAACACGAGTGAGTTTGATCGCTTCGGATAAAGTGACTAGGGGGTGGTGTCCTAATTGAACAATCCTTTCAGCGAGATCATCAAACATGTCCGCAAACTCTTCATAAATTTCTTCGGTGGCTTTATGCACATTAAAAAAATCGGTGCCTTTCACATTCCAATGGAAGTTATGCACTTTCATAAACAACACGATCGCATCCGCTTGCAAATGTTTTAAAATTTCAAATGTTTTCATCAAAAATCCTTTTTTAAAATTGTTTTAGGCTTTTATTTTCATAAAAACCTTGATCGCTATCCTACACCAAAAGAGTTAATGAAAAATTTTTTTGATCTTATTTTTGTCAAATATTGATAAACCCTATTCAATTTAATATTATTTAATCTTTTTAAAATTTTGTTTTATAGTAAAACTCATTTTTAAGGGGAATAGTTATCCAAATCAAGAAGCGTTAAGAATCTTAATTTCAAAGGTTTTTTCTTGATTTTCTAATAGCGCAATGCTCCCTTCATGGGCTTTAACCACTTGTAAAGACAGGGCTAACCCTAAGCCATTACCCTTTAATTTAGTGGTTTCAAAAGGTTCAAACAAAGCGCTTTTGTTTTCCACTTCCTTGCCATTATCAATAATAGTGAAGACAATAAATTCGTTTTGAATGAACGCTTCAATCTTCACTTGACCCTGCTCGCTCTCTTCTAAGGCTTCAATCGCATCAATAGCGTTATACAAGAAATTTTGCAGCACAATCCCCATCAAATCAAAGTCAAAAAACCCTTCTTCATCGCTAAAATTAAAAAGAAAATCAATGTCTTTAGAGTAAGTGTAGCAATTTAGGGCTTCTTTGAGATCGCTCTCTAGCGTTTTTAAACTTTGCTTGGTGCGGTTGGCTTGAATGCCTTTAGAAAAAAGCAAGGTGGCTTTAATGATTCTTTCCACGCGCCATAAAGCTTTTTGCAATTCTACAACAATGGGCTTAGTCTTTTCATTTGCATGCTTTAATAACACCGAAGCTAAAAGAGAGATAGAGCCTACAGGGTTTCTGATCTCATGGGCTAAATGCGCTGAGATTTTCCCCATAGAAGCGAGCCGTTCTTGGCGTTTTTGAGCGCTAATATCGGTTGCGGTGATGATTTGCTTGCCTTGAATGCTGTTTTGCTGGACCAAATAGCTTTTATTTTCATGTTCAATTTCAGTGTTAAAATTTTCTAATTTAGCCTTATTGAACACCTCATGGCTTTGATTGGCTAAAGAATTTTTATAAAAAAAGCTCCCGTTTTCATTCACCACCCAAATGGCTTGCGGTAAAATCTCTATGACCCATTCATAAAGGGCTTTATAATCCTTAAATTCCTTTTCTACCTTGTAGCTTTGTAAAATAAATTGGTTTAAAAGCCCTAGCAATTCTTGCATGTCTTTTTTGTTGGAAAAATTTTCTAATAAATCTTCGCTCTCTTTGGGTTTAAAGTTTTCTAATGAAATCACATTATCCTCTTTTTTTAACAACCCCTTGAAAGAAGAAGCCTTATAAGAGTGTTTCAAATGGGAACGCTTCAAATAAGGGCGTTTTAAGCGCTTGGATTTTTTCATGATTTTTGTTTTTCTTGCTCTTTTAAGAAATTAAACAGCATTTCGCTATAGCCAAAATTCCCGCTCAATTCTTTAGAAAGGGTGTCCTTATACATGGAAGTGTAAATCTCATCGCCTGGGGCTTTAGGATACAAAGGGTTATCCATTTTCATAGCGCTATCTAGCATGAATTTTAAAAGCAACGCTTCAAAAGAATCGGTTTGTTCTTTGAGGAGCTTGTCGTTTTTATTTTGAGCTAACGCTTTTAATTTCTCTTCGCTCGCTAATTTAGAAACATTGTATTGCTCTAACATGGCTTTATTGTTGTTTATCATAGTATCTCCATTTCAGCGCTAATCGCACCGCTTTTTTTTAGGGCTTGCAAGATTGAAACCATCCCCTTAGCGCTCACGCCAATTTTTTGTAAGGCTTTCACCACCCCGGCAATGGTGATGTTTTTCCCATTAGAACTCAGCGTGTTATGAGCGGTGTCTAAGGACATGTTATTGTCTAAATCCTGCGCGTTTTTAGAATTGTCTAAGGGCTCTTTAGTGATTTTAAGCGTGATGTCTTGGCTTGTAACCACTATAGGATGCACCATTATATCCACTCCTGAAACGATCGTGCCTGATTTTTCATCCACAATGATCTTATTTTTTGCGCTGTAATTAATAGGGATTTCTTGCACTAAGGCTAAAAACTCCACCATAGAAAAACGCTCTGGGCGAGTGATTTGAATGGTTTTTGGATCTAATGCTATCGCTACTTTATTACCAAATACCTTATTTAAAGTGTTTTGCACTTGGATAGCGTTTTTAAAATTGGGGTTTTTTAGGCTTAAAACCATGGCGTTTTTATGGAACAAATCATACGAAACTTCCCTTTCAATAGTCGCCCCATTGATGATATTGGCTGAGAGCAAGTTATTAGAATTACCCGAAGTGATAGCCCCTTGAGCGAGGGCGTAAATATTCCCATCTACCGCATTTAAAGGGGTCATCACCAAAGTCCCTCCTTGAATGGATTTTGCATCCCCAATAGAAGAAATTTGAATATCAATTTTATCGCCCTGTCTTGCAAAGGGGGGCAAGGAGGCTGTAATCATCACTGCAGCGACATTTTTAGATTTAATATCATCTGCAGAGATTTTGACATTCACGCTCTCTAGCATGTTAGAAATGGATTGCATGGTGAATTTTGAGCCGGATTTATCCCCTGTGCCATTTAGGCCAATCACAAGCCCATAACCAATCAGCTGGTTATCCCTTACGCCCACCACGCTCGCTATATCGCCTATTTTTTCGGCCAAAAGCTTGTGAAAGGCTAATACAAAAATAAGCCATAAAAACACCCGTTTCAATCAAACCCTTTCTTATTCCCTAAATTCTAATTATTTTAGCATAAGCCTTTTATAAAAACTTTAAACCTAATTGAGCGCATTTTTATGCTATACTCAAAAATCTTATAAACTTTAAATCAAAGATTTTAATTTTAGCCTTTTATTAGCTTTTTATAAAGTTTCAAATTAAATTGAGGTATGAATCTCCCATGGAATTTAATCAACCACCACTCCCTACAGAAATTGATGATGACGCTTATCATAAGCCGAGTTTTAATGATTTGGGCTTAAAAGAATCGGTTTTAAAATCCGTTTATGAAGCCGGTTTCACTTCCCCAAGCCCCATTCAAGAAAAGGCTATTCCGGCTGTTTTGCAAGGCCGAGATGTCATCGCACAAGCCCAAACAGGCACAGGAAAAACCGCCGCTTTCGCTCTGCCCATTATCAACAACCTTAAAAACAACCACACCATAGAGGCCTTAGTGATCACGCCCACTAGAGAGTTAGCCATGCAAATTAGCGATGAGATTTTCAAATTGGGCAAACACACTAGGACTAAAACCGTGTGCGTGTATGGAGGCCAGAGCGTTAAAAAACAATGCGAATTTATTAAGAAAAACCCCCAAGTGATGATCGCTACACCAGGAAGGTTGCTGGATCATTTAAAAAACGAACGCATCCATAAATTTGTGCCTAAAGTGGTCGTTTTAGATGAAAGCGATGAAATGCTGGATATGGGGTTTTTAGACGATATTGAAGAGATTTTTGACTATCTCCCTAGCGAAGCGCAGATTTTGCTTTTTTCAGCCACGATGCCAGAGCCGATTAAAAGACTAGCGGATAGGATTTTAGAAAACCCTATTAAAATCCATATCGCCCCTTCCAATATCACTAACACTGACATCACCCAACGCTTTTATGTGATTAATGAGCATGAGAGGGCTGAAGCGATCATGCACCTTTTAGACACCCAAGCGCCCAAAAAGAGTATTGTTTTCACGCGCACCAAAAAAGAAGCCGATGAATTGCACCAATTCCTTGCTTCTAAAAATTACAAAAGCACCGCCTTGCATGGGGATATGGATCAAAGGGATCGGCGCGCTTCTATCATGGCGTTTAAAAAAAATGACGCTGATGTGTTGGTGGCTACAGATGTGGCGAGCCGTGGGTTGGATATTAGCGGTGTAAGCCATGTGTTCAATTACCACTTGCCCCTAAATACCGAGAGCTATATCCATCGCATCGGGAGAACCGGGCGAGCGGGCAAAAAAGGCATGGCAATCACTTTAGTAACCCCCTTAGAATACAAAGAGCTTTTACGCATGCAAAAAGAAATTGATTCAAAAATTGAGCTTTTTGAGATCCCCACCATTAACGAAAATCAGATCATCAAAACCTTGCATGACGCTAAAGTGTCTGAAGGGATCATCAGTCTTTATGAACAGCTTACTGAAATTTTTGAGCCGTCTCAATTGGTTTTAAAACTTTTGAGCTTGCAGTTTGAAACCAGCAAAATTGGCTTAAACCAGCAAGAAATTGATGCGATTCAAAACCCTAAAGAAAAAACGCCAAAAACCTCTAACAAAAAAACACACCAGCGTGAGCAAGCGCGTTCTTTCAAAAAGGGTCAGCACCAAGACAGACACCCTAAAACAAACCACCATTCTAAAAAACCCAAACGCCGTTAAAATATTTAAAAAGGAAATCCATGCCCATTGATTTGAACGAACATTTAAAAAAGAAAAATTCTCAAAGAGAAACCCCCACGCCTAATACGCCCAATGATGGGGGGCGTTTCATCCCGCCGTCTAACTCTTTTAATTCTAAAAAACTATCGGTTTTAATTGTCATTGTCCTTTTAGGCGTTATCGCTTTTTTGGCCAAGCCTTTTGAAGTGATTAGCTCAGGAGAAATTGGCATTAAAATCACCGCCGGGAAATACGAACCCACCCCCTTACAGCCAGGAATCCACTTCTTTGTGCCTATCATTCAAGACATTCTTATTGTAGATACAAGGATTAGAAATATCAATTTTTCACGCACCGAAGACATGGGCGTGGCGGGTAAAAACCAAGGGATTTTTAGAAACGACGCTATTAATGTGATGGATAGTAGGGGCTTGACCGTTTCTATTGAACTCACCGTGCAATACCGCCTAAACCCTCAAACCACCCCCCAAACGATCGCTACTTATGGCTTATCTTGGGAGCAAAAAATCATCAACCCTGTGGTGCGCGATGTGGTGCGATCTGTCGTGGGGCGTTACCCGGCTGAAGATTTACCCATTAAGCGCAATGAAATCGCCGCTTTGATCAATAGCGGTATCAATAAAGAAGTTTCTAAGCTCCCCAACACCCCTGTGGAATTAAGCTCTATCCAATTGCGAGAAATCGTCTTGCCCGCTAAGATTAAAGAGCAAATTGAAAAAGTCCAAATCGCGCGCCAAGAATCAGAAAGGGTGAAATATGAGGTGGAGCGCTCCAAGCAAGAAGCTCAAAAACAAGCCGCTCTGGCTAAAGGGGAAGCGGACGCTAACAGGATTAAGGCTCAGGGCGTGGCTGATGCGATCGTGATTGAGGCTAAGGCAAAATCTCAAGCTAATTTAAGCATTTCACAAAGCTTGAGCGACAAGCTTTTAAGACTGCGCCAAATTGAAGTTCAAGGCCAGTTTAATGAAGCGTTAAAAACCAACAATAACGCTCAAATCATGCTCACTCCAGGCGGGGCTGTGCCTAATATTTGGATTGACACTAAAAGTAAGGTTAAATCTAGTATTGCCGAGACTAAAGAGCCTTAAAAACGCATGGCATCTCTTGCCTTTATCCAAGCTTTTTTGGAGTCTTTTAAGGGCTTTTTAAGTCAAGCGACTTTAATTAGCGTTTTAATAGCGAGCGTTTTAATCCTTTTTTGCGCGATTTTGCTCCTTTTGGCTTTGCTTTTAAGAAACCGCTTGGCCAGATATATAGCGGCAACGGCTTTTTTAGGCGCGTTTTTAAGCATGCCTTTTGCTTTGAATGTTTTACTCACTCAAACGATTTACCCTATAGAAACACGCATCTTACACGCTAACCCTTTAAGCTATAGCAAAGCCTTTTCTTTGCAAGTGGGAGTCAAAAACAATTCCAAATTTACTCTAAACAAATGCGTTTTACGCCTAGAAGTGCTTAAAAACCCTCACAATTTTGTAGAAGAGCATGCGTTTAAATTGTTTGTCAAAAAAAGCTATGAAAAAACCTTTAAAGAAAAGATTTTGCCTGAAGAATCCAAGGTCTTTTCATTCTTCATTGACAACTACCCTTATTTAAAAACAGCCCCCTATCAAGTTTCTTTGTTTTGTTTGTAGAAAAGATAACACCCATTAAAAAGCGGTTAAAAACGCTTAAAGGCATGAATTTTAAATAAAGCTTTAAAGCCTAGATTCCAACAAACGCTTCGTATAAGCGTGTTTAGGGTTGTCAAACACTTCTTTAATAGTGCCCATTTCTACGACTTTCCCCTCACTTATCACTAACACCTTATCACAAAACGCTTTGATCACATCTAAATCATGGCTGATAAACAAATAGCTCAAATCCTGTTTTTCTTGTAAATCCAACAGCAATTCCAACACGCTTTTTTGAATGCTTTTATCTAAAGCAGAAGTGGGCTCATCTAAAAGAATGATTTTAGGTTTTAAGGCAATCGCTCTAGCGATCGCCACTCTTTGGCGCTCCCCACCGCTGAGTTCATAAGCGTAAAAGTTAAGCAATTCAGGGTTTAAACACACCTCTTCTAAACAAAGTTTTGCGAGATGGTGCCATTCTTCTTTGGAAGCTTTAGGGTAAGCAAAGTGCAAAGCCTCTGTTAAAATGCTTTGAATGCTTAAGCGAGGGTTTAATGATGCGTAAGGGTCTTGAAACACCATTTGCAAAATCTTGCGGTAGGGTTTGAACGCCTTAGAATTTAAAAGCCCCACGCTTTGGCCTAAAATCTTTTCTTCCCCACTATTTAAAGCGAGTTTTAAAAGCCCCAACGCTAAAGAGCTTTTCCCGCTCCCGCTTTCGCCAATGATGCCGATGTTTTCTTTGGCTTTGAGGGAAAAATTGACTGATGCAATAAGGGGCTTTTTTAAAGAAGGCCTAAAAAAGCGTTTTTGCAAGTAATAAACGCTAAAATCTTTCACCTCTAAAAGCGTCTCATCTAGCGCTTTTAAATTTTTAGCGGGCAAGTTTGAAGCTTGAATCAAGAGTTTTGAATATTCGTGCTTGGGGTCATTAAAAAGCTCTTTAGTGGAATTGGTTTCTACTATCTCGCCTTTTTTTAGCACATAAACCCTATCAGCTAAGCGTTTGACCGCTTTCAAATCATGGCTAATGAATAAAAGGGCGATGTTTTTTTCCACGCTCAATTGCTTGAGCAAGTCTAAAATCTGGTTTTGGATTTGCGCATCTAATGCGGTGGTAGGCTCATCGCAAATGAGCAGTTTGGGTGCATTAATAATGCCCATAGCGATACACACCCTTTGGCGCTGCCCTCCGCTCAATTCATAAGGGTAACGATTTAAAAATTTTTCATCTAATTGGACTTGCTGCATGGCGTTTAAAACTTTTTCTTTAAGGAGCGTTTTAGAAGCGTTTTTATGGTGTAAAAAATAGGCTTCACTCATTTGCTTGCCGATTTTATGCAAGGGGTTTAGGCTGGATAGGGGGTCTTGAGCGATGTAGGCTATCGCATTACCCCTTAAATGCTGCATAAATGCTTCGCTTTCTTTTAAAAGGTTGGTTGTTTCAAACAACACTTCGCCATTATGGGGTTTGAATCTAGGGTTTAAACGCATGATGATATTAGCGATAGAGCTTTTTCCGCTCCCGCTCTCGCCCACGATCGCCACCCTTTCGCTAGGATTTAACGAAATATTGATGTTTTGGAGCGAAAAATGTGCGTTTAAAACGCAGTTTAAGTTTTTGATTTCTAGCATGTAATCCCCTTATTTGAGCATGTTAGCGTTGAAAGCATCGCGTACCCCTTCGCCAATGAACACCAAAACAGAAAGCAACAAGCTAATGGCTACAAACGCAACGATGGCTAAATGGGGCGTAGTGAGGTTATCTTTGCCTTGATTGACTAATTCTCCCAAACTCGCGCTCCCTATAGGCATGCCAAAACCCAAGAAATCCAAAGACACTAAAGTAGAAATGCTGGCCGCCATTAAAAACGGCACATAAGTGATCGTCGCCACTAAAGCGTTGGGTAAAACATGGTAGAAAATGATTTTTAAATCATTCACCCCAAGCGCTCTAGCGGCTTTGGTGTAATCCATGTTCCTTGCTTTTAAAAACTCCGTGCGCACGACTTGAGAAAGCCCCATCCAGCTAAAGAGCAAGACTAAAAATAAAATGATCCAGAAATTAGAATTAAACGCGCTAGAAATCACAATGAGTAAAAAAAGCATAGGGATCGCGCTCCAAATCTCGCTCAACCTTTGCCCCACTAAGTCTATCAACCCTCCATAATACCCCTGAAACGCTCCCAAACTCACGCCAATAAGAACGCTAAAAAGGGTGAGTAAAATCCCAAACACTAACGAAACACGATAGCCATAAACCAGTCTGGCTAACACATCTCTGGCTTGATCGTCTGTGCCTAAAAGGTGTTTGAAGCTTGGGGGGGTGGGGGCAGGCGAGTCTAAATCCATAATGATCGTATCGTAGCTATAGGGGATGAGCGCATGGATAATGAAAGCGTCTTTTAGAAGCGTGTCTTTCACATAAGGATCGTTATAATCCGTGGGGGTGAAAAAATCGCCTCCAAACTCCACTTCCGCGTAGTCTTTAAACATGGGGAAATACGCCTTATTGTCTTTATAGATGAATAAGGGGCGATCATTCACCCACAAGGGGGCTAAAAGAGAAAGCGCTAATAAAGCGATAAAAAGATAGAGCGAAAACACCGCCCTCTTATTCTTTTTAAAACTAAGAATGCGCATTTTAAACAAACTGCTCACGCTCAAACTCCCTTGATGAAAAACAATTCCTAAGATTATAATTAATTATGGGTAATACTAGCAAGAAAACGGGTTTGATCCATAAAGAAAGAGAATAAGCGTAATTAATGGTGGAGTGTAGGGGGTTCGAACCCCTGACCTCAACGCTGCCAGCGTTGCGCTCTCCCAACTGAGCTAACACCCCACTAAAAAGCAGAAAAAAGCGTAAAAATTAAGCGAGAGCGATTATAACATTTTGCTTAAAAGATGTCAATTTGATGCTTTTTTGAAACGCTTAATAGCAAATTAAGAATGATTATCTTAAAATTAGGGAGTTTCTTTTATGGATTAAGTAAAATCACTTATCAAAGCCAAAGCAAAAAGGATATTTTTGAAAAACCACTCCTTTAAAAAAACGATCGCTCTTTCCTTGCTGGCGGGCATGTCTTTGTGTAACGCTGAAGAAGATGGGGCGTTTTTTGTCATAGATTATCAAACGAGTTTGGCCAGACAGGAATTGAAAAATCCAGGCTTCACTCAAGCGCAAGAATTAAAGCAGTTGATTAGAGATGGGGCTGTGAGGTTGCAAACTTCTGCCATTCCCTTATCCTACTACTTGGATATTTTAGGGAATAAAACAAAAATCCTTTTGAGTGAAAGCGTGAAAGACAATGCACAACCACCCCAAGCCTTAGTCAATTTAGAGCAATCTCTAGGGATTTTAGGAAAGCTATTGGATCTATCCCAGCAATACGCTAATCAGGGTGTCATTAAGCCTTTGGTGGTGGATGTGGGGAAAGAACAAATCGGTATCACTGATAGCATGCTCTTAGTGGCTCAAAACATCGTTTTAGCTTTAGGGCAAGTGGATTTGAGCAAAATCCAACAAAATAATAACAAACAGCTATACGAAAACATCATGCAAGTCATGCTTTTAGGCGCAGGCGGGACTAATGGAGCGTATAATGGCGTGAGCGTGGGCGATATTGCCACAGGCATGCAAAATTTTTCTTCGCAAACGGGCTTGATAGGGGCTAATTCTACGGTGAGCGAGCTGAACGCTTTGATTAAGAGCGGGATTTCTTTAGATCGTGAGACTTTGGGGTTAGGGAGTTTTATTGAAAAAAATATTTGTAGCAGCGCATCGTCTTGTTTTAGCAAGGGCCAGCTTATCTATAAGAAAGGGCTAGATAGATCCATAAACATCATCAGTGCGAGCTTGGATCAGTTTGAAAATTCGGCTAGTTCTCTTTATAAGATTTCTTATATCCCTAACCTCTTTTCGCTCAAAGATTACCAGTCAGCGAGCATGAACGGCTTTGGGGCTAAGATGGGTTATAAACAATTTTTCACCCATAAGAAAAATATCGGCTTAAGGTATTACGGGTTTTTGGATTATGGCTATGCGAATTTTGGCGATACGAATTTAAAAGTGGGAGCGAATCTTGTTACTTATGGGGTAGGAACGGATTTTTTATACAATGTGTATGAACGCTCTAGAAGGAGGGAAAGGACTACAATCGGCCTTTTCTTTGGCGCTCAAATTGCAGGGCAAACTTGGAGCACTAATGTAACGAACTTATTGAGCGGGCAAAGGCCTGATGTCAAGTCCAGTTCGTTCCAATTCTTGTTTGATTTGGGCGTGCGCACCAACTTTGCAAAAACCAATTTCAATAAGCACAGGCTAGACCAAGGGATAGAATTTGGGGTGAAAATCCCTGTTATCGCTCATAAATATTTCGCAACCCAAGGCTCAAGCGCAAGCTATATGAGGAATTTTAGCTTCTATGTGGGCTATTCAGTCGGTTTTTAAGGAAGGCTCTTGATGAAAAATACCAATACAAAAGAGATAAAGAATACAAGAATGAAAAAAGGTTATAGTCAATACCACGCGCTCAAAAAAGGGCTTTTAAAAACCGCTCTGCTTTTTAGCCTTCCTTTAAGCATGGCGTTAGCTGAAGACGATGGCTTTTATATGGGAGTGGGCTATCAAATCGGCGGCGCGCAACAAAACATCAATAACAAAGGCAGCACCCTAAGGAATAATGTCATTGATGATTTCCGCCAAGTGGGCGTGGGTATGGCAGGGAGTAATGGGCTTTTAGCTTTAGCGACAAACACGACCATGGACGCTCTTTTAGGGATAGGCAATCAAATTGTCAATACTAATACAACTGTTGGCAACAACAACCTAGAATTAACCCAGTTTAAAAAAGTACTCCCCCAAATTGAGCAACGCTTTGAGACGAATAAAAACGCTTATAGCGTTCAAGCTTTGCAAGTGTATTTGAGTAATGTGCTTTATAACTTGGTTAATAATAATGGCAGTAATAATGGAGTAGCTCCTGAATATGTAGGGATTATAAAAGTTCTCTATGGTTCTCAAAATGAATTCGCTCTCTTAGCTACGGAGAGTGTGGCGCTTTTAAACGCGCTTACAAGGGTGAATCTGGATAGCAATTCGGTGTTTTTAAAAGGGCTTTTAGCCCAAATGCAGCTTTTTAATGACACTTCTTCAGCAAAGCTAGGCCAGATCGCAGAAGGCTTGGAGAAGAGCGGTGGTGTAGGATCAATGCTCCAAAAGGATGTGAAAACCATCTCGGATCGAATCGCTACTTACCAAGAGAATCTAAAACAGCTAGGAGGAATGCTGAATAATTACGATGAGCCCTACTTGCCCCAATTTGGGCCAGGAAAAAGCTCTCAGCATGGGGTTATTAATGGCTTTGGCATTCAAATGGGCTATAAGCAATTTTTTGGGAGCAAGAGGAATATAGGCTTACGGTATTACGCTTTCTTTGATTATGGCTTTACGCAATTGGGCAGTCTTAGCAGCGCTGTTAAAGCGAATATCTTTACTTATGGCGCTGGCACAGACTTTTTATGGAATATCTTTAGGAGGGTTTTTAGCGATCAGTCCTTGAATGTGGGGGTGTTTGGGGGCATTCAAATAGCGGGTAACACTTGGGATAGCTCTTTAAGAGGTCAAATTGAAAACTCGTTTAAAGAAACCCCCACTCCCACGAATTTCCAATTTTTGTTTAATTTGGGCTTAAGGGCTCATTTTGCCAGCACCATGCACCGCCGGTTTTTGAGCGCGTCTCAAAGCATTCAGCATGGGATGGAATTTGGCGTGAAAATCCCGGCTATCAATCAAAGGTATTTGAAAGCGAATGGGGCTGATGTGGATTACAGGCGTTTGTATGCGTTCTATATCAATTACACGATAGGTTTTTAAGCTCTTTTTAGGGCTTATAAAGAGGCTTTTTACTTTTTTTTGGTATTCTAACGAGCTTTTAAACAATCCAATCTACTTTGTTTTAAGGATAATATTTTATGGCAGATGTCGTTGTGGGGATCCAGTGGGGAGATGAGGGGAAAGGAAAAATTGTTGATAGGATCGCTAAAGATTATGACTTTGTGGTGCGCTATCAAGGCGGGCATAATGCCGGGCATACCATTGTGCATAAGGGGGTTAAGCATTCTTTGCATTTAATGCCCTCAGGGGTTTTATACCCACAATGCAAGAACATCATTTCTAGTGCGGTGGTCGTGAGCATTAAGGATTTGTGCGAAGAAATCAGCGCGTTTGAGAATTTAGAAAATCGTTTGTTCATCAGCGACAGAGCCCATGTGATCTTGCCTTATCATGCCAAAAAAGACGCTTTTAAAGAAAAATCTCAAAACATCGGCACGACTAAAAAAGGCATAGGCCCTTGCTATGAGGATAAAATGGCAAGGAGCGGGATAAGAATGGGGGATTTATTAGACGACAAGATCTTAGAAGAAAGGCTAAACGCTCATTTCAAAGCCATTGATCCTTTTAAGGAAGCGTATGATTTGGGCGAGAATTACGAAAAAGATTTGAGAGAGTATTTTAAAACTTATATTCCAAAAATCTGCCCCTTTATCAAAGACACGACAAGCATGCTGATAGAAGCGAACCAAAAGGGTGAAAAAATCCTACTAGAAGGGGCGCAAGGCACGCTTTTAGACATTGATTTAGGGACTTACCCTTTTGTAACAAGCTCTAACACCACGAGCGCTAGTGCATGCGTGAGCACCGGCTTAAACCCTAAAGCGATCAATGAAGTGATAGGCATCACGAAAGCCTACTCCACTCGTGTGGGTAATGGGCCTTTCCCTAGCGAAGACACTACACCCATGGGCGATCATTTAAGGACTAAGGGCGCGGAGTTTGGCACGACAACCAAACGCCCAAGGCGTTGCGGGTGGTTGGATTTGGTGGCTTTAAAATACGCTTGCGCTTTGAATGGTTGCACGCAATTAGCTTTAATGAAATTAGATGTTTTAGACGGGATTGATGCGATTAAGGTGTGCGTGGCTTATGAAAGAAAGGGCGAAAGATTAGAGGCTTTCCCTAGCGATCTGAAAGATTGCACGCCGATCTATCAAACTTTTAAAGGCTGGGAAAAAAGCGTGGGCGTGAGAAAACTAGACGATTTAGAGCCAAACGCTAGAGAGTATATCCGTTTTATTGAAAAAGAAGTGGGGGTAAAAATCCGCCTTATTTCTACAAGCCCTGAAAGAGAAGACACGATTTTTCTATGAAAAAATTCGCTTCTGTATTGGTGCAATTAAAAATCCTTGCATTAGAAAAAATAGAGCAAAAGCTTAAAAGCAAGCGTTTAGAATTGCAGCAAAATGAGCGAGAAATTTTGGACAAACAAGCCCAACTGAGCGCGTTTAAAAACCCTGAATTGGGGGGAATGAGCCTTTTTTTACAAACCCAGCAATTAAAAAGTGCTATAAGAATGGAGATAGAATATTACCAACAAGAAAGCGAGAATTTAAATAAGGATTTAAAAATTTTAGAAAAAGAGTATCTTTTGGCTAACCAGGAATTAGAAAAAGCTAAAATCATTTTAGAAAATGAGAAGCGAAAAGAAAAGGAAATTTTGGAAAAAAAAGAGCAGGCTCTTTTAGACGAAAACGCCATGATTTTACACTGGCAAAAAGAGGGCTTGCATGCGTAAAATCTTGTTAATGGGCTTGATTTTACAAGCACTCTTTGGCGAAGAAGCCACGCAAGAATTGTTGCAATGCTCTGCGATTTTTGAATCCAAAAAAGCCGAATTGAAAGACGATTTGCGCCGATTGGGCGAAAAAGAGCAGTCTTTAAGGATCTTGCAAACCGAAAACGCCCGCCTTTTAGATGAAAAAAACGATCTGTTAAACAAAAAAGAAAAAGAAGTGGAAGAAAAACTGAAAAATTTAGCCGCTAAAGAAGAAGCCTTTAAAGCCTTACAAACGGAAGAAAAAAAGCGCCTTAAAAATTTGATAGAAGAAAACGAAAGCATTTTAAGAGGAATCAAGCAGGCTAAAGATAGCAAGATTGGCGAGACTTATTCTAAAATGAAAGATTCTAAGTCCGCCTTGATTTTAGAAAATCTACCCACTCAAAACGCCCTAGAAATTTTAATGGCGCTAAAACCCCAAGAACTCGGTAAAATTTTAGCCAAAATGGATCCTAAAAAAGCGGCGGCTTTGACAGAGTTGTGGCAAAAACCCCCACGAGAAAATAAAGAAATCCCAAAAACCATACCACCCATGCCCCCTATAGCTCCCATGCCCCCTATAGCTCCCACGCCTTCAAAAGAGCCGATGATAAAAGATCCTAACACCAAAGAGCCTGCAGGGGTATGATGTTCATTGTAGCGGTTTTAATGCTGGCGTTTTTAATCTTTGTCCATGAATTAGGGCATTTCACTATCGCTAGGATTTGTGGGGTCAAGGTAGAAGTCTTTAGCATTGGTTTTGGTAAAAAACTCTGTTTTTTTAAGCTTTTTGGCACGCAATTCGCTTTGTCTTTGATCCCGCTTGGGGGCTATGTGAAATTAAAGGGCATGGATAAAGAAGAAAATGAAACGAATGAAAGCGCGAATGATAGCTATGCGCAAAAAAGCCCTTTCCAAAAGCTATGGATACTATTTGGGGGGGCGTTTTTTAATTTTCTTTTTGCGATTTTAGTGTATTTTTTTCTGGCATTGGGTGGGGAAAAAGTCTTACTGCCCGTCATTGGCGATTTGGAAAAAAACGCGCTAGAAGCTGGGCTATTAAAGGGGGATAAAATCCTTTCTATCAACCACAAAAAAATAGCGAGTTTTAGAGAGATTAGAAGCGTAGTGGCGCATGCTAGAGGCGAGTTGGTTTTAGAAATAGAGCGCAACCATCAGATTTTAGAAAAACGACTGACCCCCAAAATCGTGGCAGTGATAAGCGATTCTAACGATCCTAATGAAATCATCAAATATAAAGTAATAGGCATTAAGCCGGACATGCAAAAAACAGGCGTTGTTTCTTATTCCTTGTTTCAAGCGTTTGAAAAGGCCTTGAGTCGGTTTAAAGAGGGCGTTGTTTTGATTGTGGATTCTTTAAGGCGTTTGATTACAGGGAGCGCTTCAGTTAAAGAATTGAGCGGGGTGGTAGGCATTGTGGGAGCGTTAAGCCATGCGAGTAGTGTGAGCATGCTTTTGTTGTTTGGGGCGTTTTTGTCTATCAATTTAGGGATTTTAAATTTATTACCCGTTCCAGCGCTAGATGGGGCGCAAATGTTAGGGGTTGTTTTTAAAAATATTTTTAAGATCGCGTTGCCGGCGTTTATGCAAAATGCGTTGTGGCTAGCGGGTGTGGGGTTTTTGGTTTTTATCATGTTTTTAGGGCTTTTCAATGACCTCACTCGTTTGCTATAAAAGGGGGAGTTGGTGGATGTATTGAGCGTGAGCGAAATCAATGCGCAAATCAAAGCCCTTTTAGAAGCGACTTTTTTGCAAGTTAGGGTTCAAGGGGAAGTGAGTAATTTGACGATCCATAAGGTGAGCGGCCATGCGTATTTTTCGCTCAAAGACAGCCAGTCAGTCATCAGATGCGTGCTGTTTAAAGGGAACGCTAACAGGCTCAAATTCGCTTTAAAAGAAGGGCAGGAAGTGGTTGTTTCTGGGGGCATTAGCGCGTATGTTCCAAGGGGGGATTATCAAATCAATTGCTTTGAAATAGAGCCTAAAGATATAGGTTCATTAACCCTAGCTTTAGAGCAATTGAAAGAAAAATTACGCCTTAAGGGTTATTTTGATGAAGCCAATAAATTACCCAAACCGCATTTTCCTAAACGAGTGGCAGTCATCACTTCTCAAAATTCAGCCGCTTGGGCGGACATGAAAAAGATCGCTTCCAAACGATGGCCGATGTGCGAATTGGTTTGCATCAATGCGTTAATGCAAGGGGAGGGCTGCGTTCAAAGCGTGGTGGAGAGCATCGCTTATGCGGATAGCTTTCATGACACAAAAAACGCTTTTGATGCGATTGTGGTGGCTAGGGGTGGGGGGAGCATGGAGGATTTGTATCCTTTCAATGATGAGAAAATCGCTGATGCATTGCATTTGGCTAAAACTTTCAGCATGTCAGCTATTGGGCATGAGAGCGATTTTTTATTGAGCGATTTGGTAGCGGATTTAAGGGCTTCTACGCCTTCAAACGCGATGGAGATTTTACTCCCTAGCAGCGATGAATGGTGGCAAAGACTTGATGGGTTTAATGTGAAATTGCACCGCTCTTTTAAAATTTTGCTCCATCAAAAAAAGGTGCATTTAGAGCATTTAGAGGTTTCTTTAAAACGATTGAGTTTTGAAAACAAGCACCATTTAAACGCTTTAAAGCTAGAGAAATTAAAAATCGCTTTAGAAAATAAAACCCTAGAATTTTTACGCTTTAAAAAAACGCTTTTAGAAAAAATCTCTACTCAAACATTAACAAGCCCTTTTTTACAAACTAAAACAGAGCGATTGAACGCACTAGAGAACGCCCTTAAACTCGCTCATGCAAATTTGAAATTACCCCAATTTGGGGCGTTTGTGAGCAAAAATAACCAAGCGATAGAGTTAGAGGCATTAAAAAGGGGCGACAAAATTGAATTGAGCAATGAAAAAGCCAGAGCGAGCGCTGAAATTTTAAGCGTGGATAGGGTGTAGGGGTTTGAAAAATAATATTTAAAATAAAATAGATTTTGTTTTTAAAATTTCGTATTCACTTCTTTTAACAATCTTTTCTAAACGCAATAGCATGATGTTTGAAATCGTGTTTTTATATCCCTTGTTTTTCAAAATGCTAGCAGCTTGTGGGTTATTTTTAATTTTTTCTTCTTTTTGGCACAAATAAAAAGACCAATTCAAATAATAATCCTTATTAACTTCTATAACCGCTTGCGCTGTTGTCCCGCTACCTGCAAAAAAATCTAAAATAATAGAATCTTTGGGGGTGGAGCATAATAATAAATATTTAATCAATGCTACAGGTTTTGGCGTCTTAAAAAGACCCTTTAAGCCTAATTTTTCTAAATCTTTTGTGCCTTGTCGGCTATAAAAATCCAGCACGCTCAAACAATTATCTTGTGATTCTTTTAGGTAATATTTTTCATAAGGGCGATTATTCTTAAAAATAAGTCTATTTTGATAATATAATTCCTTAAGCTTTTCATCACTGCTCCACCCTCTGCTTTTTAGGGGTTCTAAAAAAAGATTGATTTCTTGTATCGCTACACTACGCGGATTTGAAGGCGTAGATAAATCTTTAGCGAAATAAATCTCACCTTTTTCATCCACTAAATTATAATTTTTTAAAAAATTAAAATGTTCTTTTTGAGATAACTCTTTGATTTGTTCTTTTAAAACAAGTTGGGCTTGAGCTTGTCCTTTTTGTTTAAAAACATTCTTAATCATTCGCATTAAATCTTTTAATGGTTTAGCATAAATGGGCAAAAGCGTTCGTAAGATTTTAAAACCAGGAGCGAATGCTTTATTTTTAGCGTAGCTTAAAACATATTCATGGGTAATATTGATGTGTTTAGCGTTAGACCTTGTGGCTTGTTTAGTGATAAAAGTGCCTAAAAAATTGCATGTTCCAAAAATTTCATTGGCAATGATTTTAACTTCAGCCATTTTATTATCATCTATAGAAATAAAAATACAACCACTTTGTTTTAACACAGCCTTTGCTAAAATCAAATGTTCTTTAATCCATTTTTCATAGTCAGCATGAGCGTCTTCATATTCAAAGTTAGAACTCTTAGTGTTATAAGGGGGGTCTATATAGATAGTTTGGATGCTTTCTTTTTCTATTCTTTTCAAACATTCCAAAGCTTCCATAATAAAAACTTTATGCAAGATGGTTTTCCCAAGAAAAATGACCAAATTTAAGATTAAAAAGATTGATAAGCTCTTGTTCTTTTAAATCAATGGGTTTCATTTTAAAATCAAATTCTTTAATTAACTTACTAACCCCTATCGTTTGAGTTGAACGCCTGCTCTCATTATGACACTCTTTTACTTTTTGTTCTAAATACAAGCCAATTTTAGGGTGTTTTCCATAAACAATGAATAAAAGATTAGAAATATTATTCCAAACGCCCACGGCTAAAGTCGTTTTAATATCGCAAAAAACTTTGGCTTTTTCTAAAGTGGTGTCATTAAAAGTCGCGCTCCAAGTTTTACTTTGAAAGGATACTTGTTTGATTTCTAAAAATTCATCGCTTGAACTTCTTTTGGCATCAAGGCCATGCTTTTGAATATTGATAAGCTCATAATCTAAATATAGAGCCACCATGCTGTCTCTCAATTCATTCAAAAATGAATCGTTGTCATGTTTATTGTATTTATTTTGAATTTCTTCAATCGGCTTTAATGCTTGATAGCTTTCTGTAATGAAATTTCTATCAATGGGCTCAAAGTGCCCTTTATTAAAAAATCCCAAAGATTGATTTAAAAATTGCATATCTAGCCCTTTGATTGAATTCTGTCAATATTATTTTAGTGAAAATATATTATTCATTAGCAATACTTTTAAGCAGAATGTCTAAAATTTGCATTTCACTTTTATCATAAGCTTGCTTAAACACCAGCCATTATCAAAAAGTTTTGTATTATAATTTGATTGATTTCTATTGATTAAGGTGTTTGAATTGAGTTTAGCCGATGTTAGAGCGTTTTAAAGATTTTATGAGAGAACAACCTGAACCTTACAAGTTTTTACAGGTTTTTTACGCGCAAGAAAAAGAACGCTTTTTAAATGATAAAATGAACGATTGTATTAAGCAAAATAAAAGCAAGGAAGAGGCTAGTATTTTGGCCAGACAAGGCTTTGTCAGCACCATAGGAAGGGTGTTAGAAAAAATCATAGAACTTTTATTAAAAGATTTTTGTACTAAAAACAATGTAAAAATGACGAACGATAAAATCTTAAGGGCTAAACGCATTAATGGCGAGTTGGATAGAGTCAAACGGGCTTTATTGGTGCATTTTGGAGAGTATAGCGTTTTGCCTGATGGAGATATTATTCTTTATCAAACCAACAAGGATAATATCAAAATCCTAGCGATCTTGTCGGTAAAAAATTCATTCAGAGAGCGTTTCACAGAAGCGCCTTACTGGAAATTAAAACTTTTGCAATCGCCTATAACTTCTCATATTAAAGTCTTTATGATAACACCGGATAACGATAATGAAATCAGCTTTAAAGACAAACCTAAAAAAGCTAGGATCGTCATGGAGCATGAATTAGATGGCCTCTATTTAGCCAAAAGCCATTTTGATCAAAGCTCTAAAATTAAGGGTATAGAAAACTTGTTAGAAGATTTAAAAAGGCTTTTATGAAACCTTATTTCAGTTTGGAAAAATTGGATTTATACCATGGCGATGTCAGCGTTTTAGAGACTTTTGAAAAAGGTTTTTATGATTTGTGTATCACTTCACCGCCCTATAATTTGAGTGTTGAATATCAAGGGAGTAATGATTTTAGGGCTTATGATGACTATTTAAATTGGTGCAAGAATTGGCTTAAAAATTGTTATTTTTGGGGCAAGGAACAAGCGAGATTGTGCTTGAATGTCCCTTTAGACACGAATAAACATGGCAAGCAAAGTTTGGGGGTAGATATTATCGCAATAGCTAAAGAATGCGGTTGGAAATACCAAAATACGATTATTTGGAATGAAAGCAATATTTCAAGACGCACGGCTTGGGGGAGTTGGTTGCAAGCTAGCGCGCCTTATGCTATCGCTCCTGTGGAGTTGATCGTTGTTTTTTATAAAAACGAATACAAACGCCAAAAACAAACTTCTACAATCAGTAAAGAGGAGTTTTTGCTCTACACGAACGGGCTATGGAATTTTAGCGGCGAATCCAAAAAGCGCTTAAAACACCCAGCCCCATTCCCAAGGGAATTACCCAGGCGTTGCATTAAATTGTTTTCTTTTTTGGAAGACACGATTTTTGATCCTTTTAGCGGATCTGGCACGACTATTTTAGAGGCAAACGCTTTAGGGCGTTTTAGCGTGGGTTTAGAGATTGAAAAAGAATATTGCGAGTTGTCTAAAAAGCGTATTTTGGAGAGTTTGTCATTAGTGTGAGCGTTTTAAAAACCTTTGAGGGTTAAAATAGTGTAAAATAGTAAAGATTTTAAAACTCAAAAAGGATTGATAATGAATTTATTTGAAAAAATGACTGACCAATTGCATGAAACTTTAGACAGCGCGCTCGCTCTAGCTTTACACCATAAAAACGCTGAGGTAACGCCCTTGCACATGCTTTTTGTCATGCTCAATAACTCCCAAGGCATCCTCATTCAAGCCTTACAAAAAATGTCTGTGGATATTCAAGCCTTAAGGCTTAGCGTTCAAAGCGAGTTGGATAAGTTTGCTAAAGTTTCACAAATCAACAAGCAAAACATCCAATTAAACCAAGCTTTAATCCAAAGTTTAGAAAACGCTCAAGGCTTGATGGCTAAAACGGGCGACTCTTTTATCGCTACAGATGTGTATCTTTTGGCGAACATGAGCCTTTTTGAAAGCGTTCTAAAACCTTATTTAGACACTAAGCAATTGCAAAAAACTTTAGAATCTTTGAGAAAAGGCGCGACTATCCAAAGTAAAAACGATGATTCTAATTTGGAAAGTTTGGAAAAATTTGGCATTGATTTGACGCAAAAAGCCTTAGAAAATAAGCTCGATCCGGTGATTGGGAGGGATGAAGAAATCATTCGCATGATGCAAATTTTGATAAGAAAAACAAAAAATAACCCTATTTTACTAGGTGAGCCTGGAGTGGGGAAAACGGCGGTTGTGGAGGGTTTAGCCCAACGCATTGTGAATAAGGAAGTGCCTAAAACGCTTTTAAACAAACGAGTCGTCGCTTTAGATTTAAGCTTATTGGTGGCTGGAGCCAAATACAGAGGCGAGTTTGAAGAGCGTTTGAAAAAGGTGATTGAAGAAGTTAAAAAAAGCGCGAATGTGATTTTATTCATTGATGAAATCCACACGATCGTAGGGGCTGGAGCTAGTGAGGGGGGCATGGATGCGGCTAATATCTTAAAACCCGCGCTCGCTAGGGGGGAATTGCACACGATTGGAGCGACCACTTTGAAAGAATACCGCAAGTATTTTGAAAAAGACATGGCACTACAAAGGCGTTTCCAACCCATTTTACTCAATGAGCCTAGCATCAATGAAGCCTTACAGATTTTAAGAGGGTTAAAAGAAACTTTAGAAACGCACCATAATATCACCATCAATGACTCCGCGCTCATAGCGAGCGCCAAACTCTCTAGCCGTTATATCACCGATAGGTTTTTACCCGATAAAGCGATTGATTTGATTGATGAGGGGGCGGCTCAATTAAAAATGCAAATGGAATCCGAGCCGGCAAAACTCTCTAGCGTTAAGCGCTCCATTCAAAGATTGGAAATGGAAAAACAAGCCCTTGAAATGGAAAAAAAAGAGAGCAATGCCAAACGCATGCAAGAAATCCTTAAAGAATTGAGCGATTTGAAAGAAGAAAAAATCCAATTAGAAGCGCAATTTGAAAACGAAAAAGAAGTGTTTAGAGAAATTTCACGCTTGAAAATGGAAACGGAAAGCTTGAAAAAAGAGGCTGAGAGGTTTAAGCGCAATGGGGATTACCAGCAAGCGGGTGAAATTGAATACTCTAAAATCCCTGAAAATAAAAAGAAAGAAGAAGAATTGCAGCACAAATGGGAAGCGATGCAACAAAACGGGGCGTTATTGCAAAACGCTTTAACCGAAAACAACATCGCTGAGATCGTGAGCCAATGGACGCATATCCCGGTCCAAAAAATGCTCCAGAGCGAAAAAAATAGGGTTTTAAACATTGAAAGCGAATTGCAAAAAAGAGTGGTGGGGCAAGAAAAAGCGATCAAAGCGATCGCTAAAGCGATTAAAAGGAATAAGGCCGGGCTTAGCGATAGCAATAAACCCATAGGGAGTTTTCTCTTTTTAGGGCCAACGGGCGTGGGTAAAACCGAGAGCGCTAAAGCTTTGGCGCAATTCTTGTTTGATAGCGATAAAAATCTTATAAGAATTGACATGAGCGAATACATGGAAAAACATGCCATAAGCCGTCTTATTGGGGCCGCTCCTGGGTATGTGGGCTATGAAGAAGGCGGGCAATTGACCGAAGCGGTGCGCAGAAAACCCTATAGCGTGGTGCTGTTAGATGAAGTGGAAAAAGCCCATCCGGATGTGTTTAATCTCTTGTTGCAGGTTTTAGATGAAGGGCATTTAACCGATAGTAAGGGCGTGAGGGTGGATTTCAAAAACACGATTTTGATTTTAACCAGCAATGTGGCTAGCGGCGCGCTTTTAGAAGAAAATTTGAGTGAAGCCGATAAACAAAAAGCGATCAAAGAGAGTTTGAGGCAATTCTTCAAGCCGGAATTTTTAAACCGCTTAGATGAAATCATCTCCTTTAACGCCCTAGATAGCCATGCTGTCGCTAATATCGTGGGGATTCTCTTTGAAAACATTCAAAAAAAAGCGCTTGAAAGAGGCATTAATATAACCCTAGACGAAGAAGCAAAAGAATTGATCGCCAAAGCGGGATTTGACAGATTCTATGGCGCTAGACCCTTGAAGCGCGCGCTCTATGAAATGGTAGAAGACAAGCTCGCTGAACTCATTTTAGAGGATAAAATTAAAGAGAATGACAGCGTGGCGTTTGTGGTAGAAAATAACGAAATTGTGCCTAAGATTAAGTGAGGTTTTGCTATCCTAAAAAAGATAAGAAATGGTTATTTTTAAAAAAGGATTGAATGATGTTTGATAACACGCTTATCAATTTATTTGAGACAGCGCCTCTTTTAACTTCGCTTTTAGCTGGGATTTTAACTTTTTTAAGCCCTTGCGTGTTGCCTTTAATCCCAGCGTATATGTCTTATATTTCTCAAATTTCTTTAGAGGATATTAAAGATGGTAAGGCTAAAAGGGTTTCGGTTTTTTTAAAATCCTTGATGTTTGTGGTGGGGTTTTCGCTCGTGTTTTTGGGCGTGGGCATGTCTATGGCCAAGCTTATCCATAGCTTTTCGTTTTCCTGGGTGAATTATATCGCCGGAGGGATTGTGATCCTTTTTGGTTTGCATTTTTTAGGCGTGTTTCGTTTTGCATTTTTATATAAAACCCAAAGCTTTCGTTTAGCGAGCAAATCTAACAGCATGCAGCGCTTTTACCCTTTTCTTTTAGGCATGAGTTTCGCTTTAGGCTGGACGCCATGCATCGGGCCGATATTCACTTCTATAGTGATCATGAGCGCGAGTAAGGACGCTTATGGCTTAATGCTTATGGTGGTGTTTGTGGTGGGCTTGGCGATCCCTTTTTTATTGGTGGCTTTAATGCTAGAAAGAGCGCTTTTATTTTTAAAATCCTTAAAGAAATACAACCGCGCGATTGAAATTGTTTCAGGGTTGGTGCTTATTTTAATGGGGATATTGATTGTAACCAACTCTATGGAAAGCTTGACGAATTTCTTGCAAAAATAGGAGGGTTTGATGCTGTTAAAAAACGCTTCGTTTTATGATGGTGAGGTTTTAAAAAGAGCGGATATTCGCTTAAAAGATTCTCTCATTGCAGAGATTAAAGAAAACTTAAGCCCTATTAAAAATGAAGAAGTAATTGAGTGCGCGAATTTATTCGTGCTGCCAAGCTTCATTGATTTGAGCGTTACTGGTTTGGAGGGTTATGAAAATTTAAAACAAAAGGCTTTTAAAGGGGGGGTAGGGTTACTCAATGTTTTTAATTGCGATCAAAGCGGCATTAAAAATATTATGGCGATTAGAAACAACCAACTAGCCGACATCGCTACGCTTAAAAACAAAGGAGGGGAAATTTTAATCGTGCAATCTGACGCTTTTTTAGAACTCATCAGCCATTACGCCAAATCCTACAATTTGCCTCTTTTAATCTCTTTAGAAAATTCTTTTGAAGCCCTAAATAGCGGGGCATTAGCCTATGAATTGGGGCAAAATTTTGTAGAAAATGCGTTTGAAAACACGCGTTTGGTGCGTTTTATGGAAGTTTCTAGAGCGTTACAAATCCCTATGCTTTTAGATAAAGTGAGTAGCGCCGCCACGCTCAAACTCATCAAAGCCTTTAACAATTTAGGGGCGCACCTGCAAGCCCAAACGCCCTTAAGCCATTTAATCTTAGATGAGAGCGTGTATGAAGATTATGAGCCCAGATTTAAAATCGCCCCTCCTTTAAGGGATAAAGAAAGCCAAAACGCCCTAAAAGAGACCCTAAAGAATGATGAAATTACTATGCTCACAAGCCTCCATGTTTTTAAAAATTCTAACGCAGAGCTTTTTGAAGAAAGCGCTTTTGGGTGTGAGAGCATAGAGAACGCTTTTAGCGTGGCTTATACTTTTTTAGTTCAAAAAAAGGTTATCAGCTTCCAACAGCTCATTAAAGTCATGGCGACTAATCAAGCGAGATTTTTAAAACTCAATGCAGGCGAGGTTAAAGAAAATCAATTAGCTAATCTCATGATTGTGGATTTGAACGCCCAAACAAGAGTTAATAATAAAAATTCGCCCTTTTATGGTTTAGAATTATATGGTGAAGTTCAAAGAATGATCTTAAAAGGGCAAACCACATTGATTAAGGAGAATGCATGCAAGAAATCATAGGAGCGTCTTTAGTTTTTTTATGCAATGAAAAATGCGAAGTGTTAGAAGATTATGGCGTGGTCTTTGATGAAAAGATTGTTGAAATAGGCGATTATAAAAGTTTAACGCTTAAATACCCCCACTTAAAGGCGCAGTTTTTTGAAAATTCCGTTCTGTTGCCCGCTTTTATCAACGCGCACACCCATTTTGAATTTTCCAACAACAAGGCGAGTTTTGATTACGGGAGTTTTTCTGGCTGGTTAGGGAGCGTGTTAAACAATGGGGGGGCGATTTTAGAAAATTGCCAAGGGGCTATTCAAAACGCTATCAGCGCGCAATTAAAAAGCGGGGTAGGGAGCGTGGGAGCGATTTCTAACCACCTGATAGAAGTTAATTTATTAAAAAAAAGCCCTTTGAACGCTGTCGTATTTTTAGAGTTTTTAGGGAGTAGCTATTCTTTAGAAAAACTGAAAGCGTTTGAGGCAAAATTCAAAGAGTTAAAAGATTTAGAAGACAAAAAACTTAAAGCCGCTCTCGCTGTGCATGCCCCTTATTCGGTTCAAAAAGACATGGCTTTAAGCGTGATCCAATTAGCCAAAGATTCACAAAGCCTGCTTTCTACGCATTTTTTAGAATCGTTTGAAGAATTAGAATGGGTGGAAAATTCTAAAGGGTGGTTTGAAAATTTTTACCAGCATTTTTTAAAGGAGTCTCATTTCAAATCGCTCTATAAGGGCGCGAACGATTACATTGACATGTTTGAAGACACGCACACTTTATTCGTGCATAACCAGTTCGCTTCTTTGGAGATGCTAAAAAGGATTAAATCTCAAGTCAAAAACGCTTTTTTAATCACATGCCCCTTTTCTAACCGCCTATTGAGCGGGCAAGCGTTGGATTTAGAAAGAACCAAAGAGGCCGGTTTGAGCGTGAGCGTGGCCACTGATGGCTTGAGCTCTAACATTTCGCTAAGCCTTTTAGACGAATTAAGGGCGTTCTTGCTCACCCATAACATGCCATTATTAAAATTAGCTAAGATCGCTCTTTTAGGAGCGACTAGGCATGGGGCTAAAGCTTTAGCTTTAAATAATGGCGAGATAGAAGCCAATAAGATGGCGGATTTGAGTGTGTTTAATTTTGGTGAAAAATTCGTTAAAGAGCAAGCGGTTTTGCAATTCTTATTGCATGCTAAAGAAGTGGAGCGCTTGTTTTTAGGGGGGAAAAGGGTGATCTAATTTGTTTTAAAGACAGAATGCGTTAAAATGAGAAATCTAAATCAATTCAAGGAAAGAGTCAATGAAATTAGTTTTAGCCAAGAATACAAGAAAATCAGACGCTAAGAGCGTGGAATTAGAGGATTTGTATCACAAATTTAGTGAAGACAAGCGTTCTATTTTCTATTTTGCCCCCACAAACGCCCACAAAGACATGCTCAAAGCGGTGGATTTTTTCAAAGAAAAAGGCCATACGGCTTATTTAGATGAGGTGAGGGTCAGCAGCGATGAAAAAGATTTTCTTTATGAATTGCACATTATTTAAAGGCTTGTATTGAAAGTTTATATTGAAACAATGGGTTGCGCTATGAACTCTAGGGATAGCGAGCATTTATTGAGCGAGCTCTCCAAACTAGACTATAAAGAAACTAGCGACCCTAAAGCAGCGGATTTGATTTTAATCAACACTTGCAGCGTGCGCGAAAAGCCTGAGCGGAAATTGTTTTCAGAAATCGGTCAATTCGCTAAAATCAAAAAACCCAATGCCAAAATCGGGGTTTGCGGTTGCACCGCAAGCCACATGGGAGCGGATATTTTGAAAAAAGCCCCGAGCGTGAGCTTTGTGTTAGGGGCTAGGAATGTGTCTAAAATCTCTCAAGTGATCCATAAAGAAAAAGCGGTTGAAGTGGCGATTGATTATGATGAAAGCGCGTATGCGTTTGAATTTTTTGAAAAAAAGGCTCAAATCAGATCGTTACTAAATATCTCTATAGGTTGCGATAAGAAATGCGCTTATTGCATTGTCCCGCACACTAGGGGGAAAGAAATTTCTATCCCTATGGATTTGATTTTAAAAGAAGCTGAGAAATTGGCGAGTAATGGCACTAAAGAGCTGATGCTTTTAGGGCAGAATGTGAATAATTACGGCGCGCGTTTCAGTAGCGAGCATGCGAAAGTGGATTTTAGCGATTTGTTGGATAAATTGAGCGAAATCCAGGGGATTGAAAGGATACGATTCACTTCGCCTCACCCCTTGCACATGAATGATGCATTTTTAGAGCGCTTTGCCAAAAACCCTAAAGTGTGCAAGAGTATCCATATGCCCTTACAGAGCGGATCTAGCGCGGTGTTAAAGATGATGCGAAGGGGTTATAGTAAGGAGTGGTTTTTAAATAGGGTGGAGAGGTTAAAGGCTTTAGTGCCTGAAGTGGGCATTAGCACGGACATTATCGTAGGCTTCCCTAATGAGAGCGATAAGGATTTTGAAGACACGATGGAAGTGCTAGAAAAAGTGCGCTTTGACACGCTCTATAGTTTCATTTATTCCCCACGCCCTTTCACTGAAGCGGGAGCTTGGAAGGAAAGAGTGCCATTAGAGGTTTCATCTTCAAGGTTGGAGAGGTTGCAAAACAGGCATAAAGAAATTTTAGAAGAAAAAGCCAAGCTAGAAGTGGGTAAAGTGCATGTGGTGTTGGTGGAAAACAGGCGTGAAATTGACAATCAAATCGTGGGTTTTGAAGGGCGCAGCGATACGGGGAAATTCATTGAAGTAGCGTGTAAAGAAAAAAGAAATCCGGGCGAGCTTGTAAGAGTGGAGATTGTTTCTCATTCCAAAGGGCGCTTGATAGCGACCGCTAAAGGCAACTAATAAAAATAACCAATGAAAAAGTGGGTTTAAAGGCGAGAATTGAGCTTAAAATTTTTCAGGAAAAATATCGTTTTAAGGGTTGTCCCACGCTTGGCGTTTGGAGTCCTTTGGTTGTTGCATAAAACTTGTAAAAACCGCTATTTTTTAGCTCAAAATTTAAAAGAAAAACCCTTTATTGTAAGCTGTTGGCATGGGGAGCTTGGCATGATCGGGTTTGCGTATTTAAGGCTTCAAAAACCTTCTGTTTATGTGATCGCAAGCCAGCATTTTGACGGCTCTATTGCGACGGGTTTGTTTGAAAGCTTTGGTTTTAAAAACATTAGAGGTTCTAGCAAAAAAGGGGGGGTTAAGGTTTTGATAGAAGGGCTTAAGCGTTTGAAAGAAGGTTGCGATGTCGCTATCACTCCTGATGGTCCCAAAGGCCCACGACACAGCATAGCGGATGGGGTGATCGCTTTGGCTCAAAAATCAGGCGTGGGGATTAGCGCTTGTCGGGTGGTTTGTAGAAACGCATGGCGATTGAACACTTGGGATCAATTTGAAATCCCTAAGCCTTTTAGCGAAGTGCATTATTACATGCTAGAATCTGTGATTATCCCTAAAGAATGGGAGCTTTCAAAAGCTAAAGAATATTTAAAGACACGCATGGATTCTGTTGGATTTGGAGAATCTCAAAGGGGTTTGGGTGCTTAAAGGGTTAAAAAAAGCGCTTAAAGAGAGGTTTTGCTCTCAAGTGTATATCTCTTTTAATGTGGATCACAATCTTTTATCCGCTCAAATTTTAAGGGTTAAAAACCATCGCATTAAAGAGAAATTTTTTAAAACTTTTGAAACTAAAGTGGAGATTAAAAGCGGTGAAGTCCCCATTCAAGCCTTAAAAATCGCCAGAACTTATAGCCAAAAATACCCCTACACTTATTTTAGCGCGATGAGTAAAGCTAAAGAGGTTTTATGCGAAAAGCAGGCGTTTGAACAAATCAAACGAGAAAATCAAGATTATCAGGCTTGCGAAGTCAATCAAAAGTATTGCGTTTATGTGGAATCTAAGGATTTTTTAAAGGATTTCAAGCGTTTTAAAATCCAGGATGTGGATTTTTTGTTTTCGCCTTTTAGCCTTATTTATGATTTTGTGCGCGATCATTTAGAAGAAAAGCCGTTGTTGTATTTGCTTTTGGAGCGTTCAAGATTTTATTTTTTGATTGCGGATAAAAAAGAGATTTTTTTAGCCAAATCCGTGTTTTTAGAAGAGCAACCTGAAGAGTTTATAGAGAGCAAGGAGGAGGATTCTATGGAGATGGATAATGAGGCTGTGAATTTGTTTTTGAGTGAAATCCAAGAAGATATTGACAGCCTTGAAGAAGCGATAGGTCTAGATAGCAGTAAGGATAATAGCGAAAAAAATGAGGACGCTTATAGTTTGATTGAAGGCATGACAAATATCCCTTTGATTGCAAACGCCTTGCAAGAGGGATTGCGCAGCGTCTATCATTCTAGGGATATAGACTTTGTAGAAAAAGTGGTTGTTTTAGACAGCTGTCAAATCCACCAAAAAGCGTTAATGCATTTGCAAGAAACTTTGATGATAGAAGTGGATAGGCTTGATTTTTCTTTAGTGGAGCGCTTGAATATTTTAGCGCGCATGGAGAATGAAAATTATGCGTTTTAGCTACATCGAGCCAAGAGCGAAATACCTTATTAGCAAGCTTTCCAAAATTTGGGTTTTTTACATTTTTTTATCTTTTGTGGTAATAGGGGGGTTAGTGTGGTTTATGCATAACGCCATTAAAAACACTCAAAACAATGCGTCTGATTTGACGATCCAAGAAAGGCTCTATCGCCATGAAATCAGCCGCTTGCAGGTTAAGACTGATGAAACCTTAAAACTCATTAAAGAAGCCAAAAAGCGTTTGAATTACAATGATGATATACGAGATGTTTTGCAAGGGCTTTTGAATATTGTGCCGGATCTCATTACCATTAATAGCATTGAAATAGACCAGCAAAGCGTGGTGGTTAGTGGTAAAACCCCTTCTAAAGAAGCCTTTTATTTTTTGTTTCAAAACAAACTAAACCCCATGTTTGATTATTCTAGGGCGGAATTTTTCCCCTTAAGCGACGGGTGGTTTAATTTTGTTTCCACCAACTTTTCTAATTCCTTACTGATAAAAAACCCGGAGTCTATTAAATGAAGCCATTGCATTTTTCACACCTAGACAGAGAGCAATCAGGCGATGTGGGGTTTATCATTAAAAACCTCGTTTTTTTAGGGGTTTTTTCCTTATTTGGTTGGTTGAATACCGAGTATTTTCTATGGCCTAGCATGCTGGAATTGAAAAAAATCCTTTTAGAAGAAAATCGTAAAAAAAGCGTTTTAGAATACGCGCAAAGGCATTTTGAAACAGCTCTAACCAATTACCGCAATCAAAAAGAAACAGGCGAATCCTTATTAAAGATCTTTAACGATGAAGAGTCTAGGCGGATTTTAGAAAAGATTTTAAAAAAATGTTTTGATGCCTATAAAATCAAACCCTTGCTCTCTCAAAAACCCTTTCAAAAAACCCAATTTTTTATCATGGCCAGAGCGAGCGAATTAGAAAAGACCTACCTTTTTTTCACCTTAATCAACAAGTATTTACCGAGCGCTCAAAGCCAATTGCCCTTAAAAATCTCTAAAGATGATGAAGGGTTGTTGGTGCAATTTAGCGTGAGTATTGATCTCCAATAGGATTAGGGGTAGTTTAATGCAAGATTTTGATTTCAGTTTTAATCATAAGGCATGCGAGGGTTGTGGGGCAAAGTGTTGCGTGGGGGAAAGCGGGTATATTTTTTTAAATATCCAAGAAATGCAAAAAATTAGCGCTTTTTTAAAATTAGAATTAGAAGAATTCAGTCAAAAATATGTTAAAAAGGTAGGGTATAAGTTCTCTTTATTAGAAAAAGACGCTAAAGAGTTGGGTTTGGCGTGCGTGTTTTTGGATTTAGAAACCAAAAAATGCCAGATTTATAGCATGCGCCCTAAACAATGCCAAACTTTTCCTTTTTGGGAGAGCGTGAAAACTTTCTCTAAAGAGCAAAAAGAAGCTTTTTGTCAAAGCTGTCCGGGCATTACACAAAAAACCAAAGAAACTAAAGTGCGCTAAAATTCACTTCAGTGATACAAAAAAAGGAAATAAAATAATGGGTATTCAAATAAAGAAAAGATTTTTAGCAAGTTTATTGCTTTTTAGCCTGTTTTGCCTTAAGGCTGAAACCCTTTCAGAAGATCATCAAATCCTATTGAGCTCAGACGCTTTCCACAGAGGGGATTTTGCTAGCGCTCAAAAAGGCTATATGAATCTCTATAAGCAAACCAATAAGGTGGTGTATGCTAAAGAAGCGGCCATTTCAGCGGCGAGTTTAGGGGATATTAAAACCGCTATGCATTTAGCCATGCTCTATCAAAAAATCACCAATAATCGTAATGATGTTTCTATCAATAAGATTTTAGTGGATGGCTATGTGCAAATGGGACAGATTGATAAGGCGATTGAATTGTTGCACAAAATCCGTAAAGAAGAAAAGACCATAGCCACAGACAATGTGTTAGGGACTTTGTATTTGACTCAAAAGCGTTTGGATAAGGCTTTCCCGCTGTTGAGTAAGTTTTATAATGCAGTGCATGATGAAGACAGCCTAGAAAAACTCATTACGATCTATTTTTTGCAAAATCGTAAAAAAGAGGGCTTGGATTTGTTGCAATCTCATATAGACAGGTATGGTTGCTCAGAGCAATTGTGCCAAAAAGCGCTCAACACTTTCACGCAATTTAACGAGCTTGATTTGGCTAAAACGACTTTTGCTCGTTTGTATGAAAAAAACCCTATTGTTCAAAACGCCCAATTTTACATAGGGGTATTAATCTTGTTAAAAGAGTTTGATAAGGCCCAGCAAATCGCAGAATTATTCCCTTTTGACAGGCGTTTGTTGTTAGACTTATACACCGCACAAAAAAAATTCGCTCAAGCTTCCAAACAGGCTTCTTTGATCTATCAAGAAAAAAAAGACCCTAAATTCTTAGGATTAGAGGCTATTTATCATTATGAGAGCTTGAGCACAAAAAATAAAAAACTCACCAAACAAGAGATGCTGCCTATCATTCAAAAATTAGAAAAAGCCACCAAAGAGCGCCAGCAAATCCTCGCTAAAACTAAAGACAAAGAAGACGCGCAAGACGCTTTCTTTTATAATTTCTTAGGGTATTCCTTAATAGACTATGACTTAGATATTAAAAGGGGCATGGATTTTGTGAGGAAAGCCTTAGCGTTGGATTCTGGCTCAGTGCTTTATTTGGATTCTTTAGCATGGGGTTATTACAAATTAGGGAATTGTTTGGAGGCTAAAAAAATCTTTTCTAGCATCGCTAAAGAGTTTATTCAAGCCGAACCCGAACTAAAAGAGCACAATAAAATCATTCAAGAATGCAAGAAATAGGGATTTTAGAAAATTTACAAAAAAGCTTAGCCTTAAAAGAGGGCATGCTTTCTTATGAAATGCTGGGTAAAAGCCTGTCGTATAACCCTTACTTGCCTAGAATTATTTCTAAAACCAAAGATTGTGTTTTTGTAACCCCTGATGAGGTTTTAGGAAAGCTTTTGGAAGAAAACACCCGCACCGATTGCGTCATTGTCAATTTCAAAGGATTATACGAAATAGGCGCGCCAAGCGTGTTTGATTTAGAAGTTTTAGGGTTATTGCGCCGCCATGCGAGCTCTTTGATTGTCCATCAGGATCTTTTCATCAGCCATTACCAGCTTTTAGAATCGCTTGTTCAAGGCTCTGATGGGGTCATTTTAGACGAAGAGCTTTTGAAAGAAGATTTAAAGGGCATGGCAGAATTTGCTTGGCGTTTGGGCTTAAGCGTGTTTGTAGAAACCCACAAGCCAGACTATACCCATTTAAAAGATTTAGGGGTTTTAGGCGTGCTAGAAAAAGTCCCCCATTCTCAAAATCAAAAAAAAATAGTTTTTTTAGATTGAATTTTAAGCTAATTTAGAGTAAAAATCGTATTCAAACTTTTTAAAAGGAGTTAGTCATGTCATTATTGGTGAATGATGAATGCATTGCGTGCGATGCTTGCAGAGAAGAATGCCCTAGTGAGGCGATTGAAGAGGGCGATCCCATTTATAATATTGATCCAGACAGATGCACAGAGTGTTATGGGTATGATGATGATGAACCTCGTTGCGTGAGCGTATGCCCTGTAGATGCGATTTTACCGGATCCTAACAATGCAGAGAGCAAAGAGGAATTGAAATACAAATACGAAAGCTTAAAAGAGCAAGATTAAAGGCTAGCAATGGCTAAAATCACAACCGTGATTGATATAGGATCTAATTCGGTGCGTTTGGCTATCTTTAAAAAGACGAGCCAGTTTGGGTTTTACTTGCTTTTTGAAACCAAATCTAGGGTTAGGATTTCAGAGGGTTGCTATGCGTTTGATGGGGTTTTGCAAGAAATCCCCATGCAAAGAGCCATTAAAGCCTTGAGCGAATTTAAAGAAATCGCCCTTAAATACAAAAGCAAAAAAATCTTATGCGTGGCGACCTCAGCGGTGCGCGATGCCCCTAATCGGCTGGAGTTTGTAGCGAGGGTGAAAAAGGCTTGCGGTTTGCAAATCAAAATCATTGACGGGCAAAAAGAAGCGCTCTATGGCGGGATCGCGTGCGCGAATTTGTTGCATAAAAATTCAGGGATCACGATAGATATTGGAGGGGGTAGCACGGAGTGCGCGTTGATTGAAAAAGGCAAGATTAAGGATCTCATCTCGCTTGATGTTGGCACGATTCGCATTAAAGAAATGTTTTTAGACAAAGATTTAGATGTCAAAACCGCTAAAGCCTTTATCCAAAAAGAGGTTTCTAAACTGCCCTTTAAGCATAAAAACGCCTTTGGGGTGGGGGGGACGATTAGGGCGTTGAGTAAGGTATTGATGAAACGCTTTGATTACCCTATTGATTCTTTGCATGGTTATGAAATAGATGCACATAAAAATTTAGCGTTCATTGAAAAGATTGTTACGCTCAAAGAAGATCAATTACGGCTTTTAGGGGTGAATGAAGAGCGTTTGGATAGTATCAGGAGCGGGGCGTTGATTTTATTAGTCGTTTTGGAGCATTTAAAAACTTCTTTGATGATCACCAGCGGCGTAGGGGTGAGAGAAGGCGTGTTTTTAAGCGATTTATTGCGCCACCACTACCACAAATTCCCCCCCAATATCAACCCCTCTCTGATCTCTTTAAAAGATCGCTTTTTACCCCATGAAAAGCACAGCCAAAAGGTCAAAAAAGAATGCGTGAAATTGTTTGAAGCCTTATCGCCTTTGCATAAAATAGATGAAAAATACCTTTTCCATTTAAAGATTGCGGGGGAATTAGCGAGCATGGGTAAGATTTTGAGCGTCTATTTAGCCCACAAGCACAGCGCGTATTTTATTTTAAACGCTTTGAGTTATGGCTTTAGCCACCAAGATAGAGCGATCATTTGCTTATTGGCGCAATTCAGCCATAAAAAAATCCCTAAAGACAACGCTATCGCTCACATGAGCGCGATGATGCCAAGCCTTTTAACCTTACAATGGCTGAGTTTTATCCTTTCTTTAGCCGAAAATCTGTGCCTGACAGACAGCCATCATCTAAAATACACGCTAGAAAAAAACAAGCTTGTGATCCATTCTAATGATGCGCTTTACTTGGCTAAAGAGATGCTCCCTAAACTCGTTAAGCCCATTGCTTTGATGATAGAGTTTGCTTGAAGATAGCGATTGTCAGGCTTTCAGCGCTTGGGGATATTATCGTGAGCGCGGTGTTTTTAGCGCTGATTAAAGAGTGTTTTACTAACGCTCAAATAGAATGGTTCGTGGATGAGAGATTTGGCGCGATTTTAGAGCATTCCCCTTATATTGATAAATTACACCCCATCGCTTTAAAAAGTGCGCTCACAACCTTTAACCCTTTGAAGATTTTCAAACTTTTTAAATCTTTAAGGGCTTATGAATACGATATAGTCATTGACATGCAAGGTTTGATCAAATCCGCTCTTATCACTCAAATGTTAAAAGCCCCTAAAAAAGTCGGCTTTGATTGCGCTTCGGCTAGGGAGGGTTTGAGCGCGTTTTTTTACTCGCAAAAAGTTTCTATCGCTTATAATGAGCCTGTTTTAAAGCGCAATTTCACGCTCCTTTCTCATGCCCTAAACTTGCCTAAAAAAGAAATTTCAGAGGGCTTAAGCTCTCGATCTAAAGTGTTTTCTTACCAAGATTCTCCAAAAATTGATGCGTTAAATTTGAATAAAAACAAGCTAAAAATCCTTTTTGTTTTAGAAACTTCTAAACTCAATAAAACCTACCCCATAGAGCGTTTTAAAGAGCTGGCGTTAGCGTTAGAAAATTTTCAAATTTGCTTGTTATGGCATGCTAGTGAAGATAAGGCTAATGCGCTTTATGGCGCTTTAAAAAACCAGCGCGATGTGTTATTGCTCCCTAAACTCACTTTAAACGAAGTTAAGGCGTTGCTCTTTAAAATGGATTTGATCATTGGGGGCGATACGGGTATTACGCATTTAGCATGGGCGTTGCAAAAGCCCAGCATCACCCTTTATGGCAACACGCCCATGGAGCGTTTTAAATTAGAAAGCCCGATCAATGTTTCGCTCACCGGTAATTCAAACGCCAACTACCATAAAAAGGATTTTTCTATCCAAAACATAGAGCCTAAAAAAATTAAAGAATGCGTTTTAAACCTTTTAAAGGAAAAAGAATGACTTATAAAGAACGACTCATACACGAAAAAATATTAAACCAAGGCGACAAGGGTTTTAGAACAGAACTGCGCATTTTGAGTATTTTTATCGTGGAATCTTTAGTGAATATTTTGGGGTTTATTTTAGCTAAAATGCCTCATTTATGGTTTTTAAGGTGCATCAAAGCTGTGGCGTGGCTCATGAAAACTTTTGATAAGCGCCGTTATTTTGACGCTAAAGCCAATTTGGATTTTGTGTTTGGGGATTCTAAAAGCGAAGAAGAGAAAAAAAAGATTATTAAAAAGGGTTATGAAAATTTTGCTTTCATTCTTTTAGAAACCATTAGAGTGATCTTTATCCCTAAAGATGAATACGACGCTCGTTTCACGCTCATCAATGAAGAAAATGTGTGGAAGTCTTTAAACAAGGAAGGCCAAGCGATCACTTTATGCATGCATTTTGGCTATTGGGAAGCGGTAGGCACGACTTTAGCGCAATACTATAAGGACTATGGTAGGGGGTGTTTGGGGCGTTTGACTAAATTCGCCCCCATCAATCACATGATCATGAGCAGGCGAGAGGCGTTTGGGGTGCGTTTTGTCAATAAAATGGGAGCGATGAAAGAACTCATTAAAATGTATAATCAAGGCAATGGCCTTGTGGGGATTTTAGTGGATCAAAATGTTGCGCCTAAAGATGGGGTGGTGGTGAAATTCTTCAATAAAGACGCTACGCACACCACGATCGCTTCTGTTTTATCGCGCCGTTACAATATAGACATTCAGCCGGTATTTATTGATTTTAATGACGATTATTCGCATTACACAGCGACTTATTACCCGAGTATGCGCTCTAAAATCACCGATAACGCTGAGAACGATATTTTAGAATGCACGCAAGCCCAAGCGAGTTTGTGCGAAGAAGTGATTAGAAAGCATCCGGAAAGTTATTTTTGGTTCCACAGGCGTTTTAAAAGCACCCACCCTGAGATTTATCAAAGATAGGGTTTTGTTTTAATTAAAAATTAAAAACTAAAGTCTTATTTGAGAAAAACTCATTCAATGAGAGCGGGAGTGGTATTTCTCCAAAAACTCTTTTTTAAAACTCAAAAACCGCTTTTCTAAAATGGCGTTTCTGGCGTTTTTAACCAGCTCTAAATAAAAATGCAAATTGTGCAAGCTAGCTAAACGAGCGTAAGTGAGTTCTTTAGCTCTAAACAAATGGTGCAAATAGGCTTTAGAATAGCGTTTGCAAGTATAACAGGTGCAATTTTCTTCAATAGGCGTATCATCCAATTTATAGGGCGCGTTTTTGATAGAAATCTTGCCAGAATGCGTGAAAAGGGTGGCGTTTCTGGCGTTTCTGGTGGGCATCACGCAATCAAACATATCCACCCCTAAACCGATAGCGTCTAAAATGTTTTCAGGCGTGCCTACACCCATTAAGTAGCGAGGCTTGTCTTTGGGGAGCAAGGGGGCGGTGTGCGCGATGGTTTCTAGCATTTCATCTGCGCTTTCCCCCACCGCTAAACCGCCTATAGCGTAGCCATCAAAACCCTCATGCGTTAATCCCACGCTAAGGCTTCGCATTTTCAAATGCGTCCCACCTTGGATAATGGCAAAAAGGTTGTTGTTGGGGCGGTTTTTTTGCTTGTGGTATTCTAGGCTAAGATTCGCCCATTTAGCGCTTCTTTTAATGGATTCTTCAAGGCGTTTTAAGGGAGCGGGCAAGCCCACTAAATCGTCTAAAACCATCATAATATCGCTATTTAGAGAATATTGAATGTCCAAAACTTTAGCGGGCGTGAATAAATGCTTACTCCCATCAATATGGGATTTAAAAACAATCCCGTCTTCTTGCAATTTGACATTATCGCTCAAACTAAAGGCTTGAAACCCTCCACTATCGGTTAAAAAACTCCCATGAAATTGAGTGAAACGATGCAAGCCCCCTAATTTCTCAACGACCTTTTCGCCCGGCCTTAAATACATGTGATAGGTGTTGGCTAAAATGAGTTTAGTGCCTAAAATATCTTGCATGTCAGTAGCGTCTAAAGATTTGATACAACCTTGCGTGCCTACTGGCATAAAAACAGGCGTTGCCACTTGAGAATGGGCTAAATTTAAAAGACCAGCTCGTGCGTTATTGTCCATCGCTTGGAGTTGAAAATCCATCGTTTAAGCCTTAATCTTGGATATAATGGCGTAATCATTTTTTAGGAAGTTTGGAATTGAAAAAAATCGCCCTTATTTTAGATGGCATTGTAGCGAAAAATTTTTTAGACTTGGTGCTAAGGCATTATTCTAATCATAATTTTTATATAGTGGTTGTCAAAAATGAGAGCCTTATCCCTAAAAATTACCCAAGCACTTTCGCTTTTCACTGTTTTGATGCGACTTCTAGTTTCAGGCTTTTGCAAGTGTTAAACGATGAGGTGAGCGATGCGTTTTTAATCATACAAGATTTTAAAGAACAGCGCATCATTCACAAAATCATTCAAACCCATTTCAAACGCATGCGCGTGGTTTTGGGCGTGAAAAGAGATGGTGAAAAAACTTTAGAAAATAATGAAGAAAATAAAGATGAAAAGCTTATTCTAATTGATGAGTTTGAAGTTTTAGCCAATAAATTCATTTCTCGTTTGCCTAATATCCCTAGCACCCCCAGAGAGTTTGGGTTAGGCAAGGGCGAGATCATGGAGATTGATGTGCCTTTTGGGAGTATTTTTGCTTACAGGCATATTGGCTCTATCAGGCAAAAAGAATACAGGATTGTAGGGCTTTATCGCAACGATGTTTTGTTGCTCTCCACTAAATCTTTGGTTATCCAGCCGCGAGATATTCTCTTAGTGGCAGGCAATCCGGAAATTTTAAATGCAGTGTATCTCCAGGTTAAAAGCAATGTGGGGCAGTTCCCAGCCCCCTTTGGTAAGAGCATTTATTTATACATTGATATGCGCTTACAGAGCCGAAAAGCGATGATGCGCGATGTGTATCAAGCCTTGTTTTTGCACAAACATTTAAAGAGCTACAAGCTCTATATCCAGGTTTTACACCCCACTAGCCCTAAGTTTTATCATAAATTTTTATCGCTAGAAACCGAAAGCATTGAAGTGAATTTTGATTTTTATGGGAAAAGTTTTATCCAAAAACTCCATGAAGACCACCAGAAAAAAATGGGTTTGATTGTGGTAGGCAGAGAGCTTTTTTTATCTAAAAAACACCGAAAAGCCTTGTATAAAACAGCCACCCCGGTTTATAAAACCAACGCTTCCGGCTTGTCTAAAACCTCTCAAAGCGTGGTGGTATTGAATGAAAGCTTGGATATTAATGAGGACATGTCTTCAGTGATCTTTGATGTGTCTATGCAAATGGATTTGGGCTTGTTGCTCTATGATTTTGACCCTAACAAGCGCTATAAAAACGAGATTGTCAATCATTATGAAAATTTAGCCAACGCGCTCAACCGCAAGATTGAGATTTTTCAAACCGATATTAGAAATCCTATCATGTATCTCAATTCTTTAAGAAAACCCATTTTGCATTTCATGCCTTTTGAAGAGTGTATCACGCACACGCGCTTTTGGTGGTTTTTATCCACTAAAGTGGAAAAATTAGCGTTTTTAAACGACGATAACCCTCAAATTTTTATCCCCATAGCGGAGTGAAAGGATGCAAGAAATTTTAATCCCTTTAAAAGAAAAAAGCTATAAAGTGTTTTTGGGGGAACTGCCTGAAATTGAATTGAAACAAAAAGCGCTCATCATTAGCGATAGCATCGTGGCTGGGTTGCACTTATCGTATTTATTAAAGCGCTTGAAAGCCTTAGAAGTGAGAGTGTGCGTGATAGAGTCCGGAGAAAAATACAAGAATTTTAATTCATTAGAGCGCATTTTAAACAGCGCCTTTGAAATGCAATTAAACCGCCATTCTTTAATGATAGCCCTTGGTGGGGGAGTGATAAGCGATATGGTGGGGTTTGCGAGCAGTATTTATTTTAGGGGGATTGATTTTATTAATATCCCTACGACCTTACTCGCTCAAGTGGATGCGAGCGTGGGGGGGAAAACAGGGATCAATACGCCTTATGGCAAGAATTTAATCGGATCGTTTTACCAGCCTAAAGCGGTTTATATTGATCTGGCTTTTTTAAAAACCCTTGAAAAAAGGGAATTTCAAGCAGGGGTTGCTGAAATCATTAAAATGGCGGTGTGTTTTGATAAAAACCTGGTAGAAATATTAGAAACAAAGGATTTAAAAGATTGCTTAGAAGAAGTGGTTTTTCAAAGTGTTAGTATCAAAGCTCAAATCGTTACGCAAGATGAAAAAGAGCAAAATATCAGGGCTGGGCTCAATTACGGGCATACCTTTGGGCATGCGATAGAAAAAGAGACTGATTATGAGCGATTTTTGCATGGCGAAGCGATCGCTATTGGCATGCGTATGGCCAATGATTTAGCTCTTTCTTTAGGCATGCTCACTCTAAAAGAATACGAACGCATAGAAGATTTATTGAAAAAATTTGATTTGATATTTAATTACAAAATCACAGATATTCAAAAATTTTACGAACGCTTGTTTTTAGACAAAAAAAGCGAGGATAAGACAATCAAATTCATTCTGCCCAAAGGCGTTGGAGCGTTTGAAATTGCCTCTCATATCCCTAAAGAAACGATCATAAAGGTGTTAGAAAAATGGCATTAAGGGTATTATTATTCTTTTGTTTTTTGTTTTTACAAGCAGAAGATAAAAGCCAAGAGCTATTGTCCATACAAAAACAAATGGCTTTGGTGGATAAAAAACTCGCCAAAGACGATAATGTGTGGTTGAAAAAATTTGAAAACTATAAGATCTACAATCAAATTTATACCGAAAAAGAGAGCGTGAGGCAGGAATTAAGGCGTTTAAAAAATAAAAAAAGCAAGGATCTATTAAAGATTAGCACCTTAGAGCACACCTTAAAGGCTTTAGAGTCCCAGCAAAAAATGTTTGAAAGCTATGGGGTCAATCCTTTTAAGGACTTGATAGAGCGCCCTAATATCCCCAATATCCCTAATATCGCTAACCCTATTGCGATCATTGATGGCATTTCTTTCATTAAAAGCATGCGTTTAAAGCATGAAAGTCTTAAAAATAACCAGACTGCTTTAGAAGAAGTTTTAAGGCTTTTAGATCAAAAACACCAGCTTTTAAATCAGTGGCACGCTTTGGATAAAAACGCGAAATTAAGCGATGAGATTTATCAAACTCAAGCCAAACGCTTAGAATTGCAAGGGGCTCAAAACATTCTAAAAACTACGATTGGGATTTTCCAAAAAGACAGCGATGAGGCTATAAGCATTGTCAAATCTCAAGTTAAAAACCAGCTTTTTAAATTGGTTTATGTGTTTTTAGCAGCCCTTTTGAGCGTGGTGTTTGCTTGGATTTTAAAAATCATTTCCAGTAAATACATTGAAAATAATGAGCGCGTCTATACCGTGAATAAAGCCATTAACTTCGTGAATGTGAGCGTGATCATTTTAATCTTTCTTTTTTCGTATTTAGAAAATGTTACTTACTTGGTTACGGTTTTAGGCTTTGCGAGCGCTGGCTTAGCGATTGCGATGAAAGATTTGTTCATGAGCTTGCTCGGGTGGTTTATTATTTTGATTGGGGGGAGCGTGCATGTGGGCGATAGGGTGCGTATCGCTAAGGGGACGGATATTTTTATTGGCGATGTGTTGGATATTTCTATGCTGCACATTACGATTTTAGAAGATGTAACCTTTACCACTTATACGAACAACAGGAGAGCGGGCCGGATTATTTTTGTGCCTAATAATTACATTTTCACCACCATGTTCGCTAATTACAGCCATTTTGGGATGAAAACGGTTTGGGATGGGGTGGATTTTTGCGTTACATTTGATTCTGATTTTAAAAAAGCTTCTAAAATTGCACTCAATATCGCTACAGAATTGTCTAAAGAATACACGGATATTACTTATAAACAGCTCAATAAAATGCGCGACCGGTATTCTTTAAGGAGTTTGAGCGTGAAGCCTCGGTGCTTTTTGATGCCTGAAAGTAACGGGATAAAGATCTCGGTGTGGTATCAAACCAATTCGTATGCGACCTTGTCTTTAAGGAGCAAGATTGTGGCTGAAATTGTTGAAGCTTTTTTGAAAGAAGAAAATATCCATATCGCTTATACGACCAGCAAGCTGCTTAAAGTGGATACTGAAGGCGATGGCTTTGGGAATAAAAGGGAACAAAAATGAAAAAAGTCTATTTCAAAACTTTTGGGTGCAGGACGAATCTTTTTGACACGCAAGTGATGGGCGAGAATTTGAAGGATTTTAGCGCGACCTTAGAAGAACAAGAAGCTGATATTATTATCATCAATTCTTGCACCGTAACCAATGGGGCCGATAGCGCAGTAAGGAGTTACGCTAAAAAAATGGCGCGATTAAATAAGGAAGTGCTATTTACTGGCTGTGGGGTGAAAACTCAAGGCAAGGAGCTTTTTGAAAAAGGGTTTTTAAAGGGCGTTTTTGGGCATGACAATAAAGAAAAGATTAACGCGCTTTTACAAGAAAAAAAGCGTTTTTTTATAGACGACAATTTAGAAAACAAGCACTTAGACACCACGATGGTGAGCGAGTTTGTGGGAAAAACTAGGGCGTTTATCAAGATCCAAGAAGGCTGTGATTTTGATTGCAATTATTGCATTATCCCAAGCGTGAGAGGGAGGGCTAGGAGTTTTGAAGAGAGGAAAATTTTAGAGCAAGTGGGCCTTTTATGCTCTAAAGGGGTTCAAGAAGTGGTTTTAACCGGCACCAATGTGGGGAGCTATGGGAAAGATAGAGGGAGTAATATCGCAAGATTGATTAAAAAATTAAGCCAGATTGCTGGGTTAAAACGCATCAGGATTGGGAGCTTAGAGCCTAATCAAATCAACGATGAATTTTTAGAGCTTTTAGAAGAGGATTTTTTAGAAAAACATTTGCATATCGCTTTACAGCACAGCCATGATTTCATGCTAGAAAAGATGAACAGAAGAAACCGAATAAAAAGCGATAGGGAATTATTGGAAATAATCGCTTCTAAGAATTTTGCTATCGGCACGGATTTTATTGTAGGGCATCCGGGCGAGAGCGGAAGCGTTTTTGAAGAAGCGTTTAAAAATTTAGAAAGCTTGCCCTTAACGCACATCCACCCTTTTATTTACAGCAAACGGAAAGACACCCCCTCTAGCTTGATGACTGATAGCGTGATCTTGGAAGATTCTAAAAAGCGTTTGAATGCGATTAAAGATTTGATTTCACATAAAAATAAGGCGTTTAGGCAATTGCAACTCAAGCTCAATACGCCCCTAAAAGCTTTAGTGGAAGTGCAAAAAGACGGCGAATTTAAAGCCTTAGATCAATTCTTCAACCCCATTAAAATCAAAAGCGATAAGCCTTTAAGGGCTAGTTTTTTAGAAATTAGGGATTATGAAATTAAGGAGAGGGAAAATCATGCCGTTTTCTAAAAATTTAGAAAACCTCACCGCTCCCTTTAAACGCATCAAAAACCGCTCGCTTGTTTTGGCGTTAGGGTTTTTGATCCTTACTTTTTGCTTGCTTCTTTTTTTAGTTTTGAGCGATGTTTCTAGGCTCATATCCAGTAAGGACTTTTTTTATGTGATCCAATCTCACCCTAAGCAAACTCTAACAGAAGATGAAAATTATTTTTATGCTAACAAGGGTCTTTATAAAACCAACAAAGAAGCCTTTTTGAGAGCCTATAAAATCCCAGAAAGCATGCCCATAGAAAAACGAGAAAATTTAAACAAGGTTTCTAAAATCTTTTTAGCGTTGCTTTTTTTCATTTCTAGCATGCTTTTTGGGATCTTTTGGTGCTTGCCTAAACGATTGGATACTAAAATGAATTTAGAAAGCGTGCACAAAAACGAATTAGAAAATGCATTCCAGCGATACGATGCGTTAGGGGTGCGTTTTGAAGATATTGCAGGGGTGGATGAAGTTAAAGAAGAATTATTAGAAGTGATAGATTATTTAAAAAACCCTAAAAAATACCAGGATTTAGGGATTTTTCTCCCTAAAGGCGTGCTGTTAATCGGGCCTCCTGGAGTGGGGAAAACCATGATCGCTAAAGCCTTAGCGAGTGAAGCCAGAGTGCCGTTTTTTTATGAAAGCGGGAGCGCGTTTTCTCAAATTTATGTGGGGGCTGGGGCTAAAAAAGTGCATGAACTTTTCATGCACGCTAAAAGGCATGCCCCCTCTATTATTTTTATTGATGAAATTGACGCTTTGGGTAAGGCTAGGGGAGGGCATAGGAGCGATGAAAGAGAGGCCACGCTCAACCAGCTTTTAACCGAAATGGATGGGTTTTTGCAAAACGATGAGGTGGTGGTGATAGGAGCGACTAACCAAATGGAGGTGATGGATGAAGCGCTATTAAGGAGCAAGCGTTTTGATCGGCGCATTTTCATTTCTTTACCGGATTTGTCAGAAAGACAAAGCATTTTAGAAAAGCTTTTAGAAAATAAAAAGCATGCGCTCAATTATCTTAAGATCGCTAAAATTTGCGTGGGTTTTAGCGGGGCGATGTTAGCGACTTTAATCAATGAAAGCGCTTTAAACGCCCTAAAACACCAACGAATTGAAATCACTGAGAGCGACATTTTAGAAGTGAAAGACAAGATCGCTTATGGCAAGAAAAAGCCCCAAACCTTAGACGAAAACCAAAAAGAATTAGTCGCTTTGTATCAAAGCGCGAAAGCCTTGAGCGCGTATTGGCTAGAAATTGAATTTGATAAAGCGCCTTTATTGGGGGAATTTATCGCTTTTAATGAAAATAAAATCCATAGCGAGAGCGAGATTAAAAATTACATTAAAGTGTATTTGAGCGGGACGATTATTTTAGAGCTGCTCTATAAGGAGCGTTATAGCCTGTCTAAACAAGACTTGCAAAAAGCGAAATTTTTGAATGAATTTATGGCTAGTGAGCTTCTTTTAGCCCCTACAAAAGAGTCTTTAAGCGTTCTTTATGAAGAGCAACTGGAGTTTTTAAAGCCGCAAATTGCAGCTTGCAAGCGCTTGAGCGTTCTATTATTGGAGCAAGAATATTTAGAACATTCTAATTTGTATGATTTATTGAACGGGTGAAAATGCGTTTTTTTAGTGGTTTTGGGTTCACTGATGAAAGCGTTTTGTTTGAAAAGTGGCTTTTAAAAGGGGCTTATGATGTGTCAGGCTTTTCTATAGGGGCGATTAAGGCGATAGAATACGCTTATAATGAGATCTTACAACAGCGCCGTATCAATTCTTTGTTATTGTTTTCGCCTTGCATGTTAGCGCATAAGAGTTTGGCGTTCAAACGCTTGCAACTTTCTTCGTTTCAAAAAGACCCGCAAAGCTACATGGATAACTTTTATCAAGAAGTGGGCTTGAGCGCTAAATTGGAGCGTTTTAAAAGAGAGGGTTCTTTAGAAGAATTAGAATTTTTATTGAATTACAAGTATAGTGATTCTACAATTAGATTTCTATTAGAAAAAGGCGTGAAGATTGAAGCGTTTATCGGATTAAGAGACAGGATCACTGACATTCAAGCCTTGTTAGAATTTTTTATGCCTTTAGTTCAAGTGTGGCAGTTTAAGGATTGTAACCATTTGTTGCAAAAATCTTAAAAAAGGTGGAAGATGAAAAAATTTGGTTTAGGGGTGTATTTGCTTCTTTTAGGTATTTTGGGTGGCTCTTTGATCATTCTAGGAGCGATAGTTGCGCCCATTGTTTTCAAAGCTTCAAGCATTTTACCTGAATTGAATCTAACTCCATTTGAGAGCGGGAAACTCATGGCACAAATCTTTGTGCGTTTCAATTATATTTTAGGCGCGATCGGTTTTGTAGTGTTGCTTTATGAAATCATTTCTTTTATTTATTATAAAAGATCGTTAGTGTATTTGATCCTTGGCGTGGCGATAGGGGCGTTGTGTTTCCTCTTTGTTTTTTATTACACGCCTTATATTTTAAACGCTCAAAAAGCGGGCGAAGTCGCGCTCCAAAGTGCTGAATTTGCCCGTTCGCACGCTCAAAGCGAATGGCTGTTTAAGGAATTGTTTGTGCTGGTGTGCGCTTTGTTTTTTTGGCGTTTGTTTGGAAAAAATGCGCTTTGATTTAAAGGAGAGGTTTTGTTACTATTTTTGTTACTATCTAGGAAATGAGAAGGTAGCATTTAATGAAAAAATTTAAAAAGAAACCAAAAAGTATAAAACGATCGCATCAAAAAACAATCTTAAAGCGTCCTTTATGGCTTGCACCTTTACTAATCAGTGGGTTTGCTAGTGGGGTGTATGCGAATAATCTGTGGGATTTGTTAAACCCAAAAGTGGGGGGTGAGTATGTGCATTGGGTTAAGGGCAGTCAGTATTGCGCATGGTGGGAATTTGCAGGGTGTTTAAAGAATGTGTGGGGGGCAAATCATAAAGGCTATGATGCTGGAAATGCCGCTAACTATTTATCTTCTCAAAACTATCAAGCTATTTTTGTGGGTAGCGGGAATGAAACGGGGACTTATAGTTTAAGCGGTTTTACCAATTATGTTGGGGGCAATCTCACGATCAATCTAGGCAATAGCGTCGTTTTAGATTTGAGCGGTTCTAATAGTTTCACTTCGTATCAAGGTTATAATCAAGGCAAAGATGATGTAAGCTTTAATGTTGGCGCAATCAATTTAAACGGTGCTTTAGAAGTGGGCAATCGTGTGGGATCTGGAGCTGGCACGCACACCGGCACAGCCACTTTAAACTTGAACGCTAATCAGGTCAATATCAATTCTAATATCAGCGCGTTTAAAACTTCGCAAGTGAATATAGGCAATGCTAACAGCGTTATTACTATCGGTTCGGTTTCTTTGAGTGGGGATACTTGCAGTTCTTTAACTAGGGTTGGCGTAGGGGCTAATTGCTCCACTTCTGGGCCTAGCTATTCTTTTAAAGGGATAACTAACGCTACTAATACGGCTTTTAGCAATGCAAGCGGCAGTTTCACTTTTGAAGAGAACGCCGCTTTTAGCGGGGCGAAATTGAATGGGGGGACTTATACTTTCAATAAAGGATTTAGCGCTACCAATAATACCGCCTTTAATAGCGGCAGTTTTAATTTTAAAGGCGCAAGTTCCTTTAATGGCGCGACTTTCAACAACGCTACATACACTTTTAATAATCAAGCCACTTTCCAAAACAGCTCCTTTAATGGGGGGACTTTTACTTTCAATAACCAAACCAATCAAACTAACAGCGCTCAGCACCCCCAAATTTTGTTTGAAAACAGCTCTTTTAGTGGTAATGCTACCACTCTTAAGGGCTTTGTGGATTTCCAGCAAGCCTTTAACAATTCAAGCCACCAATTGACGGCGCAAAACGCTTCCTTTAATGGCGCCAATTTTAACAATACCGGTAAAATCACCATAGAAAAGGAGGTAAGTTTTAACAACACGACTTTTAACACTTCTATTAATACAAGCAACATGACCATTACCGGTAGCGTTACTCTAAGCGGTAAGAACGATTTGAAAAATGGCTCAACCCTTGATTTTGGGAGTTCTCAAGTTACCCTCACTCAAGGCACGACTTTCAACCTCACAAGTTTAGGGGATAAAAATAGCGTAACGATTTTAAATTCCAGCGGTGGGATCACTTATAATAATCTTTTAAACCATGCGCTCAATAGCTTGACAAACGCCTTAAAAACGAGCGAAAACTCTTCAGATCCGCAAAATTTCGCTCAAGGTTTGTGGGACATGATCACTTACAATGGGGTTACCGGACAGCTTTTGAGCGCAAACATTGTGGCCTCTAAAGTCGCTGACTCTTCGCTCTCTAAATCCTCTACAAACCCTACAAAAGTCTATCAAGTGGGCTACAAAATAGGGGATATTATCTACAAACTGCAAGAAACTTTTAGCCATAATTCCATTATTATTCAAGCTTTAGAGAGCGGGACTTACACGCCACCCCCTGTTATTAGCGGCTCCAAATTTGACTTATCCGCTTCAAATTATATTGATTCTAACATGCCTTGGTATGATCATAAATCTTACATCCCTAAATCCCAAAATTTTACAGAGAGCGGGACTTATTACTTGCCGAGCGTTCAAATATGGGGGAGCTATACCAACTCGTTCAAACAAACCTTTAGCGCAAGTGGTAGTAATCTGGTGATTGGGTATAATTCAACATGGACTGATCACAATGTTTCTTCTAGCGACACGGTGTCTTTTGGGGACACTTCAGGGAGCGCTCTTAATGGGCATTGCGGGCCTTGGCCATACTATCAATGCACAGGCACGACTGATGGCGCTTATAGCGCTTATCATGTGTATATCACAGCGAATCTGCGTTCTGGCAATCGTATAGGCACGGGTGGGGCAGCTAATCTAATCTTTAATGGGGTAGATAGCGTCAATATCGCTAACGCTACCATCACGCAACATAACGCCGGGATTTATTCAAGCTCTATGACTTTTTCCACGCAAAGCATGGATAATTCGCAGAATTGGAATGGTCTAAATCCTAACGGCACGCTTTCAGTGTATGGTGCAACTTTCACTAATCAAGCCAAAGACGGGAAATTCATTTTCAATGCAGGGAAAGCGGTTTTTGAAAACACCAACTTTAATGGAGGGAGTTATCAATTCAGCGGCGATAGCTTGAATTTTTCAAATAACAACCAGTTCAATAGCGGTTCGTTTGAGATTAGCGCAAAAAACGCTTCGTTTAATAACGCTAACTTTAACAATAGCGCTTCTTTTAATTTCAATAATTCTAACGCAACCACTTCGTTTGTGGGGGATTTCACTAACGCTAATTCAAATTTGCAAATCGCCGGGAACGCTGTTTTTGGGAACTCTAATAATGGCTCTCAAAATAACGCTAATTTCAATAATACCGGCTCTGTTAATATTTCAGGGAATGCAACTTTTGATAATGTGGTTTTTAATAGCCCTACGAACATGAGCGTGAAAGGGCAGGTTGCTTTAAATAATATCACTTTAAAAAATCTAAACGCCCCTTTGTCTTTTGGCGATGGGACAATTACTTTTAACGCTCATTCTGTTATTAATATTGGTGAAGCTATTACTAATGGCAACCCTATCACCCTTGTAAGCTCTTCTAAAGAAATTGAATACAACAACGCTTTTAGTAAAAATCTATGGCAGCTCATCAACTACCAAGGGCATGGGGCAAGTAGTGAAAAACTCGTTTCTAGCGTGGGTAATGGCGTTTATGATGTGGTGTATTCTTTCAATAACCAAACCTATAATTTCCAAGAGATTTTTTCACCAAACAGCATTTCTATCCGGCGTTTGGGTGTTGGCATGGTGTTTGATTATATGGATATGGAAAAATCGGATCATTTGTATTATCAAAACGCTCTCGGTTTTATGACCTACATGCCTAATAGCTATAACAATAATTTAGGGGATTCAAACAACACCATTTACTATTACGACAAGAGCATTGATTTTTATGCGAGCGGGAAAACTTTATTCACTAAGGCGGAATTTTCTCAAACATTCACTGGGCAAAACAGCGCGATCGTTTTTGGGGCTAAAAGCATATGGACGAATGCAAGCGATGCACCACAATCCAATACAATCATTCGCTTTGGGGACAATAAGGGGGCAGGGAGTAATGATGCGAGCGGGCATTGCTGGAATTTGCAATGCATAGGCTTTATTACAGGGCATTATGAAGCGCAAAAGATTTACATCACCGGCAGCATTGAAAGCGGGAATCGCATTTCTAGCGGTGGGGGCGCGAACCTTAATTTTAACGGGCTTCAAGGCATTCTTTTAACGAACGCGACTTTGTATAACCGCGCCGCTGGCACGCAAAGCTCGTCTATGAATTTTACCTCTAAGAGCGTGAACATTCAGGCTCAAAACTCCTATTTTATAGACGATACCGCGCAAAATGGAGGCAACCCTAATTTCAGTTTCAACGCTTTGAATCTGGATTTTTCTAACAGCTCTTTTAGGGGCTATGTGGGGCAAACGCAATCTGTTTTTAAATTCAATGCCTCCAATGCGATTAATTTCACCAACAGCACGAATTTAAGCTCTGGTTTGTACCAAATGCAAGCTAAAAGCGTGTCGTTTGACAATTCCAATTTAAGCGTTTCAGTGGGGACAAGCAGTATTAAAGCCAATGCGATCAATCTTTCTCAAAACGCCTCTATCAATGCGAGCAACCATTCAACCCTAGAGCTTCAAGGCGGTTTGAATTTGAACGACACCAGCTCGCTCAACCTCAACCAAAGCGTCATTAATGTTTCCAATAACGCCACGATCAACGATTATGCGAGTTTGATTGTGAATGATGGCTCACGCCTTAATTTTAATGGGACAACCAATTTTAATTCAGCGAATATCACTACGAGTTTGAATCATTCTTCTATCGTGTTTAAGGGAGCGATCTCTTTAGGAGGGCAGTTTAATTTAAGCAATAACTCTTCTTTAGATTTTCAAGGCTCTAGCGCTATCACTTCTAACACGGCGTTTAATTTCTACGATAACGCTTTTTCTCAAAGCCCCATTACTTTCCATCAAGCCCTTGACATTAAAGCGTCCTTAAGTTTGGGAGGCAACCTCTTAAACCCTGACAACAGCAGCGTGCTGAATTTAAAAAACAGCCAGCTTGTTTTCAGCGATCAAGGGAGTTTGAATATCGCTAACATTGATTTACTAAGCGATCTAAACGATAATAAAAATCGTGTGTATAACATCATTCAAGCGGGTATGAACAATAATTGGTATGAGCGTATCAACTTCTTTGGCATGCGCATCAATGATGGGGTCTATGATGCTATTAACCAGACTTATAGTTTCACTAACCCTCTCAATAACGCCCTAAAAATCACCGAGAGCTTTAAAGACAACCAACTAAGCGTTACGCTCTCTCAAATCCCGGGTATTAAAAACACGCTTTATAACATTAGCTCTGAAGTCTTTAACTACCAAAAAGTTTATAACAACGCTAATGGCATGTATTCTTATAGTGATGACGCAGAAGGCGTGTTTTATCTCACGAGCAATGTGAAAGGCTATTATAGCCCTAACCAATCCTATCAAGCCAGCGGTAGCAATAACACCACAAAAAATAATAATCTAACCTCTGATTCTTCTGTCATCTCGCAAACTTATAACGCGCAAGGCAACCCTATTAGCGCGTTGCATGTCTATAACAAGGGCTATAATTTCAACAATATCAAAGCGTTAGGGCAAATGGCTCTCAAACTCTACCCTGAAATCAAAAAGATATTGGGGAATGATTTTTCGCTCTCAAGTTTGAGCGCTTTAAACTCTAATGCGCTAAACCAGCTTACCAAACTCATCACGCCTAACGATTGGAAAAACATTAACGAGTTGATTGATAACGCAAATAATTCGGTGGTGCAAAATTTCAATAACGGCACTTTGATTGTGGGAGCGGCTAAAATAGGGCAAACAAACGCCAATAGCGCGGTTGTTTTTGGGGGATTAGGCTATCAAAAGCCTTGCGATTACACCGATATTGTGTGCCAAAAATTTAGAGGCACTTATTTGGGGCAGCTTCTAGAGTCTAGCTCGGCTGATTTGGGCTATATTGACACGACTTTTAACGCTAAAGAAATTTATCTTACCGGCACTTTAGGGAGCGGGAACGCATGGGGGACTGGGGGGAGCGCTAGCGTAACTTTTAACAGCCAAACTTCGCTCGTTCTCAACCAGGCTAATATCGTAAGCTCGCAAACCGATGGGATTTTTAGCATGCTGGGTCAAGAGGGTATTAATAAGGTTTTCAATCAAGCCGGGCTCGCTAATATTTTGGGCGAAGTGGCGATGCAATCCATTAACAAAGCCGGGGGATTAGGGAATTTGATAGCGGATATGCTAGGGAGTAATAGCGTGATTGGAGGGCATTTAACGCCTGAACAAAAAAATCAAACCCTAAGCCAGCTTTTGGGGCAGAATAACTTTGATAATCTCATGAACGATAGCGGTTTGAATGTAGCGATTAAGGATTTGATCAGACAAAAATTAGGCTTTTGGACCGGGCTAGTGGGGGGATTAGCCGGGTTGGGGGGCATTGATTTGCAAAACCCTGAAAAGCTTATAGGGAGCATGTCAATCAATGATTTATTGAGTAAAAAAGGGTTGTTCAATCAGATCACCGGCTTTATTTCCGCTAACGATATAGGGCAAGTGATAAGCGTGGTGTTGCAAGATATTGTCAAACCGAGTAGCGCTTTACAAAACGATGTAGCGGCTTTAAGCAAACAAATGATTGGCGAATTTTTAGGCCAAGACACGCTCAATTCTTTAGAAAGCTTGTTGCAAAACCAGCAGATTAAAAGCGTTTTAGACAAAGTCCTAGCGGCTAAAGGCTTAGGGCCTATTTATGAACAAGGCTTGGGGGATTTGATGCCTAATCTTGGTAAAAAAGGGCTTTTCGCTCCTTATGGCTTGAGTCAAGTGTGGCAAAAAGGGGATTTTAATTTCAATGCGCAAGGCAATGTTTTTGTGCAAAATTCCACTTTCTCTAACGCCAATGGAGGCGCGCTTAGTTTTAACGCAGGAAATTCGCTCATTTTTGCCGGAAACAATCATATTTCATTCACTAACCACGCTGGAGCGCTCAATTTATTGTCCAATCAAGTTTCTAACATTAACATCACTACGCTTAATGTTAGCAACGGCCTCAAGATTAACGCCGCTAATAATAATGTTTCTGTGTCTCAAGGCAATCTGTTCATCAACGCTAGTTGTGCGGGACAAAGCGATTCAACTACAGCTAACATTGCAAACCCTTGCGCGCTTAGCGCCCAAAGTGCAAATGGCGCTTCTTCTAGTAATGCGTCAAATAACGCGCAAATCGCCTTGAACAATAACGATGAAAGCTTGATGGTTACGGCGAATGATTTCAATTTTTCAGGCAATATTTACGCTAACGGGGTGGTGGATTTTTCAAAGATTAAAGGCTCTGCAAACATTAAAAACCTGTATCTTTACAACAACGCTCAATTCCAAGCCAACAACCTTATTATTTCCAATCAAGCGGTGTTAGAAAAAAACGCCAGCTTTATGGCCAATAATTTAAACATTCAAGGGGCGTTTAACAACAACGCCACGCGCAAAATAGAGGTGCTTCAAAATTTAACGATCGCTTCAAACGCTTCTTTAAGCACTGGGATTTATGGGTTAGAAGTGGGGGGGGCTTTGAATAATTTTGGAGCGATCCATTTTAATTTAGAAAATATTCAAACGCCAACGCCGCTCATTCAAGCAGAAGGGATCATTAATCTCAACACCACCCAAACGCCTTTTATGAATGTCAATAACAGCATGGCGAATAACACGACTTACACTTTATTGAAAAGCAGCCGTTACATTGATTACAATATCAACCCCAACAGCTTGCAATCGTATTTGAATCTCTATACCTTAATCAATATCAACGGGAACCGCATAGAGGAAAAAAACGGCGTATTGACTTATTTGGGCCAACGGGTTTTGTTGCAAGATAAGGGGTTATTATTGAGCGTAGCGTTGCCTAACTCAAACAACGCCCATCAAAACAACATTTTAAGCCTTTCTGTCCTTCATAACCAGATTAAAATGTCTTACGGCGATAAAGTGATGGATTTTACCCCCCCTACTTTACAAGATTACATTGTGGGCATTCAAGGGCAAAGCGCGCTAAATCAAATTGAAGCTGTTGGGGGGAATAACGCTATCAAGTGGCTTTCAACATTGATGATGGAGACTAAAGAAAACCCGCTTTTTGCGCCGATTTATTTAAAAAACCACTCTTTGAATGAAATCTTAGGCGTGGCTAAAGATCTTTTAAACACCGCAAGCTTGATTTCTAACCCTAATTTTAGGAATAACGCTACCAACCTTTTAGAATTGGCGAGTTACACCCAACAAACCAGCCGTTTAACAAAACTCTCTGATTTTAGGGCTAGAGAGGGAGAGTCTGATTTTTCTGAACGCTTGTTAGAGCTTAAAAACAAGCGTTTTAGCGATCCTAACCCTAGCGAAGTTTTTGCCAAATACTCACAACCCAACAAACACCCAAATAACCTTTGGGTTCAAGGGATTGGTGGAGCGAGCTTTATTTCTGGGGGCAATGGCACGCTTTATGGCTTGAATGTGGGCTATGATCGGTTGGTTAAAAATGTGATCCTTGGGGGTTATGTGGCTTATGGGTATAGCGGTTTTAATGGGAATATCATGCATTCTTTGGCTAATAATGTGGATGTGGGGATGTATGCGAGGGCTTTCTTAAAAAGAAACGAATTCACTTTGAGCGCGAATGAAACTTATGAGGGCAATGCAAGCAATATCAATTCTTCTAATCCCTTGCTTTCTGTGTTGAACCAACGCTATAGTTATAATACCTGGACAACGAGCGTGAATGGGAATTACGGCTATGATTTCATGTTCAAGCAAAAAAGCGTGGTGTTAAAACCTCAAGTGGGCTTGAGCTATCATTTTATAGGCTTGAGTGGGATGAAGGGCAAAATGAATGATGCCGCTTACAAACAATTTCTCATGCATTCAAACCCCTCTAACGAATCGGTTTTAACGCTCAACATGGGGTTGGAGAGCCGTAAATATTTTGGTAAAAATTCTTATTATTTTGTAACGGCGAGGTTGGGTAGGGATCTTTTGATCAAATCTAAAGGCGGCAATATGGTGCGTTTTGTGGGCGAAAACACTTTATTGTATCGCAAGGGGGAAGTTTTTAACACTTTTGCGAGCGTGATTACAGGGGGCGAAATGCATTTGTGGCGTTTGGTGTATGTGAATGCGGGGGTGGGGCTTAAGATGGGCTTGCAATACCAAGACATTAATATAACCGGGAATGTGGGCATGCGAGTGGCGTTTTAGCTTTTTTGCTATAATGCTTCGTTCAAATTTTATAGTTAGGTTTTTCTATGTTTAATTATGAAGAGCTGTTTCAAACTCACAAAACCCCTTTTTACCTCTATGATTTTGACAAAATCAAACAGGCTTTTTTGAATTATAAAGAAGCGTTTAAGGGGCGTAAGTCTTTGATTTGTTACGCTTTAAAGGCGAATTCCAATTTGAGTATTCTCTCTTTATTAGCCCATTTAGAGAGCGGGGCAGATTGCGTTTCCATAGGCGAGATATATAGGGCTTTAAAAGCTGGGATCAAACCTTATAGGATTGTGTTTAGTGGGGTGGGTAAGAGCGAATTTGAAATAGAGCAAGCCCTAAAACTCAACATTTTATTTTTGAATGTAGAAAGTTTTATGGAATTGCAAACGATTGAAAAAATCGCCCAATCTTTAGGGATAAAGGCTAGGATCTCTATTAGGATCAACCCTAACATTGACGCTAAAACGCACCCCTATATTTCTACCGGTTTGAAAGAAAACAAGTTTGGCGTGGGAGAAAAAGAAGCTTTAGAAATGTTTCTTTGGGCTAAAAAAAGCGCGTTTTTAGAGCCTATTAGCGTGCATTTTCATATCGGCTCACAGCTTTTAGATTTAGAGCCGATTGTAGAAGCGAGCCAAAAGGTGGCTAAAATCGCTAAATCTTTGATAGCGCTAGGGATAGATTTGCGTTTTTTTGATGTGGGCGGAGGGATTGGCGTGAGCTATGAAAATGAAGAGACTATCAAGCTTTATGATTACGCGCAAAGGATTTTAAACGCGCTTCAAGGCTTGGATTTGACGATCATTTGTGAGCCGGGTCGATCCATCGTGGCTGAGAGTGGGGAATTGATCACGCAGGTTTTGTATGAAAAAAAGGCTCAAAACAAGCGCTTTGTGATTGTGGATGCAGGCATGAATGATTTTTTACGCCCCAGTTTGTATCATGCTAAGCATGCCATAAGGGTTATAACGCCCTCTAAGGGGCGTAAGATCTCGCCTTGCGATGTGGTAGGGCCTGTGTGTGAGAGCAGCGACACTTTTTTAAAAGGTGTGAATTTGCCAGAATTAGAGCCAGGCGATAAATTGGTCATAGAAAAGGTTGGGGCTTATGGCTCTAGCATGGCCAGCCAATACAATTCGCGCCCCAAACTCTTAGAATTAGCCCTAGAAGATCACCAAATCAGGGTGATAAGAAAAAGAGAGGCTTTAGAGGATTTATGGCGCTTAGAAGAAGAAGGCTTAAAAGGGGTTTGACCAGATGCAAAAGAATTTGGATAGTCTTTTAGAAAATTTAAGGGCTGAAATTGATGTGTTGGATAATGAATTAAGCGATCTTTTAGACAAACGCTTAGAAATCGCTTTAAAAATCGCTCTCATCAAACAAGAAAACCCCATTTATTGCCCTAAAAGAGAGCAAGAAATTTTAAAACGACTCAGCCAAAGGGATTTCAAGCATTTGAATGGAGAAATTCTTACGGGTTTTTATGCAGAGATTTTTAAGATTTCTAGAAAATTTCAAGAAAACGCCCTAAAAGAGCTAAAAAAATAAAAGAGAGTTGCCATGTTTGAAAAAATCACCCTAGCGCATAAGGACTTGTTTTCAAGGTTTTTAAACGCTCAAAAAATCGTTTTATCGGATGTGAGTTTTACCAATTGTTTTTTATGGCAGCACGCAAGGCTCATTCAAGTGGCGGTGATTAGGGATTGTTTGGTGATTCAAACCACTTATGACAATCAAAAACCCTTTTATTTCTATCCTATCGGTAAGAATGCGCTTGAATGCGTAAAAGAGCTTTTGAAGCGAGAAAAAAATTTACGATTCCACTCCTTGACTTTAGAGCAAAAAGACGATTTGAAAGACAATTTTGTAGGGGTGTTTGATTTCACTTACAACAGAGACAGGAGCGATTATATTTATTCTATTGAAGAATTGATCGCTTTAAAAGGGAAAAAATACCATAAGAAAAAAAACCACTTAAACCAGTTTTTAACTAATTGCGCGAATTTTGTTTATGAAAAAATTTCTTCTCAAAACAGAAAGGAAGTTTTAGAAGCCTCCAAAGAGTGGTTTTTAGAAAGCCAGACCGATGATATAGGGCTAATCAATGAGAATAAGGGCATTCAAAGCGTGTTGGAAAATTATGAGAGCTTGGATGTGAAAGGGGGGCTAGTTAGGGTTAATGGAGAAATAGTCTCGTTTAGTTTTGGAGAAGTTTTAAACGAAGAAACCGCGCTCATTCACATTGAAAAAGCCCGCATGGATATTGCAGGCGCGTATCAAATCATCAACCAGCAATTGCTTTTGAATGAATTTAGCCATTTGACTTACGCTAACAGAGAAGAAGATCTAGGGTTAGAGGGTTTGAGAAGGTCTAAAATGAGCTATAACCCGGTGTTTTTGATAGACAAATACGAAGCTGTTGCTAAAAATTAAATGATTTTTGGGGATTTTAAATATCAAAAAAGGATTAAAAAACTCACCGCCACCAATCTTCATGAGCTGAAAAACGCCCTGGATTTCATCTCTCAAAATAGGGGGAATGGGTATTTTGTGGGGTATCTTTTATACGAAGCGCGCTTAGCGTTTTTAGATGAAAATTTTCAAAGTCAAACCCCTTTTTTATATTTTGAACAATTTTTAGAAAGAAAAAAATATTCTTTAGAGCCTTTAAAAGAGCATGCGTTTTACCCCAAAATCCACAGCTCTTTAGATCAAAAAACTTATTTCAAGCAGTTCAAAGCCGTTAAAGAATATCTCAAAAACGGCGATACCTATCAAGTGAATCTCACGATGGATTTATTTTTAGACACTAAAGCCAAACTGAAGCGCGTTTTTAAGGAGGTGATACACAACCAAAACACGCCCTTTAAGGCTTTTATAGAAAATGAGTTTGGGAGCGTTTTAAGTTTTTCGCCGGAATTGTTTTTTGAATTAGAGTTTTTAGACACAGCGATTAAGATTGTTACAAAACCCATGAAAGGCACGATCGCTCGCTCAAATAACCCCTTAATAGATGAAAAAAACCGATTGTTTTTGCAAAATGATGACAAAAATAGAAGTGAAAATGTGATGATTGTGGATTTACTGCGTAACGATTTGAGCCGCTTGGCCTTAAAAAATAGCGTGAAAGTCAATCAATTGTTTGAAATCATCAGCTTGCCTAGCGTGTATCAAATGATAAGCGAGATTGAAGCGAAATTGCCCCTAAAAACCAGCTTGTTTGAGATTTTTAAGGCGTTGTTCCCTTGCGGATCTGTGACCGGATGCCCTAAAATAAAAACCATGCAAATCATTGAAAGTTTAGAAAAACGCCCTAGGGGGGTGTATTGCGGAGCGATAGGCATGGTTGAAGAAAAAAAAGCCCTTTTTAGCGTGCCTATCCGCACTTTAGAAAAAAGAGCGCGCGAAGATTTTTTGCATTTAGGGGTAGGGAGTGGGGTAACTTATAAAAGTAAAGCGCCCAAAGAATATGAAGAGAGCTTTTTAAAATCCTTTTTTGTGATGCCCAAAATAGAATTTGAGATTGTAGAAACGATGAAAATTATCAAAAAGGATCAAAAATTAGAGATTAACAATAAAAACGCCCATGAAGAACGCTTAATGAATAGCGCCCAATATTTCAATTTCAAACATGATGAAAATCTTTTAGACTTTGAATTAGAAAAAGAAGGGGTTTTAAGGGTTTTACTCAATAAAAAGGGCAAGCTCATTAAAGAATACAAAGCCTTAGAGCCTTTAAAAAGCCTAGAAATTCGTTTGAGTGAAGCCCCCATTGATAAACGCAATGATTTTTTATACCATAAGACCACCTATGCCCCTTTTTATCAAAACGCCCGAGCGCTCATTAAACAAGGCGTTATTTTTGATGAAATCTTTTATAACCAGGATCTAGAACTCACTGAAGGCGCTAGGAGTAATCTCATTTTAGAAATCCATAACAGGCTTTTAACCCCTTATTTTAGCGCGGGCGCGTTAAACGGGACGGGTGTGATGGGATTGTTAAAAAAGGGTCTTGTTGAGCATGCCCCTTTAAAATTGCAAGACTTGCAAAGAGCGTCTAAAATCTATTGCATCAATGCTTTATATGGCTTAGTGGAAGTGAAAATCAAATAACCATAAAATAGAGCGGCTAAAACCTCATTTTTTAGAAATAGGCTACTAAATAGAGCAAAAAAGTTAAAACTCGCCCCCAGTAATCATAATGATTAAAGTTTTCATGTTCATTATAGATCCATTTACACAACTATTTTATAAATTCAAATAGAGGGTTTGTAGGAACTCTCATTAAAGAACAAGGAGTATAACATGAGACATGGAGATATTAGTAGCAGCCCAGATACTGTGGGTGTAGCGGTAGTTAATTATAAGATGCCTAGACTCCACACTAAGAATGAGGTGTTGGAAAATTGTCGCAATATCGCCAAGGTGATTGGTGGGGTCAAACAAGGTCTGCCCGGGTTGGATCTGATTATTTTCCCTGAATACAGCACGCATGGGATTATGTATGACAGACAAGAAATGTTTGACACAGCCGCAAGCGTTCCTGGAGAAGAAACCGCAATCCTTGCTGAGGCTTGTAAGAAAAACAAGGTTTGGGGAGTGTTCTCTTTGACGGGGGAAAAACACGAGCAAGCTGAAAAGAATCCCTATAATACTTTGATTCTTGTCAATGATAAGGGTGAGATCGTGCAAAAATACCGCAAAATCTTGCCTTGGTGCCCTATTGAATGCTGGTATCCTGGGGATAAAACTTATGTGGTTGATGGGCCTAAGGGCTTGAAAGTTTCTTTGATTATTTGCGATGATGGTAACTATCCTGAAATTTGGCGCGATTGCGCGATGCGTGGGGCAGAACTCATTGTGCGCTGTCAAGGTTACATGTATCCGGCTAAAGAGCAACAAATTGCGATCGTGAAAGCTATGGCGTGGGCTAATCAATGTTATGTAGCGGTAGCGAATGCGACCGGCTTTGATGGGGTGTATTCCTATTTCGGGCATTCTAGCATTATTGGTTTTGACGGGCATACTTTGGGCGAATGCGGGGAAGAAGAAAATGGTCTTCAATACGCTCAACTTTCTGTGCAACAAATCCGTGATGCGAGGAAATACGACCAAAGCCAAAACCAACTCTTCAAACTCTTACACAGAGGTTATAGTGGGGTTTTTGCTAGTGGCGATGGGGATAAGGGTGTGGCGGAATGCCCTTTTGAGTTCTATAAAACTTGGGTGAATGACCCCAAAAAAGCTCAAGAAAATGTAGAAAAATTCACTCGCCCAAGCGTGGGTGTGGCCGCTTGTCCTGTAGGCGATTTGCCCACGAAATAAAGGGCAAAAGGAGGGGGCTTTAGAAGCTTAAAAGCAATTTTAATATCTCTTTTTAGAACGCTTAAAAACCACCAAAAGACTACAAATATTTCGTTAAAGACAGATTATTGATTTTGTTCGTGGAAGCCAGAACGGCGTTATAGTTGTTAGTGAGATTGGAAAATTTATTGTAAGTTTCTGCCATGTCCGTGCCGGTTGTTTCCCCGCGAATGCTTTGAACTTGCGTTTTTAAAACTTCATTACGCCTGATAATGTTTTCAAACGTCTTACCATGAGCGCCGTTTTTAGCGATCATTTTTTCTATGTGATCGCTCAAGTGATCTATAAGGGTGATGCCGTTTTGAATGCCTAAATTACGCATGTCGCTAGAATAAGTATCCCCTAAAGCGTCCGGGCGATAAATCCCTTTTCTTACCGAAGTGATGGTATTTTCTAATTGATCAAAAAAATTCACGCTGGGCTTGTCAATAATTAAAGCGTTATTAGCGTTTAATTTAAGGCTTGGTTTGTCGCTGTGCAAGGCGTTTTGAGAAAAATCATTCGCGTCTTTATCAAAAAGCATGAACTGCATTTTGGTGTTTGAGTGCATGTTATCTTGGATAATGACTTTTCCTTCTTCATTCAAATTAACAGAAAGGTTGTCTTTAGCTTGTTTTAACAATTCAATAAAGCGCTCCTTGCTTTCTTTTGAAGTGGGGTTATCGCTGATTTGTTGGTAGATGGCGGGGTCAGTATTGCTGTAATTGAGCGCGATACTCATCGCATCCATAAGTTGCCTGTAAGTTACTTCATTGGGTTTAGAAGCTTGAATATCAGCGCTTGTGGGGTCATAAAGCGGGATTTTAATGCCATTAGGCAAACTTAAAAAAGCCCCATTATTATCCAAGATCATTTGCGCTTCTAAAAACGAACCATTCACATCGTTTAATTTCATGTTAAAAACGCTATTTTCTAAACTCCCATTAGCGACTTCACTCAGTTTAGTAGAGCCATTAGCCGCGCCATTTTGAGCGATTTGAGCCACATTGCTTTCTAATTTTGCCCCTTCTTTATTGAAATAGGTTTTTTGGTATTCGCTCGCATTATTAGTAGGAATGCCGGCCACTTCTAGCCCTTTTTGATCTAGGGCGCTTAAAGCAAAAGAAATAGGCGATTGGTTAGAAGAATTGTCAATAATCCTCAAACGCCCGTTTGTTTCAATTTCCACATCCACTTCATTATTAAAGCGTTCTTTAATCGCGTCTTTCAAATCTTTAATCGTAGAATTTTTCACATTTAAAAGAATGGGAATATCCAAATAAACAGGGAGGTTTGGGATTTTAATAGCGCTCGTATCGTCCCTGGCATTGATTTTTAAAGTTTCCACGCTATCGCCAAAAATCTCGCTCAATTTAGTGTTTTTGTTGGCTAAAACATTGTCTTTAGTTACAAACACGCTAGGGATTTCAAGCACCCTAGGGTTATACATGTTGGGCACCGCTTTAACCTGGCTCAAGCTCCTATCCGTTACAAACGCGCTTTTGACATATTCAGTAACCCTTTTAGCGCTTGAACGCAAGGCGTCTAAATCGTCAAAATCCCCATCGCTAGAAATCAAATGAAAATCCAAATTTTCACTGCCAGGCGTTAGGTTTTTGATCTCAATTTGCCCCCAATTATTCAAACTCACATCCACGACTTTATTTTGCGAAGTGTTCCCGTAAGCATGACCGATTTTATCCAGCAAATCGCTCACTTTAGTCGCGCTTTCTTTGTTCTGGTAGGCTTTATCCAGCGCGAATTTTTCTTTAAAACTGGAGCCATCAGGCCTAATGCCTTGCAAATAAAAAAACTCTTTAGGGTCATTGGTGGGGTCTTTATCGTTATCGCCGATGAGTTCTCGCAAGGTATCACCGGGTTTAATAAAAACTTCTTCAGGCAATGAAGAATGCTCTAAAGCGTCCATCACATCAGGGTGGAGCTTGTTTTGATTGAGTAATTTAATGTTGGTGGTGATGAGTTTGTGCTTGTCTTTATCCGCGCCTAAAAACAAATCTTGCCCACTGATATTATAAGGCACAAGGTTATCAGAGCTGATGAGTGCGTTTAAATCTTCGCCATTGCCATGGTATTTCCCCTCGCTATCAATGGGGGGTCTATCCACCTTACTGCCCCCAAATAAAAATTCCCCCCCTATAGAGGTGTTAGCAACATTCATCATATGCTCCCTCAAGCGTTCCAAATCGTTAGCGATAGCGACGCGAGAAGTTTCTGAATGCACATCGTTAGCGGATTGGATGAGCTTGGTTTTAAAAGTCTCCATCGTTTTAGAAAATTCTTGCAAGGCTTTGTCGGTATTGAGCGTTGAAGTGTAAGCGTTTTGAGCCACATCAATGCCTTGATCTAAGGTGTTTTCTTCGTATTGGAATTTTAAATTCTGGTTGTTAATGTCGCTGTTTTGATAGCCATAACGGATTTTTAGCCCTGAAGCGATCTGCGTGTTAGCGTCGTTGATTTTATTTTGTAAAGCGTTTTGATAGTTATTCATTTGGTTGTATTTTGAGCCAAAGGTAACGCGCATGATCAAATCCTTATTGGTTTTTTAACAAACAAGCTAAAAGTATTCCAAAACAAGTTAATAACAATTGTGAGTGGTTTGAGTGGAGCAATGATGCGGGGTAATAATGGCGGGTTAAATGGGGTTGTTTTGAGTAAAAAAATTCTTTTAATATGAATTTAATCTAAATTTAAAGTTAAATTTTAGCAAATACTCACTATAATAAGCGTTTATTTTAAAAAGAGCGTTCAATTTTTAAGGAATAGAAATGTCATACGCAATATTTAAGCATGGCGGTAAGCAATATAAAGTCGTTGAAGGCGATATTGTTTTATTGGATAAAATGGATAAAGAGCCTAAGGCTTTAGTGGAATTAGTGGAAGTGTTAGCCGTGTCCAAAGAAGGCAAACTCTCTTGCGGGAAACCCTTTGTGAATGGGGCTAAAATTGAAGCGGAAGTGATCAATGAAGGGCGTGGCAAAAAAGTCATCACTTTCAAAAAACGCCGCCGAAAAGACAGCAAAACCAAGCGTGGTTTTAGAAGAGATTTCACTCGTGTTAGAATCACTAAAATTGTAGCATAAAGGAGCATTAGACAATGGCACACAAGAAAGGTCAAGGGAGCACGCAGAATAACAGAGATTCTGCAGGAAGACGCTTAGGCGTGAAAAAATTCGGCTCAGAATTTGTGAGAGCAGGGAATATTATCGTGCGCCAAAGAGGCACTAAAATGCATCCGGGTAATAATGTGGGCATGGGGAAAGACCATACCTTATACGCGCTCATAGATGGCGTTGTGAAGTTTGAGCATAAAGACAGAAACCGCAAGAAGGTTTCTGTGGTTAGTCAAAACTTTGGGGAGTAGGGTAACCTTTAAAGGTCAATTAAACCTTTGGGTGTTTGTTAAACGCCTATAAACGCAATAAAATATTTATAATTTAGATCTCTATCCTTTAGAATTTGTTGTGGAGATTGGCTTATGAATAATGTTTTTGTTAAGGGTTTGTTTTTTTTTCTTTTGTTGTTTGGGTTCTTTTTGAAAGCTTTAGAAAACCCAAACGCTACTCTTAATCCCTCTAAAGAAAATGTTTCCGTTGAAGAGCAAAAGCGTTTTGGAGGCGTTTTAGTTTTTGCTAGAGGCGCTGATGGATCAAGCATGGATCCTGCCTTAGTAACTGATGGCGAAAGCTATGTGGCAACGGGCAATATTTATGACACGCTCGTGCAATTCAAATACGGCACCACAGAAATTGAACCCGCCTTAGCGACAAGCTGGGAAATATCCCCGGATGGTCTTGTATATACCTTTCATTTACGCAAAGGGGTTTATTTCCACCAGACGAAGTATTGGAATAAAAAAGTAGAGTTTAGCGCTAAAGATGTGCTGTTTTCGTTTGAGCGCCAGATGGATAAGGCTAAACGATACTATAACCCGGGGGCTAAAAGCTATAAATACTGGGAAGGCATGGGCATGTCTCATATTATTAAGAGCATTGAAGCTTTAGATGATTACACGATTAGATTCACGCTTAATGGGCCAGAAGCCCCGTTTTTAGCCAATTTAGGCATGGACTTTTTGAGCATTTTGAGTAAGGATTATGCTGATTATTTGGCTCAAAATAATAAAAAAGACGAGTTGGCTAAAAAACCTATTGGGACAGGGCCTTTCAAATTCTTTTTGTGGAATAAAGATGAAAAAATCATTCTTCTAAAAAATCAGGATTATTGGGGGTCTAAAGCTTATTTGGATAAGGTGGTGGTGCGCACCATTCCTAATCCTTCCACTCGCGCTTTGGCGTTGCGCACCGGTGAAATCATGCTCATGACTGGGCCTAACCTTAGTGAAGTGGAGCAATTAGAAAAAGTCCCTAATATCGTGGTGGATAAGAGCGCTGGGTTGTTGGCGAGTTGGCTTTCATTAAACACGCAAAAAAAGTATTTTAACAACCCTTTAGTGCGTTTAGCCATCAACCATGCGATTAATGTTGATGATTACATCAAAGTGCTTTATGAAGGCTTTGCCCAAAAAATGGTCAATCCTTTCCCGCCCACCATATGGGGTTATAACTACAACATCAAACCCTATGAATACGATTTGAAAAAGGCTAAAGAGTTATTGAAACAAGCGGGGTATCCTAACGGCTTTAAAACCACCATTTTTACCACTGCCACCCGTAACCCAAAAGGAGCGGTGTTCATACAAGCGAGCCTGGCTAAAATTGGCATTGATGTGAAAATTGAAGTGTATGAGTGGGGGGCTTATTTGAAAAGAACGGGTCTGGGCGAGCATGAAATGGCGTTTGCAGGCTGGATGGCAGACATTGCGGATCCGGATAATTTCTTATACACCTTATGGAGCAAGCAAGCAGCCTCAGCTATACCCACTCAAAATGGTTCCTTTTATAAGAGCGACGCCTTTTCAGATCTTCTTTTAAAGGCTAAACGGGTTTCTGATCAAAAGGAGAGGGAAGCTCTTTATTTAAAGGCTCAAGAAATTATCCATAAAGATGCGCCCTATGTGCCTTTAGCTTATCCTTATTCGGTGGTGCCGCACTTGTCTAAAGTTAAGGGTTATAAGACGACCGGAGTGAGCGTGAATCGCTTCTTTAAGGTGTATTTAGAAAAGTAAAAGGGGTTGTATGCTGAGTTTTATCATCAAGCGTGTTTTGTGGGCGATCCCCACGCTGTTTGGAGTGAGTATCATTGTGTTTATGATGGTGCATTTAGTGCCAGGAGATCCGGCGTTAGTGATTTTAGGCGAAAAGGCCAATCAAGCCGCTATTGACGCTTTAAGGGAACAATTTGGCTTGAATAAGCCTTTGATAGAGCAGTATTTTTTCTTTATCAATAATGTGTTGCATGGCAATTTTGGCACTTCTATCATGACCGGTGAGCCTGTGATGCATGAATTTTTGCAACGCTTCCCGGCTACGGTGGAATTGGCTTTGATCGCTCTGTTTATGGCTCTTGTTTTGGGTATTAGTGTTGGCGTGTTAGCCGCGATCAAACGCTATAGCGTGTTTGATTATTCCAGCATGACTTTCGCTTTAGCCGGGATTTCTATGCCCGTGTTTTGGCTAGGGCTCATGCTGATTTATATCTTTAGCGTGCAATTGGGGTGGTTGCCTGTTTTTGGGCGTTTGAGCGATGTGTATTATTTAGATGGCCCTACAGGTTTTTATTTGATAGACAGCTTGATCGCAAGGGATTATGGGGCGTTTGTGGATACCATTAAGCACTTGATTTTGCCTAGCATTGTGTTAGCCACGGTTTCTACCGCTGTTATTGCCAGAATGACTCGCGCGAGCATGGCAGAAGTGTCTAAAGAAGATTATGTGCGCACCGCTAAAGCTAAGGGGTGCAGCTCCTTTAGGGTGATTTTTGTGCACACTTTGCGTAACGCTTTAATCCCTGTAACGACTATCGCAGGCTTGATGTTGGCCGGGCTTTTAGGGGGGAGCATGATAACTGAAACGGTTTTCTCATGGCCTGGGATTGGTAAGTGGATCGTTAATGCACTCAACCAGCGCGATTTCCCGATTATCCAGTCCATGTCTTTGATTATCGCCATGATGTATATTGGGGCTAATCTTTTGGTGGATATTTTATACGCTTTTATTGATCCCAGAATAAGGTTGTCATAATGGAGTCTTTTAGAGAATTTATCCAACAATTCAAAAAAAATAAAGCGGCAGTAGTTGGCGCATGGATTGTGCTTTTATTGGTGGTTTGCGCGATTTTTGCACCCCTTTTGGCTCCGCATGATCCTTATGCGCAAAACGCGCAAGATCGCCTTTTAAAGCCTATATGGGAGCATGGGGGGAATATTAAATACCTTTTAGGCACCGATGATTTGGGGCGCGATATTTTGAGCCGCTTGATCTATGGGGCTAGGATTTCTTTAACCATAGGGATTGTTTCTATGGGGATTGCGGTCTTTTTTGGCACGATATTAGGGCTAATAGCGGGGTATTTTGGAGGGAAAACAGATGCGGTTATCATGCGTATTATGGACATCATGTTCGCTTTGCCCTCTATTTTATTGATCGTGATTGTGGTCGCTGTGTTAGGGCCTTCACTCACTAACGCCATGCTCGCTATTGGGTTTGTGGGGATTCCTGGATTTGCAAGATTGGTGCGCAGTTCCGTGCTGGGCGAAAAAGAAAAAGAATATGTGATCGCTTCTAAAATCAATGGCTCTTCGCATCTTCGTTTGATGTGTAAGGTGATCTTCCCTAATTGCATTATCCCTTTAATCGTGCAAACGACAATGGGTTTTGCTTCCACGGTTTTAGAAGCGGCCGCGCTGAGCTTTTTAGGTCTTGGGGCCCAACCTCCCAAACCTGAATGGGGAGCGATGCTTATGAACTCCATGCAATATATCGCTACCGCTCCTTGGATGCTTGTTTTCCCTGGGGTGATGATTTTTTTAACGGTCATGAGTTTTAATCTGGTGGGCGATGGCATCATGGACGCTTTAGATCCTAAACGCGCCTCTTAAAAGGAGCTTGCATGATTTTAGAAGTTAAAAATTTAAAAACTTATTTTTTCACCGATAAGGGCGTGAATAAAGCAGTAGATGGCGTGAGTTTTGGCTTGAAAAAGTCTCAAACGCTCTGCATTGTAGGGGAGAGCGGGAGCGGGAAAAGCATCACTTCGCTTTCTATTTTAGGGCTTATTGAAAAACCGGGTCAAATTGTGGGAGGGAACATTCAATTTTTAGGGCAGGATTTGTTGCAGCTCAAAGAAAAGCAGATGCAAAAAGAAATCAGGGGTAAAAAAATTGGCATGATCTTTCAAGAGCCTATGACAAGCTTGAACCCTTCCTACACAGTGGGGTTTCAAATCAATGAAGTGTTGAAAATCCACCACCCTAACCTTAACAAAAAAGAACGCTTAGAAAGGGTGGTCTATGAGTTGGAGCGCGTAGGCATTCCCCATGCAGGGGACAAATACCACGAATACCCTTTCAATCTCAGTGGAGGGCAGCGCCAAAGGGTGATGATCGCTATGGCTATGGTGTGTGAGCCTGAAATCTTGATCGCTGATGAGCCTACGACAGCGTTAGATGTAACCATTCAAGCGCAGATTTTAGAATTGATGAAAGAGTTGCAACAAAAAAAAGGCACTTCTATTTTGTTTATCACCCATGATTTAGGCGTGGTGGCGCAAATCGCTGATGAAGTGGTGGTGATGTATAAAGGGCATGTGGTGGAGCAAGCGAGCGCGAAAGAGCTTTTTGCTGATCCAAGACACCCTTATACGAAGGCTCTTTTAAGCGCGATCCCTAAACCGGGCAAAGAATACCGCAAAAAACGCTTAGAAACCGTGGATGAAAATATAGATTATTTGAGTTTTCAAAAGGAGTTGCGATGAAGCTCTTAGAAATTAAAGAATTGAAAAAATCCTATGCGATAGACAGGGGGTTATTCAAACCCAAGAGGATCATCCATGCGCTCAATGGGATTAGTTTTGAAGTGGAACAAAATGAAGTTTTAAGCATTGTGGGGGAGAGCGGTTGCGGGAAAAGCACGACAGCAAAAATTTTAGCCGGGATTGAAAGGCAAGATAGCGGGGCGATTTATTTCAATGGTAAGCGCCATTTGCATTTTAGCAAACAGGATTGGTTTGATTACCGCAAAAAGGTGCAAATGATTTTTCAAGATCCCTATTCTAGCCTAAACCCTCGGTGGAAAGTGGGCGAGATCATCGCTGAACCCTTGCTTTTAAATTCTCATTTTTCAAAAAAAGAAATCAAAACAAAAGTGCTAGAGATCATGCAAAAAGTGGGTTTGAAATTAGAATGGATCGATCGTTACCCCCACCAGTTTTCAGGCGGTCAAAGGCAACGAATCGGCATTGCTAGGGCGCTCATTTTGCATCCTAGCGTGGTGATTTGCGATGAGCCTGTGTCTGCGTTAGATGTGTCCATTCAAGCGCAAGTGTTGAATTTGCTCTTGGATTTGCAAAAAGAAATGGGGCTGACTTATATTTTTATCAGCCATGATTTAGGGGTGGTGGAGCATATAAGCGATAAAATCATCGTAATGAATCAAGGGCAAATCGTAGAAACGGGAGATGTGGATAGCGTGATAAGCGCCCCCAAGCACCCTTATACGCAGAAATTACTCAATGCGGTGCCGCATTTGGAAAAATCCATGCAAAGATTTGCTGAATAAAAGAAAGGACTTCTAGGCTGTGTTTGTAGATAGCGTGGAAATCATCGTCGCTTCGGGTAAGGGGGGACCTGGAATGGTGAGTTTTAGGCGAGAAAAGTTTGTCATCAAGGGAGGCCCTGATGGAGGCGATGGAGGCGATGGAGGCGATGTGTATTTTGAAGTGGATAACAATACCGACACTCTAGCGAGTTTTAGAGGCACTAAACACCATAAGGCTAAAAACGGGGCTCCAGGAGGCACACGAAATTGCACGGGCAAAAAGGGTGAAGATAAGATTATTGTTGTGCCGCCAGGAACGCAAGTTTTTGTAGATGATAAGTTGTGGCTTGATTTAGTGGAGCCTAAAAAAAGGGTGTTAGCCTTAAAAGGAGGCAAGGGGGGGTTAGGGAATGCGCATTTTAAAAGCGCGATTAAACAACAACCCACTTACGCGCAAAAAGGCTTAGAGGGGGTTGAAAAATGCGTGCGTTTGGAATTAAAGCTCATCGCTGATATAGGGTTAGTAGGCTTCCCTAATGCGGGTAAATCCACGCTCATTTCCACAATCTCTAACGCTAAGCCTAAAATCGCTAATTATGAATTCACGACTCTAGTGCCTAATTTAGGGGTTGTGAGCGTAGATGAAAAAAGCGAATTTCTAATGGCTGATATTCCTGGCATCATTGAAGGGGCTAGTGAGGGAAAAGGCTTAGGGATTAGCTTTTTAAAGCATATTGAGCGCACCAAAGTTTTAGCCTTTGTTTTAGACGCTTCTAGGCTGGATTTGGGTATTAAAGAGCAATACCAACGCTTGAGATTGGAGTTGGAAAAATTTTCACCCGCTTTGGCCAATAAGCCTTTTGGGGTGTTGCTCAATAAATGCGATGTTGTAGAAAACATTGATGAGATGGCTAAGGATTTTTGCGCCTTTTTAAACTTAGAAGCGCAAAAATTAGAGGCGTTTGGTTTAGAGCCGTATTTAGGGTTTTTACACCCCCATTTAACCAGCGATTTTGAAAATAACCCTAATGAAAAATCAGCGCTCTTTGTCTTACCCCTTTCAGCACTTAGCGCTCTTAATACGCATGCGCTTAAATTTGTGTTGTTGGAAGCGTTACCATAAAACGCTATTTTTAGATCAATCCATCAAAATAAAGGCGAGAAATGAAAAGATTTGTTTTGTTTTTATTGTTCATGTGTGTTTGCGTTTGCGTTCAAGCTCATGCCGAGCAGGATTACTTTTTTAGGGATTTTAAATCTACAGACTTGCCCCAAAAACTCCATCTTGATAAAAAGCTCTCCCAAACAATACAGCCATGCGTGCAACTTAACGCATCAAAACACTACACTTCTGCTGGGGTTAGAGAGCCTGATGCATGCACAAAGAGTTTTAAAAAATCCGCTATCATGTCTTATGACTTAGCGCTAGGCTATTTAGTGAGCAAAAACAAACAATACGGCTTAAAAGCTATAGAAATTTTAAACGCTTGGGCTAAAGAGCTTCAAAGCGTGGATACTTATCAGAGCGAGGATAATATCAATTTTTACATGCCTTATATGAACATGGCTTATTGGTTTGTCAAAAAGGCGTTTCCTAGCCCAGAATATGAAGATTTCATTAAGCGGATGCACCAGTATTCGCAATCAGCTCTTAACACTAACCATGGGGCGTGGGGCATTCTCTTTGATGTGAGCTCTGCGATAGCGTTAGACGATCATGCCCTTTTGCAAAACAGCGCTAATCGGTGGCAAGAGTGGGTATTTAAAGCCATAGATGAGAATGGGGTTATTCCTAGTGCGATCACTAGGAGCGATACAAGCGATTATCATGGCGGCCCTACAAAAGGCATTAAAGGGATAGCTTATACTAATTTTGCGCTTCTTGCGCTAACCATATCAGGCGAATTGCTTTTTGAGAACGGGTATGATTTGTGGGGTAGTGAGGCTGGGAAAAGGCTCTCTGTGGCGTATAACAAAGTCGCAACATGGATTTTAAACCCTGAAACTTTCCCTTATTTCCAGCCTAACCTTATTGGGGTGCATAACAACGCCTATTTCATTATTTTAGCCAAGCATTATTCTAGCCCTAGTGCAGATGAGCTTTTAAAGCAAGGCGATTTACACGAAGATGGTTTCAGGCTGAAACTCCGATCGCTGTGAATTTTTCTGTATTCAAGGTTATAGCCTTAAGGATAGCCCCATGCGCTTTAACCTTTTTATGAATGGTTTAGAAAGTTTGGTTCAGTCAGCATTATTTACAAAAAGAGTTTAAAATAAACGCAATTGTATCTCTTGAGTCGTCTTTAGAGTGCAAATGATTATCAAAATGAATCGTTTTAGTTGTAAGCGTTCTTAATTTACACTAAAATAATAAGCGTTATTGATAAGACCACATTAAAGGATAATGAATGAAAAAAATGGTTTTGGTATCGGTTTTACTAGCAGGGTTTTTGCAAGCGGTGAATTTGGATTTATCTTCGGCTAAGCTAACATGGACGGCCTTTAAAACTAAGGCTAAAACACCGGTAAATGGGAGTTTTGAAAGCATCACCTATAAACTGGGTAAATCTCAAGATAGTTTAAAAACCCTTTTAGAGGGAGCGAGTGCGAGCATGGATAGCTTGAAAGTCAATTTAGGCGATGACACTAAAAACAAAAATGTTAAAGAGGCTTTTTTCGCTCTTTTTAAAAGCACTAACATCAAAGTAACTTTTAGAAATGTGATAGAAGGCGATCATGAAGGTTCTCTTACGGCTTATGTGAGGATGAATGAAAAACTGGTGAAAGTGCCTATGCAATACACGGTTGCTAGTGATAAGCTCGTGGTTAAAGGGGTCTTGGATCTATTGAATTTTGGCTTGAAAAACGAATTAGCGAGCTTGGCTAAACGATGCGAGAGTTTTCATGAGGGCTTGACTTGGTCGCAAGTGGAAATCCAATTTGAAAGCATGATTAAGGGATAATTTAAAATCATGGAGTTGTTGCACAGCATTAATGATTTTAATGAAGCTAAACAGGTGATCGCTGGGGGGGTCAATTCGCCTGTGAGGGCGTTTAAGAGCGTTAAAGGCACTCCTCCCTTTATTTTAAAGGGTAAGGGGGCGTATCTTTATGATGTGGATAACAACCATTATATAGATTTTGTGCAAAGCTGGGGGCCTTTGATTTTTGGGCATGCTGATGAAGAGATTGAAGAAAATATTATTAATGTATTAAAAAAAGGCACTTCTTTTGGCGCTCCCACAGAATTAGAAACCACTTTAGCTAAGGAGATCATTTCTTGTTATGAAGGCTTAGATAAGGTGCGTTTAGTGAATAGCGGCACAGAAGCGACCATGAGCGCGATACGACTCGCTAGAGCTTATAGCCAAAAAGACGATTTGATCAAGTTTGAAGGGTGCTATCATGGGCATAGCGACTCCTTATTGGTGAAAGCGGGTAGCGGGTGCGCGACTTTTGGCTCTCCTTCTTCTTTAGGCGTGCCGAACGATTTTAGCAAACACACTCTAGTGGCTCGTTATAACGATTTAAATTCCACAGAAGAATGCTTTAAAAAAGGCGATGTGGGTTGCGTCATCATTGAACCCATTGCCGGGAATATGGGGTTAGTGCCGGCTCAAAAAGAGTTTTTATTAGGCTTAAAGGCTTTGTGTGAAAAATACCAAGCGGTGCTGATTTTAGATGAAGTGATGAGCGGGTTTAGAGCGAGCTTGAGCGGTTCTCAAGAATTTTATGGCGTGGTGCCGGATTTGGTAACCTTTGGTAAGGTGATAGGCGCGGGGCTTCCTTTGGCGTGTTTTGGGGGGCGTGCGGAAATTATGGACTTGCTTTCACCCATTGGAGGCGTGTATCAAGCAGGCACATTGAGCGGTAATCCCCTAGCGGTGTGCGCGGGGTTGAGTGCGCTTTATAAAATCAAAAGAGATAAAACCCTTTATACCCGCTTAAACGCTTTAGCCGTTCGTTTGACTCAAGGTTTAAAAAAGAGCGCTCAAAACTATAACATCGCTTTAGAAACGCTCAATAGAGGGAGCATGTTTGGCTTTTTCTTTAACGAAAATGCGGTGCGTGATTTTGATGACGCTTTAAAAAGCGATACGGAAATGTTTGCAAAATTCCACCAAAAAATGCTTTTTAAGGGCGTGTATTTGGCATGTTCAAGCTTTGAAACCGGCTTTATTTGTGAGCCTATGACTGAAGAGATGATTGATTTAGCGGTTGCAAAAGCCGATGAAAGTTTTGATGAAATCATAAAAGGTGTGTGAATTTTTGAAAAAGCCAAAGTATTATAAATTCATAGAGGGGGCGAATTATTTGAGCTTGGGGCTTTCTATGGTGGTAGCGATCCTTATGGGCGTGGCTATAGGCTATGGGCTTAAAAAGCTCACTCATATTTCGTGGCTTTTTTGGCTTGGGGTTATTTGGGGCGTGTTAGCGAGCTTTCTCAATGTCTATAAAGCTTATAAAAACATGCAAAAAGATTATGAAGAATTAGCCAAAGACCCTAAACACACACAAAACAAGTAAATACAATAAAAGCCCATGTGCCAAATCAAATGCTTGCTTATTTTACTTTCTATCAATATAGTTAGCGCGATCATCATTTATTTTTTCCAAGCATTTCAAGGGGTTTTGAATTTTGAAGGGGGGTTTTTAGGGTTTTTTATCGTGGCGTTGTCTTCGTATTACGGCGTTAAAAAGCGTTTGGATTTAAGGAAACAAAATTCAGGAGAAAAAGAAGAAAAGCAAAAATTCCAAAAATTCGCCTTGGGCTTGGAAATGTCTTTTAATGTGTGGCGTTTAGGGGGGTATGGGGTTTTACTAGGCATTTTAGGAGCGCTTTTATTCTTGCATCTTTTTAACGGGTTAATCTTTCTTATCGGCGTGTTTGTGAGTTCGCTCTCTAGCGCGTTATTACGATTTTTGAATAATAATGGTAAGTTTTGACACAAACGCATGTGGATTTTAACCCCATTAATCCTCTTTTAATTTCTAATCCTATACAATAAAAACAAAAATGGGAGTGGATCTTGAAAACAAAAAATCCCGCTAAAAGAATCCTAAAAACGGCTACGATTCAGATGCAATCCAAACCCTACGCCTTAAATGAAAACCTGCAATTAGCGCTCAATCTCGCCAAAGAAGCCCACAACAAAGGCGCGAATCTCATTGTTTTACCGGAATTGTTTGATAGCGGTTATTGCGTGAATGATAAAGACGCAGAGTTTGGGATAGATCTTAAAGCGATAGAGCACAGAAAGGAAACGCTAAAAAACGAGTCGTTGAGAGCGTTAAGCGATTTTGCAAAATCCAATAAGGTGCATCTAGTGGCGTGCAGCATTGAAAAAACGGATAAAAAACTCTACGACAGCGCTTATATCATTCCACCAAAAGGCGGGATCGTTGGAAAACACCGCAAGGTTTATTTGTGGGGCGATGAAAAATCGCGTTTCAAAAGGGGTAAAAAATACGAGGTTTTTACGCTGGATTTTGGGGATTTTAGCGCGAAAGTGGGTTTGCAAATTTGCTATGAAATCGGCTTTGGCGTGGGAGCGAATCTTTTAGCGTTACAAGGAGCGGAGATTTTAATCTATCCTAGCGCGTTTGGCAAAGCTAGGGCTTATAACTGGGATTTATTGAGCAAGGCTAGAGCGTTAGAAAATGGCTGTTTTGTGTGTGCGTGCAATCATAGTGGGGAAGAAACTAACGCTCAATTAAAACAAACGCTAGAGTTTGCCGGCGATTCAAGAATCATCGCGCCCAACGGGAAAATCATTGCGCAAGCCACCAGGCTTAATGAAGCCATTATCGCTGAAATGGATTTAAACGAAGCGGCACTGCAACGCCAAAAAATTCCTTATTTACAAGATTTTGACACCAAACTCACCAAAAAGGGGTTTGGAAAACTCACTTAAAAAGGAGCGATTATGGCAAAAGAAATTTTAGTGGCTTATGGCGTGGATATTGATGCGGTGGCTGGTTGGCTAGGGAGCTATGGCGGGGAGGATTCGCCTGATGATATTTCGCGCGGGCTTTTTGCGGGCGAAGTGGGGATCCCACGGCTTTTGAAATTGTTTAAAAAATACCATCTCCCTGCGACTTGGTTTGCGCCTGGGCATTCTATTGAAACTTTCCCTGAACAAATGAAAATGATCGTGGATGCAGGGCATGAAGTGGGTGCGCATGGGTATTCGCATGAAAACCCTATCGCTATGAGCACCAAGCAAGAAGAAGATGTTTTGTTAAAAAGTATTGAATTGATTAAAGATCTCACTGGCAAAGCCCCCACAGGCTATGTGGCGCCGTGGTGGGAGTTTTCTAATATCACTAATGAATTGCTTTTAAAACATGGCTTCAAATACGACCACTCGCTCATGCACAATGATTTCACGCCTTATTTCGTGCGCGTGGGGGATAGTTGGAGCAAGATTGATTATAGTTTGGAAGCTAAGGATTGGATGAAGCCTTTGATCCGTGGGGTGGAAACCGATTTGGTGGAAATCCCTGCGAATTGGTATTTGGACGACTTGCCGCCGATGATGTTTATTAAAAAATCCCCCAATAGCTTTGGTTTTGTAAGCCCGCGCGATATAGGGCAAATGTGGATCGATCAATTTGATTGGGTTTATCGTGAGATGGATTATGCGGTGTTTAGCATGACAATCCACCCTGATGTGAGCGCCCGCCCGCAAGTGTTGCTCATGCATGAAAAAATCATTGAGCATATCAACAAGCACGAGGGCGTGCGTTGGGTAACATTCAACGAAATCGCTGACGATTTCTTAAAACGAAGCCCCAGAAAAAAATAGCGGTTGGAATTGTACCTAAGTTGGTGTGAATTTAGTGGGATTCACGCCAACTGCTACAAATAAACTTTCAATTCATTCTCCATTAGTTTGATTGCTTTAATGAGAATCTGTTCATCTAAAGGTTTGAAATTTTTGTGTATGGGTTGGTTTATGTCTCTTTCACCTTTGAGTAAGGTTACTATATTCAGATTCACGCTTTCAAAGTAGCTCATTATAGCATGCGTGGATTTTGATCCCAATGGGGTTTCTGGTAAAGCTGAATAATCCCCTCCTAATTGACTTTCTAGCTGAAATAAATAACAAGATATATTTGGATATAAAGTTTTAAGGAGATGAAAATCTACTAATATTCACTTTAGCATAGCATTTTCCGTATAGTTTTTACACTCTATCCCCATAACCAATTGATTATCCACAAATATATGTTTATCAACACTCAATCCGTAATAATAATCTTTCTTACGCTCTAATATGTATGCCCTTACTTGTTTGTTAGCTATATTTTCTATGTAGCTGTCTTTGATAGGAATCTTTATTTTTTTAGAATTTATTTCAAGCCTATTAGCTTTAGCGCCAATATTTTGCCACGCTATTTTTACAATCGCTTCGCTGATATCTTCTAGTAATTTGCCTTTAGCACTTCTTATAACTCCACCATACGCCCTGCTATCTTGCCCCTGAGCATCTTTATCAATATCTTTAACCACGCTTCCATAGACTTGTATAATATCTTCTATAGAACTCAAATCACATCTCTCAATTAAATAAATTTGTTACTTCTTTTAGTCTTGCTCTTGCTACTTCACAATACTTTTCACTAATGTCTATACCTATGAATCTGCGCCCTAGTTGTTTGGCGACTTTTGTCGTTGTCCCTGCACCATTAAATGGATCTAATATAATATCATTTTGATAGGAAAATAGTTTTAAACACCGCTTTACTAATTCTTCTGGAAACATTGCATCATGCCCATATTGTTTCATGTTGCGTTCTGGGGCAAAGTTCCACTTTCCATAAACCCACTTTTTAAATTCATCATCGGTTATGTCAATGCTGTCTTTATCGCCCTCTTTTTTAAGATTATTTTTGCAAAAAATTTCAATAAACTCCCACGAATATTTTAAATATGGTGCAGCAGGGCTTTTCCAGCTTCCCCAAGTGCAGTATTTGCAGTTGTAGTTATTCTTTTCCCATAAAATCTCGCCTTTCCAAATAAGCCCTTCATCAATGAAAAATTTGCTGATAAAATGGTGTGTAGGGATATAATCGCTAAACATAGGCTGGATATTGACGATGATTCGCCCTCCGCTTTTTAATACACGAATACACTCTTTAAAAATGGCAAAAAGCGTGTTGAAATACTCATGCCAAAGATTTGCATCCTGCGTTGCGCTGTAATTGATACCAAAGTTGTAAGGTGGCGAAGTTAGCACTATATCTATGCAATTATTCGGGAGCTTTTTTAAAAACTCCAAGCTATCTTCGCAGTAAATTTGATTAAGACAGCTTTGAATCTCATTTGTCTCCTTGCTAAACTCTTTTTTGTAAGATTCGTAAGCCAATCTTGCCTTTGCGTTTTGCTTTTTGTTGGCGACTTTTTTGGCTTTATTGAAGCTCTTAAATACGATTTTGCCATTTTGACTAGAAAATGAGCGAATTTTATACAACTCCTCTAATGTCTTTTGAACTAGCGTATTTTGTGTAGTAGATTCAAGCATTTTTAAATCCACAATGTCAAAATTAAGCGTGATATTTGAAGGATTAACAATCGATTCAATACCGCAAGATTGCAACAATGAAAGCGCGTCTGTTATCTCATCTGGCGCATAAATATTTTCTAGTGTAAGAGTTCTATAATCCTGCATTAAATTTCCTAATCAATAAACAATTAAACAGCACGAGATTTATTCTTGTTTTTTCAGTAAAATTGTAGCATGATTTAGATTTAAAAGGTTGAAAGATGTGCGTTTTATGCGGGGAGCTTATCAGTTCTTTCCATTGGACTGATAGTTATGAGAATGAAAATTTGAAGGGGCAAAATGCGCTTATTAGTGCCAATGAAAACGCCAGGGAGCGCAAAAGAGCACGGATCAAACGAGTGGGATTGCTCAATCAAATTTTGGCGTTTTATGGGCTAAAAATGGATGATTGGCAAGGCGCGAAGTTTGTGTTGTGCGATAAAAAAGGGCAAAGCGTGATCGTGAATGATTTGGGCGATTTGTGGGATAAGGCGCAAAACTTAGCCAAAAAAGAGATGGACGCGCTAGATTCTCATCTGTTAGCGTTTTTAAATCAAAATACCAACGCCATTCACTGATGCCCAAAATCCCTATCACGCTCATCACCGGTTTTTTAGGCAGTGGTAAAACGAGTTTCTTAAGCGAATATTTAAACCAAACAGATCACCAAGGCGTTGTGCTTATCATCAATGAAATCGGTCAAGCCGCCTTGGATCAGCGCATCTTAAACATTCAATATTGCGGTGAAAAAATGCTCTATCTTAACGCAGGGTGCGTGTGTTGCAACAAACGCATGGATTTAGTGGAGTCTCTAAAAGCCACGCTCAATAACTATGAATGGCGCGGCGAAATTTTAAAGCGCATCATTATTGAAACCACCGGTTTAGCCAACCCGGTGCCGATTTTATGGACGATTTTGAGCGACACTTTTTTAGGGGCGCATTTTGAGATTCAAAGCGTGGTGGTTTGTGTGGATGCACTGAACGCTAGAATGCATTTAACCAACAATGAAGCTAAAGAGCAAATCGTTTTTGCTGATAGCGTTTTATTGACCAAAACGGATTTGCAAAACGACAGCGTGGCTTTAATCAAATTAAAAGAGCGCTTGCAATCCATTAACCCTAGTGCAGAAATTTTTGACAAGAAAAATATCCATTACGAAAGCTTTTTTTCACGCAAAAATAGGGTGCGAAATTTTATGCCAAGAATGCCAAAAGATTCGCACTCGCAAGGCTTTGAAACTTTGAGCATTAATTTTGAAGGGGCGATGGAATGGAGCGCGTTTGGGATTTGGCTGAGTTTGTTATTGCATAAATACGGCACACAGATTTTACGCATCAAGGGGATTATTGACACTGGAAGCGGCTTTTTGGTGAGTATTAATGGCGTGATGCATATCATTTACCCGCCTAAGCACATTTTAAAGGATCAAAACGGCTCTAACCTCGTTTTTATCATGCGCCATTTAGAGCGTGAAAAAATCTTAAATTCATTAAAGGGTTTTAAGGATTTTCTCGGCATTAAGGGTTTTGAAACCCAATAATTTTTCTATTGATTGATGGCTGTTTGCATTTTGATAGGGAAAAGAACGATAAAGCTTAAAACCAAACACGCCCCACAAATGACAAAAATCAAAAGATAGCCCAAATCCCCTAAAAAGATCGTAAAAAGATACGAAAAAAGCGCTTGGAAAATGCCAAAAGAAAACACCACCCACGAAGACGCTTTAGCGAAATGCTTTGCGCCTGCAATTTTTAAAGCCATCATGCTGAATAAATTGATATTGGCGGTTGTGGCCGCTCCCATTATAAAGATGCTTAAATTGAGTAAAGAGATTTGGTGGAAAAAAATGGGCAAAAAGCATGCGATAGATTTTAAAATAAGGATAAAGATATTGGCGTTTTTAGCCCCTAGTTTTTGAGCCATGGGACCGCTGATTAAAGAGCCAAGCGTGGCCCCAAAACCAAAAAACGCCCATGAAGTTCCAGCGATAGCGGGGGAGATATTTAAATGGCGAATCAAATAATCCACCCAAAAAAGCGTGTGCGGTAAAAAACCAATCGCATTGAGCGCGCAAGAAATGAGCAATAACCACAAATGAAAAGGGATTTTAAACGCGCTTTCTTCTTTTTTAACGGATTTTTTCCTTAAAGAATGGTTTTTTAACCCAATCAAGGAAAGAATAAAGGCTATCAAACAACTGCCCCCTAAAAAAATCCATGCCCATTTGATATTATAAGAGCTAATCCAAGGCAGAACAAACCCACTAAAGACAGATCCAACGCCTACAGCGCTAAAAATAAGCCCCCCCACTAAGGCTCTTTTATTTTCTTTGACATAGGGTAAAGAGAGGGGAGCGACTAAAATCATTAACGCGCTGCTAGCCACACCGGCGATAAAACGCCAGATCCAAAGCCAAAAGAAAGGGATACTATCAAAATAACAGATTAAAAAACTCAAAGCGATCAAACCAAAACTGATTTTAGCGATGCTTTCTAATGACATTAATGGGCTTAAGAATTGGATTAAAAAACTCCCAAAAACATAGCCCATTAACACCGCAATACCCAGTTGGAAGCTTTGGTGTGGGGTTAAACTTCCTGATAAAATGAGTAGGGGGATTAAAACCACATAGCCAAAACGAGCCAAGCCGTTGGACACAAAAACCCCTAAAAAGCAAACAAACACGCGCATTTTGATCCTTAACAAACGACAAATTATAAAAAAACAAGATCTTATATTATATTGAAACTTGTTAATTGATAGCGCATAATGAAAGCATGGTAAGAATAAATTTAAGGAGCGTCCTTTACCAATACCCGTATTATTAAAGAGTCCTCACGATTGAGAAAAAAGAGTGGTTATTAGCGCTTATAGAGCTTGTTTCAAAAGCGCTTTATAAAAACAAGGTTTCTATTAGGATAAGGCTTCTTGCGGTATCGTTGCTGAAACAGACGCTAATAACTATGGGCTAGGCTTAAAAAGAGCATCATTGAATAGCATGAAAGCGCTTTTTTTGTCATTTTGGAAAAATTTTGTCATTTTTTTGCTTTTGATGCTTTTTGTGTGGTGTTAGCCCACAAAAAGGCTTTTAGCATTTTTTAAGAGTGGATAGTAAAGAGCTTGACTTTGCCGTAACCTCTTTAAAAAGAGATCTTTTGGGGCGTTTGCCCCTTATGAGTGAGAAAGTTTATTTCTTGTGAGCGAAATCGTGTGGGTTGCCTTTGCCCCCAACATAAGCGATTTCGTCGCCTAAAATGTCATAAGCTTGGCCAAAGCCTTTCACGAAACGCCCTTCTTTGAAATCCAATGCGATCAAATGGAAATCTTGCATGGTGCGAATGGTTTTAATGCCCCCAGCTCCGCCGGTTTTTTCAATGAAAGAATCAAACGCTTTGTCAAACTCCGCCCCTCTTTCAATAAAACGAGCGTTGGTTTTATAACGCAAGCGTTTCCTCAAAATAGCTGATTTAGCCTTGCTTTCGTCTTCTAAAAACATCACTTCTACATTGTGGGGGTTGTGTTTAAGGCCGGCAAAATGTTCAGCCACTTCGCTCACATAAATGTAGTATTGTTTGCCATCTGTCATTAACGGCGCATAAGAGCATACCACATGCCCATTAGGGTGTAAGGTCGCTAAACAAACAGAATCAAAGCCTTCTTTAAAGGCTTTAACTTCTTCTTCCACGCCTTTTAAATCATGGGTTTTTTCTACGCTTTGACACAATTCAATGATAGCGTTTTTGTAGTCTTTGGGGTCTTTGACTTCGTGGTTAAATTCAATCCTTAAGGTTTGATTGTTGTTATAACCAATCACAACGCCTTGAGAATCCACGCTTTTAAAGGCGACATTTTCAGCGTGATGGACTTGCCCGAATTTTTTCAACAAACCTTTCATGTCTTCCACATGGTGAGCGTTCATGTGTTCTATAATACGATTAAGCAAAATATTCTCCTTAATTTCAAAAAATAAGGGGAATGTTATAACAAAAAATTAAATATTAGCTTAATCTTTAGCAGAAATTTTGGTTTTTATCTCTATGCCTAAAAGTTTGAAAGCGTTGCTCAAACTCAAGCTCACCATTAAACAAATCTTTAAAAGCTCTTTAGCTTTAGGGGTGTCTAAAATCTTGCCAGCGTTATAGAAGCGGTGGAATTCTGAGGCGAGGGTTTTTGCGTATTCGCACATTTTTTGCAAGCCGTATTCTTCAAAAGAAGATTCAATGATTTTGGGCAAGCTTAAAGCGCTAAAAAGCAGGTATTTTTCTTCAGCGTTCAAATTGGTTAAAGGGGTTTGTAAAATTTCTTCTTTAGAAAAGGGCGATTTTTCTAGCATGGTGTGGATGCGCGAATTAGCGTAATGGATATAGTAAATAGGGTTTGAGCTGTCTTGTTTTTTTAAAGTATTGACATCAAACTCTAAATGCGTGTCAAGCCGTTTGCTTAAAAAAATAAACCTTAAGGCGTCTTTACCCACATCATCAATCACATCTTTAATCAAAATGAAATTACCCGCTCTTTTACTCATCTTGTAAGGCTCGTTATCTTTGAGCAAGCGCACCATTTGAGCGAGCAAGACTTCAAGCTTGTTGGAATCATAGCCCAAAAACTCAAGGCTGGCTTTCACTCTAGCGATATAGCCGTGGTGGTCTGCCCCCCAAATGTTGATATATTTGGTGTAATTTTGCTTGAATTTTTCATCATGATAGACAATATCGCCCGCTAAATAAGTGTAGCTCTTATCTTCTTTAATGAGCACCCGATCGCTTTCATCCTGGTAGAGTGAAGATTTGAGCCAGATTTTAGAATCCTTTTCATAAAGGGCGTTCGCTTTTTCTAATCGTTCAAACACCGCATCTTTATGTTTAAAAATTTCTCTTTCGCTTGCATAAGAATCAAAATGAATGCCTAAAGCGTCTAAATTATCTTTAATTTCTAAAAGCATTAAATCTTTAGCATAGCCGCTTAAAACTTCAATAATAGTTTCTTCGTTTTCTTTAAAAAGGCTTGGCTCTAAATCGTTGTTCGCCTTTTTAGCGATTTCAATGATGTATTCGCCTTTGTAAAAGACTTCTGGGTAAGTTACGCTTTCTTTTAAAACATGCTCTCTGTAAGCGAGCCATACAGAAAGCCCTAACAAGCGGATTTGAGATCCCATGTCATTAACATAATATTCGCACAAAACTTCATGCCCTAAAAAGCGAGCGATTTTAGCCAAACTATCGCCAAACACCGCCCCTCTAGCATGCCCTATGTGTAAAGGCCCCGTGGGGTTAGCGCTCACAAATTCTAAAAAGATTTTTTGAGAACGCTCGCTTTTGGGCTGAGAGCCAAATTTTTCTTTTAATTCTAAAGCCTTTTGGGTGAAACGCTCTAAAAAATCTAAAGAAAGCGTGAAATTGATATAGCCTTTACAAGCCACTACGCTGTCAAAAAGCCCTTGAGTTTTTTCATGCGTGCTGATCTTAAGGGCTAATTCTTCAGCGATAACTAAGGGCGATTTTTTAAAAACTTTGGCGAGATTGAAAGCAATGGGCGTAGCGTAATGCCCATGCTCTCTGTCTTTAGGGTATTCAATAATGACTTCTTCTTCTAAAATCTCTTCTAAAACGCCCTTAATGAGAGTGTGCATGTTTAACTTTCTTGTTTGCTTTTAATCTCGCTAGTTTCATGCACTTTGGTTTGTGCTGCTTGAGCGTCTAGGGTTTTTGGCTCGTTTTTAGCCTCTTCTTCATCGTCTTTCACGGCTTTTTTGAAATTTTTAATCCCGCTGCCTAAACCCTTAGCCAACTCTGGGATCTTTTTAGCCCCAAATAACAACACAATCACTAATAAAACAATGACCCAATGCCATATGCTTGTGAATCCACCCATATTTTACTCCTTAAACTATTGGTTGGTTTTCCTTGAATTATAGCTTTTTTAAAAAATAATTGATAGGTTTTATAAGGATTCGTTTTTCCAAGCCTTGCATATTTTTTCAAAATTAAACGCTTTTAAGCGATGGACTAAAGTTTTTGCGATGCTTAAGATGATTTCTTTGGATTTTTCCAAATCTTCATTGATGATGAGGTAATCAAAGCTCTCCAAGCACTGCATTTCCTTATAAGCGTTGATCAAGCGTTTTTCTATCGTCTCTTTAGAATCCGTCCCCCTTAAAAGCAAGCGCTCTTTTAAAATCTCTTGGTTTTTGGTGCTAATAAACACAGAGCATGCGTTGGGGTAATGCCTTTTAAGGATCTCATGCCCTTGCACATCAATATCAAAAATGACGATTTTACCTTCTTTTAAGGCTTTTTCTACAGGGATTTTAGAAGTGCCATAATAGTGGTTATGCACGATCGCCCATTCTAAAAATTGCCCTTTTTCTATGCCTTGTTTGAATTCTTCTTCGCTGACAAAATTGTAATGCAAGCCATCAACTTCGCCCTCTCTGGGCTTTCGTGTGGTGGTGGAAAGGGAAAAATGGGTTTTTGGGATTTTTTCTTGCAAATACTTTGTAAGGGTGCTTTTACCCGCTCCGCTAGGGCCTGAAAGGATGAGTAAATTAAAATCATTATGCATCAGGTTTTTTATCCTCTAAAGTGATTTTAATGCTTAAGGTTTTGTTTTCTAAAAGGTTTTTCAAGGACTCTTGATTGAGACTTTTTAATAAATCTTGCAAATTCAAGCGCAATTCTAGGGGGTTGGAAGTTTTATCGCTTCCTTCTTTTTCTTGCGGGGTTTTGATAACGCTCTCTTTAGGGGTTTCTGTGTCATTCTCATTATTAGAAGTTTTTGCAACGCTCTCACTCAAAAAGGGCAATGCTTCCCCCATCGCTTGAGCCATCACCGGCTCAGGAATGTCTTCAATGCTTTCGTAATGGTCTTCTTGGGTTTCTAATTCTTGGGTTTCTTTTTGCGGTGTTTCTGTGCTTTCTTGTGGGGTTTCTAACTCTTGTTTTTCTTCTTGCGGGGTTTCTAACTCTTGTTTTTCTGTTTCTTGTGGAGTTTCTGCGTTTTCTTGTGGGGTTTCTAACTCTTGCGGTGTTTCTAATTCTTGCGGTGTTTCTAATTCTTGCGGTGTTTCTAATTCTTGCGGTGTTTCTTGTGGGGTTTCCGTATTTTCTTGCGGTGTTTCTTGTGGGGTTTCTGCGTTTTCTTGGGCTTCTTCTTTAGGGGTTTCTAACTCTTGTTTTTCTGTTTCTTGTGGGGTTTCCGTATTTTCTTGCGGTGTTTCTTGTGGGGTTTCTGCACTTTCTTGGGCTTCTTTTTTATCCTCTTGGCTGTTAGAGTTTTCTTGGATTTCTTTGACTAATTCTTGCATGGCCTCTAATTCTTGCGCGCTTGGGGAATCTTGCGTTTTTTCTTGTTTTTCCTCTTTAATTTCTTGCGTTTCTTCTTTGATTGGCTCTTGTTCTTTGGCTTGCTCTTGCGTTTCTTCTTTGATTGACTCTTGTTCTTTGGCTTGCTCTTGCGTTTCTTCTTTGATTGACTCTTGTTCTTTGGCTTGCTCTTGTGTTTCTTCTTTAGGGATTTCTAATTCTTCTTGCGTTTCCAACTCTTTAGAAACTTCTTTATCTTTGAGAGTTTCACCCTCTTGTATTTCATCATCTTTAGGTTTTTCTTCTTCTTGGGGAGTTTCTTTAACCTCTTCTTTTTCTTCTTCTTGGGGAGTTTCTTTAACCTCTTCTTTTTCTTCTTCTTGGGGAGTTTCTTTAACCTCTTCTTTAACTTCTTCTTTTTCTTCTTGTGCGTTTAAAGTGGGGAGCAGTTGCTCTTCATTGTTAGGCTCTTCTTGCACTAGGGCTTTTAAATCGCCTAAATTTTCTAATTCGTCCCAATTGGTTTCTAAAACTTCTTGAGTTGGGTCTAAATTCTGGCTAGGCTCTAGCTCGCTCATGTTAGAACCAAGCTTTTTTTGAAGGATTTTTAAAATCTCAGTGGGTAAAAAAGGTTTTTTGATTTTCATCTCAAAGCCCTCTAAGAAGGGTTGCGCTTCATGGCCCTTTTTATACATGCACACGCTGTTTTTATTTTGAGAGATGATCTCTTTTAATTCTAGCCAATCCACTTGGTCTAGTTTTTCCAAACATTCATCATCGGCTATCAAAATCCATTCTGGATCTTCTTTAAGGCGTGTGGATAGCTCTTGATAGCGGTTAAAATCTTCCATAGACAATTCTAATTTCTTAGAAACACTCTCAAGCAGCTTTGTGATCATGGGGTTTTGGTTGAATAGAATCATTTTCATTTTAGGGACTCCTTATTTGATAAGAAACGCTTCTTTAAGCCTATCAATTTTTATCGCTTTTTTTAAATCTTTTATTATAATCAAAAATCCACTTGGTTGGTTGTTTTTATCATGAGTGTAATTTAAAATAAGGATCATTTGATGTTAAACAAATTTAAAAAAATCGTTGGCGCGGGTGTGTTAGTGGGCTGTTTAGGGGTTTTGCAAGCTAAAAACAGCTTATTTGTCTTACCTTATGAGCAAAAAGACGCTCTCAATTCTTTAGTTTCTGGCATTAGTAGCGCCAGAGAGAGCGTGAAAATCGCTATCTATAGTTTCACGCACAGAGATATTGCAAGAGCGATTAAAAGCGTAGCGAGTAGGGGGATTAAGGTACAAATCATTTATGATTATGAAAGCAATCATAATAACAAGCAATCCACTATCGGCTATCTGGACAAATACCCTAACACGAAAGTGTGCTTATTAAAAGGGCTTAAGGCTAAAAACGGGAATTATTACGGCATCATGCACCAAAAAGTAGCGATCATTGATGATAAGATCGTGTTTTTAGGATCAGCGAATTGGAGCAAAAACGCTTTTGAAAATAATTACGAAGTGCTTTTAAAAACCGATGACACAGAAACAATCCTCAAAGCCAAGAGTTACTACCAAAAAATGTTAGGAAGTTGCGTTGGGTTTTAAAAGCCCTTTAGAAGTGGTAATTATACCCCACATAAAAGGCAAAGACCCTACGCATTTGAACCTTGAGTGCATCAGTGGTGTAATATTTGTTATTAATGGTGGGGAATTTAAAACCGATTTCAAATTCATGTTCATCTACAAATAAAGCCTTGAGACCAAAGTTAAAGAGGAATTGAAAAGAGGTGTTATCAACCGCCCTGCTGTTAGTGATGCCTAATAATTCCTTCCCTTTACTGCCAATATACCAGCTATTCCCCGCAATCGCAATCCCCCCAAAAACGCCAATATCCACGCCAATATCATCTTGATAGAAACTCCCTTGGAAGAAATTCCACACCGCATCCACGCCCACGCCATAAGTGATCATGTTATTGCCGCCATAATAGCCTTTAGGGTATCTCATGCCATAGCCTTGCCAATCTAAAAAAGCAAAATAACGCAAGCCCAATATTTTATCCGGATGGAAAAAGTGGTTATAGCCCATGACTAATCCAATCCCATTAGATCCCATGTTGGTGAGTTTTTTAACGCTATTAACGCTAGTTATGATATTGGTGTAACCGGTTTGATAGTTAGTAATTTCTCTAACTTCATGGATATTAGTCATTAAATTGATAGACCCTGTTTGGTAATTGACTCCCATATACAAATTTTTCGTCCAAGAAGGTGCAGCGCTTTCTTCTTTAGCTATTAAGGCGTGTGCCAGCAAGCTTGCGCCAACCAACATTTTTAACAAGGTTCTCAATTTTATCTCCTGCAAGTTAAGTTTCATTATAAAGATCTAAATTTTACAACAACTTACTCAAAATTAAGCATTTATTCTTTATAAGAGAGTATAATTCAAGGCTTAAAATAACTCAAATAAGGCTAATGGATGAAAAAAGCGCTTTATTTAGGGGCTGTTGCGTTTAGCGTTGCATTCAGCATGGCATCAGCCAATGAGCCAAAAATTGATTTTAACCCTCCTAATTATGTAGAAGAAACCCCCTCTAAAGAATTTATCCCTGAATTGAACAAGTTGGGGAGTTTGTTTGGGCAGGGAGAGCGCCCTTTATTTGCGGACAGGAGAGCGATGAAGCCTAACGATTTGATCACAATCATTGTTTCTGAAAAAGCGAGCGCGAATTATTCCAGCTCTAAAGATTATAAAAGCGCTTCAGGGGGTAATTCCACGCCCCCAAGACTCACTTATAACGGGCTAGATGAAAGAAAGAAACAAGAAGCGCAGTATTTAGACGATAAGAATAATTACAATTTCACCAAATCCAGCAATAACACGAATTTTAAAGGCGGTGGCTCGCAAAAAAAGAGCGAAGATTTAGAGATTGTGTTGAGCGCTCGAATCATTAAAGTGCTAGAAAACGGGAATTATTTCATCTATGGGAATAAGGAAGTGCTAGTGGATGGGGAAAAGCAAATCCTTAAGGTGAGTGGGGTGATTCGCCCTTATGATATTGAAAGGAACAATACCATCCAATCCAAGTTTTTAGCCGACGCTAAGATTGAATACACGAATTTAGGGCATTTGAGCGATTCCAATAAAAAGAAATTCGCTGCTGATGCGATGGAAACCCAAATGCCTTATTAAAAAGAGCAAAGCCTAGCATGAGAGCGATCGCTATTGTTTTAGCCAGAAGTTCCAGTAAAAGGATCAAGAATAAAAATATCATTGATTTTTTCAATAAACCCATGCTCGCTTACCCTATTGAAGCGGCGCTAAATTCCAAGCTCTTTGAAAAGGTGTTTATCTCTAGCGATAGCATGGAGTATGTTCATTTAGCTAAAAATTATGGGGCGAGTTTTTTGAATTTGCGCCCTAAAGTTTTAGCGGACGATAGAGCCACGACTTTAGAGGTGATGGCCTATCACATGAAAGAATTAGAGTTAAAAGATGAAGATATTGCGTGTTGTTTGTATGGCACTTCAGCGCTTTTACAAGAAAAGCATTTAAAAAACGCTTTTGAGATTTTAAAAGGAAATACGGATTATGTTTTCACATGCTCTCCATTCAGCGCTTCGCCCTATCGTTCTTTTAGCCTTGAAAACGGCGTTCAAATGGCTTTTAAAGAGCATTTAAACACGCGCACGCAAGATTTAAAAACGCTCTATCATGACGCAGGATTGCTTTATATGGGGAAGGCTCAAGCCTTTAAAGAAATGCGGCCTATTTTTAGTCAAAATTCTATCGCTTTAGAATTATCGCCCTTAGAAGTCCAAGATATTGACACTTTAGAAGATTTAGAATTAGCCAAGCTCAAATACAGCCGTTTGAAAAACGCATGCCAGTAAAAATTTTGTGCGATTGTTTTTTAACAAGCGGTTTAGGGCATGTGAGGCGTTGTGAAAAAATCCTTTCTTTTATAGAAAAATTAGGGGTTAAAGCGGATCTTTATTTATATAAGCACAATAATATAAGCGCTTTTTTAGAGGGCGTTGGCAATGATGATTTTTTGATTATAGATAGCTATTGTTTAAATTCAAAGGATTTTTATCTTTTAAAAGAAAAAGCTAAAAGCCTTATGGTCATAGAAGATAAAGAGCATGTTAAGGGGTTTTACCCTAAAAACACCAAGATCATGAATTTCACGCTGAACGCTTTAAAACACTACCATTATTTATCAAAAGATTATCAGTATTATTTGGGGGTGGGGTTTTACCCTGTTGATATTCGCTTTGTCTATGAGCGCCCTATTAATACAGAAAATAAAGAAGTGCTGATCACTCTAGGGGGGAGCGAGCAAAAAACGCTCAAAGAGATAGTCAAAATTTTAGAAAATAAGGGCATGCATTTGCATATCATTTCGCCCCATATCCCCAAAAATCCTCCCAAAAACACGCATTATTACAGCCCTTTAAGCCCTTTGGAGTTCAGTTCTTTGATGAAATTTTGCGCTTGCGCCATTAGCGCTGCAGGCCAAACCCTCTATGAATTAGCCCTTTCTCAAACGCCCTCTCTTATCATTCCCATCGCTTCTAATCAAATCATTCAAAGCCAAGAATTTGAAAGCTTGGGTATTTTCAAACAAACGAGTTTGAAAACTTTAGCGAAAGATTTTGAAAAATTACAAATTCAAAAAAACCAAGCATGGGCAAAAAACCTGGCCTTTGGGAGTGAGCTAGAGGGCGCCTTAAGGGAGTTTTTAGAAATTTGAAAAAAAATTATTGTTATAAAAATATCCAAGCGATTGATTTTGCGCACTTAAACGATGAAGAAAAGTTGTTGGTTTTAGAGTTTCGCAACCACCCAAACACTGCCTTATGGATGTATAGCGCTTTTATTTCTTTAAAAACGCATTTGCAATTCATAGAAGATTTAAAAAACTCGCCTAACCACCGCTATTTTTTGTTTAAAGAAGAGGGCGTTTATTTAGGGGTTGGCTCTATCACTAAAATCAATTTTTTTCATAAGCATGGGTATTTGGGGATTTATAAAAACCCTTTTTTGAAAAATAGGGGAGAAACTATTTTAAAAGCTTTAGAACGCATCGCTTTTGAAGAGTTCCAATTAAATTCTTTGCACTTAGAAGTGATGGAGAACAATTTCAAAGCGATCGCTTTTTATGAAAAAAACCATTATGAGTTAGAGGGGCGTTTGAAGGGCTTTGTTTCTAAAGAAAAGGAATTTATAGATGTTCTTTTGTATTACAAGGATAAGAAAGGATATAACGATCGATCTGTTCTAAAACTTTAGGGCAAATTTCTAGCTTTAAATCCAATACGCTTAAGGGCAAGTTGCAATCTTGTAATTTGACGAGATCTTTTGAAGTAACCAATAAGGAAGTGGCGTTATTTTGATAAAACTCTTTTTCTAAAAGCTTCAAATCAAAAGGGGCATGATCTCTAAAATACAATTTTTTAACCACTTCTTTGGGTAAAAACGCATCAAGCCTGCTAGGATTAGCGATAGCCGTTGCTAAAAGCATGCGTTTGGTGGGGTGGGAAATAGAGGTGATTCTTTTATAGTCCTTATCTTCTGTAATGACCAAATGGGCTTCTTTATAGCTTTTGATGCTTTCTCTATACAACCCGCTAGGCAAACAAAAGGGGTAGTAGGGGGGGACTTTAGGCTTTAAAAGCAAATTGAATTGGTTGAAGTTAAACCTAAAACCATCGTCCAAAAACACAATCTTTGCCCCTAATTCAAGGGCTTTTAAAACGCCTAGCTCTCTTTTTTCGCTCACAATCACGCTCGCTTGTTTTAAATTTAAGGCTAAAAGATAGGCTTCATCGCCCGCTGTTTGTTGGGAAACTAAAATGTTTCCTTTAACGCTCACCACCACTAAACCTTTAGAATCTCGTTGGTACCCCCTAGAGATAACCGCCACTTCTTGGTATCTTGGAGCGGTTTCTAAAATAAAGGGCGTTTTACCGCTTCCCCCAGCGATCAAATTGCCTACGCTGATAATGGGGATTTTAAAATCATGCTTTTTAGCGGTTTTTCGTTTAAGGGTGGCGATGCCTTGATAGATTAAAGAAAAAGGATAGAGCGCAAAAATCAACCCCTTTTGCAAAAGAGTGGGGTCATAAAAATAGCGTTCTAAAAAGGGTTTATCGCTTTTCATTTAGGGTTAAATCGTTTGGCGATGGTGGGTAATTCTAATTTGAAAGAGTTTTTTTGGATACGGCTCATGATGTTTTTCACTAAAATTTCATCATAGCCTAATTGGGTGAGCGTTTCTGCATCAATGGGCTTGTTTTGAAACAACGCTTCAATATCCTTCAATAAAGGATCGATCACGCTATAAGGATAGCCCAAATCTTTTTCATCGCTTTGCCCCACAAATAAATCCGCGCTAGGGGGCTTATTTAAAATCTTTTTAGGGATATTCAAATGGCAAGCGAGTTCATAAACTTCGGTTTTAAATAATTCCCCAATCGGGTTAATCGCGCACGCCAAATCCCCAAATAAAGTGCCATAGCCTAGCATTCTTTCGCTTTTATTGCTCGTGCCAATGACTAAAGAATCGCTTTTTAAAGAATAATCGTATAAAAATGCCATGCGCAATCTTGCGCAAAAATTCCCCTTCCTGGTAAGGCTTGCGTCTTTAAAATGAGAATCAAAGATGGCGTCATAGGGAGCGATAGAATATTCTGTATAAGGGATAGAAAATGTTTCGCACAAATCTAAAGCGTCTGTTTTACTCTCTGGCATAGAAACCAAAGAGGGCATTAAAAGGGCATGAGCGTTTTTTTTAAAAACTTTTTGACACAGCACCCCAACGACCGCGCTATCCAGCCCCCCGCTCAGCCCATAAACGACTTTTTTAAAGCCTCGTTTTTGCGCTTCTTTTTCTAAAAAATCGCATAAATAAGCGATGAGTTTTTGGTGATCTTTTTGCATGCCTTAAATTATAATAGAAAAAACGCATCGTTTAAGTGAAAAATTAGCTTTTCTTGCTATAATCATCGTTTCACTTCTTTAAAGGTGCTCGTAGCTCAGCTGAATAGAGCAACAGGTTGCGGTCCTGTAGGTCGGGGGTTTGAATCCCTCCGAGCACACCATTTTTTAATTCTGCATGTTTTTAAACATTATCGCTCCCATTATGGTAAAATAAATACTTGCTTAAACACGCTAGGAGATTTGATTTTGGCATTACCCGTTTATTATGATAAAGACATTGATTTAGGCGTTATCCAATCCTTACAAGTGGGCATTATCGGCTATGGCGCGCAAGGAGAAGCCCAAGCGCTCAATTTGAGGGACTCTAAAGTAAGAGTGCGTATTGGCTTGTATCAAGGGAGTTTGAGCGCTTCAAAAGCAAAAGCAGAGGGCTTTGAGGTGCTAGAAGTCAAGGAATTAGTCCAACAATCTGATGTGATCATGGCGCTACTTCCGGACGAATTGCATAAGGAAGTGTTAGAAAAAGAAGTGATCCCTTTTTTAAAAGAGGGGCAAATTGTGGGCTTTGCCCATGGCTTTAGCGTGCATTTCAATCAGGTTGTTCTCCCAAAAGGCGTGGGCGCAATTTTAGTCGCACCAAAAGGGCCTGGGAGCGCTTTAAGAGAAGAATACCTTAAAAATAGGGGCTTATACCATTTGATCGCTATAGAGCAAGAAAGCTCAAAAAATAACGCTAAAGCGGTGGCTTTAAGCTACGCCAAAGCGATGGGTGGGGGGAGAATGGGGGTTTTAGAAACGAGCTTTAAAGAAGAATGCGAGAGCGATTTATTCGGCGAACAAGCGGTTTTGTGCGGGGGGTTAGAAGCGATTGTGAGAACGGGGTTTGAAACTTTAATTAGGGCAGGATACCCTGAAGAATTAGCCTATTTTGAGTGCGTGCATGAAGTGAAGTTAGTGGCGGATTTATTGCATTATAAGGGGGTAGAGGGCTTAAGGAAACACATTTCTAACACCGCTGAATTCGGGGCGATTAAAAATAGAGAGCCTATGGGAAATCTGCTAGAAAAACGCATGCAAAAAATCTTAAAAAAGATTCAAAACGGCTCATTCGCTAAGGATTTTTTACTGGAAAAGAGTTTGAATTACCCCAGGTTAAACACAGAGAGGAAAGCCCTTAAAGAGACTAAAATAGAACAAATTGGGGAAATTTTACGCGCCCCATTCAATCATAAAAAATAAATCATTAAAAGGAATCATATGGCAATAGTAGTTACTATCACTTCAGGTAAGGGGGGCGTGGGTAAAAGCACCACCGCGGCTAATTTAGCGATCGGCTTGGCTGAGAGCGGTAAAAAAGTCGTAGCGGTTGATTTTGACATAGGCCTTAGGAACTTGGATATGATTTTAGGCTTAGAAAATCGCATTGTTTATGATGTGGTGGATGTGATGGAAAAAAATTGCAACCTTTCGCAGGCTTTAATCACGGACAAAAAGACCAAAAACCTTTCTTTTTTAGCGGCTTCACAAAGCAAGGATAAAAATGTTTTAGATAAGGAAAAAGTAGCGATTTTAATCAACGCTTTAAGGGCGGATTTTGACTATATTTTGATTGATTCACCGGCTGGGATTGAAAGCGGTTTTGAGCATGCGATTTTGCATGCGGACATGGCGTTAGTGGTGGTAACGCCGGAGGTGAGCTCTTTAAGGGATAGCGACAGAGTGATTGGCATTATTGATGCGAAGTCTAATCGGGCTAAAAAGGGCATGGAAGTGCATAAGCATTTGATAATCAATCGCTTAAAACCCGAATTAGTGGCAAATGGCGAGATGATTTCCATAGAAGAAGTGCTTAAGATTTTATGCCTGCCTTTAATTGGGATCATTCCTGAAGACAGCCATATTATTTCAGCGACCAATAAGGGCGAGCCAGTGATTCGCACGGATTGCGAGAGCGCGAAGGCTTACCAACGCATCACCAGAAGGATTTTAGGCGAAGAAGTGGAATATGTGGAATTTAAGGCTAAAAAAGGCTTTTTTAGCGCGTTAAAAGGGATATTTTCATGAGTTTGTTTGATTTTTTTAAAAACAAAGGGAGTGCGGCTACCGCAACAGACAGATTAAAATTGATTTTAGCCAAAGAGCGCACTTTAAATTTACCCTACATGGAAGAGATGCGTAAAGAAATCATTGCCGTCATTCAAAAATACACTAAATCTTCAGACATCCATTTCAAAACCATTGATGGCAATCAAAGCGTGGAAACGATTGAAGTGGAGATTATATTGCCTAAATAGTTAATCAACGAATGAAAAGCAACTTCCAATACAGCGCGCTAGAGAATATCCCTAAAGCCTTTGATATTCTCAAAGACCCCCCTAAAAAGCTCTATTGTGTGGGCGATACAAAGCTTTTAGATGCGCCTTTAAAAGTGGCTATCATCGGCACAAGAAGACCCACCCCTTATAGCAAGCAACACACCATCACTCTAGCCAGAGAGTTTGCTAAAAATGGTGCGGTTATTGTGAGCGGAGGAGCGTTAGGCGTGGATATTATCGCTCAAGAAAACGCCTTACCAAAAACGATCATGCTTTCGCCTTGCAGTTTGGATTTTATCTATCCCACGAACAACCATAAAGTGATCCAAGAAATCGCGCAAAACGGCTTGATTTTAAGCGAATATGAAAAGGATTTTATGCCCGTTAAAGGCTCTTTTTTAGCGAGAAACCGCCTGGTGATCGCTTTAAGCGATGCGGTAATTATCCCCCAAGCGGATTTAAAAAGCGGCTCTATGAGCAGCGCGAGATTAGCCCAAAAGTATCAAAAACCCTTATTTGTTTTGCCCCAGCGCCTGAATGAGAGCGATGGCACTAATGAGCTTTTAGAAAAAGGGCAGGCTCAAGGGATATTTAATATTCAAAATTTTATAAACACCCTTTTAAAAGACCACCATTTAAAAGAAATGCCTGAAATCAAAGACGAATTTTTAGAATATTGTGCCAAAAACCCAAGCTATGAAGAGGCGTATCTCAAATTTGGGGACAAGCTTTTGGAATACGAACTGTTGGGTAAGATTAAACGCATCAATCATATCGTGGTGTTAGCGTGATTTTGGCATGCGATGTGGGGTTAAAACGCATTGGGATCGCTGCGCTTTTAAACGGCGTTATCTTGCCATTAGAAGCGATTTTACGCCACAACAGGAATCAGGCCTCTAGGGATTTGAGCGATTTGTTGAGGGAAAAAAACATTCAGGTGCTGGTGGTGGGCAAGCCCAATGAAAGCTATGCGGACACGAACGCACGCATTGAACATTTCATCAAACTTTTGGATTTTAAGGGCGAAATCGTTTTTATTAATGAAGACAGATCCAGCATAGAAGCCTATGAAAATTTAGGGCATTTGGGTAAGAAAAACAAGCGGCTCGCTATTAAAGACGGCCGGCTAGACTCTTTGAGCGCTTGTAGGATCTTGGAGCGCTATTGCCAGCAGGTTTTGAAAAAGTGCTAGATTTGATTGCAATTTGATTATAATAAAGTCTAAATTTTTTAATAAAGGGAGAAGCGTCATGCTAGGAAGTTTCAAAAAAGCTATTTTTAGGGCTTTGTGTTTGTGTTGTGCGTTGATTGGGGGGGGGGGGTTAATGGCAAGAGCCAAACCCTGAAGAGCTTTTCAATTTGGGTATGCTGAGTTACGACAAGCAAGATTTTTCTAAAGCTAAGGAATATTTTTAAAAAGCGTGTGATTTGAATAATGGTAGGGGGTGTAATGGTTTAGGGGTGTTATATAGAGATGGTCAAGGAGCGGAAAAAAACTTAACAAAAGCCGCTCAATACGCCTCTAAAGCGTGTGATTTGAATAATGGTAGGGGGTGTGGTGCTTTAGGGAGTCTATATGAAGATGGAAAAGGCGTAGAAAAAAACTCAAAAAAAGCCACTTATTTTTATTCTAAAGCTTGCGATTTGAAAGATGGTTGGGGGTGTAATAATTTAGGGTGGTTATATGAAAATGGTAAAGGGGTAGGAAAAGACTTAATAAAAGCCGCTTATTTTTATTCTAAAGCATGCGAGTTAAAAGAAGGTTTGGGGGTGTGGTGCTTTAGGGGCGTTATATTATGATGGGAAAGGAGTGGAAAAAGACTCAAAAAAAGCCGCTCAATACGCCTCTAAAGCCTGCAAATTAGGAGATCAAAAGGCATGCGAGATGCTCAAAAAATAGAAAATAGGGACAAAAAACATGCGATAATCTCACCTAAAAATTATCGCACAAAAGCCCTATTTCGGGGGTTAGGATATTGTTAAACGCTCTCTTGTCTTCTTAAGAAGGCATTTTACTAGAGAGTTTTAATCTTTTTTTGGTATTCTTTTAGGGTGATAATAAGCGGACTCAATACCTTTAAAAACGGATAACAATGAAAATCATGCATCAAGTTATGGATTTTTTAGATTCTTGCAAACAAACGATCCAAAAAAATTCTAACGAAGCGCTCCAAAAGACCAAACGAGCGCTCTTCAAGGAAAAATCTCAAAAGATCAGAGAGCAAGCGGTTAAAATCGTGGAAAAACGCTTGAAAAAAGAGGGCATGAAATTGAGCGATTTCAATGAAGAGGAATTAAAAATCATGTTTGAAGCCGAAGAAAAGAGGCTCTTGGAGCAGATCCACGCCAAAGAATCTGAAGAAAACCAAGAAAAGAGTGTTAAGCATTTCAAAGAAGTTTGGGAAAAGGGCGATAATGAGCAAGAAAGATAGTTTCATCTCTAGCGTGATGGGGTTTTTTAGCGAAAAGAATGAACGCTGGCTCTTAGCCCACAGGCACACGAGAGGGTTTGTGATCGTGGCGTGGCTTTTTCGGTTTAAAAGCATCGCGTTTTCTATTTTGATCACTCTGTTGATTATTTTAGTGGATATTTGGGTGTATAGCGATGTGCGCCAATTCTTGCTAGACACCGCCAGTTCGCCTATTTTGCTTTTAGTCGCTTTGTTAATCAAGTGGGGCGTGATTGTCATAAGCGTGCGCCAATGCTATAAGTTCAGCAAAAAAATGTTTGCGCTCATCCAAAAAAAAAGGCAAATCAGAGAGAGTTTGAAAAAGCGCTCCCACCAACAAGAGGGTAAAACTCCCCCAAAAGAGAGGCTCTCTAGCGTTACTGAAGAAATTATCGCCAAAAAGCAAGAAGAAACCCAACGCCAAGAAGCCCCAGAGGATACGCATGAGAGGCTCTCTAGCGTTACTGAAGAAATCATTTCAAAAAAACTAGAAGAATTGAAAGCCAGAAATGATAAGGGGAATTAAAAAGGGCGTAGAACGCTTTAGCTTATTTACCGAAAGAAACATTAAGAGGGTTTATCAAGATGCTTTGCAAGCAGCAATATCCCCTAAGGGATATATAGAAAATCTTAATCAAAACCCCCAAAGAGAACAACCAAAAGAACAATCAATAAAAAAGGGTCAATCTTTTAAAAATGGCATGAAGCGTTTGGGCATGGGGGAAGTGATCTCATGGATCGCTCCCTTAAATTCAAATGCCAAACTAGAGGCATGGAGCATGAGTAATGGGGTGTTATTTTCACGCTTCAATTGGAGGTATTCTCTAGCGTTTTCATCTATGACCCCATAAAGCCCCTCGCCCACGATCCTATGACCCACGCTGCTTAAATGCAAGCGGATTTGGTGCGTGCGCCCGGTGAGTGGGGTTATTTTGAGTAGGCTTATATCCAAAAAAGGATTATAGCTTAAAGGCTCAACAAGCGTGGTTGAAGGCTTGCCTAAAGGAGAAATTTTAGATCGAATACGCAAATCTTTTTGAATGCTTTGTAGCGTTAGAATGGGTTTGTCTATGACGATATTTTTATCAACCAACCCATGCACTAGCGCCAAATAAGTTTTTTTCACTTTTTTTTGCATGAAAAGCGCTTTTAAATCCTTAGCGCTTTGTAAAGTCTTCCCCGCTAAAACTAACCCGCTCGTTTCATAGTCTAGTCTGTGGGCTGGGTGGGCGTTTTTGCCAAAATGCGACTGGATATAATCCAGTAAGCTTTCATGGTAAAAATAGCCTTTAGGGTGGGTATAGACTTGAGGGGGTTTGTCAAACACGCCAAAATCTTTCGTTTCAAAAACAAGCGCTTGAGTTTTTTCATTAGGCTTGAAATGAATCAAGCTAACGACCCCTTGAATCATTTGAGATTTACGCACGGCTTGTTGGTTTTGTTTTAGGCGTTGTTTGTCAAGGTGGCGCTGGGCTTCTTTTAAAGAGCATTTTAAAACATCGAGCACAAAAAACAAGGCTTTGGTGGGTTTTAAAATTTCAAATTCTTCTTCAACAAAAGGCACTACAACAAACTTTTAACAAACATTTTAGGCTCATTAGAACACTCATCTAATTCCACGCTAAAAATCGCATTCACCTTTTCGCCCGCTTTCAAAAACCGCTCAGTGTTAAAATAAATAGCCTCTTTGATGCATTCTTTATCCTTAAAACGCAAAACCTGGTGGCTTTCTTTAATGATTTTTTCTTCTATGACTTCTAAATTTTGCGCTTGAAAGAGCGGCTCTGGGTTTTCTTGCCCATAAGGTTCGCCCGCTTCTATAATCTCTAAAAGCTCTCTGTCAATGTCTTTTAACGTGAGCGTTAAAGGGGGTTCTTTTTCACAAAAAGGTAGGATTTTAAAATCAAAATTTTCTAAAGTTTCAAAGAGCGAGATGATATTGTTTTTTCCAACGCTCAAACCGCAAGCTTGCCTATGCCCCCCATAGCCGAGCAACAAAGAAGAAACCCCATTCAAAGCGTCAATGAGATCAATATTTGAAGAGCTGCGCCCGCTCCCTTTATACACCCCTTCTTTAAAGGTAAAAACCAGGCTTGGCTTTTGAGTGGCTTCCACTAATTTTGAAGCCACAATCCCAAGCACGCCCTCATGCCAATCATCCTTAAAAGCGATGATAATTTTTTCTCCAACCATCGCATGCTTAAAAGCCTCTTCAAAAACCTGCTGTTGGATCATTTTACGCTTCATATTGCATGCTTTCAAGCGTTCATACAAAAAATAGCCATCTTGAAAATTATTCGCGCTTAAAAAATCTAAAGCCATTTTTGCATCTTGCATGCGCCCTGCGGAGTTGATTAAGGGGGCGATACTAAAAGAAATATCGCTCGCTTTTAAAGAGCGTTTTCTAAAAACTTCTCTTTGGCGCAAAAACCCCATCGCTCCTAAAGATTCTTTTTGCAAAAAATACAAGGCTTTAGAAACTAAAAAGCGGTTAAAAAAAGTCAAAGGCATCATGTCAGCAATAGTCGCCACGCCCGCTAAGCACAGCAACTCGCTAGAATGGCTTTTTTCTTTTCCTAAAAGCTGGTGGATGCCATAGCACAAATAAAACGCCACCAACGCCCCGCACACTTCCTTTTGGATAAAATCACAATCCGGTTGCTTGGGGTTGATCACCGCATAAGCGTCTGGGACTTCATCATGGTGTAAGCAATGGTGATCTGTGATGATAAGGGTGTAATTTTTTTCTTTGCAAAATCGCGCGGCTTCAAAGGCGCTAATCCCATTATCCACCGTGATGATTAAAGGGGCGTGGTGTTTTTCTAAAAATTTTTTAGAAATCCCATAGCCATCAATGAAGCGATTAGGGATTACAATGCGAACATGCTTATAATTCAGGCTTTCAAAAAATTTTGCCATGATAGTAGAGCTAATCACGCCGTCAGCGTCATAATCGCCCACCACTAAAATCTCTGTGTTTGCGCGCATGGCTTCTATGATTTTGAGCGCGGCTTTTTTCAAGTCTTTGAATAAAAAGGGGCTAGGAAACCCTTTTTCATTATAAGCGATAGAAGCCACTCGCTCTTTGATTTGAGCTTTAAGCTTTTGTTTCATTTTTTTAGATTAGGATTTATGAAGAGCGCTCTTAATGAAATCCAAAATAATAGGGTTAGGGCTTTGCAACCTGGAGGTGAATTCCGGGTGGAATTGCACTCCCACAAAAAACGGGTGATCGTCTAACTCAATCGCTTCTATCAAATGATTCGCTCCAAAACCCACCACTTTCAAGCCCTTATTTTCCCACTCTTGGCGGTATTTGGGGTTGATTTCATAACGATGGCGGTGCCTTTCTTTAATGCTAGGCTTTTTATAAGCTTTTTCTAACAAGCTATTTGGCACGATTTCGCATTCGTATTCGCCTAATCGCATGGTGCCTCCTAAAGGCGAATTATAGGTGCGCACCTGTTTTTGGTGGTTTTGATCGATAAAATCTTCAATCAAATACACCACAGGGTATTCGCAGCGTTGGTTAAACTCCGTAGAGTTAGCCCCTTTTAAACCCAAAACATTGCGGCAAAATTCAATGATCGCTAATTGCATGCCCAAACAAATCCCTAAAAAGGGGAGTTTTTCTAACCTTGCCCTTTGAATGGCGCAAATTTTGCCCTCAATCCCCCTTTCTCCAAAGCCCCCAGGCACTAAAACCGCATCAACGCCCTCTAAATCCGTCTTTTCGTTAAAATTCTCGCTATCTAGCCATTCAATATTGACTTGCGTGTCCAAATGCGCGCCCGCATGGATTAAGGCTTCAATCAAGGATTTATAAGATTCTTTTAAGCTTAAATACTTGCCCACAAAACCAATTTTGACTTTGTGTTTAGGAGCGATAATCTTTTCTACTAAAGTGTTCCAAGCCGCCATTTTGGGGTGTAGTTTATTCAAATTAAAGCGTCTGGCAATGGGGGTTAAAATGCCTTCTTGCAAGAAAAGAATAGGGCATGCGTAAATGCTTTTAGTGTCTGTGGCGACAATCACGCTGTCTTGCTCCACATCGCAACTCAAAGCGATTTTATTTTTCAATTCTTTATCCAAAGGCTTAGGCGATCGCGCCAAAATGATTTGAGGGGTTACGCCAAGGCGCCGTAATTCTTGGACGGAGTGTTGCGTGGGTTTGGTTTTTAATTCGTTAGTGGTTTGGATATAGGGGATCAAGGTTACATGCACATTGATGACTTTTTCATTCCCTAATTCCAATTTAAGCTGGCGGATCGCTTCTAAATAAAACATGCCCTCCATATCGCCCACGGTTCCGCCCACTTCCACGATTAAAAAATCCAATCCCTTAGCCGCGCTTTTAATGCGCCTTTTGATTTCATCGGTTACATGGGGGACGATTTGAATGGTTTTGCCTAAATATTCCCCTTTCCTTTCATTTTCTATCACGCTTGAAAAAATCTGTCCGGTAGTGAAATTGTTCAACCTTGTTAAATTCCTGTTCAAAAAGCGTTCATAATGCCCTATGTCTAAATCCGTTTCAGCGCCATCGCTAGTTACAAACACTTCCCCATGCTCTAAAGGGCTCATGGTGCCTGGATCAATATTGATATAAGGGTCAATCTTCAAAATAGAAACCTGATAATTGCAATGCTGTAAAAGCGTAGCGATTGAAGAAGATGAAATCCCTTTCCCTAGAGAGCTTAACACGCCCCCTGTAACGAATATAAATTTGGCTCTATCCATAAGTTATTGCGTTCCTTTGATTTTTACTTCTCGCATTGTAGTCTAAAAAGGGTTAAAAAGCTTTAAAAGAGGGCAAAAATTAAAGCGATTTCAAAAAAAAAAAAAAAACAATTTCAGTTTTTTATTAGCTAGGTTTGATTAGAATAAAAAGCTTTTATGTGTTTAAACTTCATTGTCTTAAAACTTTTAAGAGCAATTTTAAAGTTCGTTGGCGTATAATATCAAGTTTGAATGAACTAACTAAAAGGGTTTTAAATAATGGCTGAAAATTCTTTCAAAAATGTTACCATCCAATCCAAACCATTTTTTTTGTCGCAAGTTAAAACCCTTTTTCTTTTAGGAGGCGTTTTTAGCGCGTTTTTTATCCTTATGGTTGGCTTGGTTTTTTTTGATTGTGTTAATTCAATGGACAATGCCATTTTTAACTTGATGCGTTCAAACTCTTCTAACCCTATTTTAGATCAAACGCTCCAACGCATTGTTTTTTTAGGCTCTTCTCAATTCGTGTTGCCTTTGAGTTTGTTAGTGGGGGTGTTTTTAAGCCTTTATCGCAGAAATTTAGCGCTTGGGGTGTGGTTTGTGCTAAGCGTGATCCTGTTTGAAGCCCTTTTAGAATCCTTAAAACACCTTTTGGCGCATTCCATTCAGTGGCTTTCGCACAGCGCTAATTTCCCTAACGCTACTGCGCTTTCTTTAGCGCTATTTTATGGGTTGCTTGTTTTATTGATACCCCATTTGATCACGCATCAAACGCTTAAAAACATTCTTTCTTATAGCTTATTTGGTTTGATTCTTTTAATAGGGTTAGCACTGATTGTTTTAGGGGTTTCTTTTAGCAGTGTTTTAGGAGGGTTTTGTTTAGGGGCGTTAGGGGCTTGTTTTTCCATAGGGATTTATTTGAGCGTGTTTCAAAAGATCTAAGCGAACGGCTTAAAAGAATGAAAATTTTATCAAGGTTTTAATATTGGATTTAAAGGTATTATTGCAACGGATTGTTGATTTTTTCATCAAGCTCAATAAAAAGCAAAAAATCGCCCTGATCGCAGCCGGGGTTTTAATCACCGCTTTACTCGTGTTTTTATTGCTCTATCCCTTTAAAGAAAAAGACTATACGCAAGGGGGCTATGGGGTTTTATTTGAAAGATTGGACTCTAGCGATAACGCTTTAATCTTACAGCACCTCCAGCAAAACCAAATCCCCTATAAAATCTTAAAAGACGACACCATTCTTATCCCTAAAGATAAAGTGTATGAAGAAAGGATCACGCTGGCTTCTCAAGGGATCCCTAAAACGAGTAAAGTGGGCTTTGAAATCTTTGACACTAAAGACTTTGGAGCGACTGATTTTGATCAAAATATCAAACTCATTCGCGCCATTGAGGGGGAATTGTCGCGCACGATTGAAAGTTTAAACCCCATTTTGAAAGCCAATGTGCATATTGCAATCCCTAAAGACAGCGTGTTTGTGGCTAAAGAAGTCCCTCCTAGCGCTTCAGTGATGCTCAAACTCAAGCCTGACATGAAGCTTTCACCCACTCAAATTTTAGGGATTAAAAATTTAATCGCTGCAGCGGTGCCTAAACTCACGACAGAAAATGTGAAAATCGTGAATGAAAACGGCGAATCAATAGGCGAGGGCGATATATTAGAAAACTCCAAAGAATTAGCCCTAGAGCAATTGCGTTACAAACAAAATTTTGAAAACATTTTAGAAAATAAGATTGTCAATATCTTAGCCCCTATTGTGGGGGGTAAAAACAAGGTAGTCGCAAGGGTCAATGCGGAGTTTGATTTCAGCCAAAGGAAAAGCACTAAAGAGACTTTTGATCCCAATAATGTCGTAAGGAGCGAGCAAAATTTAGAAGAAAAAAAAGAAGGCGCTCCTAAAAAACAAGTCGGCGGCGTGCCGGGGGTTGTGAGCAATATCGGGCCTGTGCAAGGATTGAAAGACAATAAAGAGCCAGAAAAATACGAAAAATCTCAAAACACGACCAATTATGAAGTGGGTAAAACCATTAGCGAGATTAAGGGCGAGTTTGGCACTTTAGTGCGTTTGAATGCGGCGGTTGTGGTGGATGGCAAGTATAAAATCGCGCTTAAAGACGGGGCGAACACTTTAGAATACGAGCCTTTGAGCGATGAATCGCTTAAAAAAATCAACGCTCTAGTGAAACAAGCCATTGGCTATAATCAAAATAGAGGCGATGATGTAGCGGTGAGCAATTTTGAATTTAACCCTATGGCACCCATGCTTGATAACGCCACTTTGAGCGAAAAAATCATGCACAAGACTCAAAAAATCTTAGGCTCATTCACGCCTTTAATCAAGTATATTTTGGTGTTTATAGTGCTATTTATTTTCTATAAAAAAGTGATTGTGCCTTTCAGCGAACGCATGCTAGAAGTGGTGCCTGATGAAGATAAGGAAGTGAAATCCATGTTTGAAGAAATGGATGAAGAAGAAGATGAATTGAACAAATTGGGCGATTTGAGAAAAAAAGTAGAAGATCAATTAGGGCTTAATGCAACCTTTAGCGAAGAAGAAGTAAGATATGAAATTGTCTTAGAAAAGATTAGAGGGACCCTTAAAGAGCGCCCTGATGAAATCGCAATGCTCTTTAAACTCCTAATCAAAGATGAAATTTCTTCAGACAGCGCGAAAGGCTAAAAAGATAAAAGGTTAAAAATGGCAACCAAGCTTACCCCCAAACAAAAGGCCCAATTAGACGAACTTTCCATGAGTGAAAAAATCGCTATTTTACTCATTCAAGTGGGCGAAGACACCACAGGCGAGATTTTAAGGCATTTAGACATTGACTCTATTACAGAGATTTCTAAGCAAATCGTGCAATTAAACGGCACAGACAAGCAAATCGGCGCGGCGGTTTTAGAGGAATTTTTTGCGATTTTTCAGTCTAACCAATACATCAATACCGGCGGTTTAGAATACGCTAGAGAGCTTTTAACCAGGACTTTAGGGAGCGAAGAAGCCAAAAAAGTGATGGATAAACTCACTAAAAGCTTGCAAACGCAAAAAAACTTCGCTTATTTAGGCAAAATCAAGCCCCAACAACTCGCTGATTTCATCATTAACGAACACCCTCAAACCATTGCCTTGATTTTAGCCCACATGGAAGCCCCTAATGCGGCTGAGACTTTGAGCTATTTCCCTGATGAAATGAAAGCTGAGATTTCTATTAGAATGGCGAATTTAGGCGAAATATCGCCCCAAGTGGTTAAAAGGGTTTCCACGGTGTTAGAAAACAAACTAGAATCGCTCACTAGCTATAAAATTGAAGTGGGTGGTTTAAGAGCGGTGGCTGAAATCTTTAACCGATTAGGCCAAAAGAGCGCTAAAACCACGCTCGCTCGCATTGAAAGCGTGGATAACAAGCTCGCCGGCGCGATTAAAGAAATGATGTTCACTTTTGAAGACATATCCAAACTAGACAATTTTGCTATCAGAGAGATTTTGAAAGTAGCGGATAAAAAAGATTTGTCTTTGGCGCTAAAAACTTCTACCCAAGATTTAACCGATAAATTTTTAAACAACATGAGCAGCAGGGCTGCAGAGCAGTTTATAGAAGAGATGCAATATTTAGGGGCGGTCAAAATCAAAGATGTGGATGTGGCCCAAAGGAAAATCATTGAAATCGTGCAGAGCTTGCAAGAAAAAGGCGTGATCCAAACCGGTGAAGAGGAAGATGTCATTGAATAGCCGTAAAAACTTGATCCAAAAAGACCATTTGAATAAGCATGACATTCAAAAATACGAATTTAAGAGCATGGCAAACTTACCCCCTACAACTAATCCTAATGGTGCGTCTTTAGAAACGCCTAACCCAGAAGAGCCTTTGGAAAAAAAAGCGATAGAAAACGATTTGATTGATTGCTTATTGAAAAAAACCGATGAGCTTTCAAGCCATTTAGTGAAATTGCAAATGCAATTTGAAAAAGCCCAAGAAGAGAGTAAAGCTTTGATTGAAAACGCCAAAAACGATGGCTATAAAATCGGCTTTAAAGAGGGCGAAGAAAAAATGCGTAACGAACTCACTCATAGCGTGAATGAAGAAAAAAACCAGCTTTTGCATGCGATCACCGCTTTAGATGAAAAAATGAAAAAATCAGAAGATCACTTAATGGCTTTAGAAAAGGAACTGAGCGCGATTGCGATAGATATAGCTAAAGAAGTGATCCTTAAAGAAGTGGAAGACAACAGCCAAAAAGTGGCCCTAGCTTTGGCTGAAGAGCTTTTAAAAAATGTTTTAGACGCAACGGATATTCATTTAAAAGTCAATCCTTTGGATTACCCTTATTTAAACGAGCGTTTGCAAAACGCTTCTAAAATCAAATTAGAGAGCAATGAGGCTATTTCTAAAGGAGGCGTTATGATCACTAGCTCTAACGGGAACCTTGATGGGAATTTAATGGAGCGCTTTAAAACGCTCAAAGAAAGCGTGTTGGAAAATTTTAAGGTGTGATTTTGCAAAATAAAACTTTTGATTTAAACCCTAATGATATTGCAGGCTTGGAGTTGGTGTGCCAAACGCTGCGGAGTCGTATTTTAGAAGTGGTGAGCGCTAATGGGGGGCATTTAAGCTCTTCTTTAGGGGCTGTGGAGCTGATTGTAAGCATGCATGCCTTATTTGATTGCCAAAAAAACCCTTTCATCTTTGACACTTCGCACCAGGCTTACGCTCACAAGCTTTTAACCGGGCGCTTTGAAAGCTTTAGCACTCTAAGGCAATTTAAAGGCTTGAGCGGCTTTACTAAACCCAGCGAGAGCGCATACGATTATTTCATTGCCGGGCATAGTTCCACTTCGGTGTCTATAGGCGTGGGGGTGGCTAAAGCTTTTTGTTTGAAACAAGCACTAGGCATGCCTATAGCTTTATTAGGCGATGGGAGCATTAGCGCAGGGATTTTTTATGAAGCCTTAAACGAACTGGGCGATAGGAAATACCCCATGATCATGATTTTGAACGATAATGAAATGAGTATCAGCACGCCTATTGGAGCCTTATCCAAAGCCCTTAGCCAGCTGATGAAAGGTCCGTTTTACCAGTCTTTCCGCTCTAAAGTTAAAAAAATCTTAAACACCTTACCTGAAAGCGTGAATTACTTAGCGAGCCGTTTTGAAGAATCTTTCAAGCTCATCACCCCGGGTGTGTTTTTTGAAGAATTAGGCATTAACTATATAGGGCCTATTAATGGGCATGATTTGAGCGCGATTATTGAAACCTTAAAACTCGCCAAAGAGCTTAAAGAGCCGGTGCTAATCCATGCGCAAACCTTAAAGGGCAAAGGCTATAAAATCGCTGAAGGGCGGTATGAAAAATGGCATGGGGTGGGGCCTTTTGATTTGGATACCGGCTTGTCTAAAAAATCCAAAAGCGCGATTTTATCGCCCACTGAAGCGTATTCTAACACCCTTTTAGAATTAGCCAAGAAAGATGAAAAAATCGTAGGCGTAACCGCTGCTATGCCTAGCGGCACAGGATTAGACAAACTTATTGACACTTACCCTTTGCGCTTTTTTGATGTCGCTATCGCTGAACAACACGCTTTAACTTCTAGCAGCGCTATGGCTAAAGAGGGGTTTAAACCTTTTGTGAGTATCTATTCTACTTTTTTGCAAAGGGCTTATGATTCCATTGTGCATGACGCTTGCATTTCTAGCTTGCCGATTAAATTAGCCATTGATAGGGCTGGGATTGTGGGCGAAGATGGCGAAACGCACCAAGGGCTTTTAGATGTATCGTATTTGCGCTCTATCCCCAACATGGTCATTTTTGCCCCACGAGATAATGAGACTTTAAAAAACGCCGTGCATTTTGCCAATGAACATCATTCAAGCCCTTGCGCGTTCCGCTACCCTAGGGGGTCGTTTGCGTTAAAAGAGGGGGTTTTTGAGCCTAGCGGTTTTGTTTTAGGGCAAAGCGAATTGTTGAAAAAAGAGGGCGAAATTTTACTCATTGGCTATGGTAATGGCGTGGGGAGGGCGTATTTAGTCCAACTGGCTTTAAAAGAAAAAAACATAGAGTGCGCGCTTTTGGATCTCAGGTTTTTAAAGCCCTTAGATCAAAATTTAAGCGCCATCATTGCCCCTTATCAAAAGCTCTATGTTTTTAGCGATAATTACAAGCTTGGGGGGGTGGCTAGCGCGATTTTAGAGTTTTTGAGCGAACAAAATATTTTAAAGCCTGTTAAAAGCTTTGAAATCATTGATGAATTTATCATGCATGGGAACACCGCTTTAGTGGAAAAATCCTTAGGTTTAGACACAGAGAGTTTGACTGACGCTATTTTAAAAGATTTAGGACAAGAGAGATGAAATCAAAAGTGCCAATGAAAAATATCCGCAATTTTTCCATTATCGCTCACATTGACCATGGTAAAAGCACTTTAGCGGATTGTTTGATCGCTGAATGCAACGCTATCAGTAACAGAGAAATGACCAGCCAAGTGATGGACACTATGGATATTGAAAAAGAAAGGGGCATTACGATTAAGGCTCAAAGCGTGCGCCTAAATTACACGCTTAAGGGGGAGGATTATGTTTTAAACCTCATTGACACCCCAGGGCATGTGGATTTCAGCTATGAAGTGTCGCGCTCTTTGTGTTCATGCGAAGGGGCGTTATTGGTGGTGGATGCCACTCAAGGCGTGGAAGCGCAAACCATTGCGAATGTTTATATCGCTTTAGATAACCATTTAGAAATTTTACCGGTGATTAATAAAATTGATTTGCCCAATGCGAATGTTTTAGAAGTCAAACAGGATATAGAAGACACGATAGGGATTGATTGCTCTAGTGCTAATGAAGTGAGTGCTAAAGCTAGGCTTGGCATTAAAGATTTGTTAGAAAAAATCATTACGACCATTCCTGCCCCTAGCGGTGATTTTAACGCTCCCTTAAAAGCGCTCATTTATGATTCATGGTTTGACAATTATTTAGGGGCGCTAGCGCTGGTGCGTATCATGGATGGGAGCATCAACACCGAGCAAGAAATTTTAGTGATGGGAACGGGTAAAAAACACGGCGTTTTAGGGCTATACTACCCTAACCCTTTGAAAAAAATCCCAACTAAAAGTTTAGAATGCGGTGAGATTGGCATTGTGAGTTTAGGGCTAAAAAGCGTTACGGATATTGCTGTGGGCGACACGCTCACAGACGCTAAAAACCCTACCCCTAAACCCATTGAAGGCTTTATGCCGGCTAAACCCTTTGTTTTTGCGGGGCTTTACCCTATAGAAACGGACAGGTTTGAAGATTTAAGAGAAGCGTTATTGAAACTCCAGCTTAACGATTGCGCTTTAAATTTTGAGCCTGAAAGCTCTGTGGCGCTTGGCTTTGGCTTTAGGGTGGGCTTTTTAGGGCTATTGCACATGGAAGTGATTAAAGAAAGGCTGGAAAGGGAATTTGGCCTTAACCTCATCGCTACCGCTCCCACGGTGGTGTATGAAGTGCATTTGACGGATAATAGCATCAAATATGTCCAAAACCCTAGCGAACTGCCCCCTGAAAACCATATCGCTTGCATCAAAGAGCCTTTTGTGAGGGCGACGATCATCACGCCGAGTGAATTTTTGGGTAATTTAATGCAGTTATTGAACAATAAAAGAGGCATTCAAGAAAAAATGGAATATTTGAACCAATCTCGTGTCATGCTCACTTATTCCTTGCCGAGCAACGAAATTGTGATGGATTTTTATGACAAGCTCAAATCTTGCACTAAAGGGTATGCGAGCTTTGATTATGAGCCGATAGAAAACAGAGAGGCTCATTTAGTGAAGTTGGATGTGAGGGTGGCAGGCGATGTGGTGGATGCGCTTTCTATCATCATAGATAAAAACAAGGCGTATGAAAAGGGGCGAGCTTTAGTGGAAACGATGAAAGAGCTTATCCCAAGACAGCTTTTTGAAGTCGCTATCCAAGCGAGCGTGGGGAATAAAATCATCGCCAGAGAGACGATTAAATCTGTCGGTAAGAATGTAACGGCTAAGTGCTATGGGGGCGATATTACACGAAAAAGAAAACTCTTAGAAAAGCAAAAAGAGGGTAAAAAACGCATGAAAGCTATCGGTAAGGTGGAGCTTCCCCAAGAAGCGTTTTTGGCGATATTAAAGATTGATTAGGGCGTTTGATGAAAGTAGGCTCACTTTTTGCTGGGATTGGAGGGTTTGAATGCGCGTTTTTGCAAGCGGGCTTTGAAATTGGTTGGGCGAATGAATTGGACAAAGACGCATGCAACACTTATAGGGCTAATTTCAAACACAAGCTTTTAGAACAAGACATTAAAGATTTAAACCCTAATGAATTAGAAGATGTTGGGTTGATAAGCGCAGGGTTTCCTTGTCAAGCGTTCAGCATTGCCGGGTTGCAAAAAGGACTTAATGATGAAAGAGGAGCGATTGTTATGGAAATGTTTCGCATCATTCAAGCCAAAAAACCTCAAGTTTTATTATTAGAAAATGTAAAAAATTTAGTGAGTCATAATAAGGGGGAAACCTTAAAGTTTATTTTAGAAACTTTAAAAAACTTAGGCTATTTTGTCCATTATAAAATACTAAACACTTATGAATATTCTACTGTACCACAAAATAGAGAGCGGATTTATATTATAGGATTTTTAGATAAAAACCATTACAAGCGCTTTCATTTTCCTTTAAAAATCAATCACACACAAAGTATTAAGGATTTATTAGAAATAAAAGTGGGTGAGGAATTTTATTACAAGCAATATCGTTTTTATGAGACTTTAAAAAAAGAAATCACCAAAAGAGACACTTGCTACCAATGGCGCAGGCATTATGTAAGAGAAAATAAAAACAATCTTTGCCCCACTCTTACAGCCAACATGGGGACAGGAGGGCATAATGTGCCTTTAGTTTTAGATGAGCAAGGCATAAGAAAACTCACGCCTAAAGAATGTCTGAATTTTCAAGGTTTCGCTAAAGATTATGTTTTACCTAATACCGCTAAAAGCAAACTTTATAAACAAATTGGTAATTCTGTGAGTGTGCCTGTGATTAAAGCTTTAGCGTTAGAAATTAAAAAGGTTGTTTATGGATAATTATACGCATCAAACTTGGGTCATCAATTTAACCGGTATTGACAAGGGGATTTTTCGCACAATGAATGGCAACGCTGATGAACTCATTGCTATAGGAAGGGTGATTAAAGCAGGATTTCCTTGCAGTAGAGTAGATGTTACAAACGCTAAATACGATGCCATTGTGGATCTAGGAGGAAAGCAGAAATTATTGAGGATACAGATTAAAGGCACAGGGGGAGATACCTTGAATTTTACAGGGGGCTATAGGAGTGGGGTTCAAATTGATAGGAATGCCCCTAAACGCACTTACAAATACACCAAAAAGGATTGCGATTTGATTTTAGGGATAGACACTCGCACGAGCGAATGCTATATTATCCCTATTGAAGACATACAAGAATGGGGCAACACAAAGAGTTTGTCGCAACTCCAACACTATAAAGAGAATTGGCAAATTTTGATTGACTTGGCGTTGGAGTAAAAATATAAAATTACATTTATAAAGAAAAAAAGACCTCTTTAGATATGGTGTTGGTTATGCTAAAAGGGCATAATCAAATTACAAAAGAACGATTTGCTCTTAAACCCTAGCCTAGTGGAAACAGGAAGGAAATTTTTACAAGCTTTTAGAATGGCTCTATCTTAAAATGGACGCTGATAATAAAGTGGATAATAAAAAAGCTTGATTTTAATGGGGCGATAAAAACATTAAGGGGATTAGAGACCAAGCCGACACTCTCTAACCATTACAGAAACGACTATAGCGTCTCAAACCTTAATGGGGATAATCCTACCACAAACGGGTTTAAAACACAAGAACCACAACGAACTAAACAACAAAAAAGAAAAAATAAACATGCAAACACACGCACGCATGAAAATTTTTCACAAGCCAAAAAGACAAATCGTTTTTAAGCTTTTGAGGCGAGTTTGTTGATCGCTTCAGCGTTCATGTCGTCTTGGTGGGTTTTTAACACTTTAGAATACATGTCCAAAAAGCGGTTGATTCCAATCAAAGCGCTCATCTCGCGCACCGCATTGACATTGCTTTTTTCTAGCATATATTGCCTTAATGAGCCAGAGTCAGAGATTTGATGAACGCCTTCGCCCTGATAAGTATAAAGGTTTTGCCCTATTTTTTTAAGATTTTTAGGTTCGCTAAAACTCACTAAAGCTAACGCGCCTGCTTGAATGGGGGCTTCATTATCCCTAAAAGTGATTTCGCCATTTTGATTGACTTCAATTTCAGCGTTAGGCATGAGCATGATCCCTCCTTTTTCGTTCAATCCCGAGCGAGAAAGCACCCTAAAGCCATTAAGAGTTACCAAAAAGCCGTCTTTATCCACGCTAAAATGCCCATCTCTGGTATAGGCGACGCCCTCATTAGTTTGTATCGCAAAATAGAGATTAGGGCTTGTTAGGGCAAAATCTAGGGGGTTATGCGTTTCTTCAAACGCGCCAAGGCTTCTATCCGTATAGATTTCTGATAGAATAGGCACACGATTGAGATTGCGGTTTAAATACTTCGCGCTCGCTTTGGTTTGATCTTCTAAGGGCAGTTGCTCTCGGTATTGTTGGTAAAGCCTTAAAAAATCGCCTGTAATCGCATCGTCTCTTTTAAAGCCATTGGTGTTTAAATTAGCTAAATTATTAGAGGTTAAATCCAAGCGGTTAAATTGTGTCGCCATGGCTCCCGTGGCCGCATAATACCCATTTTGCATGCAAGAATCCTTTTAAAAGAAAAATTATAGCAAAAATTAAATAAAAACCAGGATTTATTCCAAATAGGTTTTTTTAGGGAATATGATAACCATAACCATAAAGATAACAATACTAAACATGACATAGCCCACAAACCCCCATTCAAAACCATGTTGTTTGAATTGCAACGCTACATAACTCGCGCTCCCTCCAAAAAGCGCATTTGCAATCGCATAGGCTAAACCCACGCCAAGCGCTCGCACATGTTCAGGGAACAATTCCGCTTTAATGACCCCAGCAATGCAAGTGTAAAAACTCATCGCGCTCAATGCAAGCATTTCATAAAATAGGGCTTCATACACGCCACTAGCATGCTTGATACCATAAAAGACAACGGGCGTTACAATAAGCCCTGCGATAGCAAAAACCATCAGCATTTGGGTGCGTTTGATTTTATCAGCCAGCATCCCGCATAAGGGTTGTAAGAAGATAAAATAAGAGAGCGCTAAAAGCATGATAAAACTGCTTTCTTTAGGGCTGAATGATGAGCTGTTGGTTAAAAAGATTTTTAAATACACCGTAAAAGTATAAAAACACAAACTCCCTCCCATAGTTAGCCCAAAGACTATCATTAAGGCTTTTTTATGGTTGAGCAATTCCTTCAAACTGCCTCTTTGGGTTTCTTCTTTAATGGTGGTTTTGGAAGTTGTTTGACTATCCATAGTTTCTTCCATGATATTTCTTAAAAAGAGCGAGAGTAAGGCTAATATACCCCCTAAAGCGAATAAATAACGCCAAGCAAACGCGCTGATTTGCTCATGCGTGTAAATATTTTCAACGATGAATAGTGAAAAAATAGCTAAGAGTTGCCCTCCCACTAAAGTTACATATTGAAAAGAGCCATAAAAACCTTTTTTGCCATTCTTGCCTAATTCAGAGAGGTAAGTAGCGACCACGCCATATTCTCCTCCCACGCTAAAGCCTTGTAAAAGCCTGGCTAATAATAAAAACAAGAACGCCCATTCCCCTACGATTTCTTTAGTGGGGAGCAATGCGAGCATGAAAGAGCCTAGCGCCATAAGGATAATGGAATACACCATAGAAGTTTTACGCCCCTTTTTATCCCCCAATTTACCAAAAAACAAACTCCCCAAAGGGCGCATGAAAAACCCTAGCATGAAAACTAAAAAAGCTGAGATTAGCGCTAAAGTGGGGTCGTTAGTGTGGGTAAATTCCTTAGCAAAATAAGGCGCTAAGAACGCATAAGCGTAAAAATCATACCATTCCACTAAATTACCTGAACTAGCGGCTAAAAGGGATTTTAAGGGTTTTTTGGTGGCTGGTTGGGTTTGGGGGTTCATGGCTATCCTTGAATATGAAATTTTTAGGTGATTTTACTAGGAGTTAGGGAATACACAGATAATATTTGATTAATAGATGAAAGGTTGGTATCGTTTGTATCATTGAGAAAAGTTTTTTAAAAATTAAAAATAATGTTTGCTAATATCCAATGAAAACAAAACCTAAAAGTTTTGCAAAATCTCTCTGTTGCCTTTGGCGTTTCTTGGGGACAAAAAGCCTTGAGCTTCTAATTCGTCAGTAATGGTAGCGGCTTGGTTGTAGCCGATTTTTAATTGGCGTTGTAAAAAACTCGTAGAAGTGATCTTTTTTTCTAAAATCACCGCTTTAGCCCTTTCTAAAATGTCATCGCCTTGATAATTAGGGGTGTCTAAAGGCATGCGCGATTCTTCTAGCAAGAAATCTTTATCGTATTTTACTTCTTTTTGGGCTTTAATGAAATCCACGATTTTTTTGATTTCATCTTCAGTGGCAAAGGGGGCATGCAAGCGCACTAACCCGTTTGATCCTGGGGGGGTAAAGAGCATATCGCCCCTTCCTAACAAGCTTTGCGCCCCATCGGTGTCTAAAATCACTTTAGAATCAATCTTAGTGCCTACCCTAAAACTCACCCTTGAAGGCAAGTTGGTTTTAATCAAGCCGGTTACAACATCCACGCTTGGGCGTTGGGTCGCTACAATGAGGTGCAAGCCGCTCGCTCGCCCCATTTGAGCGATTCTAGCGATAGGAAACTCCGCTTCTTTGCCCCCTGTCATCATCAAATCCGCTAATTCATCAATCACTACAATCAAATAGGGGAACGCTTCAACGCCATTGTTTTCCGCCTGCTCGTTATAAGAATCAATGGTTTTAACCTTGTATTCGCTCATTAAAGAATATCGGCGCTCCATTTCTTTAGCCACGCTTTGTAAAGCCCCGATAGCTTTTTTAGGGTCGGTGATAATGGGCGTGAGTAAGTGAGGAATGTCTGCATAAATGCTAAATTCTACCATTTTGGGATCGATCATCACTAATTTGAGTTGATCGGGGGGGTTTTTATAGAGTAAGGATAAAATCATCGCATTCACGCCCACGCTCTTACCGCTTCCTGTCGTGCCAGCGATGAGCAAGTGGGGGAGCTTTTTTAAATCCGTGATGAAAGGGTTACCCACAATGTCTTTGCCTAAAGCTAGAGTTAAGGGCGAGCTGGATTTTTGAAACAATTCGCTCTCTAAAATTTCTCTTAAATAAATGGTTTGGCTTTGGCTGTTAGGGATTTCAATGCCAACGACATCTTTACCCTTAATAGGGGCTTGAATGCGAATGGATTCAGCGCATAAAGTCATCGCTAAATCATCGCTCAAGCCTAAAATACGGCTCACCTTAACGCTAGGGGCAGGGCGGAATTCAAAAGTGGTTACAATAGGGCCTGAATAAGTGCGGATAATATCGCCATCAATTTTAAAGGTGCGCAGTTTGCTCAATAAATCCTGGATTTTTTGGTCAATCTCGTTTTCATCTAAAGAAGTGTCCTTCAAACAAACCGCATTCAATAATTGCGTTGTGGGAAGCTCATAATCTTTGGGTTTTTGCACTTCGCCATAATCCAATCCGTCTAGTATCTCTTTATTTTCGCTCAATTCTTTAACCATAACGGGTTTTTTAGCGCTTGTGGGGGTTATTGGGCTAAAACTTGGAGCGTTTTGCGCCTCTTTTTCTTCTTCTTTTATCATTTCTTCTATCATTTCTTCTATCATTTCTTTTTGTGCGTTTTCTTGCATGTTTTCTTCTTTTGTGGGGTGGTTTGGGGCTTTGTGGTTTTCTGTTTTGTTGTCATTTTCTGTGTTGGGTGCAGATGCGGGCATGATAGGTTTGAGCGTGGTAGGTTTGGGCGTGGGTTCTCTTTCTTTAGTTCTTTTAAAGCGGGGTTAGTGGGGTTGGATAAGTCATCAAATCGGTTTTTTTTAGGGTAAATGGTGTAATGGGTAGGAGGGTTGGAAGAGATTTGGACTAAGCCTTCTTGCGGCTCTAGAGCGTTTAAAGTCGTGTTATAGGGGGTAGGGATCGCCAGAAACGATTCTTCGTTAGGGGTTTTGTGGTTTTCATCAATAGGGTTTTCTTTGAGGTTTTCTTTTTCTTTGTCGTTTTTGGTTTCTTTTTTTTGAATGTCTGATGGGGCGTTTTCAAAACCCTCTTTTTTGGGGCTAAAATTAGGGCTAAAGGCTTGTAAGCATTGTTTATAAACCTCCTTTAAAAGGCTTTGTGTTTTGTTTATATAAGGATAAAAAACGCTTTTAGGGGGCAGTTTGAATAAAATCAAATAAGAAATAACTACCATAAGCATTATAAGCGCATAAAGCCCAAAGTCCCCTATAAAAGGGCGTAAAAACAAACGCGCGCTGTTGCCGATTTCCCCTTGATCCAACAGGCTAGATTGCAAAAAGAGCAAAGATAAAATGCCAAGCAGATGCCCTAAAGTTTTTTCTAAAACGATTTCTGTAAAAGGGTTTTTAGTCTTGTATAAAAGGAATAAAACCCACGCTAAATAGGGTAAATTAACCAATGAAAGATACCCAAAATATTTTTTATTGATTGCGGCAAACCACACCCCAAAACGCCCCACTAAACCGCTATTACTTAGCCATGAAGATAGGGTTAAAAACGCTAATAAAACCCCTATGATTAAAGCTAAATAAAGTTTTTTAGATTTCATCGGTTGCACATGTCTTTAAAAGAGCAATATTCACAATCTTTAACCTCTAGAGTTTTTTCAAAATCAATTTCTTGTTTGAGCTTGGGGATAAGAGAAGATTTTAAATAATCCATTTTAGCCTGCAAAATAGGCTCTTCTTCTTCTAACAGCTTACCCTTTCTTAAGTCATAAAAAAAGGCTTTTATAGGCCCTTTGTAACCCAGATTTTTAAGGGCAAACGCATAGATGGCCATTTGATAATCAGCGCTTATTTGAGCGATTTCTATGGGGCTTAAACTTCCTCTTTGTTTTTCACTCATGTTGTCCAATTTCAAATCGCTTTTGAATTTGTAATCCAATAAAATAATCTCATTGTCAGCCGTTTTGTCAATCCTGTCTATGCGCCCTTTAAACGCAACGCCTTGAATGGTTGTTTCAAAGCTTTTTTCAAGATCAAGGATTTTGATTTTTGCATTGAAGCGTTCTTTTTCTTTAACATAAAAAGCCTGGATTTTTTTAAGCGCTATAAGAGTGTCTAAACGCTCTTTAGGGGTAATGTTTCCTTTTGTTTCTAAGAGTTGAATGAGCCTTTCTTCTAATGCATAGGGGTTTTTATCTTTTTCATAAGCTTCTTTTAAAAGTTCATGGAGCAAACTGCCTATAGTGCTATTACTTTCATCTTTAGGGCTTTCTTTGAATCGCTTAATGTAGTGGTAGTAAAAACGGCGTTTGCAAGTTAAAAAAGTGTTCAATGAGCTAGCGCTAAAGCTAAAATCTTTAGGGATAGTGGCTTGGATTTCTTCTTCTTGGTAGTCTTTTAAAGGGGTTGGTGCAAAAAGCGTGTAAGCGTCTTTGATAGGCTCTATATGCAAATCCAATTCCAAAAGCATGTTAGAAACTTTTGAAGTTTCGCTCTCTATATAAGAAAGCGCCATTTCTTTAGAGTTTTTAAAGAGCTGGTAGTAATAATGTTTTTGCAAATTTTTCTTATCTGATAAAGTGGGGAGGTTGAGCGATTTTCTTAAAGCAGAGTTTAAAAACAAATCGCAATCTTTAAGGCTTGGCACACAAGTTTCATTGAAATCCACAATCACGATTTTATCAAATTGCATGCCCCTTGTTTCTAAAGTGTCCATGACTCGTATTTTGCCCCCGCTAGAATCGTCTAAACGGAAATTGGCTTCAAATTCTTGCAAATACAAATGCAACAAATCTTTAAGGCTGTAGTTTGTAAGCGTGTCTTTTAAAAGATGAAACTGGTGCATGATTTGAGAATGCGCTTCTTTTAATGGCGCTTTTTCTTTAGAGCTTTGTTGTTCTAAAAGCGCAAGCGTGAGGTTTTCCAAATCCAATAAAGGCGATGCGCTCAAATCAAAACCGCTCGTTTCTAAATCTTCTGAGATTTTGACAAGCTCTATATAATAAGGGCTGTTTTTAGCCCCTAAGCCCATAGCGAAATTCAAATTGTTGTTTTTGTCTAAGAGTTTTAAAAAAGGTAAAAAATCCGCATTAGGCGTGATGATCGCCATTTTATTAGGATCGTTATCTTTTTGCAAATATTCTTCTATGGTTTGTAAAACTAAAGCGCTTTGTTTTAAATAACTGGAGTTGGCGTAAAGCTTTGGCTCTATTTTTTGGTGCTTGGGTGTTTGGGAGAGGATCTTTTGGGTTTTAAAATCAATGGAATAATCGCAATCTGTTTCTAATTTGAGATTCAAAAATTCCAAAAATTTTTGGTTGTATTGATCGCAAGATAGGTGTAAAGTGATAGGCACTAACTCGGCCACTTCTAACAGGCATTGCCTTTCAAAAACGCTCATAAAGCCATCTAAATGCCATTCAATGGAGAAAAAATGCTCAAAAAATTCTTTTAAAATGGTGGGCTTTTCTTGCATGATTTTGTCATAAAATCCCAGTTCTTCCAGCTTTTTAATGTAGCGCTTATAAATCATTTCTAAGACTTCTAAATGCTTTTCATAATCCAAATAAATGTCTTTAGAAGAAAGTTCATTGAGCTTGATACAAGCCGAACTCAATTCATCAAACAAATCAAACAAAAAAGAAGTGCTTTCCAAATACCCCAAAAAGCTGTTTTCAAAAAGCAAAAGCCCTTCAAGAATGGATTTTTTTTCTTTAGCGATAGCTTTAATGGTGTCTATCATTAAAATTTGGCGTGCGCTGTTAGGGATTTTCTTTTTATTAGGGATGTAAAAAGCCTGTTCAAAAAAACTCCCCATGCTCATTGCGTTAGGCAAAAACCCTTCGCCTTGCTCTAAATAGAAATGTTTTAAACGCCTGGTGGAGCTAAAAACAAATAGGGGGTTTTTTTGTGAAAAAAGTTTTTCTAAGTTCATGCGTGGAGTAACCTTTTAGCTTGAGCGGTGATGTTTTCAACGCTGAAGCCGAATTTTTCAAAGAGTTTATTGCCCTTTGCTGAGCTCCCAAAAGAATCCATGCCAATGATCTTATCCGCAAAACGATACCACTCTATCGCGCGGCTCGCTTCAATCACTAAAACTTTACCCTTAAAAAGCTCTTTAAGATAGCTTTCATCTTGTTCCACCAATAAATCAAAGCATGGCGCGCTCACCACTTGAGTGGGGATATTTTCTCGCTCTAACATTTTAGCGCTCTCTAAAGCTAAAGAAACTTCGCTCCCGCTCGCAACCAGTGTGATAGCGGGGTTTTTAGCCTCATATTTAACATACGCACCTTTTAAAACCTGCTCTTTAGAAACCTCATCAAGCACGGGTAAATTCTGGCGCGATAAAATAAGCCCGCTAGGAGCGCTCAAACTTAACGCCACTTGCATGCAAGCGGTATTTTCAAAAGCGTCGCTAGGTCTGAAAGCGTAGAAATTGGGCAAAGCGCGTAAATGGCTCAATTGCTCTACAGGCTGGTGCGTCGCCCCATCTTCGCCCACGCCAATGCTGTCATGCGTAAAGATAAAAAGGGCTTTTAGTTTCATTAAAGCGCTCAAACGAATGCTGGGCATCAAGTAATCGCTAAACACAAAAAAGGTCGCGCAAAAAGGCACAAACAAGCCATACGCCGCTAAAGCGTTAGTGATAGCCCCCATGGCATGCTCTCTGATCCCAAAATGCAAGTTTTGCCCTAAAGGGAAATCGCCAGAGTGTTTTAATTGCGTGTTATTGGACGGGGCTAAATCCGCGCTCCCCCCCAAAAAGCCCTCGCATTCTTTAGCGATAGCGTTTAAAATCATGCCGTTACTCACTCTCGTGGCTAGAGATTCGTCTTTTTTAAAGGTGGGGTAATTGATGGCGTTAAAATCAAAATCCTTCAACGCATGGATCTTTTCTTTTGTTTTAGGGCTTAAGGATTTTTCCCATAAGGCTTCTAAACTAACGCCCCTAACTTTCACTTCTTCAAAATGCATTTTGTTTTTTAGGCTAACGATAAAGCTTTCATCAGGATTGATTTGAGCGTTTTCTTTGGATTGTTTTAACACTTCTTTATTTAGGGGCGAGCCATGCGTTTTTTCACTCCCCTCTAAGCCAATAGCCCCCTTACCAATAATCGTATGAGCGATTAAAAGCGTGGGTTTGGTGGATTTTTTGGCTTCTTCTAAAGCGTTATGAATCGCTTGATAGTCATGCCCATCGCATTCTAGCACTTCCCAATTTTGCGCCAAAAACCGCATCTTAACCTGTTCGCTAAAACTAATATTAATAGCGCCTTCAATGCTGATCTGGTTGCTGTCATAAATCACAATGAGATTGCTTAAGTTGAGGTGCCCAGCTAAAGAAGCGCTCTCATAACTAATGCCTTCTTGCAAATCCCCATCCCCACACAAGCAATAGACTTTATGAGAAATGGCTTCTTTGTCTAAAAGGTTTTGAGCGTATTGACTCGCCATGCTAAAGCCCACAGCGTTAGCAAAACCTTGCCCCAAAGGCCCGGTTGTGATCTCAATGCCTTTGGTGTGGTGCAATTCGGGGTGTCCTGGGGTTTTAGAGTGTAATTGCCTGAAACGCTTTAAATCTTCTAGGCTTAAATCAAAGCCCCACAAATGCAACAAACTATACGCTAACGCGCTCGCATGCCCTCCGCTAAAAACCAGCCTATCTCTATTGAGCCATTTAGGGTTGGTGGGGTTTAGGTTTAAGTGCAAGCTTAAAACCACCATCACATCGGCTAATCCCAAGCACACGCCCGGATGCCCGCTATTAGCCTTATCTATCATGTCCGCGCACAAAAAGCGCAGCGTGTTGGCCATGCTTTTTAATCGTTCTAAGTCAGCGTTACTCAATCGCATCAAATTTTTCCATTTTTAAGGTTTTTAAAAGCCATTTTAACACAAATTATCTCAAAATCTCTTTGGCCCTTAAGATGTCTTGTTGGATCTGATTTTTAAGCTCTTTTAACGAAGAAAAACGCATGTTGTCTCGTATTTTTTGGACCAAACGCAAAGCGATTTCTTGGGGCGGGTTTTCTATGATGGTATCAAGGACATGGCATTCTATGGCGAAATGTTGATCCGTGCTTAAGCGGTTGCCTATAAAACTCACGCTTTTTTGATAAATTGGATCTTTTATTTTCACTAAACTCGCATACACCCCAAAACTAGGGAGGATAAAATCTTTAGTTTTTATATTTAAAGTAGGCGCTAATTCTTTATGCCCTAAGCCTTGATCGCTAATGACTTCCCCGCACACTTCATAAGGCCTGCCTAAGAGCTTGTTAGCTAAAGATAAGTCGCCATGACTTAGGGCTAGTTTGATAGTTTTAGAATGCACGCTAATCTCTTTTATTTTCACTTCAGGCACAATAATGGTTTTTTCAAAACGCTCTTTTAAAAATAAAGCGTCATTTTGCCTCTCATGCCCAAACCTGAAATCATAGCCCACGACCAGGCGTTCTAAATGGGGGAATTTCTTTTTTAAAAGATCTAAAAATTCTGAAGCGTTTAATGGCGAAATCTCTTCTAAATACACAAAAAATAAAGGCATGCCCACGAGTTTAGCGCGGTATTTTAGGGGGGTTAAATAGCCTTTGGTGTAATGTTTTTTTTCTATGATTAAAAGGGCTTTGGGATCTTTTAATTCCTTAAAAAGGGCTTGATGCCCTAAATGCAAGCCGTCAAATTTACCGATAGCTAGGCTTTTAATTTTAGGCTCGCTTGAAATGGATAAAAAATTCAACATTCCCGTTTTTCCCTTTCACTAAGCTTTCTTGGATCTTTAAGATTTGAAAATCCTTTGTTTTTAAATGGTTTTTAAAGTTTTCTAAAGCGTTCAAAATGGCTTTTTTATCCACCACCACCCCCTTTTTATTGCGTTTTGTTGCTCTGCCCACTTCAAATTGCGGTTTGAAAAGTGTTAAAAATTCATCGCTTAAAGGCAAAATCGCTTCTAAAATACAATATAAAGAAATAAAGCTCACATCACAAAGCGCTAAATCAATTGTTTCTGGCGTTTTAAACCCTCTAATATCGCATTCTTCATGACATTCTATGCGCTTGTCTTGTTTCAAACTTTCATCTAATTGCATTTTCCCCACATCCACGCAAAGCACCTTTTTAGCCCCTTTTAAAAGAGCCACTTCACTAAAGCCCCCCTTGCTCGCTCCCACATCTAAAACCACCTTTCCCTTAAAATCCACGAAATGGGTTTCTAAAAAAGCCGCTAATTTTTCCCCAGCCCTGCTAACGAATAGGTTTGTAGCGATGAGTTCAATCTTATCGTCCTCTTTAACAATAAAAGAGGGTTTAGAAACCACCATTTTATTGACTAAAACCTGATTTTTTAAAACCAACGCTTTAGCTTTTTCTCTGCTACCCACTAAATGCCGGTTGAATAAAGCGTAATCTAAGCGCATTAAAATTGAGGTAAGGGGACTTGATAAGCGAAATTAAAAACAATCTTGCCTAAACTATAGGCATCAAGCTCTAGTTTGGCTTCTTGCACCGCTAAATAATCCAATTTGTCAAAAGCGAGTAAAAAGGCTCTGCTCCAGCGATTCGTGGTTTCTAAAATGCCATCAAATTCATCTTTTGTGATTTCTCGCACCCATAAAGGCTCTTTTCCTATAGGTTTTGTGCCAAAAAGTTCATAAGAAATATAGCCATCATCAATCCAATTGTTATTTTGCGTGAAAATCTCCACTAAAAAATACTCATGGTCATAGTAAGCGCCGCTATCCACATCGTTTAAATGCGTAGCGATAGCCGTGATGATAGGCACATTATCTTGGGTGATTTCGCCCTTCCTGCTGGCTTGGATCTTTTTTTCTAAAATGAGATCCGGCGTGTAAGTGTCTTCATTAAAATTGCTCACACACCCTAAACAAAAGAATAAAAACACCAGAAGCGTTGAGAGATTTTTCAAGCCCATTCCTTGCTAAAACCCATGCCATTTTTAGCTAAAATAAAGTCTATATTATAACTAAAAGGGGGTTTTATGCCAAAAAAATGCCGACACTTGCTCCAAACCAGCGATTTAAGCCTAGATGAAATCAAGCTTTTATTAAAAAAAGCGAGCGTTTATGCGAGCGATTTTAACGCCGTATCTTTAGAAACAAAAGAAAAAATGCAAAATAAAATCATCGTGGCTTTATTTTTTGAAAATTCCACCAGAACGGTGTCTAGTTTTGAAATCGCAAGCTTGAGATTGGGGGCAAAAATCGTGAAATTAAACATGCAAACAAGCTCCGCTTCAAAGGGTGAAACCCTAACAGACACCTTTAAAAATATCCATGCCATGCAGCCTGACGCTATCATCACACGGCATGCTTTTTCAAGCGCACCTTTTAAATTAGCCGAATTTTCTCAATGCCCCTTGATTAATGCAGGAAGCGGCGTAAGCGCTCATCCTACCCAAGCGTTATTAGACTTGCTCACCCTTTATCAGCATTTTGGCGGTTTAGAAAATTTAAAAGGGAAAAAAATCGCTTTCATAGGCGATGTGAAAAATTCCAGAGTGGCTAATAGCAACATTAAATTGCTCCAAAGGCTAGGGCTTGAGATCATGCTGTGCGCTCCAAGCTCCATGCTCCCTATCGCTTCTTTAAAAACGACGCATAACATTGAAGAAGCGATAGAGTTTGCAGACATTTTAATGAGTTTGAGAACCCAAACCGAACGGCACAACGCGCCCATTTTTGCAAGCTTGAAAGATTATGGTAACGCTTATTGCATCACCCAAAAACGCCTAGAGACTCACGCTAAAAATAAAGAGATCATTATTTTACACCCAGGCCCGGTGCATAGGGATATTGATATAGAAAGCACGGTGTTAGAAGATAAGCGATCTAAAGTTTTAGAGCAAGTCAAAAACGGCGTGGCGATGCGCATGGCGGTGTTGGAGTTTTTGCTATTAGATTGATTGTCAAACTTAAAAGATGCTTTTTGGCATTTTTAAAATCAATATGAGAGCTTTCATATTAAAAAAATGGGTTTGGTTATAAAACAGCACAAAAATCCCACTTTGATTAAATTTTGATTTACCTTATCTCATTTTAGCATGAAACTAAAAAAATTTCGTTATAATCTAAAATAGTTGAGTTAATTAAAAGTAAATAAATAGCTTGATTACGCTTCTTTGTTTTTAGATTAGTTAAGAATTGTATAGTCTTTAAGTCATAATCTTTAAGATGTATTTGCTATTAAAAGGAAAAAAATGAAAAATAGCACGCCTTTAAAGAATAAAGTTTTTTGTGGGTTATATGTTTTAAGCTTAAGCGCTTCTTTGCAAGCGTTTGATTATAAAATTGAAGTTTTAGCGGAGTCCTTTTCTAAAGTTGGCTTCAATAAAAAAAAGATTGATATTTCTAGGGGGATTTATCCTACAGAAACCTTTGTAACCGCTGTAGGGCAGGGCAATATCTATGCGGATTTTTTATCCAAAGGCCTTAAAGATCAAGGGCATGTTTTAGAGGGAAAAGTCGGTGGCACGCTAGGAGGGGTCGCTTATGATGACACCAAATTCAATCAAGGCGGATCGGTTATTTATAACTACATCGGTTATTGGGATGGCTATTTAGGGGGTAAAAGAGCCTTATTGGATGGCACGAGTATCCATGAGTGCGCGCTTGGGTCTGATGGCAAGGTGATTGACTCTATAGCGTGCGGGAACGCTAGGGCCAATAAAATCCGCCGTAATTACTTGATGAATAACGCTTTTTTAGAATACCGCTATAAGGATATTTTTTTAGCTAAAGGGGGGCGTTACCAATCTAGTGCTCCTTATATGAGCGGTTATACGCAAGGTTTTGAAATCAGCGCTAAAGTCAAGGATAAAAGTGAAGGGATTCATAAATTATGGTGGTTTAGCTCATGGGGTAGGGCGTTCGCTTATGGGGAGTGGATTTATGATTTTTACTCTCCAAGAACCGTGATTAAAAACGGGCGCACTTTAAATTATGGTATCCATTTAGTGAATTACACTTATGAAAGAAAAGGGGTTAGTATCAGCCCTTTTTTCCAATTTTCGCCCGGGACTTATTATAGCCCTGGGGTGGTTGTAGGCTATGATAGTAACCCTAATTTTGATGGTGTGGGCTTTAGATCAGAAACAAAAGCTTACATTTTGCTCCCTGTCCATGACCCCTTAAAAAGGGATACTTATCGTTACGCCATAAAGGCTGGCACCGCCGGGCAAAGCTTGCTTATTAGGCAACGATTTGATTACAATGAATTTAATTTTGGAGGAGCGTTCTATAAAGTATGGAAAAACGCAAACGCTTACATCGGCACGACAGGAAACCCTTTAGGCATTGATTTTTGGACCAATAGCGTTTATGATATAGGGCAAGCGATAAGCCATGTGGTAACCGCTGATGCCATCTCTGGTTGGGTTTTTGGTGGGGGCGTGCATAAAAAGTGGCTGTGGGGGACTTTATGGCGTTGGACTAGTGGCACTTTAGCCAATGAAGCGAGCGCGGCTGTTAATGTGGGCTATAAGATCAGTAAGAGTTTGACAGCGAGCGTGAAATTAGAATATTTTGGCGTGATGACGCATTCAGGCTTTACGGTAGGGAGTTATAAGCCCACGCCCGGCTCTAAAGCGCTTTATTCAGACAGGAGCCATTTGATGACAACTCTTAGCGCTAAATTCTAATCAAGCGCTTTAAGCTGTTTATTAAAGCGTTAAAAATCCCTTAATAAAAACACTATAATACGAGTTTAGTCAAATCCATAAGGTTAAACATTTGAAACTCTTTTTCAGGCGTTATTCTAAATATCTTAAAGAGCATTATAAAAGTTTTATAGTGGTTTTATTTTCTTCTTTAGTGGTGGCTTTAAGCACGGCTTGGGGGACTTATTTGGTCAAGCCCACTTTAGATGAAATTTTTATCAATAAAGACACTCACATGCTTAAAATCCTGCCTTTTTTAGTGATTTTGGCGTATTTGGGCAAGAGTGGGGGCATGTATTTAGGGACTTATTTCACTAACTTTATCGGGCTTGATATTGTCAAAAAAATACGCAACACCATGTTAGAAAGCCTTCTCAAAATGGAAATGGATTTTTTTAACAGGACTAAAAAGGGCGAATTGATCGCAAGGATCACCAATGATATAGGTTTGATCAGAGCGAGTTTGTCCAATTACCTTTCAGAGAGCATAAGAGAAGGGCTAACGATTGTTGGGTTAGTGGGGGTGGTGGTTTATCAAAGCCCTAAATTAGCGTTAGTGGGGCTAGTGATCATGCCGCTAGCCGCTATTCCTATCAGTAAAATCATTCGTAAGGTTAAAAAACTCGCTAAATCCCATCAAGAGAGTAACGCCAAAATCACCTCTCGTTTGAGTGAAGTCTTTAACAATGTGGAAGCGATTAAAATCTCTAATGGCGAAAAGTTAGAGCATAAGGCTTTTGTGAAAGAAAATGAAGCGTTTTTTAAAATCGGCATCAAAAACATCGCCGTGGCTGAAATTTCTTCGCCTTTAATGGAGTTTTTAGGCTCTATCGCTATAGCGCTAGTGATTTATTTAGGGGGGAATGAAGTGATTAGAGGCCATATTAGCGTGGGGGCGTTTTTTTCTTTCATCACGGCCCTTTTTATGCTCTATACGCCGATCAAACGCTTGACTAGGATTGTTTCTAATTTTCAAGAAGCCTTAGTCGCTAGCGACAGAATCCATGAGATTTTAGAAAGAGAGCCGGCTATTGTTGATGGGGAATTAACGCTAAATGACGCTATACACACCATAGAATTTAAAAAAGTATGGCTGGCTTATACGCTAGACAATCAAGAGCGTTATGTTTTAAGCGATATTAGTTTGAAATTCCAACAAAATGAAATCATCGCTTTAAAAGGCGAAAGCGGGAGCGGTAAAAGCTCGTTAGTGAATCTGATCTTACGCCTTTATGAGCCAAGCAAGGGCGAAATTTTCATCAACGATCAAAAAATAGAGAGCATCACTCAAAAATCCTTGAGAGAAAAGATTAGCGTTGTCACTCAAAGGGTGTTTATCTTTAACGGGAGCGTGGCTGAAAATGTGGCGTATGGTTTAGAAATTGATGAGGTAAAAATCAAAGAATGCTTAAAAAAAGCTCAAGCCTTAGATTTTGTGGAAAAAATGCCTCATGGGATAGAGAGCGTTTTAGATGAATTTGGCGCTAATCTTAGCGGCGGCCAACGCCAAAGAATCGCCATTGCAAGAGCTTTGTATAAAGACGCTCAAGTGTTAATCTTTGATGAGGCCACTTCCGCTTTGGACAATAACACAGAAGAGAGCGTTAAACAAAGCATTTTAGAATTGAAACAAAATCGTTTGATCATTCTCATCTCGCACAACCCAAGCACGCTAAAATTAGCCACTAAGCATGTGAAATTAGAGCATGGGCGTTTGATAGAATGCTAAGGGTTTTAAGCGTTGGTGTTGTTTTTATTTTATTAGGGTGTCAGTTTTTCAACAAAACCACACTCCATTTAAAATATAAAAATTACCCCAAGAATAGCACTTTAAAAACCGCTGTCACTTTAACCCCCCCTAAAATCTTTTTTAACGCCCGTTTTGTGCCACCCTTTTACCAAAAAGAATTTAAAAAAGCAATCATCCAACAAATCGCTTATTTTTTAAAAGATAAAAGCGCTTTTATTCTCAATGTTTCAGGCAATGTTTTTTTTTCTTTTGAAGAGAGTCCTAAAGATTTAAAAGCCATTAAAGAAAGGCTTAAAAAGACGATTGAGCCTAACGCTGACCCAAAATCCGTCATGCGTTTTTTAAACCTTCAAGCGAGCTTGATTTTAGAATGCACCCCGCAAACAACTTGCCCGTTTGACACCCTTTTAATCCCCACCGCTTTCAGCGTGCCTGTTTATTACGCTAATCGTTTGGGCGATAACCCCTCTCTTTTTTCCCAAGAAGATAAAACCTATCATAACGCTTTAATCAAAGCCCTTAATAAGGCTTACTATTCTCTTATGGAGGGTTTAGAAAAGCGTTTGAACGCTATAGAAAATGCAGAGTGGCTTTAAGGCATGAAAAAGATTGTATTTTTTATTTTTGTCATTTTGTTTTCGGTAGGGATTTATTTAGCCTGGCATGTTTTATTGGAAAAAGCCTTAGAATTGAAATTAGTAACCTCAGCTAATGATTTGCTTTTAAAATTGTTAGCGCTTCTTGGCGTTTTTTCAATGTTAGTGCTTTTTCAAGGCGTTATTTCTTCGTATAAGAAGCGCCAACTCAAACGCGCCTTACAAAAAATAGACGCCATGAACGGCTTTGAATTTGAAGAATATTCCAAAATCTTTTTCACTTCAAAGGGTTTTGAAGTGAGCATCACGCAAAAAAGCGGCGATTATGGAGCGGATTTGATTATAGAAAAAGACGGCATCAAGTGGGCGGTTCAGGCCAAACGCTACTCGCATAAAGTTTCGCCCAAAGCCATTCAAGAGGTGGTCTCTTCTAAAGCTTACTACGCTTGCGAAAAAGCTTGCGTGATCACTAACAGCTATTTCACGCAAGCCGCTCAAAAACTAGCCCAAGCTAACGAAGTGCTTTTGATTGACAGAGACGAATGGGTTAGGTTTTTGAACGAAAAGAGATGAACTGATCCCATCAGATCGTTTGTCCTCAAGTTCTTTTAAAATTTTGTCGTAATTGCATGCGCTATAATGTCAAGCGTTAATTTCTGCTTGGATAAAGGGGTTCAATGATTCAGTCTGTTCGCATCAAAAACTTTAAGAATTTTAAGGACACCACAATTGATGGTTTTACCAAGCTTAACATTATCACTGGTGAAAACAATGCGGGCAAATCCAATTTGTTAGAAGCGTTGTATTATTTGGTAGGTAAATCCATGCACCCATGCGCTAATATAGTAGAGATTTATGACAATATACGCAAAGAACCTTTAACATCAGAATCAAAAAGCTTAATGTTTTATGGTTTAGACACCAAGAAAGAAATACAAATTGTTACAACTTTAGATAACAATCAGACCTTGGACTTGCAAATAAAATTCATAGCCAGTGAATATCAAAATACAATAGAGTCGCAAATAATACCCACAGTAGAACAGGCGCAAGCATTCTCACAACTTAAGTTCATTTTTAAAAAAGGTAAAGAAGAAATCTATAACGACTATTTAAATATTGCTAGAATTCCCAATTTCCCACCAATTCCTAATCAGTCAAGCTATAACAGGCAATTTAACAATTTCAGACCTGATCTATCACGGAAGCTTTTACCCTTTGAAAGCGCTGCCATCATAACGCCTAGCGATGTTGCTCGCAAGCGAGATATTATGAATCCTAATGCTATCCATATTATGGATCCTAATATCATTCAAGCAATGCGTAAGATTCTTGACAACAATCAACTAGAAAAAAGGCTGAATCAAAGCCTTAACCAATTTGATAAAAGTATTCAAGCCATCAGGTTTAGTGCCAACAACCAACTCAAATTAAAAGTGAAAGGTATAAAAGAAAAAATCCCATTATCTATGTTTGGCGATGGTTTGATGAAGTATTTGCATATTGTGAGTGCTTTTATTGTCAATAACGCAACAACGATCTATATTGACGAAGTGGAAAATGGTTTGCATTTTTCTCGCATGGGGTTATTGTTAGAAGAGATTATTGATTTTATTAATAATAACAAAGATCGTAATTTGCAAGTGTTTATGACTACCCACAGCCAAGAATTTGTAGAAATTTTAGATCAAGTTATCAGAGAAAAGGATTTTGCCAATCAGACTAAGTTGTTTTGCTTAGAACAATACAATGGTTCAATCGTTGCAGAGCCTTATTATGGAGAAAATTTATCTCTTTATTTCAAGAATCATGCCAATCTTTTTGGAGGTAAAGAAAGGTTTAAGGAAAATAATTATGAGTAAAAAGACACTCATTTATACAGAAGGAAAAAGTGATAAAAATTTTCTAGGTTGGTGTCTTGATGTTTGGAAAAATGAAGATCGTTTTGATATAATCCATGTAGAAGGTAAAGATAAATTATTCTCAGATGAATTTTGTGAAAGAATCAAGAATATTTTAAAGAATAAAAACCAAGAATATAGACAAGTGTGCATTATTTTTGATGCAGACATAAAAAAAGAGAACCAAGAAAGCGATGCAGGTTTTGATAATAAGCTTGAGTATATTCGTGAAAAATTCAAAGAAAAAGGGATTGATTTTCCAAAAGAACAAATCTTTTTATTCCCTAACAATCAAGATGATGGCGATTTAGAAGACCTATTATTAAAGATTGCTAAACACGATAAATTTTTTGAATGCTTTGAAGGATACTTAGAATGCATTAAAAGTAAAGAACATTATAAACCGATTAAAAACATAAGAAAAAGCAAGTGGTATGCCTATTTAGAAGCACTTGGATTAGAGGATCTATATACCAAAAAAAATATTTTTGATATAGAAGGTAAAGTAAAGAATGAATATGAAGAAGACTATGAAAGATTAAAAAAAGCTATCGAGTTTGAATCAGACATTCTCATTCCCCTTAAAAATTTTTTAGAGCTTACAAAGAATACAAAACCTAATAAATCAAAAAAATAAATCCTAAAGTTTTCTAATTTAACAAAATATATTACAATTATCTAAAAAGTATTATTTTTCTTAAAAGGCGTGCTGTGAAATTGTGGTTTCCTTATTTTTTAGCGATTGTGTTCTTGCATGCATTAGGTTTAGCGTTGCTCTTTATGGCCAATAACGCTTCGTTTTATGCGGCAGCGTCTATGGCTTACATGCTAGGGGCAAAGCATGCCTTTGATGCAGATCACATCGCTTGCATAGACAACACCATTAGAAAGCTCACCCAACAAGGCAAAAACGCCTATGGTGTGGGGTTTTACTTTTCTATGGGGCATTCAAGTGTGGTGATTTTAATGACCATCATCAGCGCGTTTGCAATCGCTTGGGCTAAAGAGCATACGCCGATGCTAGAAGAAATAGGGGGGGTAGTGGGGACTTTAGTTTCTGGGCTTTTTTTGCTCATTATAGGGCTATTGAATGCCATTATTCTAGTGGATTTATTAAAAATATTCAAAAAATCGCACTCTAATGAAAGCCTAAGCCAGCAACAAAATGAAGAGATCGAGCGGCTCTTAACGAGTAGGGGCTTACTCAACCGCTTTTTTAAACCCTTGTTTAATTTCATCTCCAAGTCGTGGCATATTTATCCTATCGGTTTTCTTTTTGGGTTAGGTTTTGATACCGCTAGTGAAATCGCGCTTTTGGCCCTCTCTAGCAGCGCGATTAAAGTGAGTGTGGTGGGCATGCTCTCTTTACCCATTCTTTTTGCCGCTGGCATGAGTTTGTTTGACACTTTAGATGGGGCGTTCATGCTTAAGGCGTATGACTGGGCGTTCAAAACCCCTTTAAGAAAAATCTATTACAATATCTCTATCACGGCCTTAAGCGTGTTTATCGCGCTTTTTATCGGCTTGATTGAGCTTTTTCAAGTCGTTAGCGAGAAACTCCACTTAAAATTTGAAAACCGCCTTTTAAACGCCTTACAAAGCCTAGAATTTACAGATTTGGGCTATTACTTGGTGGGCTTATTTGTAATAGCGTTTTTAGGCTCATTCTTTTTATGGAAAATCAAGTTTTCTAAACTAGAGAGCTGAATTTTAAGCCCTCAAATTATCGCTTAACAAATCTTTAAGGCTTTTATTTGAAAAACTTGGCATAAAGGCTTTAGGGTTTGAAAGGCTTTCGCTCAAATAACCTAATAATTCCTTAATTTCGTTTAATTTTTCTTCCAAATAAGCTTGAAATTCGCCCGCATTTTCCAATAAATCCAACGGATTATCCACAACCATGGAAAAAACTTCATCATTGATTGCAATGTTGAGCTGAGTGTCAAACAAAGGGGAGGCTAAAAACTGGCAATTTTCTACAATTTCTCGCAATTCCTGTTTAATGATAGAAGCTTGCAAAGCGTCTTTATCTTCTAAACCCATGCTCTTATTGAAAAGCTTTTTGCAAGCGATTTGCAAGACTTGTAACGCTCCAACGCTCTCGTTTATATTTTTCATGTCCCTACTGAATTTGGCGATTTGTTGGGATTTTTCTATCGCATTGGTTTTAAAATCGCTTGTTTCAACATCGCCCAAATGCTTTTGAAGAGTTTTTAAAATATCCATAAAAAACCTTTAAGTAGAATTGATTATTCACAAGCATTTTTCGTTCCTTTTTATGAAAACTTTAAAAACATCCTTAAAAAGGTTTTTGGGTATAATTAGCGATCTTTTAGTTTCAAATAGTAGAGAGATTGGATGAAAAAAATATGGCTTTTAGTGTGGGGCTTGTATTCTTTGGTGTTTGTGCATGCGATAGAAACGATAGAAAAAGTCCCTACAAATGTAGAGGATAAAGACAAAGCCCCCCACTTGTTGCTTTTAGCAGGGATTCAAGGCGATGAGCCTGGGGGGTTTAATGCGGCTAATTTGTTTTTAATGCACTATAGCGTTTTAAAAGGCTTGGTTGAAGTGGTTCCGGTATTGAATAAGCCTTCCATGTTGAGAAATCATAGGGGCTTGTATGGGGATATGAACCGCAAATTTGCCGCTTTAGACAAGAATGACCCTGAATACCCCACCATCCAAGAAATCAAATCCTTGATCGCAAAGCCCAATATAGATGCCGTCTTGCACTTGCATGATGGCGGTGGGTATTATCGCCCTGTTTATGTTGATGCGATGCTCAATCCTAAGCGCTGGGGGAATTGCTTTATTATTGATCAAGATGAGATTAAAGGGGCAAAATTCCCTAACTTGCTTGCTTTTGCAAACAATACGATTGAGAGCATCAACGCCCATTTATTGCACCCCATTGAAGAGTATCATTTAAAAAACACGCGCACCGCGCAAGGCGATACAGAAATGCAAAAAGCCCTAACTTTTTATGCGATCAATCAAAAAAAGAGCGCTTTTGCCAATGAGGCCAGCAAAGAACTCCCTTTAGCATCAAGGGTGTTTTACCATTTGCAAGCCATTGAGGGCTTACTCAACCAACTCAATATCCCTTTTAAGCGCGATTTTGAGCTTAACCCTAGCAGCGTGCATGCCCTAATCAATGATAAAAGCTTGTGGGCAAAAATCAGCTCTCTGCCTAAAATGCCCCTTTTTAACTTGCGCCCCAAACTCAATCATTTCCCCTTACCCTACAACACTAAAATCCCACAAATCCCCATAGAGAGCAACGCTTACATTGTAGGGCTAGTCAAAAATAAACAAGAAGTGTTTTTAAAATACGGCAACAAGCTCATGACACGATTATCGCCCTTTTATATAGAGTTTGATCATTCTTTAGAAGAAGTGAAAATGCAAATTGATAATAAGGATCAAATGGTTAAAATAGGGAGCGTGGTTGAAGTGAAAGAGAGTTTTTATATCCATGCTATGGACAATATCCGCGCGAATGTGATTGGCTTTAGCGTCTCTAATGAAAGCAAGCCTAACGAAGCGGGTTATACGATTAAATTTAAAGATTTTCAAAAACGCTTTTCATTAGACAAGCAAGAAAGGATCTATCGCATAGAATTTTATAAAAACAACGCGTTTAGTGGCATGATCTTAGTGAAATTTGTGTAGAATGGTTAAACCTTACCAAAAGAGCATGGATAGCTTATCGTAGCGATTAGACAATGATTTAAAAGATGATGACTCTCGTATTCTTGTCCCTATTGGATACATAAAGGGCTTATGCTTGGCGATATGAAACCCGATTGATCTATGCATATTGTTTGTTAAAATCTGTGAACTCATTCGTTCGCGATTCAACAGCAATCTATCTCGCAACTCCCTTTCTTTTATGGGTGGTGTGATTAGCGGCTTGAATAAGCAGATTTGCATGGATAAAAAATTAAAATGAGAAAAGGAAAACGCGATAACTTTTCTCTTATGGTTATGATAGATCGCAATGGAAGGGCGTAAAAACACCCAAACAAAGCATTAAAAGACAACGACCCTTTTGAGTGTTGCGGTCTTTAAACTGCTATCTTTATATCACACCACCTTTATTATCAATTATTATCACACCACTTCTATATCACATTACTTCTTGCCCAGCATCTAATAAGGCTTCTTTAATCAAATCCTGTGTCGCTGGAGCGTCAAACTCTACAACCACGCTCTTTTTTTCCACGCTCACATCAATAAAGCTCACGCCTTCAATTTCGCCCACAAATTTTTCAATTTTATCCACGCAATGGTTGCAAGTAATGCTTGGCACTTGAAAAGTTGCTTTCATTCAATGATCCTTAATTTTAAAATTCCTTAGCCTTTGGGAGTTTAAGACCACACTCACAGAGCTTAAACTCATCGCTAAACCCGCAATCGCCGGGCTTAACATGATATTAGCCTTATAAAGAACCCCACAAGCTAAAGGGATAAACACGCTATTATAACAAAAAGCCCAAAACAAATTTTCTTTGATATTTTTAATGGTCGCCCGGCTTAATTGGATCGCGCTATAAACCGATTTAATATCGTTATTAAAGCTCACAATATCCGCTGCTTGCACGCTCACATCGCTCCCCTTAGCCATCACCACCGCCACATCGCTCATCGCAAGACTGGGAGCGTCATTCAAGCCATCGCCCACCATCATAACGATCTGCCCTTTTTCTTTAAGCTCTTTAATCTTATTGAGCTTGTCTTGTGGTTTAGCGTTGCTGATATAGCCATCAATCCCTAATTCAAGCGCGCATTTTTTGACATTTTCCCTATTGTCCCCACTTAAAAGAAGCGTGTTAATGCCTAATTTTTTGATTTGAGCGATATGCTCTTTCACGCCTTTTTTGGGCAAATCTTCTAAAACAAACACCCCTAAAAGCTCGTCTTCTTTTTCACTGATCGCTCTGCCCACAAACACTAAAATCCCGTTTTCTTTAATTTCTAGCGTGTTAATAGGGTTAAAAAACTCGCTGTTGCCTACTTTAATGATCTCTTTAGTGCCTTGATAATCCGTTTTAGCGCTAATGCCAAAACCCGTTTTCACTTTAACCTCGCTCATTTCTTTTAAGGGAGCGTTATTCTCTTTTGCGTATTCTACAATCCCTTTAGCGATGACATGTTCGCTGCTCTTTTCAATACTGCCCGCTAAACTCAATAACTCTAATAATTCTATCTTAGAATGAACGCTTTTAACGACAGGCTTGCCGTTAGTGAGCGTGCCGGTTTTATCAAAAACGATCGTATTGACTAGCCTTGCTTTTTCTAAACTTTTAGCGTCTTTAAAAAATAAGCCTAAAGAACTCGCTTTTTGGTTCGCTACTAAAATACTCATAGGCGTAGCCAGCCCTAAAGCGCAAGGGCAAGAAATCACTAAAACCGACACAAACACTTCTAAAGCGATTCCAAAATTCCACCAAAAATCAGGCTTAGGCGCGATGATGAGCCACACCACAAACGCTAAAATAGCGATAGCGATCACGCTTGGCACAAACACGCTTGAAACCTTATCCGCTAAGCGAGAAATCTCTGCCTTTGAGCTTTGAGCGTTATGGATCATTTCTATGATTTGAGACAAGGTGCTGTTTTTGTTATTTTGCGTGGCTTTCATTAAAAAACTCGTGTGGCTATTGAGTGTCCCTGAAAAGACTTTATCGCCGACTTTTTTATAAACTGGCAACGCTTCACCGCTTAACATGCTCTCATCTAATTCCCCTTCGCCCTCTATGATTTCGCCATCCACCGCAATAGCGCTTCCAGGGAGGACTTTCAAAATATCCCCCACCACAATGCTATCCACTAAAACTTCAATCTGTTGGTTATTTTGCATTTTAAGGGCGGTTTTTGGGGCGTTTTTCATCAAGGCTTGCATAGCGTCTAACGCTTTGTCTTTAGAAACATTTTCAATGCGTTTGCCCACCATCACAAACATTAAAATCACGCACACGCTCTCAAAATAATAATGCCCATAAGACCACTGGTTTGTATAAACCAAATACAATGGCCACAGGCTTGAAATTAAGGCAGCGCTTGTGCCTATGGCGATAAGGCTACTCATGTTAGGCTGTCTGTGCCATAAGGCTTTAAACCCTTGAATGTAAAAATCCCTCCCCAAATGCATGACAATGAGCGCGCCTATAAGCTGTAAGCAAGCGTTTAAAAAATTACTATGATTATCAATCGTAAGCAAGCTTTCAGGTAAAAGGCTAGGACTAAGCATCGCCCCCATAGAAAGATACACCACAAAAAGCGTGAAAACGACCGCCAACGCTAATTTAACATTAGGGCTGAAAAATCCTTTTTTTTCTTTTGCCAGAGTTTTTTTAGGGCTATAGCCTAGCTTTTCAATGAGCTTGAAAATTTCGTCTAAATTGGTTTGGTTTTCGTCAAATTCAATATTAGCGCTCTTATTTAAAAGGCTCACTTCTATTTTTTTCACAAAACTCTTACGCCCTAAAGAGCGTTCAATCCCACTAGAACACGCCGTGCAAGTCATTCCCTCTATGTAAAAAGATTCTTTCATGTGCTTTTATTTTTATTAAAAATAATTTTTACCATTAAAAAGAGCCACCGAATGATGCCATAAATCAAATACAACCCCATAAACACGCTTAAAGTCTCTAAAGGGCGCACAAACACTAACGATAAAAAAATCAACACTAAGATGAAAAGCTTGAGATTCCATTTGACTTTTTTAAAATTAGGGTAGCGGATATTGCTCACCATAAGCACCCCCAATAAGGCAATGAAGCCTAAAAATAACTTTTCTGTATTTCCTTCTAAAAAATGGTATTTGTTATCCAGTAACACGCAAAGCACCACCAATACCGCCGCAGCAGGAATAGGGATACCGATGAAAGAATAGGGGTCGCTTGTGTTGGTGCTGATATTGAATCGCGCCAATCGTATCGCTCCAAAAATCACAAACAACGCACTCACCGCCATGCCTATGCGCCCAAAGTTATACCCCACATAAAAGTAAGTGATTAAGCTTGGGGCCACTCCAAAAGCGACCACATCAGCCAGAGAGTCAAATTCAATGCCAAACTTGCTAGTGGTGTTGGTAAGCCTTGCGACACGCCCATCAAGCCCATCTAAAATAAGGCTCGCTACCACTAACCAGCATGCCATGACAAATTGATAACTGGAAGCGTAAAAAATACTCATCATGCCTAAAAAAATACTGCTAGCGGTGAAAAGATTAGGGAAAAGATAGAGAGGGTTAATAGGCATTAGAAGCTCTTTTTAACTTGGCTTTTAGAATGGGAATAAAAACGATTTTAAAATCCATTGTGGGGATAAAAACCTCACAAGCGTTAAAAAACTTACAAGGAAAGAGCGTTAGAGCGAACGCTTTATAACGCTGTTGATAAGCATGAGTTTTTAGAAAACAAAGTCTAAAAAAAAACTCTAAACAAACAGAATGTTTGTAATAAGGCTTTAAACCCTTATCAAAAATCCGTTTGTAAGCTCGCACTCTTAACTCGCTTGCTCTTCTAAAGGGATCAAACGGCTTTCTAAATTGTTGGCGGCTTCGTATTCGCTGATGATTTCACGCACCCTTTCGCCTGTAATGACTTCTTTGTCAAACAATTCTTTGACCATGATTTCAATCGCTTCTCTATAGTCGCTTAAGGTTTGTTTGACATGCTTATAGCGTTCTTCTAGCAGGTTTTTAATGAAAAGATCCATTTCTTCTGCGGTCTTTTCGCTAAATTCCCTACTGCTTCCATAACCACCTCCTAAAAAGGCGTTCCGTTGCTTTTCTAATACCATAAGCCCACTGACACTGCTCATGCCGTAGTAACTCACCATGCCTTTAATAATATCAGTCGCTCTTTCTAAATCGTTGCTCGCACCGGTAGAAATTTCTTCCAAAAAGACATCTTCAGCCGCTCTCCCGCCTAAAAGCACATCAATTTCAGCGATGAGTTCGTGTTTTTGCATCAAGTATTTGTTTTCTTCAGGCGTGTTAAGGGTGTAGCCTAAAGCCGCCATGCCCCTTGGAATGATAGAGACTTTATTCACCCTAGCGCTCCCTTTAGTCATTTCAGAAATCACGGCATGCCCGCTTTCATGATAAGCGACGATTTTCTTTTCTTTAGGGCTGATGCGCCTGCTTTTCTTTTCTAACCCTGCAATCCCTCTTTCAACCGCTTCTTTTAAATGTTGTTGCCTGACTTCTTTTTGGTTGTTTCTTCCTGCTAAAAGCGCGGCTTCATTGATGATATTCGCTAAATCCGCCCCCGCAAGGCCTGCGGTGAGTTTGGCGACTTCTTGCAAATTCACATCATTAGCGAGTTTCACGCCCTTAATATGCACTTTTAAGATTTCCACCCTGCCATTAAAATCAGGCTTATCCACTAAAACCTGCCTGTCAAAGCGCCCTGGACGCATTAAAGCTGGATCTAAGATTTCAGGGCGGTTCGTTGCGGCTAAGACAATCACAGGCGCGTTTTCGCTCCCAAAACCATCCATTTCGGCTAAGAGCTGGTTTAAGGTTTGCTCTCTTTCATCGTTCCCGCTCACCACGCCTCCAGCCGCTCGGCTCTTACCTATGGCATCAATTTCATCAATAAAAATGATGCTAGGGGCTTGTTTTTTAGCGGTTTCAAACAAATCTCTAACCCTGCTTGCCCCTAAGCCCACAAACATTTCAATGAAACTGCTCCCTCCCATAGAGAAAAACGGCACATGCGCTTCGCCGGCCACCGCTTTTGCTAAAAGGGTTTTACCGGTTCCTGGAGGCCCTACTAATAACACGCCTTTAGGGATTTTAGCCCCTAAATTAGCGTATCGTTCGGGGTATTTTAAGAAATCTACGATTTCTACCACTTCTTCTTTGGCTTCTTCATTGCCTGCCATGTCATTAAAACGCACATTGGGTTTTTCAGCGTTAATGAGTTTTTTCGCACTCCCCATGCCAAAAATACCCCCACCCATATTTTTTTGCATGCGGTTTGCCATAAACATCCATAGCCCTAAAATCACTAAAATAGGCATGAGCCACCCTAACATGTCCGTAAAAAAGTTAGACTCGCTAAAACCAGAATAATTGATTTTTTTCTCGTCTAACAAAGGCACTAAGGTCAAATCAGGCACTCGTTTAGCGATATAAATCACACGATTGTTACCCTCTTTATGGCTGGCTTTGATCAAAGTTTGACCGATACTCACATTTTCCACTTCATTGTTACTGATGAGCTGTTTGATTTCATGGTAGCTCACATTTTTAGTGCTAGAAGCTAAGAAATTGTCCGAAAAACTGCCATCAGAATTGAAAGAGCGTAGGAAAAAGATGAGTAAAATCCCTCCAAGAACCGCAAGGATAATGGGACTTTGAAAAAAAGGTTTTTTAGGTTCGTTCGTTGGTTTCATTATAATCCTTAATTTATTGATTGTTTTTTAAGCAATTTTAGAGCGACCCATTCGTTACGCTGTCGTTGCTCTAAAACCTCAAATCCATTATAATAGATCTGTAAAACAGAGTTTAAATGGGTTTCTAAAATCCCTGATAAAATAAGAGTGTGGTTACAAAGCCGCACAAATTCACTATACAAACTCTTAATCACATCAGCGACAATGTTCGCTACAATAATATCAAAACGCCCTTCAATTTTTTGCGTAGAGCCATGAATGACTTTATCTTGCGCTAATAGGGTGATTTGATTCAGGCTAAAATTTTTTAGGGTTTCTTCAACGGCTAAACTATCCGTATCGCAAGCGCTTAAAGCGCTAACGCCTTGTTTTTTTAAAGCGATGCTTAAAATCCCGCTCCCACAGCCCACATCTAAAGCGTTTTTGCGTTTTAAATCAAGGTTAGAGAGCAATTCCAAACACATAGAAGTGCTTTCATGATGGCCTGATCCAAAGGCAAGAGCCGGATCAATCATTATGCTATCATCTGTAGCGACATGGCTTGGTTTTTGATGCCAGCTAGAGTATATGTAAAATTTGGCGCATTGCACCGGCAAAATAGCTTGTTTGTAGGCTTCTAGCCAGTCTTTTGAGGCCAGATTGCGTGAAAGATAGAAAAAATCAAACCCGCTTTGCAGGTTTTGTTGCAAGCTCAAACAAAACGCTTCTAATGCTGGAATGAGCAAGTCGTTCAAATCCTTTTGAGAGCGTAAGATAACGAAATTTTTGAGGTGTGGGGGTTTTTCTTTTAAATTTTCTTTTAAAGGGTCATGAGTGGCGAAATAATGCCAACTGGATTGGCTTATAAATTCAATGGTTTCTTTATCGTCAAACGCTTTTAAATTTTCTAGGCTTGATTCTTCTAAGGCTAGATGCGTGGTGTCTAAAAGAAAGCTCTCAAAAAGCTCTTGCTCCTTAGGAAAGATAAAGAAAAACTCATAATACATTGGCTTTAACACTCAATCGTTTGTCCCTAAAACAACCTCTAATTTTTCTTTCAAAACTTGGGGGGTAAAAGGCTTCACAATGTAGTTATTCACGCCCGCTTTCAAAGCCGTAATGACCTCAGCCTTACCGCCCTCTGTGGTGATCATAATAATAGGGATTTCTTTAAACCGCTCATCCGCACGCACCTTTATAACGAGATCCAAGCCGTTCATTTCAGGCATGTTCCAATCTGTGATAAGCACCTTAGTGTCCGCATTAGCGTTTAGTTTCTCCCAAGCTTCCACCCCATGCTCAGCTTCTAAAACATCTTCATAGCCTAAGCGTGAAAGTGTGTTTTTAATAATTCTCCTCATAGTTGAGCTATCATCTACTACCAGTAGTTTCAAAGCGCTTCTCCTTTTAAGATTGCATTTAAATTAGGCTCTTTTTAAACAGCCAAAGCGTCTCTAACGCCTTATAATAATAAATCGTTCCAAATAATAGCATGTTTTGATTAAAATTACCTTGACCGACAATAATCATTGGCTAAATGGAGCGTTCAATGAGCGTTCCTATTTGTAAAAAAATTTAGTTTGTTTGCTATGATAATCGTTTAAAAGTAATAAAATAACTCTTTGAGTGCAATAAAGGGTCATTGGATGGTTTGAAAAAAGAAAGACAAGGATTTTGCAAGTAAGTGTATTATTTAAGAATTTTAATACTGAGTATAAGTTTTTTAAATATTTTAAATGCTGAAAATTTGAGTTATATGTCTTCTTCTTATCAAGTGGGCATGGTGTTTATGCGCCCTTTAAACACCAACAAGCTTTTACAAGGGGCTTCAATCCTTCAAGGCTATGAAGTGAATCCTAAAAACGATTGGGCTTATTCTAGGTATTATTTCTTTATAGATTATGGTAATGTGCTTTTTAACAATGATTCTACTTTACAAGCGAACATGTTCACTTATGGGGTGGGAGGGGATTTTATGGTCGCCTACGCTAAAAACCCTATCAACCGCTGGGCTTTTTTCTTTGGCTTGCAACTGGCCGCTAACACATGGATACTCAACAATAAAGTCAAAGATTTGGTGGTGAATACTTGGGATTCATTAAAAGATTTCAATTTTCGTAACACTTATTTCAGGGCTATTGGGAAATTTGGGGTGCAGTTTCGCACGATCGTTTTGTATCATAAGGTGGATGTGGAAATTGGCATGAAAATCTTTCTAACCCCTGAAAGGCGCAGTTTGTTTGAAAGGAGCTTTTTGTTTTTTGTTTCGCATTCGTGGCATTTTTAAATGGCGGAGAGAGAGGGATTCGAACCCTCGAAGGCTTGCACCTTACACGCGTTCCAGGCGTGCTCCTTCAACCACTCGGACATCTCCCCTTAAAAAGGGTTTATTATAACTAAGATTTGTTTAAAAAGGGCTTATTTTAAAAGGAGTGAATCCTTAGAAATAACGCCATCAACCTGATTTTTAGCGCAAATTTCCCACAACTCTGTATCGTTTAAATCCATAGAAAACAAAATTTTGCTATCTAGTAAGTAATTAGTGGCGTGTTGTTGGGCGAGTATAGCTTGTTTAATATCCTTAAAAATACAATAGAGCGGTTTGAAAGCGTTGAATAAAAAAAAGGTGTCTGTTTCTATTTTGTGCGATAAAAAGATCACGCTAAAATGGACGCTATTTTCACAGCAATATTTGGCTAATTCCAAATTTTTTGGGTGTGCTTCAAAACATACTATATCGTTATTGGTGCTAGAATGAACGCCGTCGGTGTTTTTAATGAAAATAAAACGATCGCTAGGGATTAAAGGGTGTCCTAAAATAAGCATATTTACCTCTTATCTTTCAAACAAGTTTCACTGCAATACGCCACCGCCCCGCTATAAATAGCGTCTTTGCTAGAAACATAGGTTTGGCATTTAGAGCATACAATCATGTGATCTTCTAATTCTTTAGGGGTTTGTTGCGTATAAGAGTGGTTGTCTTTAAGGGGTTTTTGTCTCAAAAACAAACGCCATAAAACCCACACAATAATGAGTAGGGGGATTAAAATTCTTAACATAAACTTTCCTTTGATTTGTAAAAATAAATACGCCTTTGATGCATAAAGCATTCTGTGTCTTTACAAGCGATTTCATCTTTTAACTGCTCGCCTTTATAAAATAAAAAATACCCCTTATCTTTTAGGAAGCGTTGGCTTTTTTCTATCAAAAAAGAAGAGCTAGCGACCGCTCTAGAAGTGATTAAATCCACTTGTAAAAGATTTTGGTAATCTTCTAAACGCTTTTTAACAATTTCAATATTTCTTAAAGGCAAAACGCTTTTAAGGTAGCTTAAAAAAGCCGCTCTTTTTATTCTTGGCTCTAAAAGAATGAATTTGACTTCAGGTTTTTCAAGGGCTAAAGGGATAGCAGGAAGTCCCGCCCCGCTCCCAATATCCAAACAACTTTTAAAATCTTTGATAAATTCTAAGGGTTTTAGAGCGTCTGTGATCTGGGGTTCTAACTCGCTTAAATGTTTCGCGCCGCTCAAGTTGTGCGTTTGATTCCATTCTAAAAGGATGCGCGCATAGTCTTGCAATAAGGGGTTCATAAAATCAGCATCCCATCGCCATAAGAATAAAAACGATACTTCTTTTCTATGGCTATTTGATAGATTTCTTTGGTTTTTTCTAAGCCTATCATCGCGCTTACAAGCATTAAAAGGCTTGATTTGGGCAAATGGAAATTGGTGAGTAAATAATTAACATGCAAAATAGGATTAGCAAGATGCAAGAATATATCGCATTCAAACGCCTCTTGATTAGGGTTTTCTAAACGCTTAAAGTATTCCACGCTCCTTAAAGCGGTCGTGCCGATGCATAAAATCTCTTGGGTTTTTTGCAAAATTTCTTGGCTCTTTTTAGGAATGCGTAAAACTTCTGTATGGATTTGATGCTCTCTAATATCCTTAGTTTCTACTCCAAGAAAAGTCCCAGCCCCCACATGCAAGGTTAAAAAAGCATGCTTGAAATCTTTCAATAATTTTTCTAAGGTATTTTGAGAAAAATGCAATGATGCTGTAGGGGCAGCCACCGCACCCATGTGTTTAGCGAACACGCTCTGGTATTCATGCGTATCCAAACTTTCATCCGCTCTTTTAATATAAGGGGGTAAGGGCATATGCCCGTATTGCTCTAAAAGTTTTAAGATATTCGCTTGATTTAAGGGGGTTTTATTGCCATAAAAAGCGATCAAGCGCTGGCCGTTATGAAGCAATTCCAAAACTTCAGCGTGATAATTTGCATCAAAAAAGATTTTGTCCCCCACTTTGATCTTGCCCTTGATTTGAGTTAGAGCGGTATTATCTTTAAAAAAGCGGTGGAAAAACACTTCGGTTGTTTTTGATGGCAAAAAGGCATGCTTAGAACCAAAAAGCCTGGCCTTAATCACTTTAGTGTCGTTCAACACCACAAGGGCGTTTTTAGGGAAAAAATCTAAAACATGCTCAAAAGTGGTGTGCGTGATTTTTTGCGAACGCCTTTCATATACGAGTAATTTAGCCTTTTCTTTGGGCAAAATGGGGTAGTTTGCGATCAATTCCTTAGGCAAATCATAATCATAGCTTTCTAAATCAAATTCTTTCAACTACGACTCGCTTTTTTCATTTTCTTTGGCGTTATTTTCGCTATCTTTTGCGTTGTCATTTTCGTTGTCATTTTCGTTGTCATTTTCGTTGTCATTTTCGCTATCTTTGGGAGCCGGATTGACCATTTTGGCGATCAAAATAGAAAGCCCATAAAGCCCCACTAAAGGCAACGCCATAAAGATTTGACTCACCACATCAGGGGGAGTGATAATGGCTGCTACAATAAAAATCACTACAATAGCGTATTTAAAATACGCTTTCAAGCTCGCATCGGTAATCAAGCCCACTTTAGCCAAAAAATACGCCAAAACAGGCAATTCAAACGCCACACCAAAGCCTAAAATCAAGCGCGTGAAAAAGCTCACATAACTAGAAGCAGAAATATTAGCCGCAAACACATCGCTCCCAAAAGTGGCTAAGTATTCAATGATGAAAGGGAACACCACATAATAAGAAAATGCCGCCCCAATTAAAAACATGCCGCTCCCAAAAAACACAAAAGGCAAAATCACTTTTTTTTCATTCTTGTAAAGCCCTGGAGCGATAAAGAGCCATAATTGCCAAAAAATAATAGGCATGGAAATGACGATAGCGGCTGAAAAACTGATTTTAACCGCTACCATGACCCCTTCAATAGGGGAGAGCTGAATGAGCGTGCCTTTATAAGAATTTTTAACAAATTCAAAAATACTTTTCCAAAAATGAAAGCACCCCAAAAACGCCACTAGAATCGTCCCTACAGAAACCATCAAACGCTTTCTTAATTCCTGTAAATGCGGTTTTAAATCTTCAAACATGCTCTTTTTCTTTGTCGTGTTCTTTGGTGTTGTTATCGGTTGCTAATTTGACTTCTTTAGGAGATTCATCGCTTGAAACCTCTTTATTTAGGGCTTCTTCATTGGAAACTTCTTCGCTTAAATGGTTAGGGGTTGTGTTGGTTTCTAAGCTGCGTTGATAATCTTGCATCAAATCCTGAATGCTTTTAATCTCATTTTCTGCAGTTACTTTAGCGTCTTCTAATTCTTCAATCTTAACGCCCTTAAGACTCTCCACTTTGTTTTCAAAGAGCTTTTGATACTCTAGGGTTTCTTTTTTGATTTCTTCAATATTGATTTCTTTATCCAAAGTGTCCTTAGCGTCATTGAGCGTTTTTTTAACCGCGCGGAAAAACTTCACCATATCCACGACAGCCTGGGGGAATTTTTCTGGCCCTAAAAAAATAATCGCTACAACCAACACCACAAGGATTTCAAAAAAGCCCATGCCAAACATAATAATCTACTTTTACACCCTTTAAAATTTTATCGTTATTGTAGTGTAATTTTCTTTCTAAACAAGATTAAAAAGTAAAAGTTTGAATTTTGTTAGTCCTTGGTTCTAAAATTTTTATGCTAGAATGCCACTAGTTATTCTTAACTTGCTTTATGGAGAGTAAGCGTATCTGGTGTATGCCTTGGGCTTCAAACCCACAGAGTGCCTAGATGTCTAGGTGCTGAGAAGTTCGATTCTTCTACTCTCTCGCCAATTCTTATTTTATTTTTAGTTTATTTTTGAATCAATAATATTATTCCATGCAAGTTTATGCTCTTCATTGATTTCTGTATTTTGCGAGATATTTTTAAGATAATTATTTATAAAATGTTCCGTGTTTTTAATCAGTCTCAAGTAATATTTTAAGGTATCATAAATTCCATTAACAATTACTTGACAACCATGTTCATGCTCAATTTTATCTATAATCTTTTGTAATTCTGTTTTGTTTTGAATGGGCAAAGTGCTTAAAATGTAGTATCGCTTAATAGGTGTTTGAGCAATTTTTTTATAAGCGTCTTGTAGCATAATACTATCTATAGCGATATTAAATTTAATTTCTATAACTTCAAATAATTGTTTTTGTTCATCTAAAATTACAATGTCTCCAGCATTGCCACTACTTCTATCGCAACTATAATGAGAATCTAAAGGCTTTAAGCTTTTATTAGTAAAACGCCCTAGCTCTAAGATTAAACATTCATATATGCTAAACAAAGCCACTACAGGCAATATAGAAGCCCCCCTACTTTTATAAGCGTAGTTAAAATGTTTTTGTAGTGTATTGATGATAAAATCTATGCTATAGCTAGATTCTTTTATGATAGGCTTAACAAGAATAATAGCCTTTCTCGTTTTTTCTCTAATGCTTAAATAAAATAGAGCTTTTAAGTATGGTGTAGATAAGTTTGGATTTTTTTCTACATCATCTAAAATTTCTAAAAACGCTTTTTTAATAGAAACGCTTGAAATTTTTCCTGGATAATCTATGGTATAGGGTAAATTTTGTTCTAAACTTCTTGTAAGCCACCCACTTTCTTTCATAGCCCCTAGAAATTGCTTTTGCTTTAAAAAAGGCGTGATAAATTTGGTATCAAAACTTCTACCACTATATCCATTTTTCATATTTGCTTGATGAAACCTAATATCTTGCTCATGGTAGTTGCTTTTATAAACTAAGCTTGTGATTAAAACCGTATAAACACCCTTAAAAGTTTCTTCTTTTTCAACAATCATTTGAGCTTTTTGGAGTTGTGTTTTGCTTAAATTCAAGCTGTCTAAATTTTTTAAGCTCACACATTCTTTATAAATTTTTTCTAAAAATTCTAAAATTTTATTTTGCATATTATTTTCCTTAAGGGGTTGTTTGTAAAATTGATTTAATACTTCTTTCATGATAGCCTTAATCATAGGAACACACACGCTATTGCCTATGCGTTCATAAAGCTGTGAGTTTGTGCCTATTTTTTTGAAATCTTTAGGAAACCCCATAAAAGAAAAACATTCATTTAGAGTTAATTTTCTTACTAAATTATCCGTATAAATGAAATAACGACCACTTTGCTCTTGACTAGCAATGGTGGGGTGTATACCCTTCACATGATAAATCCTATTAGGCTGTTTATGAACTCTGCTTAAATGTTCTGTATTTTCTCTTGTACCTTTAGTGCGGATTTTTTTATTACGATAGCCACAAAAAATAAGTCCTGAATTTTGCCTCTTAAGTAACTGGTTATCCAATAGAGTGTATTCATAAGGTTCTAAAATCTCAAAATGACCACTCTTATCTAAAAAATTTTGCATGTCAGTAATAGGATTTGTTTTAATAGGATTAAAGTCAAAGACTTGAGAGCCTAAATATCCTACAATGATAATTCTTTCTCTATTTTGTGGGACTGAAAAATTTTTAGCGTTTAAAATTTGATAACTCACGCTATAACCTAAATTACTAAGGGCTTGTAACATTACAAATAGCGTGTTGCCCTTATTGTGTTTTAAGAGATTTTTTACATTTTCTAAGATAAAAATCTTTGGTTTCTTATTTTTTAAAATCCTACAAATATCAAAAAATAATGTTCCCCTTGTTGTATCTTCAAAGCCTTTTTGCTTACCACATACTGAAAATGCTTGACAAGGAAATCCAGCACATAAAATATCAAAATTTGGCATAGTGTTTGGATTTAAAAGAGTAATATCACAAGTGGAGTCATCATCAAAATTTGCTTGATACATGGCTATGGCATGGGGATTGTTTTCTGCACTAAAAACACATTTTAACCCTAAAGAATCTAAAGCAAGTCTAAAACCACCGATACCTGCAAATAAATCTGCATAAGTTAGCAAAATAAGTATTTCCTATAAAAATTTTGATTTCGTAGTGAATACTATAACAAAAATGCTATAAAAATCAATATTTCTGCAATAAATATATGAGCTTGGTTTGAACACACCTACGATTTTTGTGGATTAAAAGTTTTCATAGAAAATTCATATTGCCAAACTAAAATAGACTTGCTGGAGTAGGGGTGGTTGTAGGGATTTTTAAAAGCGCATGGGTTTTAGGCGTGGCGATTCTGCCTTTAGCGGTGCGCTCTAAATAACCATTAGCGAGTAAAAAAGGCTCAATCACATCTTCAATCGTGCCTTCATCTTCTCTCATAGATGCTGCAATCGTGTTCAAACCCACCGGTCGTCCTTGAGCGTTAGCCAACAAAGACAAATACGCCAAATCCGCTTCATCAAAGCCTAATTCATTCACGCCTAATTCATTCAAAGCATGCAAAGTGATGTTTAAATCCATCAAGCTTGAATTTTTGACTAACGCAAAATCGCGCACCCTTTTTAAAAGCCTTAAAGCAATCCTTGGCGTGCCTCTACTCCTTTTAGCGATTTCATCAGCGCTTTCTTCTTTGATGTCTTGGTTGAGTTTGGCGGCGGCTTTTTTGATAATAAGAGCCAGTTCGCTAGGGTTATAAAATTGCATTCTAAAGCTCATGCCAAATCTGTCTCTTAAGGGGTTAGAGAGCATTCCGGCTCTGGTGGTAGCGCCGATGAGGGTGAAAGGGGGTAAATCAATTTTAATGGTTTGAGCCGCCGGGCCTGAGCCTATGATAATATCCAACCTGAAATCTTCCATAGCCGGGTATAAAACCTCTTCAATCGCTGGGCTAAGCCGGTGGATTTCATCAATAAAAAGAATGTCTTTAGCTTGCAAATTCGTCAAAATGGCGGCCAAATCACCGCTTTTTTCTATCATGGGAGCGGCGGTGATTTTGAGATTGGTTTCCATTTCTTTAGCGATGATATGGCTTATTGAAGTTTTACCCAAACCGGGCGGGCCAAAAAAGAGCATGTGATCCAAACTTTCTTGGCGTTTTTTAGCCGCGCAAATAGAAACTTGCAAATTGCTTTTAATCTTTTCTTGACCGATATAATCTTCCCAAAGATTAGGGCGCAAACTCGCTTCTTGAGAAGTTTCAAAATCCAAAGTTTCTAAATTGACTATCCGTTCTTTCATTTAATGATAACTTTCTAATTCGTTAGGGAAGTTTCCCTTTTTCACATCATCAGCGTATTGTTTGATAGCGTTTTGAACCAATTCTTTCCCCTTAAGGTATTCTCGCACGAATTTAGGCTTAAAACTATCAAAAAAGCCTAACATATCGCTCCACACTAAAATCTGCCCGTCGCAATCTTTACCGCTCCCTATGCCGATCGTGGGGATTTTGATTGTTTGCGTGATTTTTTGAGCGATAGGGGTGGTTATACCCTCTAAAACCAATAAACCCGCACCGGCTTCTTCTAAACTCAAGGCGTCTTCTAAAAGTTTTTTTTGTTGCTCTTCATTTTTGCCCTTAATCTTATAACCTCCATCAAGACGCACGAATTGGGGCATTAAGCCGATGTGTCCTACCACGATAACGCCCTCATCAGTGAGCGTTTTAACCAGTTTCGCTTTTTCTTTCCCTCCCTCCAGTTTGATCGCGCTCGCTTGGGTTTCTTTATAAACTCTAATGGCGTTTTTTAGGGCTGTTTTTTCATCTTTATAGCTTCCAAAGGGCATGTCTGTGATGATAAAAGGAATTTTAGCACCCGCGCACACGGCTTTGGTGTGATAGAGCATCATTCCCACACTCGCATTTAAAGTGTCGTTTTGATTGAAAAAACTCATATTCAAACTATCGCCCACTAAAATCACATCCACTAGCGGATCAAATATTTGAGCGAATAGCGCATCATAAGCGGTGATAGCGATGATTTTTTCTTGATTTTTTTTAGCTTGGAGGTGGTTGAGAGTGATTTTTTTAATTGGGGCGGTTTGCATGCTCATTGAAAAATCCTAAGTGTTAAATATAGTGGCATTGTAGCATGACTTTATTGGGGTGGGTAAAATTTCACTCAATTTTAACCGGTCATTTTAATTATTTTAGTATAATTGGAAAAAACTTTTAACAAACAATTCAAGGGATTTAGCGATTTTGGGTCTTAAAAAATATGTTATTTTATGGTTTTTAATGGGGTTTTATTCGGGATTGAACGCGCTTGATTATGACACCTTGGACCCAAAATACTACAAGTATATCAAGTATTATAAAGCCTATGAAGATAAAGAAGTTGAAGAATTGATCAAAGACTTAAAAAGGGCGAACGCTAAAAGCGGGCTTATTTTAGGGATCAATACCGGGTTTTTTTACAACCATGAAATCATGGTTAGAACTAATAGCTCTAGCATCACGGGGAATATTTTAAATTATTTGTTCGCTTATGGCTTGCGTTTTGGCTATCAAACTTTCAGGCCGTCGTTTTTTGCGCGCTTGGTCAAGCCAAATATCATTGGCAGGCGCATTTATATCCAATATTATGGAGGAGCTCCTAAAAAAGCGGGCTTTGGGAGCGTGGGGTTTCAATCGGTTATGCTGAATGGGGATTTTTTATTGGACATTCCCTTACCTTTTGTGGGAAAATACCTTTATATGGGGGGTTATATGGGTTTAGGTTTAGGGGTTGTAGCGCATGGGGTGAATTATACGGCGGAATGGGGGATGTCTTTTAACGCAGGATTGGCTCTAACGGTATTAGAAAAAAACCGCATTGAACTTGAATTTAAAATTTTAAATAATTTCCCTTTTTTGCAATCTAATTCTTCAAAAGAGACTTGGTGGGGAGCTATAGCAAGCATTGGGTATCAATATGTGTTCTAAAAAAATAAAAAATCTCATTTTATGCTTTGGTTTTATTTTAGGCTTGAATGCTGAAGAAAATACGGCTCAAGAGAATATGACTGAAGAAAATACCCCTAAAGACGCTCCCGTTCTTTTGGAAGAAAAACGCACCCAAACGCTAGAGTTTGAAGAAAACAAGGAAGCTAAAAAAAAGATTGATGAAAAAAGCCTGCTTGAAGAAATCCATAAGAAAAAACGCCAGCTTTACATGCTCAAAGGGGAATTGCATGAAAAAAATGAATCCATCTTATTCCAACAAATGGCTAAAAATAAGAGCGGTTTTTTTATAGGCGTAATTCTTGGCGATATAGGCATTAACGCTCATCCTAACGCTCGATCTTATGAGAGCTTTGAACCTTCAAGCAATATTCAAGCTTCTCCTTTGTTGTATGGCTTAAGGAGCGGGTATCAAAAGTATTTTGCTAACGGGATTAGCGCCTTACGCTTTTATGGGGAATATTTAGGGGGGGCGATGAAAGGGTTTAAAAGCGATTCTTTAGCTTCTTATCAAACCGCAAGCTTGAATATTGATCTGTTGATGGATAAGCCTATTGACAAAGAAAAAAGGTTTGCGTTAGGGATATTTGGAGGCGTTGGAGTGGGGTGGAATGGGATGTATCAAAATTTAAAAGAGATTAAAGGGTATTCACAGCCTAACGCTTTTGGGTTAGTGTTAAATTTAGGGGTGAGCATGACGCTTAACCTCAAACACCGCTTTGAATTAGCCTTAAAAATGCCTCCCTTAAAAGAAGCTTCGCAAACCTTTTTATATTATTTTAAAAGCACTAATATTTATTATATTAGTTACAACTATTTATTGTAAAGGCTAAAATGTTGAAATTTAAATATTGTTTGATTTATATCGCGCTCATACTGGGACTTCAAGCGACAGATTATGACAATTTAGAAGAAGAAAACCAACAATTAGACGAAAAAATAAACCATTTAAAGCAACAGCTCACCGAAAAAGGGGTTTCGCCCAAAGAGATAAATAAGGATAAGTTTGAAGAAGAATATATTGATCGATCTTATCCTAAAATTTCTTCCAAGAAAAAAGAGAAATTGCTCAAATCTTTTTCCATAGCCGATGATAAGAGTGGGGTTTTTTTAGGGGGTGGGTATGCTTATGGGGAACTTAACTTGTCTTATCAAGGGGAAATGTTAGACAGATATGGTACGAATGCCCCTAGCGCGTTTAAAAACAATATCAGCTTAAACGCTCCTGTTTCTATGATTAGCACTAAATTCGGGTATCAAAAATACTTTGTGCCTTATTTTGGGACACGATTTTATGGGGATTTATTGCTTGGGGGTGGGGTGTTAAAAGAGAATGCGCTCAAGCAACCTGTAGGCTCGTTTATTTATGTTTTAGGGGCTATGAATACGGATTTGTTGTTTGATATGCCTTTAGATTTTAAAACTAAAAAGCATTTTTTAGGCGTTTATGCGGGTTTTGGGATAGGGCTTATGCTCTATCAAGACAAGCCTAATCAAAACGGGAGGAATTTGGTAGTGGGGGGCTATTCAAGCCCTAATTTTTTATGGAAATCTTTGATTGAAGTGGATTACACTTTTAATGTGGGCGTGAGTTTAACGCTTTATAGGAAACACCGCTTAGAGATTGGCACAAAATTACCGATTAGCTATTTGAGAATGGGAGTGGAAGAGGGAGCGGTTTATCAAAATAAAGAAGATGATGAGCGTTTGTTGGTTTCGGCTAACAACCAGTTCAAGCGATCCAGTTTTTTATTAGTGAATTATGCGTTTATTTTTTAAGGCTTGATCTTGGAGTTAAGGTTTAAAATTTTAGCGATAGTCGTTTTAATTTTAGTGGGTTATTTGATTTTTAACGCTTTAATCACAAAACCCAAAGCTTTAAGTTTTAGTTTAAATAGCAAAGAGGGTGCGCTTAATAGCAATGATGAAGCGCTTTTTTGGGATTTAAAAAAACCCATTAAGATTAAAATAGTAGCCCCAAAGGGCATCAAACGCTATGAATTGAAAGTAACCACACAAGATGATTTGATCTTATACGAAAAAGAAAATCTGGTGTTGGATAAACCCAAATCTTTAGAAGTGCCTTTGATCAAGCCTGAAATCATGGGGCTAGAAGACAAGTGCCTTTTGTATGAAATTCAAGCTAATGATTGGAGTTATGCTAATTTTTTCAATGGCAATAAAGCGTCTTTCAAACAAGAAGTGTGCGTTGATACGATAAAACCCTCAATTACTATTTTATCTCGATCCCCAAGCATCGCTTATGGAGGGAGCGCGATAGTCGTTTTTGAAGCTTTGGATAAGAATTTATCTCAAGCGTTTGTACGCGTCAAAAAGAAGGATTTTGAAGCTTTCAGGCTTTTAGAATTCAAACAGCGTAATGTTTTTATCGCTCTAGTGCCTTGGTCTTATAAAAATAAGGATTTTAAGGCGTTCATTGTCGCTAAAGATAAAGCCTATAACTCTAATACCATCCCAATATTATTCAAGCGAAAAACCCATCGTTTGAGGGAAAAAGATATAGACTTAAGTGCTTTAAAAGATAAGATTGCAAAGCAAGAAAAATCCCAAAACCACACTGAACAAACTTTGTTAGAAAGATTTTCCAACGCGCGCCCAAAAGATTTAGAAAAAATCCACAAGATCGTTTTAGAGCAAGGGGATTTTTATAAGGATTTTTCTCATTTTCAAGCGCTAAAACCCTTGAATGGGCCTTTTAAAATGGCAAGCAATTTTTTAGAAAATCGGCGTATCTTAAGGGATAATCAGGTGTTGTTCCAATTCTTGCATTTAGGGGTGGATTTGATACCTGGCAAGGATTTATCTTTAGCGTTTGATTCATCTGTGAAGAGGGTTTTTAAGGGGGAGTTAGATTTTTATGGTAATAGTTTGATCAATTGTTATGGGCTGGGTTTGTGCGTTTTTTTAGCCCATTTAAAAGATGATGAAAGCGTGGGGAGTAGTGGTTTGAAATTAGGGAGCGGGTTGCATTTAGGGACGCTTTTGCAAGGGGTTTTTGTCCGGCCTAATGAATGGCTTAATGAGCAATGGATAAAAACCAATATCATCGCCCCCATAGAGCAAGCCAAGTGGCTTTTAATGAAAGGATAGTCATGTTAAAAACGAATCAAAAAAATGTGCATGCGTTTGAAATTGAAAAGCAAGAGCCTGAAGCGGTCATAGGATTTTTAGAAAAAAACCATGCCCTTTTGCAGTATTTTCTTATTATATTTAAATATGATATTGAACCAGAAGTCAAAGCCATTTTGCGCAAACACCAGCTTTTGTTTTTAGAAACGAATCGCCCTTTAAACGGGCGTCATATCAAAACCATGTCTATAAAAGAAGAAACCAACCATCCAGCACCCAATCATTCTAAAACAGAACCTAAAACAACGATTTATGAGCGCCATATCAGGAGTGGGGAAGAGATTTATAGCGCTAACCACCTTATTTTTTTGGGTAATATCCACAATGGAGCCAAGATTATTTCAGAAGGCTGTGTGTCGGTTTATGGGGTTTGTGAAGGGGCGATTGTGTGCTTTGGAGAGTGTTTGATTTTGAAAGAAGTCAAGAGCGTTCAAATCGTTTTTCAAAATAAAATTTTATCTCTAAAAGAGATTGAACGGCTTTTGGTAAATAAAAATATTAAAATAATCACTAAAAATGACGATATACTAGACATAAAGGAAGTATTATGAAACAAACAACCATTAACCACTCTGTGGAATTAGTAGGGATAGGCTTGCACAAGGGCGTTCCTGTGAAGCTTGTTTTAGAGCCTTTAGAAGAAAATCAAGGCATTGTTTTTTACCGCTCTGATTTGGGCGTGAAGCTCCCCTTAAAACCTGAAAACATCGTGGATACCAAAATGGCAACCGTGTTGGGTAAGGATAATGCTAGAATTTCTACGATCGAGCATTTGCTTTCAGCTGTCCATGCGTATGGCATTGACAACCTTAAGATCTCTGTGGATAACGAAGAAATCCCTATCATGGATGGGAGTGCTTTGGCTTATTGCATGCTTTTAGATGAAGCAGGGATTAAAGAACTAGACGCTCCTAAAAAGGTGATGGAAATCAAGCAAGCTATTGAGGTTAGAGAGGGCGATAAGTTTGTTAAAATTGAGCCAGACAGCCAGCTTTCTTTGAATTTTGCGATTGATTTTAACCATCCGGTTATCGCTAAGCAAGCCCACCATTTCGTTTTTAGTAAAACCGCTTATAAAGAGCAAGTCGCTAAAGCTCGCACCTTTGGGTTTTTGCAAGAAGTGAATTACTTGCGATCCATTGGTTTGGCTAAAGGGGGGAGTTTGAATAATTGCATCGTCCTAGATGAAAACAGCATTTTGAATAAAGAGGGTTTGAGGTGCGAAAAGGAATTTGTGTGCCACAAGATTTTAGACGCTATGGGGGATCTAATGGTTTTAGGCATGCCTGTGATGGGCAAATACACTTCTTTTTCAGGGAGTCATAAGCTCAATTCCATGTTGGTTAAAGCCATTTTGGCGGACGCTAAAAATTACGAAGTTTTGATCGCTACAGATCCGGCTAAAGAATTTGCGTTGCAAAAGGCTTTCGCTTAATCCTGAATTAGGGTTTATTTTTTGGAATTGGATTTAGTGCTTGTCTCTTTAGGCGAGAAGGTCTTGCTTGGGGTGTATCAAAACAATTTTTTATGCGCTTCTTACACTTCTAAAGCAAAAACAAGCGAAGCTTTAGTGGAAGTTTTTTCGCAATTATTTGAAGATTTTAAAAACCCTACTTTACCGGCGATTAAAGGGGTTTATTACGCTAAAGGGCCAGGGAGTTTCACTAGCCTAAAGCTCACGCATGTTTTCTTACACACTTTGGCTTTAATCCATGACTTTGAACTCTATTCCACCACAGGCTTTGATTTTAACGGCAACACGCCCATTTTAGCGTATGCCAATAAATACTTTGTTTCAAAAGAAATGGAAAGCTTGAGCGATTTTAAAGATTTGAAAATCGCACCAAAAGATTTCATGCTGCCCCCCTTTTTAGAGAAAGACAAATTCACCCAATTGAACACGCCGTTTTACATTTTGCCTCCTATTTAGTGTATAATGCTGGTTTTAAAAAATGAAAGGGTATCAACAATAGGGGTTTAAAATTTGGTAGTGAGTGTTCCTGCAACAAGTGCGAATTTAGGCCCCGGTTTTGATTGCTTGGGTTTGAGCTTGAATTTACGCAATCGTTTTTTTATTGAGCCTAGCAGTTTTCATGCGGTGAAATTGGTTGGGGAGGGTGAAGGGATCCCTAAGTTTTTAACCAACAATATTTTCACTAAAGTGTTTTATGAGATTTTAAAAAAGCATGGGAATGACGGCTCATTTAAATTTTTATTGCATAATAAAGTCCCTATTACAAGGGGCATGGGGTCTAGCTCGGCGATGATTGTGGGGGCGGTCGCTTCAGCGTTTGCGTTTTTAGGGTTTGCTTTTGATAGAGAAAACATTGTCAATACCGCTTTAATTTATGAAAACCACCCGGATAATATCACCCCGGCGGTGTTTGGGGGGTATAATGCAGCGTTTGTGGAAAAAAAGAAAGTGATAAGTTTGAAAACCACAATCCCTTCTTTTTTAAAAGCGGTGATGGTGATCCCTAATAGGGCCATTTCTACCAAGCAATCGCGCCATCTCTTGCCCAAGCGTTACAGCGTGCAAGAAAGCGTGTTTAACCTTTCGCATGCGAGCTTGATGACGATGGCGATTGTGCAGGGGAAGTGGGATTTATTGCGTTGTTGTTCTAAAGACAGGATGCATCAATACAAGCGCATGCAAACTTATCCCGTGTTGTTCGCGATCCAAAAGCTCGCTTTAGAAAATAACGCCTTAATGAGCACGCTTTCAGGGAGCGGTTCGTCGTTTTTTAACATGTGTTATGAAGAGGACGCCCCTAAATTAAAGCAGGTTTTGAGCAAGAAATTCCCTAAATTTAGGGTAGCGGTTTTAGATTTTGATAATGATGGAGTCCTTGTTGAGAAAGACTGAAATTAAAATCCGCATGTGTGTGGCGTGCAGAATGCGCCAACCTCAAAAGGATTTGTTGCGTTTGAAAAGCTTTGAAAATCAGATCATGGAATTTGATGGCAAAGGCCGTAGTTTTTATGTGTGTGAAAATTGTTTGAAAAATGGAGAAAAAAAGTTGTTGAAAGCGGTTTCAAAAATAAAGAACGCCCCAAAAGATACCAAAAATATCATTACTTGGATTAAGGAGAGAAGCATAGCATGAGCGAGATGGTTGATTTAAAAAAATTTTTAACCGAGCTTGGTAAAACCCAAAAAGAGCTTAAAAATGTGATCGAGCAAGCCAAAGACATTGGTTTAGAGCTTAAGACAAATTCTAAAATGACCCCAGAGCAAGCAGGCAAGCTATACAAATACATTGTGGATGGCATTAAAGAACAAATACAAGCCAATAAACCCACTAAAAATCCTGAACAAGACAATAAAGATGATTTGAATATAACCGCTACGCCCAAACCCCTTAACAAAAAGGTTTCCAAAACGCCTAAAAAAGAAGAAACAAAAAGCCAGCCAAAGCCCAAAAAAACTAAAGAAAAGAAAAAAGAAGCTCCTGTGCCCATTGCCAAAAAAAAAGGAGGGATAGAGATTGTCAATACTTTTGAAGACCAAACGCTAGAAAACACCCCTAAAGTGGTTAGCCACTCTCAAATAGAAAAAGCCAAGCAAAAGCTCCAAGAAATCCAAAAAAGCCGAGAAGCCTTAAGCAAGCTCACTCAAAGCAACGCTAACAGTGCCAATAACGCTAATAATGTTAATAACGCTAATAATGTTAATAACGCTAAAAAAGAAATCAGCGAAGTTAAAAAGCAAGAGCAAGAGATCAAACGCCATGAAAACATTAAAAGGCGCACCGGTTTTAGGGTGATTAAACGCAACGATGAAACAGAAAATGAAACTGAAAACAGCGTAGCTGAAAGCAAAAGACCCACTCAAAGCGCGGCGGCTATTTTTGAAGACATTAAAAAAGAATGGCAAGAAAAAGACAAACAAGAGGCCAAAAAAGCCAAAAAACCAAGTAAGCCCAAAGCCACCCCCACAGCCAAAAACAACAAATCCCATAAAATTGATTTTAGCGATGCGAGGGATTTTAAGGGCAATGATATTTATGATGATGAAACCGATGAAATCTTATTGTTTGATTTGCATGAACAAGATAATTTCAATAAGGAAGAAGAAGAAAAAGAAATCCGCCAAAATATCAACGACAGGGTGCGCGTCCAAAGAAAAAACCCTTGGATGAATGAAAGCGGGATCAAGCGACAATCCAAGAAAAAGCACGCATTCCGTAACGATAACAGCCAAAAAGTGATCCAAAGCGCGATTTCAATCCCTGAAGAAGTGCGCGTTTATGAATTCGCGCAAAAAGCGAATTTGAATCTGGCTGATGTGATTAAAACCCTCTTTAATTTAGGGCTTATGGTAACTAAAAACGACTTTTTGGATAAGGATAGCATAGAAATTTTAGCCGAAGAGTTCCATTTAGAAATTTCTGTTCAAAACACTTTAGAAGAATTTGAAGTAGAAGAAGTGCTAGAGGGGGTGAAAAAAGAGCGCCCGCCTGTGGTTACTATCATGGGGCATGTTGATCATGGTAAAACTTCACTATTAGATAAAATCCGTGATAAAAGAGTCGCTCACACGGAAGCTGGGGGGATCACTCAACACATTGGCGCTTACATGGTAGAAAAGAATGATAAGTGGGTGTCTTTCATTGACACCCCAGGGCATGAAGCCTTTAGCCAGATGCGTAATCGTGGGGCTCAAGTTACAGATATTGCAGTGATTGTGATAGCGGCTGATGATGGGGTGAAGCAACAGACTATTGAAGCTTTAGAGCATGCAAAGGCCGCTAATGTGCCTGTGATTTTTGCGATGAATAAAATGGATAAGCCTAATGTGAATCCGGACAAACTCAAAGCCGAATGCGCTGAGCTTGGCTATAACCCTGTGGATTGGGGCGGAGAGTATGAATTTATCCCTGTTTCGGCTAAAACGGGCGATGGCATTGACAATTTGTTAGAAACCATTCTTATCCAAGCGGATATTATGGAATTAAAAGCCATAGAAGAGGGCAGCGCTAGAGCGGTTGTTTTAGAAGGAAGCGTGGAAAAAGGGCGTGGGGCAGTAGCCACTGTGATTGTCCAAAGCGGGACTTTGAGCGTGGGGGATAGTTTTTTTGCCGAAACAGCGTTTGGTAAAGTAAGAACGATGACTGATGATCAAGGCAAGAGCATTCAAAATTTAAAACCCTCTATGGTGGCTCTCATCACAGGCTTAAGCGAAGTGCCGCCTGCGGGATCTGTTTTAATAGGGGTAGAAAACGATTCTATCGCGCGCTTGCAAGCTCAAAAGAGGGCGACTTATTTACGCCAAAAAGCCTTGAGTAAAAGCACTAAAGTGTCTTTTGATGAGCTTTCAGAAATGGTCGCTAATAAGGAATTGAAAAACATTCCTGTAGTCATTAAAGCGGATACGCAAGGAAGCTTAGAAGCCATCAAAAACAGCTTGTTAGAGCTTAATAACGAAGAAGTAGCGATTCAAGTGATCCACTCAGGGGTGGGGGGCATTACTGAGAATGATTTGAGCCTGGTTTCTAGCAGTGATCATGCGGTGATTTTAGGCTTTAATATCCGCCCCACCGGTAATGTGAAAAATAAGGCTAAAGAATACAATGTGAGCATTAAAACTTACACGGTGATTTATGCCTTGATTGAAGAAATGCGATCGCTGTTATTAGGCTTGATGAGTCCTATTATTGAAGAAGAGCATACCGGGCAAGCGGAAGTGAGAGAAACCTTTAATATCCCTAAAGTTGGCACGATAGCTGGGTGTGTGGTGAGCGATGGGGTGATCGCTCGTGGCATTAAGGCGCGTTTGATTAGGGATGGCGTGGTGATTCATACCGGCGAAATCCTTTCTTTGAAACGCTTTAAAGATGATGTGAAAGAAGTTTCTAAGGGCTATGAGTGCGGGATCATGCTGGACAATTATAATGAGATTAAAGTGGGCGATGTGTTTGAAACCTATAAAGAAATCCATAAAAAAAGAACCCTCTAATGAACGCTCATAAAGAACGCTTAGAATCCAATCTTTTAGAATTATTGCAAGAGGCTTTAGCGAGCTTGAACGACAGCGAGTTGAATTCTTTAAGCGTTACTAAAGTGGAATGCTCTAAAGGGAAGCACCACGCTTTTGTGTTTGTGCTTTCACAAGATCATAAAATCCTTTCCAAATTAAAAAAAGCTGAGGGCTTGATCAGGCAGTTTGTTTTGCAGGCGAGCGGGTGGTTTAAATGCCCAAAACTCAGTTTTGTTTTAGATAACAGCTTAGAAAAGCAGCTCCGCCTAGACGCCATATTTAATGAAATCGCTAAAGGGAAAGATAATGACTAAAAAAATAGAAGAGAAAATAGAGGGCGTGATTGAAAGTTTGGGTTATTTGCTTTATGATGTGAGTTTGATTAAAGAAAATGAGCAGCATGTTTTAAGGGTGAGCCTTAAAAACCCTAACGGAGCGGTTAGTTTGGATATTTGCCAGCAAGTGAGCGAGATCATTTCGCCCTTATTAGATGTGTGCGATTTTATTCAAGACGCTTATATTTTGGAAGTGAGCTCCATGGGGTTAGAAAGAACGCTTAAAACCCCCAAACACTTCAAGCTTTCTTTAGGCGAAAAAGTGGGAGTCAAACTCACAAATAAAGAAAGCTTCCAAGCTGTCCTTAAAGACGCTAACGATTTGAGCGCGGATTTTGAATTAGAAGATCACGCTATCAAAAGCGTGGAGTATAAAGATTTAAAGAAAGTTAAAACGCTTTTTGAGTGGTGAAATAACGCAAAGCGGTAGCGTTCTTACACTTTATGAGAGATTATCGCTTGATTGGAATTGGGTTCTCATTATTTGGCTAAAAAACGCTAAAAGGCGTTTTTTAGATTTCACTCTTCCATTTGAACAATACTCATTATTTCTTTGACCACATTCACATCTTCTAGCGTGCTTAAATCTTGAGTGATTGGCTCTTTTTTGGCGATAGATTTCAAAAGCCTTCTCATGATTTTCCCGCTCCTGGTTTTAGGCAAACCTGGCACATACATGACATTGTCTAATTTAGCGATCTTTCCAATCTCAATGGATAAGATATGATTCATTTCTTTTAGCAATTCTAAACTCTCGCCAAGATTGCATTTAGCCCCATCGCACAGCACTACAAACGCAAACAAGCCCTCTCCTTTAATCGTATCTGGGATACCCACTACCGCACATTCAGCCACCATTTCATGTTTAGAAATAGCGCTCTCCACTTCAGCCGTGCCAATCCTATGCCCGCTCACATTCACAATATCATCTGTGCGCCCAATAATAGTAATGTATCCGTTTTCATCCACGATAGCGCCATCTCCAGAGAGATAGACATATTCCCCATTCAACTTGATTTGAGAAAAATAGCTGTCAATGTATCGTTTTTCATCGCCCCAAACGTTTCTTATCATAGAAGGCCATGGCTTAGTGATGCATAAAAACCCTTGTTCTCCGGGTTTTGTTTGAGTGCCGTCTTCGTTTAAAACTTCTGCATGGATGCCAGGCAAAGGTAAAGTTGCACAACTGGCCCTTATAGGCGTAGCTCCCGGTAAAGGGCTGATGATATGCCCGCCTGTTTCTGTCTGCCACCAAGTATCCACGATACTGCATTTTGAATTACCGATTTTTTCATAAAACCATTTCCATGCTGTAGGGTTAATGGGCTCTCCCACTGTTCCTAAAACTTTGAGTGAGTCTAAATTATACTTTAAGGGTTCGTTTTCGCCTTTGGCATGCAGCATTCTTATAGCGGTGGGGGAAGTGTAGAATTTATCCACGCGGTATTCTTCTATCATCCTCCACCATCTCCCATAATCCGGATAAGACATCGTGCCTTCTAGTATCAAAGTCGTCGCCCCACAAGCTAAAGGCCCATAAACCACATAAGTGTGCCCTGTGATCCAGCCAATATCAGCGGTGCACCAAAAATTATCGTTATCTCTAATATCAAAAACCCATTCCATCGTCATTTGTGCCCACAGCAAATACCCTGCACTGCTGTGTTGAACGCCTTTAGGTTTCCCGGTTGATCCGCTTGTATAGAGCAAGAATAAAGGATCTTCAGAGTCCATCATTTCAGGCTGGCATTTACCGGATTGGTAATTGACCATTTCATTATAGACAAAATCGCGCCCTCTCACATAGTCAATCTCTTTGGCGTTTCGTATCACAATGAGCACTTTTTCCACACTGGGGCAGGCGTTATTTTCTAGAGCCTTGTCAAGGGCTGGCTTGAGCATGTAGGGTTTGCCTTTTCTAAAAGTCCCATCCGCTGTGATAACTAATTTGGCTTGAGCGTCGTTGATTCTATCCCTCAAGGCTTCAGGGCTAAATCCGGCAAAAACGATGCTATGGATCGCTCCAATCCTAGCGCATGCGAGCATCATATAAACGCTTTCTACAATCATAGGCATATAGATAATAACTCTATCGCCTTTTTTGACATTGAATTCGTTTTTTAAAAGGTTGGCTGTTTTATTGACTTCAGAGTGGAGTTTTCTGTAGGTGATGACATTATAATCCCCCATTTCCCCTTCAAAAATGATCGCCACTTTATTCTTTTTGTCTTTTAAATGCCTGTCTATGCAATTGTAAGAAACATTGATTTTGCCGTTTTCAAACCATTTAAAAAAAGGGGTGTTATCGCTGTTTAAAACCTTATCAAAGGGCTTAAACCATGTGAGTTTTTGTTTGGCTAACTCGCCCCAAAAATGTTCATAATCTTCATTGGCTTCATGCACTAAATCTTTATATTCGCACATGTTTTTAATCCTGGCTTGCTTGGCAAACGCTCTGTTAGGGTTAAAGACTTTTTTAGCGAATTCTAAATCATCGTCTGATTGCATCGCATCTCCCTTCTATGGCTTTAAGCACATTTTTTATTATTGTATCCAAACTCACACTCTTTTAAGGGGAGGGATACTTTTCTCTTTCTGTGGGGATTGAGACTGATAAAAAAGGAAACAATAGCAAGATGAAACCTAAAGGGGATATTAGCCCTAATATGCTAATATAGAAAAAACATTATGACTACAAAAGGGTGATATGCTGATCTCTATAGCGTTTTTATTGGTTTTGTGTCTTTTGAATTATAGTTCTTTTAGGATGTTAAAATCGTTTTTAACCTTAAAAAAAATCTCTCAATACGCTTATTTAGGGTTTTTTATCCTTTTGAGCGTGGGCGAGGCGGCTTTTGCTTTTTATAGAAATATTATGCCTAGCCATTTGTTTGTTTTGACTTCGGCGTGTTCGTTTGTATCTTTTATTGTGTTTATTTTTTCTTTAAGTTTTTACGGGTTTTCCTACTCCATAGAAAAAATAGATTTTTTGCATTCAAGGCGTAAAAGTTTAAAAAATTTTTTAAAGTTGGGGTTTTATCTGGCGTTATTGGGGTATTTTTGGCGCGGGTTTTATGAAGGGTTGGCCCGCCCTAAAATCAAAGAAACCCCTATTTATTTGGACAAGCTGGATAAAGAATTAAAGATTATTTTACTCACAGACATGCATGTGGGGAGTTTGTTGCAAAAAGATTTTGTTGATTACATTGTAGAAGAAGTCAATCAAAAAGAAGTGGATATGGTGCTGATTGGGGGGGATTTAGTGGATGAAAACATTGAAAAAGTCAAATCTTTTTTACTGCCCTTAAACAACCTTAAAAGCGCGCATGGCACTTTTTATGTGCCAGGAAATCATGAGTATTATCATGGCATAGAGCCGATTTTATCGTTTCTTGACACGCTTAATTTAACGATTTTAGGGAATGAATGCGTGCATTTAGGGGGGATCAATTTGTGCGGCGTGTATGATTATTTCGCACGAAAGCATCAAAATTTTGCCCCTGATATTGACAAAGCTTTGAAAAAGTGCAATGAGAGTAAGCCCACGATCCTTTTAGCCCACCAGCCCAAACAAATTAGAAGCCTCAAAGAAAGCCACTCTGTAGATTTAGTGCTTTCAGGGCATACCCATGCGGGGCAAATCTTTCCTTTTAGCCTTTTAGTCAAGCTGGCGCAAACTTATTTATATGGTTTATACAAGCACAGCGACACCACTCAAATTTATGTGAGCAGTGGGGCAGGGTATTGGGGTGTTCCTTTAAGGTTTTTAGCCCCTAGCGAGATCGCATACCTTAGGCTTTTACCTAAAAATCAAGCTTAGTTAAACAAAATTTTAAAATCGTAATCAAGCGGTTAAAAATGAGAATTAAAAAACAACCGCCAAGACAAAGGGAAAGGAGGGGGAGGTGACCCTTTAGTCTAAGCGGTGCCAACCAAACCATAAGGAATGGTTGGATTTGTAATTATACAATAAAATAGTGATTTTTAGCAAATGATTTTAAAAATTATCCATAAAAACGCTCAAAGGCATTTTTTACAACCAATAATCAAGGGCTTGATTTTGATCAAGCGATAACTTTTATTAATATTTTCTTAAACTAATTTAAAATTATGATATAATCAGTGCTTGAATTACTCTTAAATGCAGGAGCCAACAAACCATGCGCGTTCTACTGATTGAAAAAAATTCTGTTTTGGGTGGAGAAATTGAAAAGGGCTTAAATGCTAAAGGCTTTATGGCTGATGTAACAGAGAGTTTAGAGGATGGGGAATATCTTATGGATATTAGGAATTATGACTTGGTTATGGTTAGCGATAAAAATGCTTTAAGTTTTGTTTCTAGAATCAAAGAAAAGCACTCTTCTATTGTTGTTTTAGTTTCTTCGGATAACCCTACAAGCGAGGAAGAAATCCATGCGTTTGAGCAAGGCGCGGACGATTATATCGCTAAGCCTTATCGCAGCATTAAGGCTTTAGTCGCAAGGATTGAGGCTCGTTTGAGGTTTTGGGGTTCTAATGTGATTGAAATCGGGGATTTGATCATTAGCCCTGATGAAGAAAAGATTATTTACAAGGGGCGTGAAGTTGAGGTTAAAGGGAAGCCTTTTGAAGTGCTTACCCATCTTGCCAGACATAGGGATCAAATTGTCTCCAAAGAACAGCTTTTAGACGCTATTTGGGAAGAGCCTGAAATGGTTACCCCTAATGTCATTGAAGTGGCTATCAATCAAATCCGCCAAAAAATGGATAAACCCTTGGGGATTTCCACGGTTGAAACCGTAAGACGCAGAGGCTATCGTTTTTGCTACCCAAAACCGGCGTGTGAAGAATAAATTCCGTGGTTTTTGCTAAAAATAGATTAGAATGAGGGTGTGGCTCTGTCAAACATTGACCATAAAACTTAAAAAATGTTAAAAGCATTTTTTACAATCAAATCATTAAAAGAGCTTGATTTTAATCAAGCGATGGATTTTTAAGCGCTCTTTTGGGGGTTAGGGGGATTTAGTTGGAGGTTTGTAGGGGAAGAAGTTATTTTAAAATATCTCTTATCCCCTTAAAAAATGAGCTTTTGCCATAAAACGAGAAAATTTTTAAACTTTCCAAAAAGAGTTTTTAAACTCTTTTTAGTTTTTGTTAGCTTTTTACAAACAGCTTATTTTAAGCGTTATTAAAGATTTCTTCAATTTGTTCTTTAATATCCCTATAATTAAAACTCTCTCTAAAGCCATCAATCTTGCCTCCGCTCGCATTCCTATGCCCTCCCCCATTAAAACACATTTGACTGAGTTCGCACACATCGCAATTCCCGTTCGCTCTCAAGCTCACATTCCCTTTAGCGTTCACATCCATATAAAAATCAAAATCCGGATTTTGCGTTAAAAAAAGGTTAGCCAACACGCTAATACCCCCCATAGAATAACTTAAAAACCCTTTTTTATCCTGGTAATAAACGCTGCAATCATGCTTTTTTAAAGAGAGCAAATGCGTTTGCGCGTTTGAAGAGATATTGTCCATCGTTTCTGTATCAGGATCACCCCCCAAAGCGATTTTTTTAAGTTTGAACAAATCATTATCATAGGCTACAGAGGCATTTTCTAAAAACAAATAGTTTTTAACTTCTTCTAAAAGCTTTAATTTATAATTGCGGTTCTCATCATCAAACATGAAACGATTCAATTCAGAGCTTTGGTTAATCATGCGCATACACACCTTGCCTAATTCAAAGCCATAACCTTGCGTGTCCCAAATATCCACAGAATTGACCATTTCCACTAAAGGCTCTAGCCATGCTGTGTTTTTTGGCTCTAAAATCGCGTAATGCTTTTTCAAAAACTCATACACGATTTTAGTCGCGCAGCGGTTCGTGTCTAAAAAATACCAATGGAAACTCTCAGCCACTTCCTTACCGCTGATATGGTGATCTAAAAGCTGGATTTGAATGTTTCTATTTTGCAAGCGGTGTTCTTGGATTTTATCTTGCAAATACTGCGCTTCGTTTAAATTCAAATTCAAATCGCTAATCAAAATGAGGAATTTACTCTCTTTAGATTGAGCGATCGCGTTTAGAATTTCATAAATCCTTGCTGAGACTTCACGCCCGTAATTAGCGTTATAGCATTGGATATTTTTAAAAAATTGTTTTGAAACAAGCTGGCATGCATAGCCGTCTAAATCAATGTGTGAAAGGTGATAAACTTGCATCATTCTCCTTTTTTATCAATTATTTATCCATTAAAAGTTGATATGGATCGTGCCTAAGGCTTCAAAATTAGAGTTAGGATCTAATTCGGCATGGCTTAGCACGATCACATCAATCCTGGCCTGCTCCATTTGATTGGAGAGGGCTTTTCTTAAATTAGGCTCTACGATCAAAATCACCGGAGCGATCCCTTTTTGCAAGACTTTCATAGCCTCTTCAGAAACCACTTCAATGAGTTTTTGCAATTCGCCCACATTGAGCAGCAGACTCTTAGAAGTGCCATTTTCTCGCAATTTATTAAGCAAAAATTGTTCGCTATCGGTAGAAAAGGTTAAAAATTTCAAACGCCCGTCTTCAGATTTAAAAGCGTTAGTGATCACCCTAGAAAGCCTCGCTCTCACTTGTTCGGTTAAGATATTCACATCGTTTTGAACCAATGGGGCAATATCGGTAATCGTTTCTAAAATAGTGAGCATGTCTTTAATGGGGACTTTTTCATGCAACAAGGCTTGCAAGACTGATCGGATCGCACCGGTGGGGATTTTTTTACTCTCTTCTACAATCGTAGGATAGTCTTTAGCCAAGCGCTCTAAAAGGGATTTCACTTCATCTTTAGTGATAAAATCTTCAGCGTATTTTTTCACTAATTCGCTGGTGTGCGTCGCAATAACGGTGCTTGGATCAATAATGGTATAGCCTTGAATAATGGCTTCTTCTTTATTTTTAGTTTCAATCCATAAAGCATCCATTCCAAAAGCCGGCTCTTTAGTAGGAATGCCTTCAATTTCTTTATTCACAAAACCGGTATTCATGGCTAAAAACTTATCTGGCATCACCATGCCTTCACCAATCACAATGCCTTTAAGCTTGATTTCATAATGCGTTGGGGGGAGCTGCAAATTATCCCTGATCCGGATTTGAGGCATCAAAAAACCATAATCGCTCGCTATTTTTTTTCTAATACCCCTAATCCTTTCTAACAAATCGCCCCCTTGTTTCATGTCCGCAAGACTGATGAGCTGATAGCCTAAAGCCAATTCTAAAAATTCAATTTTTAACACTTCATCAATCGCTTGTTCTTCTTCTCTTTTAAGCTCTTCTTGGGTTTTAGCCCTTGTGGTTTGGGTGTGGGGTTTGATTTTAGAGCTGTGGGGTTTTTCGCTCAAATCCAAGCCGAATTTTTGACTCAAATAATTTTCTAATTTAGTGAGCAGCCCGTCTTTTCCCTCCCTGCTAATCAGCCATGCGATGAACAAAAAGAGAGTCCCTACAAACGCTAAAGAAAAGGTAGGGAGTCCAGGAATGGTTGCAAAAAGCAATAAAATCGCTCCCACAATCACTAAAGTTTTGCTTTTATTGGTGAGCTGTGTGATGAGTTTGGAAGCAAAGTCCTCTTCTTCGTTTTGCGTGGTGCGGGTGGCGACAATACCGGTCGCTGTCGCAATGATTAAGGCAGGGATTTGCCCTACAAGCCCATCGCCAATGGTTAGGATAGTGAAAGTGCTAGCGCTAAAGCTCAAGCTCATATCCCTTTGAAACACGCCCACTAAAAACCCTCCAATGATATTGATAAGCGTGATGATAATAGAAGCGATCGCATCGCCTTTGACAAATTTAGACGCGCCATCCATCGCGCCATAAAAATCCGCTTCTTGGCTTAGAGCGGCGCGCCGTTTTTTAGCTTCCTTATCATCAATAAGCCCTGAATTTAAATCCGCATCAATCGCCATTTGCTTTCCTGGCATAGCGTCTAGAGCGAATCGCGCCCTCACTTCAGTAACCCTAGTAGAGCCATTAGTAACCACTAATAAATTCACCAGCACTAAAATACTAAAGATAATAGCCCCAATCACATAATTCCCGCTCACGTTAAATTCCCCAAACGCCGTGATAATATCGCTCACCGCACTAGGCCCTTTATAGCCTTGCGTTAAAATCATTCTGGTCGTGGCGACATTTAAAGCCAAGCGGTACAAGGTTACAATGAGCAATAAAGTGGGGAAAGCACTAAAATCAGTCGGTTTGTCAATATAAAGCCCGATTAAAATAATCAACACCGATAGCGCGATAGAAATCGTGAGTAAAAAATCCAACACAAAAGGCGGTAACGGCACGATAATGATCGCTAAAATAGCTATCACAAAGACCACAAGGGCTAAGTCTTTGGATTGCAAGAAGCGTTTAAAGACGGGGAAAGTCTTTTTAAAAGCTAATTTGGAGCGTTCGTTTGCCATAATCTAAAATCAATGCCTTAAGGTAGATGGTTTGTCTTTTTAGGCTTATTATAATATAAAGTTTAAGAGTATGACACAAAAAAGCTTATTTTACGCTATAATGCGATCTTTAAAATTATTACCAATTAGGAGGTCGTTATGGCTTTGAATCTGGAGAAAAAACAAGAAATCATTAAGGCGTTTGCCACTAAGGAAAACGATACGGGTTCTTGTGAGGTGCAAGTGGCGTTGTTGAATGAAAGGATCAAACTTTTAACCGAGCATTTAAAAGCTAACCCCAAGGATCATTCCAGTCGTTTAGGGCTTTTAAAATTAGTCGCCCAAAGACGCAACTTGTTGAAATACATCAAACGCACCGATCATGCGCGTTATGTGGTTTTGATTGAAAAGTTAGGCATTAAAGACAGATAATTTTTATCGGTTTTAGGGCATGGCGAGTTTGTGTTGAAAGAGCGTTTAAAAGCCTTTTTTAGTGCGGACTCTGTTTTCACTTTAATTTTTGCCCTTTTCTTTCTCACTTCGTTTAAAAAGCCTTTAACTCAAGTCTTATTGATTGTTTTAATGGTTTTTTTGTTTTTTAGGTGTTGTTTCCAAGCGTCTTTGAAAGAGATCTTTGGAATTAATCATCTAAAAACAATGCCTTTCAAATGGCTCACTCTGGCTTTTTTGGGCGTGTTTTTAAGCATCTTCCCCAACATGTTTAACATGCATGATAGCCAAACTTTCCGCTACAATTTATTCGCTCTAAACATGTCCTTAACTTATGCTTGCGGGGCGTTATGCTTGCTTTTTGCCAGTTGTTTAAGAATCAAATTGAATCAAAAAATCCTTTTTTACAGCATGGCTGTTGCCAATTTCATCAACGGCTTGCTTTCATTGGTGCAAAAAATTTATTTTAACATGCCCAGAGCGCAAGGGTTTAGCACTGTTAAGGAGTATGTGGTTTTAGTGAGCGTTTCCATTTTAGGCTGTTATATTTATGCGCTTTATTCGCGCAATCAAAAAGAGAAACTTTTTTTCACGCTTTCTGTTTTTGTGGGGTTTTTAGTCGTTATTTTAAGCGCTACAAGGAGCGCGACAATCGCTTTTATTATGACTTTTTTAATCCTTTCTTGCTTTATTTTATACGCCAAAAAATCGCTCAAACCATTGGGTTATATGGTGGTTGTGAGTCTTATTTTGAGCGCTTTGTATATGGGGAGTAACGCTTTAGAAAAAAAGGGGGCAATAGAGCAATCTAGGGTTCAAAACCAAAGCTTTGAAGAAGATTTGAAACGCTACGCTAAAAAGGACGCTGATAGCAGCATCGGGTGGCGTTTGGAGCGTTGGAAAGAAGCCCTAACGGTTTTGCGTTTAAGGCCCTTTTTTGGTATGGCCGCTAGCGAGAAATGCCAGAGGTTAGAAGAGATTTTATCTTTATCGCATTCTTACAGAGCCAAAGATTTGATTCTTTGTTATGAAAGATACGACAACCAAATCATTCATGTTCTAGCCACTAGGGGGATCATAGGCTTTTTAATCTGGCTCTTTTTTTTATTAGTCATTGTAAAGATTTTTTGGAGCGGGATAAAGCAAAACTCTTTAATCTCACTCTTTATATTAACGACGATCACTTTTTACCTTATTTTTGGTATTGGGTTTGACCCCTTTGATTTCTTTATTACGGGAAGTTTTTTTGTAGGAATGGTCATGATGGCTGTTTTTTTAAAAAAGGATAAAAGCGCTTTTTAGCATCAAAGGGTTTAATGCTAGTCAAGCGGTAATTTCTTGTGATGCACTCTTATGGGGATTTAAGGGGTAAGATAAAAACTTATGCTATAATGCGATCTCATTCCATATTAAACAAGGAGAAATCAACAATGAAAATTTTAGTAATTCAAGGGCCTAATTTAAACATGTTAGGACACAGAGACCCAAGACTTTATGGCATGGTAACCTTAGACCAAATCCATGAAATCATGCAAACTTTCGTGAAGCAAGGCAATTTAGATGTGGAATTAGAGTTTTTTCAAACCAATTTTGAGGGTGAAATCATTGACAAGATCCAAGAGAGCGTGGGTAGCGATTATGAAGGGATTATCATTAACCCTGGAGCGTTTTCGCATACTTCTATTGCGATTGCTGATGCGATCATGCTAGCGGGCAAACCCGTCATTGAAGTGCATCTCACTAACATTCAAGCTAGAGAAGAATTCAGGAAAAATTCTTACACTGGAGCGGCTTGTGGAGGCGTGATCATGGGATTTGGCCCGCTTGGTTACAACATGGCTTTAATGGCGATGGTCAATATTTTAGCCGAAATGAAAGCGTTCCAAGAAGCCCAACAAAACAACCCTAATAACCCCATTAACAACCAAAAATAAAAGGGGGCTATTGATGAGAGAATTAGAGAGAGACGCCCATTTCACGCTTGATGAAAATGCGATGTTTTTTGAGTGTGCTTATAGTTGCGATAACGCTTTGTTTTTGCAATTAGAGGATCGTTCGTTTTTTATCACTGATTCTCGCTACACTCAAGAAGCTAAAGAAAGCATTCAGCCTAAAAATGGCGTTTTAGCGGAAGTGGTAGAATCTAGCGATTTAGTGCAAAGCGCGATTGATTTGATTGCTAAAAGTTCGCTTAAAAAGCTCTTTTTTGACCCCAATCAAGTGAATTTACAAACCTACAAGCGTTTAAATTCAGCGCTTGGGGATAAGGTTACTTTAGAGGGCGTGCCTGGTTACCACCGCCAAAAACGCATCATTAAAAACGATCATGAAATCCAACTCCTCAAAAAATCTCAAGCGCTGAATGTTGAGGCTTTTGAAAATTTTGCTGAGTATGTGAAAAAGGTTTTTGATGAAAAAGAGTCGTTGAGCGAGCGGTATTTGCAGCACAAGGTTAAGGACTTTTTGACTAAAGAGGGGGTTTATGATCTGAGTTTTGAGCCTATTTTAGCCTTGAATGCGAATGCGAGCAAGCCCCATGCCTTGCCTAGCGCGAAGGATTTTTTAAAAGCAGAGCATAGCATTCTTTTGGATATGGGGATCAAATACGAACGCTATTGCTCTGATAGGACTCGCACGGCTTTTTTTGACCCTAAAGATTTTGTCTTCACAAGAGAGCAGAGTTTCAAGGATAAAGAGCGTCAAAAGATTTATGACATTGTGAAAGAAGCGCAAGAAAAGGCTATTTCAGGCATTAGAGCGGGCATGACCGGTAAAGAAGCGGACAGCTTGGCTAGGGGAGTGATTAGCGATCATGGTTATGGGCAATATTTCACTCACAGCACCGGGCATGGCATTGGCTTAGACATTCATGAGCTTCCTTATATTTCATCGCGCAGTGAAACCATTTTAGAAGAGGGCATGGTGTTTTCTGTAGAGCCTGGGATTTATATCCCTGGGTTTTTTGGGGTGCGCATTGAAGATTTAGTGGTGATCAAAAATTCTAGGGCTGAGCTTTTGTGATGCGAGAGATCCTTACTAGCCGCTTTTTCCCTAGCCTTTTTAAAAAAAGGCTTGATTTTTCTAACAGGGTGGTTTTAGGGCTGGGATCTAATCTTAAAAATCCTTTAAAAATATTAAAAAATTGTTTTTTATATTTTAAAAATCATAGTAAAATCGGGAAAATTTTTTCTTCGCCTGTTTATATCAACCCGCCTTTTGGTTACACGAAGCAACCTAACTTTTATAACGCTACGATTATCCTTAAAACATCTTTAAGTTTGCGCCATTTTTTTGCTCTGGTTTTTTATATAGAAAGGCGTTTTGGGCGTCAAAGGAAGCGCGATTTTAAAGACGCTCCAAGAACTTTAGACATTGATATTATCGCTTTCAATCAAGTCATTTTAAGACAGAACGATCTGACTTTACCTCATCCTAAATGGAATGAAAGGGATTCGGTGTTAGTGCCGTTGGCTTTGCAACAAATTCTTTTTAAAAAAGGGGAGTGGTGAAATTCTATACCTATAGTGGGGAGACGGCCGCTGAAGCTTTAAAGATCGCTCAAAGCCACCATGGGGTGGATACGCTGGTGTTTAAAACCCAAGAAATCCGTAAAAAAACGCTCACTTCTTCTGGGCTTTATGAAATCGTTGTGGCGGTTGAAGAAGAAAGCGAAAACAAACCCCCTAAAGCCCCCCTTATTCCAGAAAGTTTGTATGATGAAGAATTGAATGAAGAAGATGTGGTCATGCAGCTTTCAAGCACTGTAGAAGAAATGCGCAAACTCGCCGGGGTTTCATCCAGTCAGCGCAACTATAGTTTTTCAAAAAATAAGACCCTTTTAGAAAAAGACGCTCCATTAGAGGATGCGCCTTTAGAGGCTAATCAACAAGACGCTTTATTGCAAGCTTTAAAAGATGAAGCCAACCATAAAAAAGAAAGAGAAAAAAGAGAAGTCAAACAAGAAGAAGAAATTAAAGGCATCAATCTGCAATTAAGCAAAATCAGAGACAGCCTGAAACTCATTCAAAACATGTTTTGGGATGAGAAAAACCCTAATTCTATTAATATCCCTCAAGAATTTGCAGAAATTTACAAACTGGCCAAACAAAGCGGGATGAAATCCAGCCATTCAGATGAAATCATGCAATTGAGCTTGGAATTGATGCCTTTACGCATGCGGGAAAATTCCGTAACGATCAAGCGTTATTTTAGAGAAGTGTTGCGCAAAATGATCTTGTGCCGCCCTGAAGACTTGAATTTAAGGCAAAAACGCATTTTAATGCTTGTAGGGCCAACAGGCGTGGGGAAAACGACGACTTTAGCTAAATTAGCCGCGCGCTATTCTAGGATGTTAGCTAAAAAATACAAGGTGGGCATTATCACTTTAGACAATTATCGCATTGGGGCTTTGGAGCAATTAAGTTGGTATGCTAATAAAATGAAAATGAGTATAGAAGCGGTGATTGACGCTAAAGATTTTGCTAAAGAAATTGAAGCTTTGGAATACTGCGATTTTATTTTAGTGGATACGACAGGGCATTCGCAATACGATAAAGAAAAAATTGCCGGTTTGAAAGAATTTATAGATGGGGGTTATAATATTGATGTGTCCTTAGTGCTTTCGGTTACCACTAAGTATGAAGACATGAAAGACATTTATGATTCTTTTGGGGTGTTAGGGATTGACACTTTAATCTTTACGAAATTAGATGAGAGTAGGGGGTTAGGGAATTTGTTTTCTTTAGTGCATGAAAGCCAAAAGCCTATCAGCTATCTTTCTGTTGGGCAAGAAGTGCCTATGGATTTGAAAGTGGCTACTAATGAATATTTAGTGGATTGCATGCTAGATGGCTTTAGTAACCCTAATAAGGAACAAGCATGAACAATCAAGCGAGTCGCTTAGATAATTTGATCAATATTAAAAACCCCAAAAGTTTTTTTGACAATAAAGGGAATACCAAATTCATCGCTATCACAAGCGGTAAGGGAGGCGTGGGGAAATCCAACATTAGCGCTAATTTAGCTTATGCTTTATACAAGAAAGGTTATAAGGTAGGGGTGTTTGATGCGGATATTGGTTTAGCGAATTTAGATGTTATTTTTGGGGTGAAAACCCATAAAAATATCTTTCACGCTTTAAAAGGTGAAGCCAAATTACAAGAAATCATTTGCGAGATTGAGCCCGGGCTTTGTCTTATTCCTGGGGATAGCGGCGAAGAAATTTTAAAATACATTAGCGGCGCAGAAGCTTTGGATCAATTCGTGGATGAAGAGGGGGTTTTAAGCTCTTTGGATTATATTGTGGTTGATACAGGTGCTGGGATTGGAACCACTACGCAAGCGTTTTTGAACGCGAGCGATTGCGTGGTGATTGTTACCACTCCCGATCCTTCAGCGATTACCGATGCGTATGCATGCATTAAAATCAACTCCAAAAATAAAGATGAATTGTTTCTTATCGCTAACATGGTAGCCCAACCTAAAGAGGGCAGGGCGACTTATGAAAGGCTGTTGAAAGTGGCTAAAAACAATATCGCTTCATTAGAATTGCATTACTTAGGAGCGATTGAAAACAGCTCCTTATTGAAACGCTATGTGAGAGAGCGCAAAATTTTGAGAAAAATAGCCCCTAATGATTTGTTTTCGCAATCCATTGATCAGATAGCGGGCCTTTTGGTTTCTAAATTAGAAACCGGCGCTTTAGAAATACCAAAAGAAGGTTTTAAAAGCTTTTTTAAAAGGCTTTTGAGTTATTTGGGGTAGGCTGATGAAAGTGCAAAATTTTATCCATTTTTCTGTTGTGGTAGGGTTTTTTTTGGGGTTAGTGGTTTCGGTGTTGAAATTCAATGAGCCAGAGAGCATTTTATTATGGACGGTGTTATCCACGCTTGGGGGATACTTGATTGCGTTGTTGTTCGCGTCTATTTTTATCGCTTGCACGGATTTGGATATTTGTCTTTTTGACAAAAAAGGCACTGAAGAGAGCTTGCTTCGTTTCAACCATGAGTTTAAGAACAGGGAAAAAGAAGTGGCTAGTATTTTAGAATACATTAGAAGTTATGATTTTGATGATGGAAAATAGAATGCCCAAAGAAATTCAAAAAACTCAAACAAGCGAAACAAACGAAAAAAATATAGAAAAGGTTTTGAACGCCTATGATAAGCAGCAACACCACCATCAAGACGCGCTCGCTATCCAGTATTTACCCGCCGTGCGCGCTATGGCGTTTCGTTTGAAAGAGCGCTTGCCCAGCTCTATTGATTTTAACGATCTGGTTTCTATTGGCACTGAAGAATTGATTAAATTAGCCAGGCGTTATGAGAGCGCGTTAAACGATTCTTTTTGGGGGTATGCTAAAACTCGTGTCAATGGGGCGATGCTAGATTATTTGCGCTCTTTAGATGTGATTTCTCGCTCCAACAGAAAGCTGATTAAAAGCATTGATAATGAAATCACCAAACACCTTAATGAGCATGGGAAAGAGCCTAGCGATGCGTATTTAGCGGAAGTTTTAGGCGAAAATATTGAAAAAATTAAAGAAGCCAAAACGGCTTCAGATATTTATGCGTTAGTGCCAATAGATGAACAATTCAATGCGATTGAGCAAGATGAAATCACTAAAAAGATTGAAGCAGAAGAGTTGTTAGAGCATGTCCAAAAAGCGCTGAATCAAATGAGCGAAAGAGAGCAAATCCTTATCCAGCTTTATTACTTTGAAGAGTTGAATTTGAGCGAGATTAAAGAGATTTTAGGCATCACTGAATCGCGCATTTCTCAAATCATTAAAGAAGTGATTAAAAAGGTGCGTAAATCCTTAGGAGTGGATCATGGCTGATATTTTAAGCCAAGAAGAAATTGATGCGCTTTTAGAGGTCGTTGATGAAAATGTGGATATTCAAAATGTCCAAAAAAAAGATATTATCCCGCAGCGCAGCGTAACCCTCTATGATTTCAAACGCCCTAATCGTGTGAGTAAGGAGCAACTGCGCTCTTTTAGGAGTATCCATGACAAAATGGCTAGGAATCTTTCCAGTCAAGTTTCTTCTATCATGCGTTCTATTGTAGAAATTCAGCTCCATAGCGTGGATCAAATGACTTATGGCGAATTTTTGATGAGTTTGCCTAGCCCTACGAGTTTTAATGTCTTTTCCATGAAGCCTATGGGAGGGACAGGGGTTTTAGAAATCAATCCTAGCATCGCTTTCCCTATGATTGACAGACTATTAGGGGGTAAGGGGAGCGCGTATGATCAAAACAGGGAGTTTAGCGATATTGAATTGAATTTATTGGATACGATTTTACGCCAAGTGATGCAAATTTTAAAAGAAGTGTGGTCGCCCGTGGTGGAGATGTTCCCTACCATTGACGCTAAAGAATCCAGCGCGAATGTGGTCCAAATCGTCGCTCAAAATGAAATTTCTATCATGGTGGTTTTAGAGATTATTATCGGGCATAGTCGTGGGATGATGAATATTTGTTACCCGGTGATTTCCATTGAGAGCATTCTTTCTAAAATGGGGAGTAGGGATTTGATGCTTTCAGAAACGAATTCCAAAAAGAGCCGTAACAAGGAATTGCAAGCGCTATTGAGCGGGGTGAGCGTGGATATGATGGTGTTTTTGGGCGCGGTAGAATTGAGTTTGAAAGAAATGCTGGATTTAGATGTGGGGGATACTATCCGGTTGAATAAGATCGCTAATGATGAAGTGAGCGTGTATGTGCATAAAAAAAAGCGTTATTTAGCGAGCGTGGGGTTTCAAGGGTATAGGAAAACCATTCAAATTAAAGAAGTGGTCTATAGCGAAAAAGAACGCACTAAAGAAATTTTAGAAATGCTAGAAGAACAGCGCAGAGACAAAGTGGGCGATATTATGAAAATAGAAGAAGAGTGAGAAATGCAAGATTTTATTAAAATTTTTATTCAAGAGGTTGTTTCTACTTTAGAAGGGTTAGTGGGTAAGGCTCCGAGCGTGGGATTAGAAAAAGAAGTTTCTAATAGTGAAGAAGCTTGGGAGAGTTTGATTAGCGCACCTTATGCAAGAGTTGTGATAAGCGCGATTGAAAAAGAAGAGAGTTCTATTGAATTACTGGCTCCAGTAGTTTTAGTTACCGCTTTAAGCGATTTGATGCTAGGAGGTGAGGGAGCGAGTAAGGAAGAAATGGATAATGACGATTTAGACGCCTTTAAAGAAATGGCTTCTAATATTTTTGGCGCGATCGCTACAAGCTTGAAGTCTCAAGAATTGCTCCCTAAACTCAATTTCACCACTATAAACGCTGAGATCGCTAAAGAGCTTCCTAAAAAAGAAGATTACGCTAAAATGATGGTGTTTTCTTTTAAAATGGAAGCGCTCAAAGAAAGCCAAATCATTTTATTGACTACGGCGGCTTTTGAGCGCCAATTTGAAAAAACGCATCAAGAAGAAAAAGAAGAAAAAGAAGAAAAAGAAGAAAAAGAAGAAACGACAAAGAGCGCTACTGAAGAGGTTAAAACCCATGATGCGTCTTTAGAAAACATAGAAATCCGCAATATCAGCATGCTTTTAGACGTGAAACTGAATGTTAAGGTGCGCATCGGGCAAAAAAAGATGATTTTAAAAGATGTGGTTTCTATGGATATAGGGAGCGTGGTAGAGCTGGATCAATTGGTGAATGACCCTTTGGAAATTCTTGTAGATGACAAGGTGATCGCTAAGGGCGAAGTGGTGATCGTGGATGGGAATTTTGGCATTCAGATCACAGATATTGGCACTAAAAAAGAACGCTTAGAACAACTGAAACATTAAATCTTTTTATCATAAAAAGGAAAGGGATATGGCTATTTTTGGGGAATTAAGCTCGCTTGGGCATTTGTTTAAAAAAACGCAAGAATTAGAAATTTTGTATGAGTATTTAAAAGATGTCATGCAAAAGGGTAGTAAAGCGAATCAAAGGGTTTTAAACCTCGCTTCTAGTACAGAATTTCAAGTGCCTTTAGGGCATGGCATGTTTAGCATAGAGCAGAGCTATTGTTTAGAGCATGCCAAAGAAAGCGCGAAAGGCTTTTTTGAAAGCCACAAAAAATATGTGGATTTCCAGCTGATTGTCAAAGGCGTTGAGGGGGCTAAAGTGGTGGGTATCAATCAAGCTGCCATTAAAAACCCTTACAATGAAAAAAAAGATTTGATCGTTTATGAGCCGGTTAGTGAGGCTTCTTTTTTGCGTTTGGATGCGGGCATGCTGGCTATTTTTTTTGAAAGCGATGCACATGCGTTGAGGTTTTATGGAGAGTCTTTTGAAAAATATAGGGAAGAGCCGATTTTTAAAGCGGTCGTTAAAGCGCCCAAAGGATTGATCAAATTAAAATTATGAAATTGGTGAGTCTTGTTATAGTTTTTTGTTGTTTTTTAGGGGCTGTAGAGTTGCCTGGAATTTATCAAACTCAAGAGTTTTTATACATGAAAAGCTCTTTTGTGGAGTTTTTTGAGCATAATGGGAAGTTCTATGCCTATGGTATTTCTGATGCGGATGGCTCTAAAGCCAAAAAAGACAAGTTTAACCCTAACCCAAAACTAAGGAATCGCAGCGATAAAGGCGTGGTGTTTTTAAGCGATTTAATTAAGGTTGGAGAACGATCTTATAAAGGCGGTAAAGCGTATAATTTTTATGACGGCAAAACCTACTATGTGAGAGTCACTCAAAATTCAAACGGGGATTTAGAATTCACTTCAAGCTATGATAAATGGGGGTATGTGGGTAAGACTTTCACTTGGAAACGCTTGAGCGATGAAGAAATCAAAAATCTAAAACTCAAGCGTTTTGACTTGGATGAAGTCCTTAAAACCATTAAAGATAGCCGCCCTATATAAGCTTCTTTTTTAAAATCTTTTAATACGCGCTCTCTTGGCATTCTTTACACCACACAAACATTTTCATGTCATGGCTAATCAGCTTGGCTTGATATTTTTTAACGACTTCATTCTGGCGGTGTTCAATTTCAGGGTCTGCAAATTCAATGATCTTACCGCAATGCAAACAAATGATGTGATCATGGTGTTCTTTAGCCGCAATTTCATAGCGCCGGCCGCTTTTTGAAGTCTCTAAAACACAGATAAAATTTTCTTTTTCTAAGAAATTCAAAATGCGATAGACTGAAGAAATGCTGGTGTTTTTGTCCTTTTGGCGGATAGAATGCGTGATTTCTTCAGGGCTTAGGTGTGTGCCGCTGCGATACAAAACGCTCACCACTTCTTCTCTTTGTTTTGAATTTTTGAGTCCGTTTTTTTTGATAGACATTCTCAAGCGCTCTAAAATGGATTCTAAAGTTTCTAATCTTTTCATGTTAATATTTTCCTTATCCGTAAAATGATTTTTATAACTAGAATATTATTATACAATAATAATGCGATGAAACATAGATAAAACTCATTATTATTTTAATTTAATCAAAAAATATTGATTTTTTATTACCATTATCGCATTTTAATGTAACTTATAAGATCAATTTCTTATCTTATCCAGCCATTCTAAAAGGGTTTTTTCAAACCCTATGCCTTGAGAAGAAACCAAATCTAGGGGTTTTTCCAAATAATCTTGTTTGACATAGCCGTTATAATCATGCGGGTAAAGGTAATCTTTAGCGTTAGGCAGCAGGTGTTTAGGAATAGGGTAGAGTGAGCCTTTTTGAACGCAATCCAAAGCCTGATTGATCGCTCTATAAGCCGTGTTAGACTTGGGCGAACAAGCCAGATAAATCACGCATTGGCTTAAAATGATGCGCGCTTCAGGGTAGCCGATTTGTTTGACTGAAAGCAAGCAAGAAGCGGCTAAATTTAGAGCGTTTGGGTTAGCGTTACCAATATCTTCGCTCGCAAAAATCACCAGCCTTCTAGCGATAAATTCCGGGTTTTCCCCGCCAGCAATCAAGCGCGCCAAATAATAAATGGAAGCGTTTTCATCGCTCCCTCTTAAAGACTTGATTAGAGCGCTAGTAAGATTATAATGCGTATCATCACTATAAGATCCGTCATTCAGGCTATGAGGCCGTAAGGATTGCAGCGTTTCTAAAGTGATAGGATCTTCTATTTTAGCGCTCAAATCTAAAAGGTTTAATAACGCTCTGGCATCGCCAGCACTGTTGTTTAAAAGATAGGTTTTAGCGCTAGGCTCTATTTGTTTTTTGAGCAATGTTAAAGCTTTAGCGCAAAGCTTGTCTAAATCGCTCTTGTTTAGGGGGGTTAATTCAAAAATAAAACTTCTTGAGCGAATCGCATGGCTTAGGCTGTAATTAGGATCTTGCGTGCTAGCCCCTAAGATTAAAGCGTGATCTTTTTCCATAATGGGGAGTAAAAATTCTTGTTGGGTTTTATTCAATCTGTGGGTTTCATCAATAAAAACAACCGGTTTTAAAAGGGTGTTTTGGTAATTTTTAAGCTTAAGGCGTAAATCCTCTAGCTTAAAATCCGTCGCATTAAATAAAAGAATGGGGCGCTCTAGCATGCGGGCGATGATTTGAGCCAGACTTGTTTTACCCACGCCAGGAGGGCCATAGAAAAAGGCGTGGGGGAAGTGTTTGGATTGTAAGGCTTTAAATAAGGGGGCGTCTTTGCCTATTAGATGCTCTTGGCCTAAAAAATCTTCTAGGCTTTTTGGGTTTAAAAGCGAAGTCAGGCTCATTTTTTAAACAAAATCAATTCATAAAAATTAGTAGGGGTGTTTAAATTTTTCGTTGGGGTTTTGTTGTTTTTAGAGTGTTTGTGCAGAGCGTCTTGCAATTCTTTATTCAGGCTGTCTAACTCATCAAGCTTTTCTTTTAAACGCAAAATAATATCCACACCCGCTAGATTAACCCCCATATCCCTTGTAAGGCGTAAAATCGTTTTGATTTTATCCATATCTCGTTGGGAGTATAGGCGCATTTTCCCATCAGTCCTGCTAGGCTCTATCAAACCCTCTTTTTCATATTGGCGCAAGGTTTGAGGGTGCACGCCTAAGATTTTAGCCACAACGCTTATCAAATAAAGCGGTTCATCATAATCGCACACGATTCCTCCTTACAATTCTTTTTCTAATAACGCTTTTAACTCGCTAGAAAGCGTTTCAGTTTTAGGCAAAATCAAACGAGCTTGCAAATACAAATCCCCCACATGCGAAGTTTTTCTGTTTTTGATCCCTTTATCTTTAATGCGGAATTTTTGCATCGCTTTTGTGTTAGGGGGAATGGTTAGGGTTAAGGTTTTATGCCAAGTAGCGATTTCAATTTTCCCTCCAAAAAGAGCCGTTTTTAAGGGTAAATCAAAGATTTGGATAATATCGTCTTTCTCGCGCTTATAAATTTCATCTTCTTCAATATGGATCTGTAAGAGCAAATCGCCCCTGCCCGTTCGCCCCATTTTCCCCTTGTTGCGAACCCTGATTTTTTCACCCTCTTCCACGCCGATAGGGATTTTAAGGCTAAAAGTTTCATTATTGATGCTCACTTGTTTTTTATTGCCTAAAAGGGTGTCTAAAACAGAGACATTTAAAGTGGTGGTCATGTCTAAATCTTCATGGGCGAAATTGGAAAAATTAAAGCCAGAAAAGCCTTGCGAATTTTGAGAAAATCTTTGCGAAAAGCCTCCTCTCCCAAAAATAGAGCTTAAAATATCGTCTAAATCTTCACTAGTGCTGCGGCTTCTGGCAAAATCGCTGAAATTCTGCCCGCCAAACATGTTATCGCCAAACTGATCGTATTGGCGGCGTTTTTCTTCGTCGCTTAAAATTTCATAAGCGGCGTTGATTTCTTTGAATTTTTCTTCGGCTTCTTTGGTTTTATTCAAATCCGGGTGGTATTGTCTGGCTAAACGGCGGTAGGATTTTTTGATTTCATCTTGGTTGGCGTTTTCGCTCACATTTAAAGTTTGGTATAAACTCTTGCTCATGGATCACCTTTAAAATAGTTTTATTAGAATACTATCATAAATCTTTAGTGTTAGTCAATCAAGTTTATTGATAATGCTTTTAGGTAATGGAGATTTTAAACCCGTTTCAGCGCAATTAAAAGGAATTTTCATTAAAATATTGAGTTTAAATCCACGATGAGTTTTTAATGCAATATAAGAAAAATAAGAAAAGATATTATTATTTAGCGTTATGGATCCTTTTTTTAAATGGTCTGTCTTTGAAAGCTTTAGAAATCGCAGTCAAACCTTTTGGCTATCTGGGGCTGTTGTATAATCAAGGGGCGCAAAAAAACCCTCACAGCTATGTGGGGGCTTTAGCGCGCCTTGGGGTGGATTTTTCTTATAGCAATGGGTGGTCCTTTGGCATTGGAGCGATTGGAGCTTGGAATATTTATAACAAACAGCGTTTGGCCAACCTTTACATCAGTCTAGGGAATTTTTTTGGTAGTTCTAAAAATGTTAAACCTTATTTGAGCGCTGGCGATGTTTCTGATGCATATATTCAATACACTAACCAGCGTTTTAAAATAGCTTTAGGGCGTTTCAATACCGATTTTGTGGATTTTGATTGGATAGGGGGCAATATTCAAGGGGTTTCTGTAGCTTTTAAGCAAAATTCCATGCGTTATTTTGGGATTTTTATGGATAGCATGCTTTATAACGGGCATCAAATCAACAAAGAGCAAGGGAATCGGATCGCTACTTCCCTAAACGCTCTAGCGTCTTATGACCCTGTGTCTAAACGCTTGTATGTGGGGGGGGAAGTGTTTGTTTTAGGCGCAGAATACAGGCATGAAAATCTTAAAGTGCTTCCTTTTATTTTAACGGACACCCGCTTGCCTTTGCCCACTCAAAATGTTTTAGTGCAAGTGGGGGGTAAGTTGGAGTATGACGCTTCTTTGGCTAAGGGTTTCACTTCGCGCACTTTAGTGCATGGCATGTATCAATACGGCAACACTGACGCTACCACCAACGCTAAAAATGCCGGCTTGTTTTTGATCGATCAAACTTTTAAATACAAAATTTTTAATTTTGGAACGGGTTTTTATATCGTTCCAGCAAGAAACAATAAGGGCTATCTATGGACTTTTAATGACAGGACCAAATTCTATGGTCGTGGGATCAACGCGCCCGGCGTGCCAGCGATTTATTTTGCAAACTCCAGCATTTCAGGCTATGTTTTTTTAGGGCTTAAGACTAAAAGGGTGCGTTTAGACGCGATGGTGGCTTTTGGGGATTACCAAGAATATTCTTTAATGAGCAGTTTTAAGGTTTGGACTTATAGGAGTTTGTCTTTTGATATGGGTGGGGGGTATGTGTATGCTTACAATTCTAAAGCCACGAGAAAAAGTCTTGGGAATAGTTCTTTTGTCTTTTTTGGGAAGTTTTTATTTTGAAAAATACCATTTCTACAATCAATAGTGAAGGGCCTTGCGATAAAGCAAGCGATAATTTCTTTTTTCAAGAAATTCTTTTAAAATCAGGTCTTTGGGGTTTTTTAGGGAAAAAGGTTTTTTTAAACTCAGGCTCCCATAGTTTGATCACGCCATGGTGGGTCATCTGGTGCATATTGACCAAACGCATGTTTAAAAGAGCCTTTTCTTTAGCTTCGCTATCGCTCAAATCTTCTTTAATTTTGAACGCTTGAATGATTTGCTCCCACAACTCATGCTCTTTAGCGTCTTTGTTTAAAAAATCTTTATAGTTGAAGCCACCAATCCCTTTAACCCCTTTAATGTTATCCCCCTTATCCCCCACAACGCACTGATAATAAGCAAAAAAATGAGCCTCTTTTTGACTCACATTGAAAAAAGCGTTGGTTTTGAGGTTGAAATGAGAGCCTCTATTGGAATACAAAATATCCTTATCCATGCTGGCTATCACATAATTTTTGGGGTCTTTCTTTTTGTAAAAAGAGATAATATCATCGGCTTCATATTCAAAACAATGTTCGCCCTGGATTCTAGCCCCTTTTTTTAGGGGGTATTTTTCCACTAAAGCGATCTTTAGAGCTTTTAAAAGAGATCGAAAATCTTCATCAAATTGGTGGCGTTTTTGTTTGTAATGATCGCACAGCTGGTAGCGGAAACTCTCTCTGCCCCTAGTGATAAAAAAAAGCGTTTTAGAGCAACGGGCTTTGCGCATGATGGATAAAATTTGAGTAGTGAGAAAGATTATGCCCACTTCTTGCAAGCTGCAAGCGGCGAATCTTTTAGGGAGCGTTTTATTAGAAAGCAAACGCCTAACAATATTAGGGATAACACAATCAATGTCTAGTAAAAGGGTTTTTGAATGTGCAAACCTTGCCTTGTTAAACGCTTGTCTAATGGTTAATCCTTAAGTTGAATTTCTCTTTTTTAAAAGCTAAACTATTATAGCAAATATATAGCAAATAATAAGTTATTTTAATGATAATTAGCTCTATTCTCATTAAATACGCTAAATTTTGAGAGGTTATCGCTTGCTTTAGATCTTTTGATTGTATTTGATTGTAAAAACGCTTTTGGCATTTTTACATTTTATGATCAAACGCCCAATAAAAACAGGGCTTAAGGATTTTCTTTTATTTGCGCGGCAAGTTATACTTACGGCGTTTTTCCCAAAGGCTTTTGCGGCTAATGCCAAGCTTGTTAGCCAATTCTGTATCGGTGCAAGTAGAAGAAAAATGCCTGATCGCTTCTCTTTCATATTCTTGAATGGAAAGGAAAGTCGTGTGGTTGCTAAACAAAAATAAGGGTTTATCGCCGCATTCAATGCTCACAATTTTAGGGAATTCTAGGGGTTCTTTATGGGTATAGGACAAAACAATAGGGCATGAACGGGCCAATTCTAACAATTTCAATTGCTCATCTTTTTTAAGCTCTTCTAAATGCATGATGTAAAAAGGGCGTTCTAGTTTGTCTTTATTCTTGTATAGTTCTTTCCAAGTGGTATCCTTTAGAGAGAAAAAAGAAAAATCCATTTGCCTTTCTTTAGCGTATTGCAATAAATAAGCGTTCGCAAGCTCTTGAGAGGGCGTGTGGATGATAAAGGGCGGCCGGTAAGAAAAATCTTTAGGCAAGGGCAATTCCGCATGGATAAAGTCTAAGTAATTTTCATAAAATCCTAGGCGAGCGGTCATTTCTTGGTAGGCTTTGTGGTATTGGATCTTACGCAACAATTCGTCCATTTTAAAAGGTTTTAGAATATAATCCCTCGCTCCCGCTTGAATGGGTTTATTCACGCCATCTTCATTGACATGCGAAGCCATCATGATGATGATTTGCTTGGAATTATAACGCACAAAGTGTTCGCAACGCCCTTGAGTGCAAACTTTAGAAGAAACCAAAATCACATCATAAGGCTCTTTATTTTCTTCTGAAATGCTAGAGATGATCTCGCAAAAATGCCCTAAATCATGCAAATTATGCGAAATACTCCTAGCTAGCGCTAAATCGTCTTCAATGATTAAGATTTTCATCAATTCTTCCTTTTATCACATTTTATCACATTTAAAGTTTTTGTTTATAACGCATGCTCACATGCGCTTGGACTAACAGCCCTTCTTGTTTGCCAATGAACCCCATTTTTTCCATTGTAGTGGCTTTCAAGCTGATTTGAGATTTTTCTAAACCCAAAAGTTGGCTCAAATTTTCTAAAATCGCCGGTTTGTAAGGAGTGATTTTAGGGATTTCGCTAAAGATGGTCGCTCCCATTTCAAGCAATTCAAACCCAATGCTTTGAGAAAAATCCAACACGATTTTTAAAAGCTCTTTAGAAGAGGCGTTTTTGTATTGCGGGTCATTATCAGGGAACCATTCGCCAATATCCCCCCCTTTAATCGCTCCTAAAATCGCATCAATAACCGCATGCAACAAAGCATCGCCATCGCTATGGGCCTTTAACCCAAACTCGCAATCCAAAACAACCCCCCCTAAAACCATAGGCTTATCTTTAATGAACGCATGCGTATCAAATCCCATGCCTATAAAAGTGTCTTTTGCTGGGTTAAAAAAGAATGAGAAATGCTTCAAATCGCTACTCGTGGTGAGCTTGTGCAAATCCTTACTGCCTTCAATATAGCTCACCAAATCAGGGAAAGCTTGTAAAATTGCGCTGCTTTCATCTTTAAAATCCCCTTGATTTAGGGCTGATTGGAGCGTTTTGGTGTGGCTTAATTGTGGGGTTTGAATGAGTTTGATCGCTTCTCTGTCTAAAACCTCGTTATAATAGATTGCCGTGTCATAGCAAGGCAAATAAGGAGCGATGCAATAATGGTTGGTTTGTTGGAGGGTTAAAAACAAACTTTTGAGCGTTTCAATATTGGCCAAACCCCTAGCCACATCGCTGGTGAGCGTGTAAGCGCTATCAATTATTTTTAAAGCGTTACGCACGGATTCTTGCCTTGATGCCCCGCCTTTTACAAGCTTGATTTCAGGGTGATGGCGTTTGATATAAATATAATCCAATTCGCTTACGACTAGAAGGATTTCTTTAAAGTCTAGGGCTTCTTTAAAGCTTTCATAAACGCTGAGCCATAAGGGGGTATGGTTAGAGCGCAACCATTGTTTTTTGATTGTTTGAGAAAAACGCCTAGATTCCCCAGCGGCCAATAAAACAACGCTCGTTTGTTTAACAAGCGTTTCTAGCGTTTCTTTAGTTTCAAAAGGGTCTTCTTCCAAACTTTCTAAAGAGAGTTTAAAAGCTTCCCCATTCACTCTAATCAAAGACATGCGACTAACAACCCACCTCTATCATTTCACCAAAATGATCCTATAACCTTGATTCAAGTCTAAAACTAAGAATCGTTTGGGTTTGCCTTTATACTTTTCTAAAGCATGGTTAAAATCCGCAACGCTTTTAACTTCAACCTCTTCAATTTTTGTGATAATGTTGCCTTGCCTAAATCCGGCTTGCTCTGCTGGGGAATTTTCATTCACTTGAGAAACTAAAACCCCTTGAACATCATCGCTCAAACGCATAGACCTTTTGGTTTTTTGGGTTAAATCTTCTACTTGAAGCCCGTTCAATTGGCCTTGCGCACCGTTTTGAGCAGAAATTGTTTCTTTTTTGTTAGGGTTTTTCCTTTCGGCAAGAGTGAGAGTGAAGGTGCGTTCTTTTTTATCTCTAATGACTTTTAAGGTTACTCTTTGATTGGGTAGCATAGAGCCGATTAGATTTCTCAATTCGTTCGTGTTTTTAATTTTTTTCCCATTGACTTCGGTGATCAAATCCCACACCAAAATCCCTGCTTTTTTAGCCGGAGAGTCTTTTTCTACGCTAATGACTACCGCCCCTTCTTTATTGTCATAAGAATTTTGCAAATCGCTGCTCAAATCTTGCAAGCCCACGCCCAAGTAACCTCTCTCAATCTTACCGGTTTTAATGAGCTGAGTTACAATATCTTTAACCATGTTAGAAGGGATGGCAAAGCCAATGCCGTGGTTGCCTCCAGTTTTAGAGATAATAGCGGTATTAATCCCCACTAACCCTCCACGGCTATCAATTAAAGCGCCACCGGAATTTCCAGGATTAATAGAAGCGTCTGTTTGAATGAAATTCTCATAGCTGTTGATCCCAATCCCGCTTTTATTGAGCGCTGAAACAATGCCTTGCGTAACGCTTTCACCCACGCCAAAAGGGTTACCAATCGCAAAAACCAAATCGCCCACTAAAATATCATTAGAATCAGAGAATTTGATCGTGGGCAGATTGTCTTTAGTGATGCGAATCACCGCTAAATCGCTTTCAGAGTCCGTGCCTACTAGAGTAGCGGAATATTCTTTATTGCTCCCTGGAATGGTCACTTTAATCTTATCTGCGCCATCAATCACATGGTTATTAGTTACAATATAGCCATCTTTAGAAATGATTACGCCACTGCCTAAAGCCCTTTCCATTCTTTCTTTAGGGATCATGCCGCCCAAATCCCCAAAAAATTGTTGGAAAAAGGGGTCATTAAACATACCGCTACCCATAAAATTGTTTTTAATCTTCTTTTCAGTAGAGATATTCACCACCGCTTTAATCGAATCTTTAATAGAATCGTGGTAAGAATAGATCGTATCGTCTTTAGAGGGGACACTCACTCGCTCTTTAACTTTGGGCATGCTTTGGATTTGGATATTGCCCGCATTCAAGCTTAACGCTAAAGCCAAAGAGATAAAAAGGGTTTTTTTCATCATGGTTACTTCCTTAAAATTTGCTAAACTTCAAAATTAATAAAAGATTATATCAAATCTTTTTTGTTATTTTCATTAGCTTTTTGTGTAAAATAGTATCCAATGTAACAAATAACAGCAAAAACAATCGTTAAAATCATCCCAATGCGTTGATCCTTATCCATAGCCGAACCAATCACGCCGATGACACACCCAGTGATCCCTATGAGTTGCAAAAAGGGTAGGAAGGGGGCTTTATAAGGCAAATCCTCTAAAGAATGCCCGGCTTTTAAGTATTGCTTGCGGAAAGAATATTGCGAAACAGACACGCTAACCCACACAATAATCACCGTGAAACTGATCACATTGATCAAAGCTTCCACGACATTTTCTTTGGCATAAATTTGGACTAAAAGCCCTATGAGAGAAAAAGAAAGGGAAAAAAACATCGCATAAGTGGGCGTGCCTTGTCGGTTGAGTTTGGAAAAAACCTTAAAAAACATCTTTTGTTTGGACAGCCCATAAATCATGCGGCTCGCTCCATAAAGCCCTGAATTAGCGGTAGAAAACATCGCCGTAATGATAACAGCGTTCATTATATCAGACACATAAGGGATACCCATGCCAATAAAAGGCAAATTAATGCGTTCTAAAACGCTCACAAAAGGGCTTTGCGTGATAGAAGAATTGCTCATGGGTAAAAAAACAGAAATGACAAACACAGAGCCTAAAAAGAAAAAGACGATCCGCCACAAGGTCGCCTTAATCGCTTTAGGCATCACTTCGCTAGCGTTTTTAGTCTCTCCCACAGCCACCCCAATCACCTCTGTGCCAGTGAATGCAAAAATCACCGCAAGCATCGCGCTAAAAACCGCTGCGCTCCCGTTAGGGAAAAACCCCTTATCGCCAAAATGGAAGTTATCAAAAATAGAACTAAACCCATGCAAATAGATTTGATAAATAATCCCAATCGCGCCAATGCCTATAAAAGCGATCACCGCTAAAACTTTAATCAGGCTGAAGAAAAACTCGCCCTCAGCAAAAATTTTAACCGAAAAAAAATTCAATAAAAAAACTAACGCAATGCATAAAATAACCCAATAATGGATAGGAATACCAACAAACCAGCGTTGCATGAGCATGCCTATAGCGATATATTCTAACGCCACCGTGATCACCCAACCAAGCCAATACATCCAAAAAACCATATAGCCCGTGCCAGGGCCTATGAATTTAGCCGCATAATCCCCAAAACTTCCCGTAGTGGGATAAACGCTAGCCAATTCGCCTAAAGAGAGCATGATGCAATAAACCACTAGCCCTCCAAAACAATAAGCGATCAAAGTCCCTAAAGGGCCAGCACTCGCAATATTACCCCCAGTGCCTACAAAAAGCCCTGTGCCAATCGCTCCCCCAAATGCAATCATTAAGAGATGGCGCATTTTCATGTCTCTTTTAAGTTCGCCTTGTTTTTGCGTGATATTTTGATGCGCTATCTCTTGATTGTCCATGCGACACCTCCTTAGATTGAAAATAAAAATAGCTTGAATTATAACAAAAATAAAATAAAATGATTTTTTTTAATGAATATTGAAAATAAAATTTAAAAAAAACGAAAGAATTAAGGTTAATGTTTATCAATATTGGATGAGAACGGAGTTTTAAGGTATTTTTTAAAGGACGCTAAAAACTTCTTCTAAAACATTAAGATTTATAATATTTAATAGTGTAATCTATCCCCGAATAAAGGGTTAAAAAAATCGCTATAGCCACAAGCGTATAAGAGTAAGTTACATCAGCCAATAAAGCGCTAATCGCCACGACTTGAGAAACGGTTTTATACTTGCCTAGCGCATTGACAGGAATATCCTTTTTTTCATTAGCGGCTAAAACCCTAAGCCCTGAAATAAAAAATTCACGCCCTAAAATCACAAACGGAATCCACGCGTTCACACGATCCAAATGGACTAATCCTAAAAACGCGCTCAAAATAAGGATTTTATCCGCTAAAGGGTCAAAGATTTCCCCAAAGCGCGATTTGGCTTTATAGTTTCTAGCGATGTAGCCGTCCAATAAATCCGTGAGCGCGGCAAACAAAAAAACCAATGAAGAGATCATGTTGATGTGAAAGGGGGTTAAAAAACTAAAATAAGTGTGCGTGTTTAACAATAAAAATAATAAAAATAAGGATAAGACGATGCGTAAAATCGTTAAAAAATTAGGCAGGAGTTTTAAAACTTTCATGCTTTCAAAAAGACTTGTGAAAAATTCAAAAACGCGCGCCCTAAAAAGCCAAGCGCCACACACATTAAAATCACAGCGATCGTTAAAAAAAGGATAACTAACGCTTGCACTAAAATCCCTAAAAGAGCCAGCATGAAACTAAAAAGCAATAACCTAAACCCGCTTAAAAAAAACCTTTCTTGCGTGTAAAGGCTCAATTCTCTATAGAGTTTGTGCAAATAAAAAATAGAAACGCCATTACCGATTAGCGAAAGAGCGTTACTAGCGTTAGGGATAAGATAGCTTAAAAGAGCGCATAAAATCACCGCTAAAAAACTGAAAGCAAAATTTTCAAAAAAACTCAGATGGCGTGTGATTTTAGAAAGCCTGTAAAAACCAATGGCTCCGGCAATAAACCCAAGCGCACACAAAAAAAGAGACAATAAAACGATATAGGCTAGTTGGTTGCTAAAGAGGTTAGAAACTTCAAACGATTTTGCCCCACTTGAAACAAGAAAAAGCGCTAGCAGGATAGCCCCACACAAAGGGGCGAAAAAATAGCATAACAAGCATTTTTTAATGAATTGCAACTCTTTGTTTTGGTGGATGTGGATAATGTTTTGCAAGAAATATCTTTATTTAAAAGTAGTCCCGCCATCTACAACGATCGTTTGCCCTGTAAGCCAACCGCTTTGGGTTTCATCGCATAAAAAATAAGCCGCTCCGGCTAGATCGTTAGGATTGCCCATGCGTTTTAGGGGCGATTGCTCTTCTACTTTTTCTTTAATCTCCACATAATCAGGGAAGGCTTTCAAAGCGTCCGTATCAATAGGCCCGCCACTCACCGCATTCACTCTAATGTTAAACTCGCCTAAATCAACAGCAGCGTATTTGACCATGGTTTCTACGGCGTTTTTAGAATTGCCATGCCCGGCGTAATTAGGCATATAGACCAAATTCCCGGTAGAGCTTAAGCTCACGATCGCCCCGCCGCCTATTTTTTGCATGCGTTTTGCCGCTTCTTGAGCCCCCACTACAAACGCTAACACAGTGGCTGTGTAAATATTGTTTAACCCTTTAGGTTTTAATCGCATAAACGGCGCAAATCCGCCCACGACAGAACGCCCGTAAATAATAGCGTTAGAAATAAAAAAATCCACTCTGTCAAAATCAGCGTCAATTTGTTTAAAAAGCTCTGTGTATTGCTCAGGCTCTAAAACATTAAGGGGGTAGGCTTTGGCTTTAATGGAATATTTTTGCTCCACATCTTCTATAATTTTGTTGGCTTCTTCAACATTTTTATTGTAAGTGAAAGCGATATTCACGCCGCTTTGAGCGAAGCGATACAATATTGCCTTGCCAATCCCTCTAGTCGCGCCGCTGATCACTAGGGTTTTATTTTTCATGTGATTGGAATTGTTCATGCAATTACCTCATATTGTTGTAAAGTTTTTTCTAAAAGTTGAATCGTTTCTTTGCTTGGGGCCACTAAAGGCAGTCTGTAGCTTGGGTTTTCAATCAAGCCGGCTAAATGCATAGCCATTTTAATAGGGATAGGATTCGTTTCTACAAAAAGGGCTTGGTGCAAATGAAAAAGCTTATTTTGGATTTCTAGGGCTTGTTGGTATTCAAGTTTGAGCGCGCAATTGACCATTTGTGAAATCAGATTAGGCATTAAATTACCGGTCACTGAAATCACGCCACACCCCCCTGAAAACATGATAGAGTGGTTGAGTGAATCTTCCCCACTAAAAATTTTAAAATCTTTTTCATAATAATGCAATTCTGTTACCCTTTTCAAAGAGCCAGACGCTTCTTTAATGGCTTTAATGTTAGGGACTTCTCTAAAGAGTTTGAGAGCGGTTGAAACTTCAATAGACACGCCTGTTCTACTTGGCACATCATAAAGCATGACGGGGATTTCCACCGACTGAGCGATAGTTTTATAATGTTCAAACAAACCTTGTTGGGTGGGGCGGTTATAATAGGGGCTTACGCATAAAATCGCATCCGCGCCGATTTTTTGAGCGAACTTTGCCAAAGAAAGGGACTCGCTCGTGGCGTTACTGCCCACGCCGGCTAACACTTTCATGCGTGAATTTGAGGGCGTTTTAGTGTTTTTGCAAGTTTCTACGGCGATTTCAATGCAACGCATGTGCTCTTGATGGGTGAGCGTGGCGGATTCTCCTGTCGTGCCAACAGGCACGCATGCGTCCATGCCTTGAAAAATTTGGCGCTTGATCAAGGCTTCATAAGCGGCCTCATCAACGCTCAAATCTTTTTTAAAAGGCGTAATTAACGCGCTAGATGAATGGAATTGCATGTTATAAGGCTCTTTTAAGGTTTCAAAAACACGGTGGTTGATTGGGTGTCTTTAAAATATTCATTGGCCACACGCACCAAATCGCTCACTTTTAAATCCAAAAATTGTTGCTGATAATCCGTCAAGCCTTGAATATCGTTTTGCACTAAATAGTCCGCAAAAAGCCCCGCAACATCGCTAGAACTTTCTAAATTAGAAATGAAGTCGGCTTTTTGATTGATTTTGAGCTTGTCTAACTCAGCTTGAGTGATTTCGCCTTTTTTAAGCTTTTCTAAAAGCGCTACGATTTCTTTTTGTAAGGCTTCGGCTTTGACATTAGGATTACCCCCCGCAATGAATAAAAACACGCTTTCATCTTGTAATTGCATGTTGTGCGAGAAAGCTTGAGAAGCCAGGCGTTTTTTATCCACCAATTCGCTTTGCAACCACGAGCTTTTACCTTCGCCTAAAAGCTTGCTTAGCGCGTCTAGGGCGACTTGATCTTTATGCTTGAAAGCAGGCACTTTATACCCAAGGGCTACCCATTCTAAATGGACCCCATCTTTATGCACGACTGCCGTTCTGGCTCCATCTTGCTTAGGCTCTTTCATGTAGGGGGTGGGGATAGCTTTTCCATCAAGGTTCTTTAAGGATTCAAAATGCTTTTTACTCAATTCAAAAACCTTTTGAGAATTGACATCGCCCACCACTAAAATAATAGCGTTTTTAGGCTGATAATAGAGCGAATGGAATTTTTTAATGTCTTTTAAAGTCCAGTTTTGAATATCGTCCATAAAACCAATGGGCGTCCAATGGTAGGGGTGATAGACATAAGCGGTGTTAAAAAAGCGGAAATAAAGCATGCCGATAGGGGAATTATCAGTGCGCCATCGCCTTTCTTCAGCGACCACTTGACGCTCAGGCAAAAACTCATCTTCTTTTAAATTCAAAGAACCCATGGTTTCAGCGAACAATTCTAAAGATTTATCCAAGTTAGCCTGACTGGTTTTAATGAAATAGCGTGTAATATCAAAGCTCGTAGAAGCGTTACTCACGCCCCCAAAACGCTTAACGATTTTATCAAATTCGCCGGCTTTAAGGTTTTTGGTGCTTTTAAAATTCAAATGCTCTAACATGTGAGCGATCCCGCTCTTGCCCATGGTTTCGTTTCTAGAGCCGACTTTATAAAGCACATCCACTTCTATAACCCCGGTTTTATTTTCTAGGGGGACGCTTACGACTTGCAACCCATTTTTTAAGGTAACACTCTCATGTTTGGGTAAGTAAGATTGTGCGTGCATGCTCGCTCCTAAAGTGACTAACAAGACAGAACTAAGCCTCAAAAGTCTTTTAACAGAAAAATATCTCATCTTAAATCCGCTCCTATAGCCTCTTTGACGCTCAAAAATCCATCTTTTTGGAGTAATTTTACCAAATCTTTAAGAATATTTTGGCATAAATTTGGCCCATTGTAAATAAAAGCGCTATAAATTTGTAACAGACTCGCTCCCATTTTAATCCTTTCATAAGCATCTTTGGCACCGCTAATCCCCCCCACAGAAACAAGAACGCTTTTATTAAAAAAAGCTTTAGCCAATTCTTTAAAGATTTCACGGCTTTTTTTAGTCAAGCATTTCCCGCTCAAGCCCCCCATTTCTTTAGGAGCGAACACCAGGCTTTTATCAATCGTGGTGTTAGTCGCAATGATCCCATGCGCTCCTGCTTCAATAGCGCTATTGACCATCTCTAGCATGTTGTCTGTTTCTAAATCCGGGGCGATTTTTAAAAATAAAGGCTTATGGGTCATTTCTTTCGCCATGCAAAAAAGCTCATTCACAAACGCTTTGTTTTGTAAATCCCTTAAATTAGGGGTGTTGGGCGAAGAAAGGTTGAAAGTGTAATAATCGCCAATGTTTAAACATTTATTTAAAACCGCCTTGTAATCTTCTAGGGCATGCGCTTGCTCTATGCGTTTGTTTTTGCCTAAATTGATGCCAATAGGGGTTTTATAAGGGGCGAAGCGATTGAACGATCTCGCTGCTAAAATTGCCCCATGATTATTAAACCCCATCGCATTTTGTAAGGACTCTTCTTCAATGTGCCTAAAAAGCCTTGGTTTTTCATTCCCCGTTTGCGCTTCATTGGTGAGAGTGCCTGCTTCTAAATAGCCAAACCCAAAAGCGATTAACGCCCTAAGCATGGAGATATTTTTATCAAAACCGGCGGCTAAGCCTAAAGGGTTAGGGAAATGCAAGCCTAAAATTTCATTTTCAAGCTTTGGGTTTTTATAACCCCATTGAGAATCAATCAAACCACACAAAAAGGGCGATGAAGAAAGCATTTTTAAAATTTTACACACTTTTTCATGCGCGTCTTCAGCGTCTAGGCTAAAAAGATATTTTTTTAATAACGAATAAAGCATTTAAATCCTTATCTTTTATGATTTGAACGATAACCCTTAAAAGGTTTTAAGGGTTTGTTTTTCAAAGTAATCCTGCGAATTTAAAGGATCGTTAGGGTTTGAAACTTTAATGTAACGGCCTTTAGAATTTAACTCATAGCGTTTCAAGGTGTCTTTTAATTGGATTTCTAAAATATGCAACAACTTATTAGCGATCTTTGGGTTTGTGGCCGGGACAAGCAATTCCACGCGCCTTTCTAAATTTCTGGGCATTAAATCCGCGCTAGAAAAATAGATATTCTCATGTTTAAAATAATAAATGCGTGCATGTTCTAAATATTTCCCCACAATAGAATACACCCTGATATTTTCACTCAATCCCTTGACTTGGGGCTTTAAACAGCAAATCCCTCTAATAATGAGATCAATTTTAACCCCTTTTTGAGAGGCTTGATAGAGCCATTCAATGATTTCGCTATCCACTAGGGCGTTGGCTTTTAAAATGATATAGCCTTCTTGTTGGTGATTCATTTCATTTTGAATGAGTTCAATGATTTTAGGCTTGATCTGTTTGGGCGCCATAAAAAGCGTTTCTAGAGCGCTATTAGTCGCACTGCTAGTGAGCAAGGAATGGAAAAGCTTGATAGTGTCGTTAGCGATTTCATTTTTAGCGCTAAAAAAACTCACATCGGTATAGATTTTAGCGCTCAAAGGGTTGTAATTGCCCGTGCTTAAATGGGTGAAATGGCGTAATTGGTTGTCTGTTTTTTTAGTGATCACTAGCATTTTGGCATGCACTTTGAGTTTGAAAACGCCATAAACGACTAACGCGCCCGCCCTTTCTAAAGCTTTTGCCCAATGCAGATTGCTCTCTTCATCAAAGCGCGCTTTTAATTCCACTAAAACGCTCACTTGAATCTTGCTCGCCGCTTCAATTAAGGCTTTGACAATGGGGGAATGCTTGCCCACACGATAAAGCGTCATTTTGATAGAAAGGGTGGTGGGATCGCTAGCGGCTTGCTCTATTAGATCAACCACAGGCTCAAAACTTTCATACGGGTGGAACAGCAACAGATCTTGCTTTTCTATGGATTTAAAGAGATCGTTTTCATTGAAATGAGGGTGGATTTTGGGCGTGAAATTGGGCGATTTAAGCGCTTTAAAATCGCTATGACTGACCAATTCCCACAAATCCCCTAAATTGAGCATGATCGCGCTTTTATAGGCATGCATGCCGGTGAGTTTGCGCTTTTTGTAAGAGTGGGTTTGAAAACTCCTTAAAGACGCTAAAAGGGTTTTTAAAAGCTCTTGACTCCCTTTTTGGGTTTGCAAGCGCACGATTTCGCCTTGATTGCGTTTCCTTAAACTCTTACTCATCAAATCCGCATAATCATGCGCTTCATCTTCAGTGATGGCAATATCCGCATCGCAAGTTACCCTAAACGCCATGCAATCTAAAATCTCATGCTCTAAAAACAATTCTTCTAAATGCGCTTCTACGATTTCTTCAGCCAGCACAAACAAGCCTTTTTCTAGCTCTACAAAACGGAAGATAAAAGAGGGGAGTTTGATGAGCGCATAGGAGGTGGTTTGGGTTTCTTTGTCTTTAATGCGGGCAAAAAGCGCGAAAGTCAAATTCCCCAAAGGCGGGAAAGTGTGCGAAGAATCCAACTTAAAAGGCAAAGCTAACGCATAAAGTTGCTCTTTAAAATAGGTTTTAGCCTTAGCTTTTTGCTCCAAATTCAATTCATTATAGGGGGTGATACAAAGCCCTTTTTTAAAGAGTAGGGCTTGGATTTTTTGGAATTCCAACTCCCTTTCTTCAATTTCATGCGCTAAATAATGCTTGATTTTTTCTAATTGTTCTTCAGGGTTTGCGCCATCAATGCCTTTAGAGGCGATTTTATGCTCATAGAGTTGTTTAAGCCCTGCCACTCTTATCATGTAAAATTCGTCTAAATTCGTGTCATAAATGGCTAAAAATTTCAAGCGCTCTAATAAAGGCAAGCTCTCATCTTTGGCTTCATTTAAAACCCTTGTGTTAAAAGCTAACCATGAAAGCTCTCGGTTAAAGAAACGATTCAATAGAAATCCTTTAAATCATCATGTTTAAAAATCAGTTTGTTTGGTGTGATTATATAATGAAATGATAATAATTGAAGCTTTTTAAAAAGTCATGGTCGGAGTAGCGGGATTCAAACCCACGACCTCACCCACCCCAAGGGTGCGCGCTAATCAGGCTGCGCCATACTCCGCAATCAAAAAGGGAAATTGTAGCGCGAGTTTGCTTAGTTATTGTTTAAAAACTCTTTTTTGTAAAACTTCATTTAACCCTAAAAGATCGCTTAAAATTTTTTTAGCGTTTTTTGGGTTGATTTATTCTATAATAAACGAACGCAAGTAGTAATCTCTTGGTTTTCTCTTTAGTTGCGGTATTTGGAGTATGTTAGGGTTGGGGGTAACAATGGGCGGTTACCCCGAAAGGAGATAACCTACATGAGATTACTATTAGTAATCATAGTTTTAATGGTATACGCAACGCCATTATACTAAAATTTTGGCTCTGGCACAAGAGCGCTAGGGTCAAATCTATGGTTACTAGCGGATTTGACTCAAACTTTTAATTTTTGAAACTTCTTTTTCTTTAAAAAATTTCTTTTGATGACAAAACTTCTCTTTCTTGTAACTAAAGGGTTTTTACCCCTTAAAAAGTTTTGTTTTAAAATTTTTCATTGGGGTTTGACTTGTTGTTTTAGGAGTAGGGGGAGTAGAAAATCTCTGATTTGTTCTAATTTTTTAGAAGTTCTTGTGTTAATGGATATAAGCGTGAGTAGGGGCATAATAATTTGATTAAATTTTTTAATTTCATGCACGGACGGCATGTAAATAGGATATTTTTTAAGCAAATTTTTTTGTAAGTGTTTAAGGCTAGTTCCTTGAAAAAAGCTTTGATTGATATGGGTTTTTATACTTGAGAGCAATAAATATAAATAGTCGCTAAATTCGTTAGCGCAAATACACCAAGTATCCGTTGAATAAGAAGCTTTGCCTACATAAAATTTAATACCAGCATTACCGCCAGTGTTTAAAAAGCAATTTCTGCCATCAATGATCGCTTTAGGATAGGATAGGATATTATCTCCGCTTGTAAAAAAGGGGTATTTATCTTGGGTTTTTTGGGCGTTTTTAACCATAATACTAGATTTAGGATTTTCAATAATAATTTGTTCTAGCTTTGCATTTTTAGGTTTGTATTTGAAATAATATTCATAGACTTTATAAGCGAGCGTGTGTAAAAGCTCATTGATTTTGTGGTTGTTTTCAATCTTATTTTGAATGCTATTAAAAATTTTAGCGATTGTAAAATTGATTGTAGGGATTTTGAAATCCATCATGTGTGTTTTATTGCCTCTTGGCATTTTAGAACCTTGACTGCCTGAACACGCATAATCAGTAAAAATTTGACTAGATAAAATCGCAAAAAGTGTGGCGCTATCAATGTGTTTAGCCCTAAACACTAGGACATCAGAACTGCAACCGCCTTTTTGTTTGGCTCTATAAACTTTTCTAAAATAAAGTCTTATATTTGACAACAAAACATCATCTTTTTGAAATGATCTGACCTTTCCTTGTGGGATATTGATGTTTTTAAGTGTATCAATACCGCCTAAATTTTGGCACATGTTATCCGTAGTTATATAGTGATTGATTTCATTTGATTGTATGGTATCATTGATTAAAGTTGCATAGTCTTGTAGAGTTTTACTCAAACCTAACCCCTTTTAAAGTTTCTAAAATTTCTTGTTGCAAGCTCTGGCTTTCATCAAAAAGGCTTGTTAATTTGCTTGAATATTGTTGCATCAAGTTTTCAAACTCTGCTTGGCTTATTTTCTCGCTTGTGTCTTCTATAGTGAAATACTGCCCGGGGTTTAGAGAATAGTTTTTTTCTGTAATCTCATTAAAAGAAACCAGAGCGCAAAAATCCGCTTTTTGGGTTTTATTTTGAAAAGTTTCTAAAATCAAATCAATATCGCTCCCTCTTAAGCGCGTTTTTTTGTTTTTGTTTTCGGTGTATTCTTCGCCGAGTTTGGAAGCGTCAATCAAAACCACTTCATTTGCGCTTGGCGTTTTTTTAAAAAAGATGATGCTCACATTAGTGCCGGTGTTGGCAAAAACTTGACTGGGCATGCAAATCACCCAATAAACGAGCTTTTCATCCACTAAATGCCTGACAATCTTATTTTCTACTCCGCTTTTAGCGCTAATGAATCCGGTTGGCACGATTATAGCCCCCTTACCCTTATCGCTAAGCATGTTCAAGCAATGCTGGAAAAAGAGCGTGTATATGGGCATTTTGCTTTTATCGTTTTTAGGGATATTAGGCACGCCTAAGAAAAAATCGTTTTTGTTTTGCGAAATTTCGGCATGCTCGTTGGAAAAATCCAGCTTGAAAGGGGGGTTACTCACGATGTAATCCATTTTCCCTTTAAGGTCTTTAGAGTGGTAGGGGTTGGTTAAAGTGTTTCCCTCAATGGCGTATTTTAAAGAGTGGGTCAAATCGTTTAAAATGAGGTTGAGTTTGAGCATTTTTAAGGATTTTTGCGAAATGTCTTGGGCATAAAGGGTGCAAGAATCTGTGCCTATTTGGTGGGCTAATGCCATTAAAAGCGTTCCTGTGCCTGCGCTTGGGTCATAGATTTTGACGCTTTTAGTTGGCTCATTAATTAAAAGCTTAGCAATGATTCTAGCGATGCTTAAAGGGGTGTAGTATTCGGCGTATTTGCCTGTGCCGGCGTTATTGTAATCTTTGAGCAAGTATTCAAAAATGGGGGCGAAAAAATCATAGCCTTGCTGGTTTTGTAAATTTAAAAAAGCTTGTTTGAAATCAAAATTTTTGAGTTTGTCTAGTAAAATTCTGGTGAAATTAGCCCTTTTAGACTCTTCATTAATGTATTGTGAGATGCTTTCAAATAGGGCGATAGTGGTTTCATCCGTGCTTTTGGTGTTGAAAAGCTCGGCATTATTGCTAGAAATACGATTAAAAATAGTATCTAGCTTTAGGTGTAAATCGTTATCGTTAAAATGTTTTTCAAAAAGATAGCTTAAAAGATCATCATAGGCGAGTTTGGGGAGTCTTTTATCTATTAAGGTAATCAAAAAATCTTCTTTTTCTTCTTCGTTAAAGTCTTTGTAATCTTGTATTGTTTGGTTAGGAAATTCTTGTTCAAAAAGGAATTCAAATTTATCGCATAAGAATTTATACAAAAAGCATTGCGTGATGATCTTGTATTCGTTGCCATCATTCCCTAAACCAAAACTCGCACAAACGACTTTTAAATCATCAATGAGGTTGAGGGTGCTTTGTTTGATTTGCAATAAAGCGTTATTAGGCATGTGAATTTCCTTGATGGTGGTTTTGTAGCTCGTTAAAAAGGGTTTGAACGATAAATTCTTTTTCTTTTTCTAAATCTTTTAAGGAGGGGTTTTTTTTGAAAGCGTTCCTTAATTCTAGTTTTATGGCATTTTTTAGGTGGTATTCTTCGTTTAAGAATTCTTGACGCTTAGAAATACGCTCATCAATAGCACTTTTTAAGGCGCTTAAAAGCGTGAAAATTCCCACTGGGTCAGAAATGTTTTTTTCCGTGAGGCGTTTGTGGAGGCGTTTGTGCGTGATCGCATAAGCTATATTATCGTATTTATTTAATAAGTGGGTGGTTTGTTGGTGGTGTTGTTTGAGTTGTGAAATGATTGCGCTATAAGAATGAGAAATTTCCTCAAAATTCTGGCTTGTTGCGGGCGTTTGGAGCAGTTTTGAAAAGTCTTTATAAATCTTTTGGATTTCTTTATCTTTTTGATCCTTGATTTTTTCTAAAATCTCTTTAGCTTGCTTTTGTTTGGTGCTAATTTCTTCGCTTTCTTTGAAGTGTAATTCTTTGCTTTCTTTATACGCTATTTTAAAGTCTAAAATAGCGATGAGATCTTCTAAAATGATTAAATCGTTTGGGTTTTTAGGCTCATTGATATTTTTTAACGCATGGAGGTGTTTGGCTTTTTTATGAAGCGTTGAAGAGATTTTATTGATCTTTTCAATATCAATTTTTTCTTTTAGTGAAAGGATTTTTTCATCATTAGAAGTGCGGATTAAATTGTAGCGCTCTTTGAGCGTGTTGATGGCGTGTGAAACTTTTTGTAACTCGTTAATGTCGCTCATATTCACAATGGCGTTAGTCATGTCTTCTATATTGTCAATGGGGTAATCAAAAAGATCACCATAGGCGTTTTTAATGTCTTGTTCTAAAACCTCACGATCCGCAAAAATGTCTTTGATATTAGAATCGCTACTGGCACCGCTTTGATTGAATCGGTTTAATTCTTTCAAATAATCATCAGTCGTTTTGTCAAAATTTTCTTGAATCCCTACAAAATCTATAAGGTAGCCAAAAGACATGTTGTTATAGGGGCGATTCACTCTGGCTAGGGCTTGGAGTAAATTGTGATCTTTTAACTCCCTATGGATATAAAGGCGTTTGAGATTGGGTAAATCAAAGCCGGTTAAAAGCATGTTAAACACAAAGGCTATATCCGTATCTTCATGTTTGAAAGAATAAATCTTTTCTTTGACTTCTTGTTCATCATGCAAAATCAGGCTGGATTTGAGTTTGTTTAAAATCCTTAGGTTGGGGTTTTTTTGTAAGACTTCTTCTTGGACTTCATTAAAAAGAAAATTAGCCAATCTGGCTTGCTTGCTTGAAAAACAAACCACCATAGCCTTTAATTGTTCGTTGTCGTCATGCAGTTGTCTGAATTTCAATAAATCTCTAATGATATAAGAGAGCATTTCTTTAATGTATTTTTCATCATTAAAAATCGTTTCTTTTTTAACCTCTATGTCTTCAATAATGATGCTTTCTTGTAAAAGGCGATAGATTTCTTGTAGTTTTTCTTTGTAGCTTGTTTCAATGGTTTCTAACTGGAGTGTTAGGGTGTGTCCGTCTTTAATGGATTCTGTGTAAGAATAGGTGTGCAAGTAGTTGCCAAAAGTTTTTTTAGTGGCTTTATCTTGCGCGTTGTCTTCTAATAGGGGCGTGCCTGTGAGAGCGATTTTAATCGCTGTTTTGTCGCATTCTATCAAATTAGCGTAAAAACAACCTTTAGGATCGTAGCTCCTGTGGGCTTCATCTATGATAAACACCCTTTGTAAATCGTGGCTGTTTTGAATGGATTCTTGCAATTCTGTTTTAGAAATAATTTCTTTAGGAGCGCTATTGGAGGGGTCTTCATTGGGGGCTTTGAATTTTTGGATATTCACAACGATGATTTCATCATTCCCTTGAGGGTTTTCAAACACGCTAGAGTTTTTTAATTTTTGGCTCAAATCCTCTTTATTTTCTGCCTCATGCGCTTGAAGGCCTCTTTTTAAAAACTCGTTTTTGGCTTGCTCTAATAAATCCAACCTATCCACAATAAAATAAAATTTAGTCTTTTTCGGGCTAAAAAAGTCTTTTATGAGTTTGGTTAAATGATAGGTTAAGGCGGTTTTACCGCTGCCTTGCGTGTGCCAAATGATGCCTTTTAGGGGGTCTTTGGGGTTATTTTGATAATGCTTTTGCAATTCTTTTAAAACATTCAAGCTCGCAAACATCTGCGCATAACGCCAAATGTGTTTTTTAAACTCTGATTTTTCTTTTAAGAAACTGATGCCGTATTTTAGGATAAAGCAAAGCCTTTTTGGGGAGCAAAACGAAGTTAAAAGGGCGTTTGTGGGGGTGTCTTTAGGGTTTTTTGGGCAGTCGGCGTCTTTAAGGTTAAATTCGTTTAAGACGCTTTTTTGAATTTCTTCAAGCGATTGATGATTTTGATGATTTTGATGATTTTCGGGGGGGGGGGGTAATATCTAGCTTATCCGCTTCAACAAAGCGTTGGAAAATAGGCGAATATGAAGCGCTATAAAACGCGCCTTGATCGGGGTTGTTTTCATCATAGGGTAAATTATCGCTAAAGAGCCAAATTTGCGAGGTTATAAAAAACTTTGTTTTCAGGGTTTTTATAGCGTTTGATGTGGCGATCTCTTTCTTCTTTAATGCCTTGTCCGGCGTAAGGCTGCTTAACTTCTATATTCACCAAAGGCAAGCCATTGATAAAAAGGGTGATGTCAGGCCTAAAGGATTTATAGGGTAATTCAGCCATCATTTCATAAAGATTGTTGTTAGGGTTATCAAAGTCTATGATTTGACGCTCGCTTTTGAGCAAGTATTCATAAAAGCTTTTGCCTAAATCATTATCATTCAAGCGTTTTTTCATTTCATCAAGCGAATCTTGTGCGTTTTTAGTGGGGTTTAATCGCTCAAACGCTTGAGTGAAACTATCTGTTAAAATATTAGTGGCCGTGTCTAGATTAGGCTTAGAATTAGTAGGAATAAAATCATAGCCCAACTTGGCTAAATGCATTAAGGCAGGGACTTGAACCCTTGTGATTTCATTGTGTGGCATGAGCACCCCTTTGATTTAAGGTTGTTAATTATAATGTAAAAGTAAAAATCATGGTTGTTTGAGTCGCATTTGCAATAACAAACAAGCTTTTTTAAGGAATTGTTTTAAGGTGTTTTGAGAGTGGTTGGTAAAATGCGTAAGCTCATTTTCGTTAAGATGCAATGAAACGATCAATACGCTTTGTAAGATATGAGCGATACTCCCCTCAAATAAAATGCCTATAGTGGGGGTTTTAGCGCTTGTTGTTTGGCAAAATCCATTCAAGCTATCCACCCATTCAAATATTTCTTGCTTGGTTTTGCAAGGCGTGTTTAAATGCATGAAAAAATCCTCTTTAAAACTGATCAGATTTTTTTGTAAATTTTTTAAATCCTTAGCATGGTTACTTTTAGGGCTAAACATGCTTTTAATGCGAGCGGTAGCTTTTTGTTTGTTGGAATGTTTCAATTTTACTTGAGAATGATTGAGGCTAACGGCATGCTTGATTTTAGCCCCATAACTTAAATTATAGACTTTTTTAGGCTGGTAATAATTAAGGGCTTCTTCAATCCTTTCTTTAGAGAGCAAAAAAAGCGAGTCGCTAAAAGTTTCATAACCTTTAAAATTACCCTCTACGCTGATTAAAGACGAAGGGTCAATTTCTTTTTCATTTTCATAATAGGAATTTTGAGCGTGCTTTTTAAACCCTTTGATATAAGCGCAATCTAAAGCGCACAAATAAATTTCATCGCTCATCAAACCCGCTAAAGCCACCCCGGCATTGCCCACAAAAGGCGCTGCGTATTCTATACTTAAAGGGCTTATATACGCGCAAGCGCTCCCCCCACGCATAAACATTAACGCTTCTTTGGCTATATTAAAAGCGTTAGGATTGAGCATGTTAGCCCCTATTAAGGGGGTGTCTTCTAGGGGAGCTTTTTCTAAAACCTCTTTAAGATAGTCTATGCGCTCCACTTCTATTTGAAAATCCACTTTGATGCCATGCGTTTTTAAAGGCTTTAAAGCGGTTCCGCATGAAAAAATAATGAAACGATCTTCATTTTCTTTTAAAAAATCCAACAATAAATCCAGGCTTGGCCCATTACCCACCACGCAAATGGGGGCGTTAATCTTTTTAGGTTTGGTTTTTAGGGTTTGGTATAAGGGTAAGTTTTTAAGCGTGTTTTTTAATCCTAGCAATTCATCTTCAAAACTCCCCCAACCCCTTAAAGCTTGTTTGTAATAGCTTTGAATGTTTTCTCGCATGCGTGAATTAAAAGCGCTTTTATAGGGCATGATTTCTAGCTTTAAAAAAGAATGCGTGATAGGGCGTTTCAAAAAATCCATTTTTAATTCATTGGGGTTAAAAAACCCTTGAATAAAGAGTTTAGCCCCTTTTGTAATCAAATCTTCATAACGTGCAAAATAACAGCTGATTTTAAACAAATCTAAATTTTCTTCAAACAAATAAAGCGAATGGAAGCGGTAATTTTGAGCCTGTAAAATAGCCAAAAACAAGCCGTCCAAGACGCCATAAATCATGGTAGGGGGTAAGAATTTTTTTAAAGAGCAAGGCGTTTGATAATCATCTAAAAAGTTTGAGATCGCATGCGTGGCTTTAAGGGTTAGGGGGAGTTTGGGGTTGTTTTGAGTTTTTAAATAATTTAAAGAGAGGTGGTTATTATCTAATGACCATCTGGGATTATTCAGGGGGTTAGAAGCCATGTTAAAAGCGATTTCTACCATTTGATTTTTAGGGTAGCTTAAAGCGTTTGTGGGCGTGTGTAAGAGATTGAAGTGGTTTTTTTCAAAAAGCAATCGGTAATTTTTAAAAGGCGTATTGAGAGCGTTAAAAAGATGGGGATTATAAGATTTGAAAAAAACTAAATTATCCCTAAAACGCTTTGAAATTTCTTTTTCTAAAAAGGGCGCATCAAAAGATTCTAGGGCTTTTAAAAAGGGCATTCAATAGCCTTTTTCATAAGACCCCTTAGGAGTTTTTTAAAGCATTTTCTAAGAGTTGGGAAGCGAGAGCGATCTTTTTCAACGAGATAAAATCTTGTTCGCTGTAGCGTTTGTTGTCGTTCATTTTATGGTAGTAGAGAGCGCTTAAATTTAGGGCTTTTTCCTCTAAATCTTGCTTGGTTATATTAGTTTGGATTTCAAAAAGATTTTTTGCTTCTTCTAAAGACATAGGGATTTCTATTGAATTGAAGCGTTCAAAATTATCATAAAGCTCGTTAAAATCTTGATTGTCTATCTGCAAAAACGCCCCCACATCTAAAAACAATTCTTTTTCTTTGCTATCCAAAATCCCATCAGCATAGGCTAATAACATAAGAAATTCCACTAATTTCAGGCGTTTGGTGTATTCCCCATGCGTGTGGTCGGCGATTTCTTGGCATAAGGATTCAAAATTTTCTTTTTTATCCACAGGCTCATTGAGGAGCTCTTTGGCTAAATTTTGCTGTTCGCTGTTTAAGGGTTGCTCTAATTCATTGATAAAAAGCGTCCTTAAGGCGTTATCTAAAGCGTTTTTTTGAATGTCTAAAAACTTTAAAAGACGCATATACGCGCCTATTTGGGTTTGCTTGAATTTTTCTAGGGGGCTAGATTGCACCAACAAATAGGGGTCATTTTTCAAGTCGTATTCTTCGGTTTTGGTTTTAGGGTTTAGGGGGTTTTTCAAATATTCTTTGAGGGTGTTGTAAAAATAAAACAACACAATCGCCGCAACAATTAACAAAATGATTTCCATCTTTTTCCTTTATGAGTATTTTTTCATTTGTTCTTTAAGGTCTTGTTTTTGCCTGCTCTCTCGTTCTTTTTTGGCTTGATAAAGACGCATTTGCTCTTCTTTTTGCTTGTCTTGTAAGATCATTTTCCTCTCATGGTTTTTTTTAAGCCGTTCTATGTATTCTTCTCGTTTTTCTGGGTCTTGGAAACTCACAGGGCGGATGAAAAAAACAAACAAGATCAATAAAAAAATCCCTATGGCGACAATCTCAGAGCCTTCGCCATTGAAAGCATACCAAAGCCCCCCCATCAAAGAAGCGAGCGCGAGTTTTAAAAAAGCGTTCATCTTAAATGAAAGTAACCTTATGATAATGCGCATCAAGCCCTAAAGCTTGCGTGTTTTTTTCCCCCATAGCCATTAGCGCGATTTGAGGTAAAAATAAAGTGGGGGTGTTGTCATTATCTCTTTTATAAATCTTTGAAGCTTTTAAGCTTAAATTTTCAAAAGCGTGAAAAAGCCCTAAAGAATGCGCGATTAAAAAATCCGCCCCCAAATCAATCCCTAAATAGCGTAAATGCGCGCACTGGAGTAAGCCGCTTATTTCATTGACTTCTAAAAGAGGGGCGTAATTTTGAAAAGACTCTAAAAAATGGGGGGCTTTTAAATGGATTTTATTGAAAAAATGATCGCTTTGTTTGATGCGAGAAAATTCAGCCCCTAAAAACGCATCAAAAGGGCCTTTCAATTCCCATGCCAAAAACTCATTAACCCACTCATTAAGATAGACTATCTCAACGCCTTTTTCATAAACAAGCTGGTATTTTTTCAATTTTTCATTAATGGAGTCGATGATTTCAGGGTTGTTGTCTAAAACTTCTTTAGCATGCAAGATATTCAAATACGCATCTTCTTCGCAAAAAATGAGCGAAACGCCATTGGCTTTGGCTAGAGCCAAATTATATGCGCAAGCGGTGAGGAAATCATGCGTGCTTATAATCTTCCCATAATAGCCTCCATCATAACAAAAAGGCAGATCAATGGTTTTTTGCCCCATTTTTTCTAAATAGAGCTTGGCGCTTTTTAGAAGCGGTTGCGCGTTTAAATGCTTCGCATAAGCGTTAAAGAGCGCACAAGTTTTAGGGGGGTTAGGCGTTTTAGGGGGGTTAGAATTGTATTGAAAAAGGCTTAAAAGGTTTTTAGAAAAATCTTTCCATGGCTTGATTTTGGAATTGGTTAGGATTTCTTGCAATTCATAGATTTCATGGTCAATGTTGTCATCGTTTTTATAGAGGTAATGCGCCACGCTTAAAAAATTCATCACGCCGCTTTCAGGCTGAGAGATCATCTCTAATAACCGGTTGCGCTCTGTGGGGTAGCGCTTCATCAGCCATTTAACATACAAGAAAAAGCCATCGCCCAGATATTTAGGGTTTGTTTGGGGGTTGATAAAATTGATTTGGATAAACTTTTCTAATTCTTCTTTTTCGCCTTTAGTGATGTAGGGGACTTGTTTGAAAAAATCTTCATAGTTTTTTAAAACCGCCTTTTCATCAATCACCAAATCTTTTAAAGCGTATCGTTTGGATAGGGGATCTAGCACCCATTCTTTAGAAAAAGACGCCACCAAATCGCTCACTTTAGCGTCTTCAAACACCGCAATTTGGTTGATTTTAAGCGCGATATTTTCATTATAGCTCACGCCTTTGAGTTGTTTTAAAAGATCCAAAAGGTATTGATCTTCTTGGTATTCTAAAAAATAAGACTCATAAGCAGGGTTGTAATCTTTGTTGGTTTCAAAACGAAAGACTTTTACATGCAATTTCAAAACGCTCATCAATCAGTCCTTTAGCTTTTGTGCAGATTTTCTAAAATCGCGCGGTTTTTGGAATTGGAAAAAAGGGCTTCTTTAGAATCCAGCCATTCTTTAGACTCCCGCTCGTCTTTTTTTGGCTCTTGAAAGAGCGGTTCTTCTTTTTGAAACAATTCAAGCGAATCGCAACGATTGAATAAAACGGCATTTTCATTTTTTTCTTTGATAAGGATTTGAATGATGCCAGGAAGTTCCACTTGAACCACGCTACCAATGTTATTAGGGCCAAACCCGGCTTCAAACTGCACGCTTTTTGCATCAACCATCAAGCTTTCTAAGGTGTATCCGGCTAAAACAAACAGCACCAACGCGCCGAATTTTTCATGAATTTCTTTAGGGAGCTTGGGGGAAAAATCAATCGCATCTCTTTCGCACAAAAGGTTAAAACTCAAATGGTTTTTGGACAGAAATTGCAAGTATTCAATGCAATGCTTGTTGTTTAAAAGCCTTAATTCTCTTTGCATGCGAGCAACCTTTCAAATTCTTCTAACAAATGACGCACCTCTTGCATGCCAATTTCCCAAAATTCTTTGCTATCAATGTCAAAGCCAAACATGGACACTAATTCTTTAGGGCTTTTTGACCCTCCTAAGCTCAAAAATTCCGTGTAAGTTTTAACAAACTCTTTAGCGTCGCTTTTTTTATAAAGCCCATAAAGCGCTAAAGTTAAAAGCTGCCCGTAACTATAAGCGTAGCAATAAAAAGGCGAATGGATAAAATGGGGGATATAGCTCCACCACAAATGGTAGTTTTTAGTGAGTTTCACGCTCTTTTCAAACATTCTTTGGTTTTCTTCAAACCAGATTCGATCAAAATCTTTGGTGTCTAGTTCTTCATCAATTTCATGGATTCTTCTTTCAAAATTAGTCATCACCACTTGCCTAAAAAGGGTAGAAAAAATATCTTCTAGCTTGCCGGCCAGCATGAAAAGGAGCTCGTCAGATTTTAATCCCTTTTTTAAATGCTCAAAAAACAGCATTTCAGAAAAGACGGAAGCGGTTTCTGCGGTGGTTAAGGGCGTATCCATGTTCAATACGCCTTGTTTTTTGGACAATTCTTGGTGGATCATATGCCCAAATTCATGAGCGATAGTGAAAGCGTCTCGGCGATTTCCTGTGTAGTTTAATAGCACATAAGGGTGAACGCTAGGCACCCCGCCATGGCTAAAAGCCCCGCCTTGCTTAAAGTCTTTAGGGTGTGAATCCACCCAGCCTTCTTTGATCGCTTTAGAAGCGATTTTGTAAAATTCAGGGCTAAAGGCTTTAAGGGTGTTAAGCACTTCTTCTAAAGCTTGAGAGTAAGTCATGGTGGTATTTTCATCGCTTAAAGGGGCGTAGCGATCGTAATCTTTGAGTTTATGCCCTAAAATTTGCGCTTTTTGATGGTAGTAACGATGCACTAAGGAAAAATTAGCGTTCACAATCTCTATCATGCTATCCACGCTCTCTTGGGAGATCTGGTTGTCAATGTGGCGGAAACTCTCTTTTTTATCGTATTTTCTCAGCCTAGTTTCAATGAGCAAATCTTTACGCACCATGTTTAAAATGTAAGTGAGCAAAGGGCGAGATTTTTCTAACGCTTTACTGAAAGCTTTTTGAGATTTTTTACGGATCTTGCGTTTGGGGTTGTGCAAGAGGGCTAAAATTTCTTCTTCGCTTAAGTGTTGCTCTTCAAAAGGGATTTTCAAAGAAGAAAAATGCTCATCAAAAAGACGGCTAAACGCACCCACTCCCACAGGTGAAAGGGCTAGAGCGATCTTTTCTTCGTCTAAATTTAGGGTGTGCTTTTTCTTTTCTATGAGATTGTTCAAATAAAAAGCATGGTCTTTGCATTTTTTAATGAAAGCGAGTTGTTTTTTGGCGTCTAAATTCTTAAATTCAATTTCAAAGAACAAAAGGTGCTGTTGGATATTTGTGCAAGCCATTTCGCATTGCGAATAAAACTTCGCTTCTTTAGTGTTTTTAGCAAAAAGTAATTGAGCGTAAGTCATCGCTTTAGAGATTTTTTCTGACAAATCTTCGTAATATTTAAGAGCGTTGGAAAATCCTGTAGCGTCTAAATTCTTAAGGTTGTTTTGATAAGCGCTCTCAAATTCTTGCACTTCTGTTTGTAGGGTTTTTAAAAATTCTTCTGTGCTTTCTTTATTTTCAAATAAAGCACTTAAATCCCATTCTTGCTCCTTCATAAAAGCCCCCTTTGTTTAATAGTTTGAGTTCAATACGCTGGTATTTTAACATAATACTGACAATACAAGCAAACTTATCATTTGGTTTTTACGCAATTATTTTTTAGCCGGCTCATTTTCTTGGCTCTTTTGGTGCAAAATAAATTGAGCGATAGATTCTAGGTATTTTAAAATAAAAGGGGTTGCCAACATAGAAAAGACCACCATCAAAATAAGGAGCTGGTGGATGTCATTTTGAGCGATACTTAAGATATTTTTTTGGTGCAAAAAACCAAGAATCCCTTTTTTTTCTTGCAAATTAAAGAGCTGGTGCGAGCCTGAATTTAAAAAGATGACAAAAGAAAATTCCCCGATTTGTGCCAAAGAAAGAGCGGTTTTTATGGCAGTTTTAGAGTCTCTAAAAAAACGCAAGAGTGCATAAATGATAGCCGTCTTAAAACCCATCACTAAAATGAGTAAAAAGATGACAACAAAGAACTTCTCTATAAAGAAACTCACATTAATTTGCATCCCTATCGTAATGAAAAAAAGGGCTAAGAAGAGGTTTTTTAACTGCACGAATTCTTCTTGGACATTGATTTTATAGCGCGATTTAGAAATGGCCATGCCCGCAATGAACGCTCCTAAAGACATAGAAAACCCAAAAAAATGGCTCAACCCCGCCGCGCTGCAAACAATCACTAAAATCGTGCCTATAAAAATTTCAGGCAAGCGCGTGTCTTTTGCTTGCTCTAAGATAAGATTAGCCCCTTTTTTTCCAGGCAATAATAAAAGAACTAAAATAATCCCTGCTGAAATAAAGGTTTTAAGAATGAGTAAATTGACATTAGAATCTTTACTGCCTAGAATCGTCAAAATTAAAAGCATGGGAATGGCTGCAATATCTTGGAAGATCAAAATCCCCACCGCGCTCTTTCCCATGGGCGTGCTAAGCTGTTTGGAATCTTCAAAGAATTTCAGCACAATAGCGGTTGAAGAGAGCGAAAGCCCCATGCCTAAAACAAGGGAAAAAATGGGTGAAAGACCCAAAACAAAATACCCCAATAAAAAAGCGATTAAAGCGCATAAAACTACTTGTAAAAGCCCAAAAACTAGCACTTCTTGTTTGATGGATTTGAGCTTGTCAAAATTAAACTCAATGCCTATCATAAACATTAAAAAGACGATACCAAATTCACCAATATCAGACAACAAATTAAAATCATTAATTTTAAAAAAAGCCGCTAAGACCGTTCCTGTGCAAATGTAACCAATGATAACAGGCATGTCTAATTTCTTTAAAAAGATCCCAAAGCCCACAGCAAGCCATAAGCCAGCAATAACAATATAAAGTGTGCTGTTTTCCATAAAAACCTTTCCCCAGTAGAATCGATTTGTTTTAAAGAAATAAAAACGAAACTATCCTATTAAATTGAGCCATTAAATAACACTATTGAATAAAATAGTATCTATCAAATATATAAGTATTTTATTATTTAAATCTTACTAAACCCATATTCAAACGCAAACACCAAATGCTCTATTTAGTAAAATAAAAATTAAAACGCTAGGATTGTACTGCACTAAAGCAAACTTTCTATTTATGAAAAAGATTTTTGAACCCCAACCTTTCAAGAGTCGGCTAGGGTTTAATTTGATGAAGAAGAGCGAATGGAAGAATGGATTAGAAAGTGAAGACATAATCCACATACCAAGAATAGTAGCGGATAAGCCCCACATCCTTACTGCCCTGATTAACCATAGGGAATTTCACGCCCGCTTCAAACGCACTGCGATCCCCAACGCGCATTCTTCCGCCTAAATTCCATAAGAACTGGAATCTCGTTTGATTGACATCATAAGGGAACATCCAAGTGTTTCCGGCTAACTGAACGCCACCAATAAGACCCAGAGCGAATTTATCCAAAGGAATGAGATTGACAATCAAATCGCCACCGCCACCATAGGTGAGCAAATTGGTTTTTGTGTGTTCGGTCCCTGAAGTGTTAAACCAATCTAAAAAGCCATACACCCTAGCCCCAAACCATTTATTGGCAAAGCCTACAAAACCTAATTTGAAATTCAAACCATAAAGATCATTGCCATGGCGCCAATCAGAGTAATTGCTGTTATAAGGACCATAACGACCTTGCTGGTAACCCGCACCCATAAAAAAGCCATTCACTTCGCCAGCAAGCGCTAAACTCGTGCTCAAGCTTAAAATACAAGCAATTCTTTTAATCATAATAAATCCTTCTTGTTGAATTAAAGTTACACCCTAAAATCGGTTATTTTTCTAAAAGATTTAATTTTTTATCAAAGATTGAGGGTTTTAGAGTGAAAATATTGATTAAATCATGGATAAGCGGGACACACCCACAAAACCACCTCAAACTTTTAAAATACAAATTTTTAAGATACAAATTAGATATAATCACCAACTCCAATCATTTAATAAAAGGGAGTTTTATGAAAAATACTTTCAAAGCGTTTGCCTTTTTAATCGTATTTTTTTCAAGCGCTCTGTTGGCACAGGATTTAAAAATCGCTGCTGCTGCTAATCTCACGCGCGCTTTAAAAGCCCTTGTTAAAGAATTTCAAAAAGAACACCCAAAAGACGCTATTAGTATTAGCTTTAATTCTTCAGGCAAACTCTACGCTCAAATCATTCAAAACGCCCCTTTTGATTTATTCATTTCAGCAGATATTGCTAGACCTAAAAAGCTTTATGATGAAAAAATAACCCCTTTTAAAGAAGAAGTCTATGCTAAAGGCGTGTTGGTTTTGTGGAGCGAAAATTTAAAAATAGATTCTTTAGAAATTCTTAAAGATCCTAAAATCAAGCGTATCGCTATGGCTAATCCTAAACTGGCCCCTTATGGAAAAGCCAGCATGGAAGTCTTAGATCATTTAAAACTCACTTCCAGTCTTAAATCTAAAATCGTTTATGGCGCTTCTATTTCTCAAGCCCATCAATTTGTCGCTACTAAAAACGCTCAAATAGGCTTTGGAGCGTTATCCTTAATTGATAAAAAAGATAAAAACCTCTCTTATTTCATCATTAATAAAGCCCTTTATAGCCCTATTGAACAAGCCTTGATTACCACTAAAAATGGGGCTAATAACCCTTTAGCCAAAGTCTTTAAAGATTTTTTATTCAACCCTAAAGCCAGAGCTATTTTTAAAGAATACGGCTATATTGTGGATTAAAGCGCATAAAAAAGGCGAACAATGGATCATGAGTTTTTGATTACCATGCGTTTGAGCTTTTCTTTAGCTTTTATTACCACCCTTATTTTACTCCCTATAGGGATTTGTTTAGGCTATTTTTTAAGCCTTAAGCGCAATCTTTTAACGAGCTTGACAGAAACGCTTGTGTATATGCCTTTAGTTTTACCCCCAAGCGTGCTAGGGTTTTATCTCCTTTTAATTTTTTCGCCTTCTTCTTTTTTGGGAGCGTTTTTACAAGATGCGTTAAATGTGAAACTTGTTTTTAGTTTTCAAGGGCTTATTTTAGGGAGTGTGATTTTTTCTTTACCCTTTATGGTAAGCCCTATTAAAAGCGCGTTAATTTCCTTGCCCACTTCTTTAAAAGAAGCCAGTTATAGTTTGGGTAAAGGGGAATATTACACCCTTTTTTTTGTCCTACTCCCTAACATCAAACCCAGTTTATTGATGGCTATCATTACAACTTTTACGCACACTATAGGTGAATTTGGCGTGGTGATGATGCTTGGGGGTGATATATTAGGGGAAACAAGAGTGGCTAGTATTGCGATTTTTAACGAAACTGAAGCGCTCAATTACCCTAAAGCCCACCAATACGCCTTAACGCTCACGCTTATCAGTTTTGGCCTCTTATTTGTTACCCTATTTTTGAATAAAAAACAAAGCTCGTTTTGATGATAAAAGCGCGATTTAAAAAACACCTTTTAGGATCTAGGGGTGCGTTTGATTTGAATATAGACTTAGAAATTAAAGAAGCAGAAGTTGTGGCTTTATTAGGAGAATCTGGAGCGGGTAAAAGCACGATTTTACGCATTTTAGCAGGGCTTGAAGCGGTGGATAGTGGCTATATTGAAGTCAATCATTCAGTATGGCTAGACACTCAAAAAAAGATTTTTTTAAAGCCACAGCAACGAAAAATCGGCTTTGTGTTTCAAGATTACGCCCTATTCCCTCATTTAAATGTGTATCAAAACATCGCCTTTGCTCACCCTAAAGATAAAAATAAAATCCACGAAGTGTTACGCTTAATGCGTTTAGAAAATCTAAGCCATCAAAAAATCCTCAAACTCTCTGGCGGACAAGCCCAACGAGTCGCTTTAGCAAGAGCTTTAATCGCAGCCAAGAATTTATTGCTTTTAGATGAGCCTTTAAACGCCCTAGATAACGCCTTAAAAAACGAAGTGCAACAAGGTTTGCTTGATTTTATCAAGCGTGAAAATTTAAGCGTGTTATTGGTAAGCCATAACCCCAATGAAATAACCAAACTCGCGCGAACTTCCCTCTTTTTAAACAATGGCGTTATTAATCCTAATCAAGAAAATCTGCTTTTTTCAAACCGCTTATTGATAAAACCTCTCTTTGAAGATGAGAATTATTGCCATTATGAGGTCATTCCTCAAACGATTAGTTTGCCAAAAGATTGTCTGAACCCAACTTTTAAGCTTGATTTCAATCAGGGCAAAAAATTTTAGAAATATTTTTATTTTTCTCTTAAAACCCTCTTATTTTTCAAAAATGCAAACTTTATGCACCCATTTTAGAGAGCTAATCTTTTAGTTTTTCAAAAACTCTTCTATTCTTTTGAGGCTCTCTGTTTTGCCTAAAATGAAAAGCGCTTCTTTAAGGCCTATCCCGCCCCCCTTACCCAAAAGGGCTAATCTTAAAGGCTGCATAAAACTGCCCGCTTTAATTTTTTCTTCTTCAATGATTTTGTGCATGGCGTTTTCTAGCGTGCTTTCATCGTTGAAATTGGCTTTATTCAATTCCAGTTTAAACTTTTCTAACAAGGGCATAACGAGCGCTTGATTGAGCTTTTTAAAAACCTTTTCTTCATATTCCACAGGAGCGATTAAAACCTCATCTATTTTAAGGGCTAATTCTTTTAAGGTTTGAGATCTCTCTTTGAGAGCGTCCAACAAACGATCCAATTGAGTGGGGTTTAAATGCGAGAGATCGCTAAAACTAAAAGGCTTTAAAAGTTCTAACAATCTTTGCGCGCTTTGGTTTTTTAAATAATGAGCGTTGAGCCAATTAAGCTTGTGCCAACTGAAGCAACTGGGCGAAGAATTTAAATCTTTAGGGTCAAACCATTCTAGTAATTCTTGCATGCTAAAAACCTCTTTATCGTGATAGCTCCACCCCAAACGCGCTAAAAAATTCACTAAAGCTTCCTTAAGATAGCCCATTTCTTGATAGTCCATCACATTAGTGGCCCCATGGCGTTTGCTTAATTTTTGCCCTTCTTCATTCAAAATCATCGGCACATGGAAAAAATTAGGGATTTTAAAATTTAAAGCCTTATAGAGAACGATTTGTTTAGGGGTGTTAGAAAGGTGATCATCGCCTCTAATCACATCAGTAATCCCCATTAAAGCGTCATCAATGGTAACCACAAAGTTATAAGTGGGCGTCCCATCGCTCCTGGCGATAATAAAATCGTCTAATTCATTAGTATTCACTTTCACTTCGCCTTTAACCCCGTCATTAAAACCAATGATTTCATTTTGTGGGACTTTAATCCTTACCACAGGCTCTATGCCTTTAGGGGGCGTGCCTTTAAAATCACGATAACGATTGTCGTAGCGTGGGGTTTCTTTCCTGGCCTTTTGTTCTTCTCTCAAAGCGTCCAGCTCATCTTTACTCATGTAGCAGTAATAAGCTTTGTCTTCATCTAAGAGTTTTTGGATATATTCTTTATAAATTCCAAAGCGTTTGGATTGGTAGAGGATTTCTCCATCGTATTCTAGCCCTACCCATTTGAAAGCCTCTATAATGGCATTAGCCGCTTCTATAGAGTTACGGCTCAAATCCGTGTCTTCAATGCGTAAAAAAAATTTTCCTTGATTGGCTCGTGCAAAAAGATAATTGAAAATGGCTGTTCTTAAGCCTCCTATGTGGAGATAGCCAGTGGGCGATGGAGCGAAGCGCGTAACGATCAAACTCATTATTCTAACCTTAAAAATAAAATACTCTTATTGTATTCAAAAATGGCTTAAAAATGGTTTCACTTTTTTCTATTAAAATTAGTGTATGATTGAGATTATTTTTGATTAGGATCAACCCATGCAAAAAACCTTATTTTCTTTACCTTTGCCTTTTTCTTTATTTTTATCTTTTTGTATCGCTGAAGAAAATGGGGCGTATGCGAGCGTGGGGTTTGAATATTCTATTAGTCATGCCATCCAACACAATAACCCTTTTTTGAATCAAGAACGCATCCAAATCATTTCTAACGCTCAAAATAAGATTGATAAACTCAATCAAGTCAAAAATGAAATCACAAGCATGCCTAAAACCTTTGCATATATCAACAACGCTTTGAAAAACAATTCTCAATTAACCCCTACTGAAATCCAAGCTGAGAAATACTACCTCCAATCCAGCTTTGAAAATATTGAAAAAATCGTGATGCTTAGCGGTGGCGCTGCATCTAACCCACAACTAGTTCAAGCGTTAGAAAAAATCCAAGAACCCACCACTAACGAATTTGAAGAAAACTTAAAAAATTTAGAATCGCAATTCGCTCAATCCCAAAACCGCATGCTTTCTTCTTTGTCTTCTCAAATCGCTGCAATTTCAAATTCCCTAAACGCGCTTGATCCTAATTCTTATTCTAAAAACATTTCAAGCATGTATGGGGTAGCTTTGAATGTGGGTTATAAGCATTTCTTTACCAAGAAAAAAATCAAGGGTTTCGCTATTACTTGTTCTATGACTATGGTTACACTAATTTTGGTTTTGTGGGTAATGGCTTTGATGGTTTGGGCAAAATGAATAACCACCTCTATGGGCTTGGAATAGACTATCTGTATAATTTCATTGATAATGCACAAAAACATTCTAGCGTGGGTTTTTATGCAGGCTTTGCTTTAGCGGGGAGTTCGTGGGTAGGGAGTGGTTTGAGCATGTGGGTGAGTGAAACGGATTTTATCAACAATTACTTGATTAATTATCAAGCTAAAATGCACACGAGTTTTTTCCAAATCCCTTTGAATTTTGGGGTTCGTGTGAATATGGACAGGCATAACGGCTTTGAAATGGGCTTAAAAATCCCTTTAGCGATCAATTCCTTTTATGAAACGCATGGCAAAGGGTTAAATACCTCTCTCTTTTTCAAACGCCTTGTGGTGTTTAATGTGAGTTATGTTTATAGTTTTTAGGGGGTTAAATGCCTTCAAACGCTCTTTCTATTGAAGAAATCGCTCGCCTAATCAATGTTTCTCATAGCAGCGTGCATAACTGGATCAAAACCAATCTTTTAGAGAAACTAGAGATTGATCACAAAATTTATGTGAAAATAAGCTCTTTTTTAGATTTTTGCCGCAACCATTTAGGGAAAAGCAAGCTTAACAAATACGCTAACAAATCCTTAAAAAGCACTCATAACCATCAAGAATTGGTTTTAAAATACCTAAAAATATTAGAAAATAGCTCTGATTTAGAAAAGTTGGGTTCTTATTATGAAGAAGAGCTTTCTAACACCACCAGAAATTTAGAGGGCATTTACTACACTCCTAATAAAATAGTAGAATGGCTTTTCACCCTCCCTAAAGATTTTGATGCCTCTCAAGCGATTTTTTGCGATCCGGCTGTGGGGAGCGGGAATTTCATCATGCATGCTTTAAAACTGGGGTTTAAGGTTGAAAATATTTATGGCTATGATACGGACGCTTTTGCTATCGCTTTGACTAAAAAGCGTATTAAAGAGCGTTATCATTTAGATTGCCCTAATATTGTGCAAAAAGATTTTTTAAATTTAAAACACACCCCACAATTTGATTGCATTTTCACTAACCCGCCATGGGGCAAGAAATACAATCAAAACCAAAAGGAAAATTTCAAACAGCGATTCAACCTCTCTCAAAGCCTAGATAGCGCGTCGCTCTTTTTTATAGCGAGTTTGAATTGCTTAAAAGAAAACGCTCATTTGGGGCTATTATTACCCGAAAGTTGTTTGAATATTGATGCATTTAGTAAAATGCGAGAAATGGCTCTGAAGTTTCAAATTAGAAGCCTTATTGATTTCAACAAACCCTTTAAAACCCTAATGACTAAGGCTGTGGGTTTGGTGCTTAAAAAAGCCCCTAACAAGGATCAAAAAATCTCATGCTTTTATCAAAATAGTGAGTTCAAACGCTCGCCCTCTTCTTTTTTAAACAACCCTAAAAAGATTTTTAATATCCATTGCTCTAGCAAAGAAAATAAAATTTTAGACCACCTTTTTTCCCTTCCTCATATAACTTTAAAAAATAACGCTCATTTTGCTTTGGGGATTGTTACAGGCAATAATAAAGAAAAATTACACTCCAAACAAGAAAAAAATACCATTCCTATTTTTAGGGGTTCAGATATTTTAAAAGACAGATTAAAAGCCCCTAGCCAATTCATTAACGCTGATTTAAAAAACTGCCAGCAAGTCGCTCCCTTAAGCCTTTATCAGTCTAGAGAAAAAATCGTGTATAAATTCATTTCTTCAAAACTTGTCTTTTTTTATGATAATAAGCAACGCCTTTTTTTAAATAGCGCGAACATGTTTGTTTTAAAAGAAAATTTTCCTATCAACGCTAATGCGTTAAAGGAATTATTAAACAGCGATTTAATGCAATTTATTTTTGAATCGCTTTTTAAAACGCATAAAATTTTAAGAAAAGATTTGGAATGTTTGCCTCTATTTGTGCAATTTATCAACAATAGTTTTGATGAAAAATTTTATTTGAAAAATTTAGGGATAGAAAAAAAAGACCCTAAACATTTTACAATCAGGAAAAACCATGCACATCGCTTGTCTTTTGGCTTTAGGGGATAACCTCATCACGCTTAGCCTTTTAAAAGAAATCGCTTCCAAACAGCAACAACCCCTTAAAATCCTAGGCACTCATTTGACTTTAAAAATCGCCAAGCTTTTAGAATGCGAAAAACATTTTGAAATCATCCCTCTTTTTGAAAATGTCCCTGCTTTTTATGACCTTAAAAAACAAGGCGTTTTTTGGGCGATGAAGGATTTTTTATTGCTGTTAAAAGCGATTAAAAAGCATCAAATCAAACATTTGATTTTGGAAAAACAGGATTTTAGAAGCGCTCTTTTAGCCACATTCGTTCCCATAAACGCTCCCAATAAAGACATTAAAAATGTTTATCAAAACCGCCAGGAGTTGTTTTCTCAAATTTATGGGCATGCTTTTGATCATTCTCCATACCTTATGAATTTAAAAAACCCCAAAAAGATTTTGATCAACCCTTTCACAAGATCAACAGAGCGAAGTATCCCTTTAGAGCATTTGCAAATCGTTTTAAAACTCTTAAAACCCTTTTGTGTTACGCTTTTAGATTTTGAAGAACGATACGCTTTTTTAAAAGATAGAGTTACTCATTATCGCGCTAAAACCAGTTTAGAAGAAGTTAAAAACCTGATTTTAGAAAGCGATTTGTATATAGGGGGGGATTCGTTTTTGATCCATTTGGCTTACTATTTAAAGAAAAATTATTTTATCTTTTTTTATAGGGATAATGACGATTTCATGCCGCCTAATGGCAAGAATGAAAATTTTCTAAAAGCCCACAAAAGCCATTCTATAGAACAGGATTTAGCCAAAAAATTCCGCCATTTGGGGCTATTATAATATTGTGTTATACTTCTAAATTCAATTTTGCTTGTTAGGACATTTATGAAAAATATTAGAAATATCGCTGTAATCGCGCATGTTGATCATGGGAAAACCACTTTAGTAGATGGCTTACTTTCTCAATCTGGCACATTTAGTGAGAGGGAAAAAGTGGATGAAAGGGTGATGGATAGCAACGATTTAGAAAGAGAAAGAGGGATTACTATCCTGTCTAAAAACACCGCTATTTATTACAAAGACACTAAAATCAATATCATTGACACTCCTGGGCATGCTGATTTTGGGGGCGAAGTGGAGCGCGTTTTAAAAATGGTGGATGGGGTGCTTCTCCTAGTGGATGCGCAAGAAGGGGTCATGCCTCAAACTAAATTCGTGGTTAAAAAGGCTTTGAGTTTTGGGATTTGCCCTATTGTGGTGGTGAATAAAATTGATAAGCCTGCCGCTGAACCAGATAGAGTGGTGGATGAAGTTTTTGACTTGTTCGTAGCGATGGGGGCTAGCGATAAGCAATTGGATTTCCCTGTGGTGTATGCTGCTGCTAGAGATGGCTATGCGATGAAAAGTTTAGACGATGAAAAGAAAAATTTAGAGCCTTTATTTGAAACGATTTTAGAGCATGTGCCAAGCCCTAGTGGGAGCGTTGATGAGCCTTTGCAAATGCAAATTTTTACGCTTGATTATGACAATTATGTGGGCAAAATCGGTATCGCTAGAGTGTTTAATGGCTCAGTTAAAAAGAATGAAAGCGTGCTGTTGATGAAAAGCGATGGGAGTAAAGAAAATGGCCGTATCACTAAGCTTATAGGCTTTTTAGGGCTGGCTAGGACTGAGATTGAAAACGCTTATGCGGGCGATATTGTAGCGATTGCCGGCTTTAACGCAATGGATGTGGGCGATAGCGTCGTTGATCCTGCTAACCCCATGCCTTTAGATCCCATGCATTTAGAAGAGCCTACGATGAGCGTGTATTTCGCTGTCAATGATTCGCCCTTAGCCGGGTTAGAAGGAAAGCATGTTACTGCCAATAAATTGAAAGACAGGCTCTTGAAAGAAATGCAAACCAATATCGCTATGAAATGCGAAGAAATGGGCGAAGGCAAGTTTAAAGTGAGCGGGCGTGGGGAATTGCAAATCACTATTTTAGCTGAAAATTTGCGCCGTGAAGGGTTTGAATTTAGCATTTCACGCCCTGAAGTCATCATTAAAGAAGAAAATGGCGTTAAATGCGAGCCTTTTGAGCATTTAGTGATTGACACGCCTCAAGATTTTAGCGGGGCTATCATTGAGAGATTAGGCAAAAGAAAAGCCGAGATGAAAGCGATGAATCCCATGAGCGACGGCTATACAAGATTAGAATTTGAAATCCCTGCAAGAGGGCTTATCGGCTATAGGAGCGAGTTTTTAACCGACACTAAGGGCGAAGGCGTGATGAATCATAGCTTTTTAGAATTCCGCCCTTTTAGCGGGAGCGTGGAATCGCGCAAAAATGGGGCGCTAATCAGCATGGAAAATGGCGAAGCGACCGCTTTTTCGCTATTCAATATCCAAGAAAGAGGCACGCTTTTTATCAACCCCCAAACTAAGGTTTATGTGGGCATGGTCATTGGCGAGCACAGCAGGGATAATGATTTAGATGTTAATCCCATCAAATCCAAGCATTTAACCAACATGAGAGCGAGCGGGAGCGATGATGCGATCAAACTCACCCCGCCTAGGACTATGGTGTTAGAAAGAGCACTAGAATGGATTGAAGAAGATGAGATTTTAGAAGTTACCCCCTTGAATTTAAGGATCAGGAAAAAGATTTTAGACCCCAACATGAGAAAAAGGGCGAAAAAATAAAACTTGTATAAGGTAGCAGATATTTTTTGTGGTGCTGGAGGATTGAGCTATGGCTTTTCTATGCACCCTTATTTTGAATTGATATGGGCTAACGATATAGACAAGGACGCTATTTTAAGCTATCAAGCCAATCATAAAGAAACGCAAACCATTTTATGCGATATTATGCAACTTAATTGCCACAACTTGCCATGCGTTTCAATTGATATTCTACTAGGCGGACCACCATGCCAGAGCTATTCTACCCTTGGCAAAAGAAAAATGGATGAAAAAGCGAATCTGTTTAAAGAATATTTGCGGCTCTTAGATTTAGTAAAACCAAAAATGTTTGTTTTTGAAAATGTGGTGGGTTTAATGTCTATGCAAAAAGGGCAATTATTCAAACGAATTTGTAACGCTTTTAAAGAGAGAGGTTATATTTTAGAGCATGCCATTTTAAACGCCCTAGATTATGGTGTGCCTCAAATAAGAGAGCGAGTGATTTTAGTGGGAGCGCTCAAAAGCTTTAAACAAAAATCCCACTCCCATAAACCCATAAAAACGCATTTTTTCAATCAACTTATATTTTGATTTGCATTAGCCTTTTTATTGCCTCCTATTAAAAGTGATCCCATAAACTTCATTCCTGATTTGGAATAAGGGATCAGTAGGAGCTTCTACGCCTTTAGGGAGATCGGCTGGGAAATACACATCTTTATTGCAACCCATTCCTTCGTATTTTTCAACTTTCAATGTCCCTACTAGTAATTCCTTGTGTTTGCCTTTCCAAAGTGCGGTCGTGTCGTTGGTGGCATCATTTTTATTCGCAAACACCAGATACATTTGGTATTCTATGGGTTTAGTTTTAAGGTGTTGTTGGAATGAAGAAAGCAGATAATTTGAATCTTTTTGCTTTAATTCTTGGGGGTTAAGATACTTAATGCCGTCTTTAGGCACAAATTTCCATCTCGCAGGCAATAATTTTTCTTTTTTATCTTTAAACTTGAACGCATGCACGCTATAATAAGGTGTGTTAGCCACGCTTGAGCTAATCCCTATCGTTTTGGTGTAAGCGGCAAAATTCCTATAAGAGGGGACTTCTTCATAAAGCTTTTTGATTCTTGCTTCATCCACCTTGCCATTTTTAGGGATTCTCATTTCAAAAAATTGAGCGAATTCGTTAGGGTTTTTGGCAAAATTGATTTCTGTATTGAGCATCACCATTGTCCAACTAGCGTTTTGGTTTTCTAATTTTAACGCCATTCCCCTAACTTTGCTTTTATCATCCATCGCCACGCCTCCTAAAGAATACCTTACAGACGCAGGGATTTCTTTTTCATTGAGTAATGGCACATCTAAATCCTTTCTTACTTGCGGGTTAGGGAGGAACACGCCTTTAGCGCAAAACCCCTTAGTGTGGTTGATTTTCATTTTAGGCTCTTTGGCGTTGAGTTTGTAGAAAATATCCGCAATCTTTTCAGCGCTCACTTCATGGGCTTTTAAAAAACCCAAGCTAAAAACCACACACAAGCTCAAACCAATTTTTTTCATTCTTGATCCTTGATTATTATTTTTTATATAAAACAATGCCTTATTGTATCAGTAAATTTCCTATTGAGCCTTAAAAAAGCCTTTTTTAAATATCTTATTAGGATATTAAAAGATTATCCTATCCATTTGCATGCGATGAGCAAGCTTTTAAGGATAAACTTGCGTTTTAAATTTTGTGATTTTTAAGAAAAATTAGCTTGATTTTAAACTAATTCTACATTCTTTTATGCTACAATTATCTCTACATAGTAATTTATCTATTCTCAGGTAAAGTAAGGAAGAGGAATGAAATTAAAGAAACGAAAAGTTGCGGCTACATTGCTAAAGCGTTTTACCTTGCCACTATTGTTCACTACGGGTTCATTAGGGGCGGTTACTTATGAAGTGCATGGGGATTTTATCAACTTCTCCAAAGTGGGTTTTAACCATTCGCCTATTAACCCTGTTAAAGGTATCTATCCCACAGAAACTTTTGTTAACCTTACGGGTAAGCTAGAGGGGTCTGTGCATTTAGGTAGGGGATGGACCGTGAATTTAGGCGGTGTTTTGGGCGGACAAGTTTATGATAGCACTAGGTATGATAGGTGGGCAAAGGATTTTACCCCCCCAAGCTATTGGGATAAAACTTCTTGTGGCACTGATTCTATGAGCCTTTGTATGAACGCCACTAAAATGTGGCAACAGCAAGGGCCAGGTGGTGTCATTAACCCTAGAGGTATTGGTTGGGAATATATGGGTGAGTGGAACGGCTTGTTCCCTAACTACTATCCGGCTAACGCTTACTTGCCTGGGCATTCAAGGCGCTATGAAGTTTATAAAGCGAATCTCACCTATGATAGCGATAGAGTCCATATGGTAATGGGGCGCTTTGATGTTACTGAGCAGGAGCAAATGGATTGGGTTTACCAATTGTTCCAAGGTTTTTATGGGACTTTCAAGCTCACGAATAAGATGAAGTTCTTGCTCTTTAGCTCTTGGGGTCGTGGTATCGCTGATGGTCAATGGTTGTTCCCTATCTATCGTGAAAAGCCTTGGGGTATTCATAAAGCCGGTATTATTTATCGCCCTACAAAGAATTTAATGATCCACCCTTATGTGTATCTTATCCCAGAAGTAGAAACAGATCCCGGTGTTAAAATAGAGTATGATACCAATCCTGAGTTTAGTGGTAGGGGCATAAGAAACAGAACGACTTTCTATGCGTTATACAGCTATCGTTGGAATAACGCTGAATACGGTCGTTACGCGCCCGCTCGTTATAACACTTGGGATCCTTTCTTGGATAATGGTAAGTGGCGTGGCTTGCAAGGTCCTGGTGGTGCGACGCTTCTTTTGCGCCACCATATAGATATTAACAACTACTTTGTGGTTGGTGGTGCTTATCTCAACATTGGTAACCCTAACATGAACTTAGGTACTTGGGGTAACCCTGTGGCTGTTGATGGTATCGAACAATGGGTCGGTGGCATCTATAGCTTAGGTTTTGCGGGGATTGACAACATTACCGATGCTGACGCGTTCACCGAGTATGTTAAAGGTGGAGGCAAGCATGGTAAGTTCAGTTGGAGTCTCTACCAACGCTTCACTACCGCTCCAAGGGCTTTGGAATATGGTATTGGTATGTATCTAGACTATCAGTTCAGCAAGCATGTTAAAGCGGGTCTCAAACTCGTATGGTTAGAGTTCCAAATCCGTGCGGGTTACAACCCTGGAACCGGTTTCCTTGGGCCAAACGGGCAACCGCTTAACTTGAATAATGGTTTGTTTGAATCTTCTGCGTTCGCAGAAGGTCCTCAAGACATGGGTGGCATTAAAAAGAGTATCACCCAAGACAGAAGCCATTTGATGACACACATTAGTTATAGTTTCTAAGAGAGCTTCCCTATCTCTTAGATATGCCTTTTTTGTATTTTTATTTTAATATCTTTGGGAGTTAGGGTTTTGGAAATTAAGAAATATTTTTCTTACTCTCTGTTTTTTTTGCTTTTTTCTAGTCTCTTTTTGTCCAAACTTCAAGCTTATAAATTCAACATGAGCATTGTTGGAAAGGTGAGTAGCTATACCAAGTTTGGCTTTAACAACCAAAGATACCAGCCTTCTAAAGACATTTATCCTACAGGTAGCTACACTTCTTTGCTCGGCGAATTGAATTTGAGCATGGGGTTATACAAGGGTTTGAGAGCGGAAGTGGGAGCTATGATGGCAGCGCTTCCCTATGACTCTACCGCCTATCAAGGCAACAATATCCCCAATGGCCAGCCCGGCTCTAGGACCGATCCTTTTGGGGCGGGTATCTTTTGGCAATACATTGGTTGGTATGCGGGGCATAGTGGTTTGCAAGTGCAAAAACCTCGTTTAGCCATGGTGCATAACGCTTTTTTGAGCTACAACTACAAAAAAGACAAATTCAGTTTTGGCGTGAAAGGGGGGCGCTATGATGCTGAAGAGTATGATTGGTTCACTTCTTACACTCAAGGGGTTGAAGGCTTTGTCAAATATAAAGACACTAGGTTAAGGGTGATGTATTCAGACGCTAGGGCTTCAGCGTCAAGCGACTGGTTTTGGTATTTTGGGCGCTACTATACAAGCGGTAAGGCTTTAATGATTGCGGATTTGAAATATGAAAAAGACAATCTAAAAATCAACCCTTATTTTTATGCGATCTTTCAAAGAATGTATGCGCCAGGCATTAATATCACTTATGACACCAACCCTAATTTCAACAATAAAGGCTTTCGTTTTGTAGGCACTTTCGTGGGGTTTTTCCCCATTTTTGCCACTCCAGCCAATCAGAATGATATTATCCTCTTCCAACAAGTGCCGTTAGGAAAAAGCGGGCAAACTTATTTCTTCCGCACCCGTTTTTACTATAACAAGTGGCAATTTGGGGGCAGTGTCTATAAAAATATCGGTAACGCTAATGGTGATATAGGTATTTATGGGGATCCTTTGGGGTATAACATCTGGACGAATAGTATTTATGACGCAGAAATTAACAATATTGTTGGCGCTGATGTTATTAACGGGTTTTTATATGTAGGCTCACAATATAGAGGGTTTAGTTGGAAAATTTTAGGCCGTTGGACGGATAGCCCAAGGGCTGATGAAAGGAGTCTTGCGCTCTTTTTGAGTTATTTTTCTAATAAGTATAATATTAGAATGGATTTAAAACTAGAATATTATGGCAATATCACCAAAAAAGGCTATTGTATTGGGTATTGTGGCATGTATGTTCCAGTCGATCCTAACGGGCCTGGGACACAGCCTTTAACGCACAATGTGTATTCTGACAGGAGCCATATAATGTTTAATATTACTTATGGTTTTAGGATTTACTAGCATTTTATCCTTAATGGATATTTTTGATTAGCCTTTTTAAAATATGAAAAGGCTCTGTTCCAATCAAATATTAATACTCAAAAAGCCTTATTTAACTTTATTATTCAATATTTAATACACTAGAAAAAACACCACACCCTACGCATTTTTTCAACAAGCTCAACGAGTTTAAAGATGAAGTCTTTAGCACGCCAAAGGCTAAAGAATACATTGACATAGCGAGCGGTTTTCATAAGCTTTTCAAAAACGACGCTAAGATCGCCGAAAGCCTAAAGCCAGCCACCACTAAGAACTTAAGCCAAGGTTTAGCTACCACTCTAAGCGGAGCGTTAAAGTATCAATGGACTAAATTTACGCTAGGGACTTTATACCGCAACGCACCCGATCGCATTTTAGGAGTGAAGTTACCAAAAGCTTTAAACGAAGCCACCGCAGGAGCGGCTTTAAAGTATCACATTAAAAGAGCGTTAGAAAGAAGCCACACTATAAGCGATTTTAGCAAGCAATTAGAACTAAGCGCTAAAAACTCCCAATTCACCAACAACACGCTTAAAATCATTGAAGAGCTTAATAACGGCGTTAAACAAGCCAGCGATGAACTCAAAGAAGCCACAAAACCGAGTAATCTAGTTAAAAGCATAAGAGAGCAAGATGCGCGCCCTTTTGAGGTCATAAAAGACAAAGAAGCTTTTTTTAAAGACTTGAACCAAAATCTAAACGATAACGCTACCGCCTTGCCTAAAGGCATGAGCGTTGAAGAATTTAAGCAAACTTTAGAGAGCGTTGAAAACAAAGAAAGGTTTTTAGAACATTTACAAACAAGAGAAAACAGCGATGAAAGGTTAAAAGCGCTTAATTTAGTAGAACCAACTCTTAGAGAGCCTCACATTGAAATTTTCACTAAAGATAAAAATAACGCTACAGATAAAAAAGAATATATCAAAGCGTTTAAAGATGAAAACCAAGCGCGCCTATATATGCTAATCACACAAGATAACGATACGATTTTAAGGACTTTTATACCAGATACACCTGAGAGATATGTAAGAAATCATGTAAGAAATGCTGACATTATCCACTCTTTCATTCAGCCGAACAGAACCGCAAATAGCGACGACTTAGAAGCCGTAGTGGTCTATGGAGAGAATACTACTAAAAAACCTCTAACAAGTCAAGAGGATTTACTCAAAACACAAGAAAACGCGCCAAAAAACACGCAAGATTTAAGCCCTCTAGAACTTGCCAAAGCCGAAAAGCTTGCCAAATTAGAAAGCGATCGCATAGAGAGCGAAAAAGAGTTTTTGAAAGCCAAAGAGCAAGAACAAGCACGAAAAGCCGCTTTAAAAAAGAAATTAGAACACGAGCGAGGCAATGCAGGCAACATTGAAAGCCAGACTAAAATAGAAGTTGGAGAAGATATACCAGCACACACGCAAGCGCAAATCCCTAAAAGCCGAGTGAGGTTGAATGAAAGAGAGATTTACGATCTAGATTATGCGATCGTGAAAGCTAAAGACCTAAAACCAAGCTTTACCACAGGCGGAACGCAGAAACGCACCGACATGAACGAAGAACAGATTAAAAGCATTTCAGAGAATTTTGATCCAAAAAAGATATTTGGAAGCGGAGGTTTTGAAGATTTACCGATCATTTTACACGACGGGCAAGTGATCGCAGGAAACCACCGAATCCAAGGCATGCTAAATTTCACGCCTAAAAGCCGTTTTTCTTACGAGAAAGCGATCAAGGAATACTATCATATAGATTTAAAGCCGGACGAGTTGTTAGTGCGCTTGCCTTCTAAACGCTTAAATAATACCGAGATCAACAATTTAGCAGCATCAAGCAATCAAGGACGCTTTAATAGCGAGAGCGATCATGCAATAGCGGTTTTAAGCCACTATGAAAGCAAATTAAAAGAATTAGAAAGCCAATTAAACGCTGATAGCGTCTATTCTTTAAAAAATATCGTTGCTAAAAATCTTAATTTTGATAAGGCTACTCATCCTAATGTAACCGATAGCAACTTGAGTCTTTTGATGTATAACATGCCAAGGACGAAAACGCAAGGCATAGAGCTATTAAACCGCTGGCAGAAAGAATTTTCTAACGACATTAAAAGCTATGAAAAATAAAAAAATGTTTGTAGATAACGCCGGGAGTTTTCACAATCTAATCCATGACATGAATTTCCCCAATGTAAGCCTGAACGCTTATTTAAGCGACATAATGGATCGGTCTTTTGCTAATTTAAAGAACTACCAAAGCACGAGCGAGAGCCTGAAAGACTTGAGCGAAAAATTCTATAAAACGAATAGTTTAGAAATGTTTGAAAAGAGCGATCAAGGAATAAGCGATATCAGCGAGATTTTAGGAGGAGCGATCGCAAGGTTTGCGAGGTTTGATGATCCTTCTAAAGCGTTATTTGAAGCCTTAAGAAGCGATAACATTAAAAAAGGTTTGAAAGAATTTAAGATCGCTGATGTTGCAAAGGACATGTTTGATCCTAATAGTAAGGAATTTAAGGACATTGATATTTACGATTTCACGCATTACCTTTTAATGGTTAATAGAGAGCCTAATGAAACTAATCCCGCCTTAAATCGTTTGATTGAAGCCGTAAAGGACATGCAAAAAGAAAGCAAGAACGCCAAAGAAGCAAGCAAAAAGAGTGCTAAGGAAACTAAGAAAGGGATTTGAGTAATGATGAAATTAAAAAACTTATTGATGAAAGCCCACGAACTGGAAGCAGTATGCCTATTTTAGGGATGCAAAATTTGAACGCAGAAGCGGTTGAATACATTCAAAAAAATCATAAACGAATAGCTGTTGAAAAGATAGATCCAAGTTTTGCTAAAGATTTAAAGTTGAAATATCCAGATGATGCAAGAGCGGCTATTGACTATCAAGCTATTAACCATATACTAAAAGAACACAAAAACTTATCGTATGAAGACATAGCCAACTATAGAAAATTATCCAAACAAGCTAATGAAACCTTAAAACTAAAAGATAATCAAAACAGACCGGTAGTAGCGAGTTTTAATCAAATAAATAGATTTTTTGTAGTGGTGGAGTAAGTATCAAATGCTAAGAATGAACTAATGCTAAAAACAATGTATAAGGCAAGAGGAAATTATAAGGATAGTTTAATCTATAAAAAAACATTAGCAAAATCTCAGAATAGCAATTGACCATCAGTTATGAGCTGAGTGCTAGACATATTTGATAAAGCTAATGTATTTTTAAAGTATAAAACAAAATTTTTAATAAGTCAAGGAGTAAGAAGAAGAAAAAAAGCCTCACCCACGCAGTCAAAAAAACCGCTATGTTCACGCTTAAATTTGGAGAATCTCTGACAATAGAACACGATTGCAAAAATTTCATGGGGATTACAATCCAAACCAATAAGGGCGTAAAACCCTTCATTTTAAACTTCCACAACCCAAGGAATGAGAATCGTTAATTGGTTGGCTCTTTGGTTAAAGCCTTTTTAAATTAATCGGGTTGGATTGACTCCTTGTTTTATTTCTTTAATTTTTTAAAAAAAGAAATTGTGGTTACTCTGTTTGCATCGTTACTAGAACTTTGTTGATTTTTTAGCTTAAAGCCCAGTTGGTTTTAGTGAGATTTTCTCTGATTGAAAAAAGCTTGTCTTTGACTTCGTTACTGCTCAATTTCCTCACTTTATCCGAATTGTATTTCAAATCCTGGCTAAGGAGAGACAATCGATTAGACAAATCGGCAATATCCACCCGTAGCCCCTCATCTCTGGCTAATTTGAGCGCAGGGATCAAATCCGTATCTTTTGAAAATATAAGAATCCTATCGGCTATTTTTTTAAAGGCTATTCTTTGAATGTCAAGACCCATGAGCATATCCACCTGCTTTTGTTCTAATAACGCCTTATAACTCCCATCAAACTCCACTCTTATTGCGTTTAACTTAGTCCTCCCCAACCTCAATTCCACTTGATCCAATGAAGCTAGATCGTGTTGGAAATTTTCCACATCGCTATAAATCTTCTCCCATTTAGTCGCTTCACTGCTTTGTAAGATCTCTTCAATGTCGTTGCTTGTGAAGATTTTCATTTCTGTTCCCGGATTTTTTTCATTTTGGAGGGTGTCATTCCTCTTATCCCATAACGCATGTTCAAAATCAAAGGGTGGGGTGGTATAAAAGTAAATACGACTGATCCTCTCATCATCTAGTAAAAAAGCCCTAATAGTAACGATCACATCTAAAGCGATATTATAATTAACGCATTTTGTTTGTTTAATATCGCGCCTGAAATTCTCCCAATCTACTAATATGATTGTGTTTGCTTTCATTTATTGCTCCCTTATTTATATGCTAAATTTTTTAAAACTTTTAATGCAATCTTGTATTTTGCGCTAACAAGAAACATGGATATAATAATAGCGTTTTTTAAACCTTGCGATAAACAAACAGGAATGGTTGATGCGTATTTTAGGAATAGATCCGGGCAGTAGGAAATGCGGGTATGCTATCGTTTCTCACACTTCTAACAAGCTTTCTTTAATCACGGCCGGGTTCATTAACATCACCACGACACGCTTGCAAGAACAGATTTTAGACTTGATAGAAGCCTTAGATTGCTTATTGGATCGTTACGAAGTCAATGAAGTAGCGATTGAAGATATTTTCTTTGGGTATAACCCTAAAAGCGTGATCAAGCTTGCGCAATTCAGGGGGGCGTTGTCCTTAAAGATTTTAGAAAGGATCGGTAATTTTAGCGAATACACGCCCTTACAAGTCAAAAAAGCCCTAACCGGTAACGGGAAAGCCGCTAAAGAGCAAGTAGCCTTTATGGTCAAACGCTTGCTTAACATCACAAGCGAAATCAAGCCTTTGGATATTAGCGATGCGATAGCCGTTGCTATCACGCATGCGCAACGCTTAAAACCCCACTAATCACCATTTGTAAGCCACTTCAAAACGCGCGTTAAACCCGGGCTCTGCGATCGCTCTTTTAACAGCGTCAGTGCCTGGCATGTCCGGGCTCATGACATAAGGGCTTGTTTGATCCACATAGAATTTGTTGAAAACATTATTAAACACAGCAGAAAGCAACAAACCTTTCCAGCGGCTTTTGGTTTTAGGACTCCAATTGATATAAAAATTACTCACGCCATAGCCTGGTTTATGCATATGCACTAACCCTAATTGGGATCCGCATTTGGCTAAATCGGTAGGGGTTTTGGGTTTTTCAGCCGTCCCGTAATCAGGCAAGTAAATATCAAACCCGCAATAATCTAAACCGGTAACAAAACGGCTAAGCCATGCAAGATTGATCCCTGTTTTGGGGATGGTGTAATCCAATTTGATGATAAAAACATTACCGGTGCTTGCGGCAAGCTCATAGCTGTCCGCCATTAAATACCCCCTAGTGGTGGGCCAAGTGCGCGAGATCCCCACATTCAAACTCACGCCCTTGTATTTGAATGTCCCGCCCACTTCATAGCCATAAATCCTAATCGCTTGACTCAAATTGGTTACAATCAAACTTTGCGCGTATTGTGAGATGAAATTATCCAAAGCCTGATAAAACGCCGCAGCCCTCCCGCTAAAATACTGGCCTGAATAATCAATATTAAATTCAGCGTTAGAGCCCACTTCAGGCTTGATATTTTTAGCGTATCGTAAATCGTTTTGGCGCATATACACGCCATCTCCTGGCATAACCCCCCTTGTAACTTGAGAATAAGTGATTTTTAAAGATAGAGGCTCAATGGGGCTGATCACAAGAGCCGCGCTAGGGCTAAATCCTTGAGTGTAGCGGTGGTTCCAGTCTTTATCATAAAGCGTGTATGCGTCCCACCTTACCCCGGCTCCAAAAGTGATGATTTTATGAGGCGAGTAATTCGCTTGCACATAGCCTCCATAAATATTCCCGTTCGCTTTCCCTCTTTGGCACAAAGTAGGGTCATTGGGGTTATTATCCACAAGAGAGCAAGCGATTTGTTTTTGCCCTTTATCATCAGTATAGACTTGATTAGGCCTGTATAATTCTGATTTAGGGATGCGAGCGTCAAAAACGCTTAAATTTTGGTAGTTGAATCCGTATTCAAAGAGGCTGTCTGTGGCTTCATCAATCACATGCGCGACTTTAAGGTTTAACCCGGTGTTGTTTAAAAACAAATCCCTAGGCTGTGAGCTTGGTTTATCCACATCTGAAAAGCTTGGGGTGCAATACCCGCCTTCCACGCATGGGTAATTTTCTTTTTCCCATGCGCTCGCTTGAGAAGTGGGGAATTTAGCATAAACGCCATTAGGATCAAATAGGGGATCAAACTGAGCGTTTCTAATGCTTGTATAAAGGGTAAAATCTAATCGTGGGTCGCCAAAAGAATTTCCCGCTTCCCTTTTGTATTGTAAGGAAAGATTGTTAGCGCTATTGATGGAGTGATACATGTATCTTGTGAAACTATCCAACACATTAGGACACCCTTGGTCGCTATCTGGGCTAAAAGGGGCTTCACAAGGATAGGCTAACCCTATAGCGTTACTCCTTAAAGGGCGTGTAGCGTTATCTCGTGTCATGTTCCAGCTGAAAGTGAGCGTGTCTCTGTCGCTCAAATAACCATTCATTTTAACTAAAGCGTTGTTTTGCTCGCTAGGAGTTCCTGGCTCTTTATCGGCTTGTGTGGGATTGAAAAGGTTTTTCATCGCTGTAGCGCCGCTTCTATAATAGAAGATGTTTTGGTGCGTGTAGTAAGCGATAATATCAAAATGCGCACTTTGATAAGCCGATCTAAAAGTCTCTCGATCGCCAAAATTGGTATAAAAACTCACCGCCCCACTCGCTGCATAATTTTTCCCCCTAGGGATAAAATCAGCCGCTCCTTTAGTCTCCATTTTAATCACCCCCGCAATCGCTCCTGGCCCTGCACTCGCGTTCGCTGATCCTTTGGTCACTTCCACGCTTTTGAGCATGCCAGGGTCAATCACGGTGTTGCCTTGGTGGTGGTAGATATTGCCATTTTGCGCAGCCCCATCCACCGTAACCCTTAAAAGCCTGTCTTCAATGCCTCTCACATAGATTTTCTGCCCCATCACGCTCCCTCCGCCCACATTCACATCAGGGTTAGTCCTAAACAAGTCCTTGACTTCATTGCTTTGGCGTTGATCCAATTCTTTAGAAGTTACTTTAAACTCATTGTTGTAAGTGAAAATCCTTTTAGCTTGGGTGGTAACCTTATTTAAAGTGCGCTCCTCGCTATAGCAAGTATCAGCGAGTAGGGGGAAACATAAAGCGTATCTAAGCTTTGGGTATGATCTTAAAAATATCAAACAACTCTCCTTAATCTGAAAATTTAAAAAATAAAAATCAAAAAAAAAAAAAACAAAATCCGTCAATGCATTGAGATATAATAGTATGATAATTATTATTAAAACCAGATTAAAAATAAAATTTTGTTTTTAATTCTTTCTTATTTTCATTAATTGTTACAAATAGAAATACTTAAGGGGTCTTTTTATTCTCAAAAAAGGATTTTTTAAGGAAATTGAATCTTGTTAGTCTTTGTATAACAAATTATGTAATAATCACCGCAAGTAATTTGGCTTAGTGCTAGATTACTAAAGATTTAAAACCAAATAAAGGAAAAAAGATGGTTAATAAAGATGTGAAACAAACCACCGCTTTTGGCGCTCCCGTTTGGGATGACAACAATGTGATTACAGCTGGTCCTAGAGGTCCTGTTTTATTACAAAGCACTTGGTTTTTGGAAAAGTTAGCGGCGTTTGACAGAGAAAGGATCCCTGAAAGGGTGGTGCATGCTAAAGGAAGCGGAGCTTATGGCACTTTCACCGTGACTAAAGACATCACTAAATACACTAAAGCGAAAATTTTCTCTAAAGTGGGCAAAAAAACAGAATGCTTTTTCAGATTTTCTACTGTGGCAGGGGAAAAAGGCAGTGCGGATGCGGTGAGAGACCCTAGAGGTTTTGCGATGAAGTATTACACTGAAGAAGGTAACTGGGATTTAGTAGGGAACAACACGCCTGTTTTCTTTATCCGTGACGGGATCAAATTCCCTGATTTCATCCACACTCAAAAACGAGATCCTCAAACCAATTTGCCTAACCACGACATGGTATGGGATTTTTGGAGTAATGTTCCTGAAAGTTTGTATCAAGTAACATGGGTTATGAGCGATAGAGGTATTCCTAAATCTTTCCGCCACATGGATGGTTTTGGTAGCCACACTTTCAGCCTTATCAACGCAAAAGACGAACGCTTTTGGGTGAAATTCCACTTTCACACCATGCAAGGCGTTAAGCACTTGACTAATGAAGAAGCTGCAGAAATCAGAAAGCATGATCCTGATTCCAATCAAAGGGATTTATTCAATGCGATCGCTAGAGGGGATTTCCCAAAATGGAAATTAAGCATTCAAGTGATGCCAGAAGAAGATGCTAAAAAGTATCGATTCCATCCGTTTGATGTGACTAAAATTTGGTATCTCAAAGATTATCCATTGATGGAAGTGGGCATTGTAGAGTTGAATAAAAATCCTGAAAACTATTTCGCAGAAGTGGAGCAAGCGGCATTCGCTCCGTCTAATGTCGTTCCTGGAATTGGCTATAGCCCTGATAGGATGTTACAAGCTCGCTTGTTCTCTTATACAGACACACAACGCTACCGCTTAGGGGTTAATTATCCTCAGATACCGGTCAATAAACCAAGGTGCCCATTCCATTCTTCTAGCAGAGATGGTTACATGCAAAACGGATACTACGGCTCTTTGCAAAACTATACGCCTAGCTCATTGCCTGGCTATAAAGAAGATAAGAGCGCGAGAGATCCTAAGTTCAACTTAGCTCATATTGAAAAAGAGTTTGAAGTGTGGAATTGGGATTACAGAGCTGATGATAGCGATTACTACACCCAACCAGGCGATTACTACCGCTCATTGCCAGCTGATGAAAAAGAAAGGTTGCATGACACTATTGGAGAGTCTTTAGCTCATGTTACCCATAAAGAAATTGTGGATAAACAATTGGAGCATTTCAAGAAAGCTGACCCCAAATACGCTGAGGGAGTTAAAAAAGCTCTTGAAAAACACCAAAAAATGATGAAAGACATGCATGACATGCATGGAAAAGACATGCACCACATGAAAAAGAAAAAGTAACCCTTTTCTTTGAGCGTTCTTATTTTTTAGGAATGCTTTGTCTTTCAAAATTTAGGTTTTTGGATACTTATCAATCCTTTAGGGTTGGTGGTGTGTCCTACTTTTTCATTCATTCAACGAATTTAAAAATTACAATAAAGAGTTATACCTATGAAACGAAGGGATTTTATTAAAACGACTGCTTTAGGCGCTACAAGTGCTGTTTTAGGAGCACAGATTTTGCAGGCAGAAGAAAGCAAAGGGAGTGTTGCAAAATATAAAATAGAAGCTCAATACAGCATTGATTTTGATTCTGCAGAACACACTTCACTTTTCATTCCCATGCCGAGTGTTGTAGCGAGCAATGTGCATTTACAAGGCAATCATGCTAGCTATAAAAGCATGCTCAATTTTGGAGTGCCTTATTTGCAAGTGGATTTTTTAAAAAGCGCTCAAAAAAAGCAAGTCCATTTGTCTTATGAGATCGCTAGCTATCAATTGAATGAGCGTTTGTTTGAAACGAGCGATTTTGTAGCAATGGGGCGTTATGAAAGAGACGATGCGAGCGTGGCTAACATTGCCAACCAGCTCAAGGGAACAACCCCTAAAGAAAGCGTTCGTAATTTTTATGCGTTCATCAAGCATGAGATGCCTAAAAGACAGAAGGCTTTAGAGGGTAAAGAAAATTTGCCTAAGCGAGAGAGTTTGCCTTGGTTTGCAACCATTTCAAAAGAGAGCATGTTTGTGTCCTTATGCCATGCGTGTGGGATTAAAAGCGCTGAAGTGCAAGGCTTGAAATTGGCTCAAAACAGCGTGGTGAAAAACGCTTCTAAGGTAGAAGTGTATTTGAAAGATTCATTTCTAGCGTTTGATTTTCAAAATAATCACAAGGAAGTTTTTATCCCGTTGAATCGTCATAAAGACATGCAGTTAGATTCTGCTTTATTGGCGACTTTTGGCGATGCCTTTGCCCTTGTAGATGGTAGGGACTTAGGCAATTACGAGAGCAAACTTTTTGAAAAAAGAGTGTCCTATACGATTGTCTAAAGGCATGAAATTTAGGAATATTCCTTGATAGTGAGCTTTCCTTTTTAAGGAGAGCAAAAAGGGTTTAAAGGGTTGTCTTTATGCGAGAATTTTTTAAGAAACTTGGCACAGAATACGCTTCTAAGCTGTTTTTGGTTTATTGGCTTAGGTGGATGTTGAGCGCGTTGGTGATGCTGCCTTTTATGGAGATTTTCTATTATTTCAATTTTCCGTTGTGGCTCAATCTTTTCTTGGGGCAAACCATTGGAGCGGTGATTTTTTTCAAGCTGGATAAGTTGATTTTTTCTAAAAAATGATTTTTACAAGCTTAAAAAGCCACTAAGCTTTTCTCACTCTTAAGCTTTTGTATTTTCCTAAGCTTTTTTGAGGAATTCAGATTTTAAAGACAGACTCTGCCCTTCCACTTTACAATCCACATTGTGATCGCCATTGACAAGCTTGATATTTTTGATTTTGGTGCCTTTTTTAAGCGCTAAAGATGAACCTTTAACCTTTAAATCCTTGATGAGAATGACCGAGTCCCCATTTTGTAAAAGATTGTTATGGCAATCTTTAACGATCAATTCTTCATCATTAGCTTCATTTTCATTCCATTCATGCAAACAGCTAGAGCAAACCAATTGCACGCCATCATGGTAGGTGTAGGCGTCGTTGCATTTAGGGCATGGGGGCAAATCTTGCATGATAATTATCCTTATTGTGGTATCAGTATGACGATATTACCTAAAGTAAGGTTATAAAACGCTTTATTTTGATAAGTATCAACCCCATAAGATCGCATGACGAAAAAATATCACCTGCTTAGTGCAAGCTATTTAATATTTTAAAAAATTCTTTTAGTATTTTTAATGCCATCAATTTAAGTTTTTTCTGGTTAGTATTCAAAAAGCTCTTTTTAGAAATAGGTTACTAAAAGTTACTAATAAGTTAAAATTCGTTAAAATAATCATAATAATTAAAGATTTTAACCACTATTGTAGAAAAATAACAAGAGGGTTTGTAAAAACTCCCATTAAAAACAAGGAGCAAAAAAGATGAAAAAAGCGGGCTTTCTTTTTTTAGCGATGATAGCTATCGTTGTGATGAGTTTAAACGCTAAAGATCCGAATGTGTTGCGTAAGATTGTTTTTGAGAAATGTTTGCCTAATTATGAGAAAAATCAGAATCCTTCGCCATGCATAGAAGTCAAACCCGATGCCGGCTATGTGGTTTTAAAAGATATTAACGGCCCGTTGCAGTATTTGTTGATGCCAACAACTCACATTAGCGGTATTGAAAGCCCTTTGTTGCTTGATCCTTCCACGCCTAACTTTTTTTATTTGTCCTGGCAAGTGCGTGATTTTATGAGCAAAAAATACGCCAAACCCATTCCTGATAGCGCGATCTCTTTGACGATTAACTCTCATAAGGGGCGATCGCAAAACCATTTTCACATCCATATCTCTTGCATTAGCCTTGAAGCGCGCAAACAGCTGGATAATAATCTAAAAAAAATCAACAGCCGTTGGTCGCCATTATCAGGTGGCTTGAACGGGCATAAATATCTGGCGCGTCGGGTAACAGAAAGCGAATTGGCGCAAAAAAGCCCCTTTATCATGCTTACCAAAGAAGTGCCTAATGCACGCAAACGCATGGGAGACTATGGCTTGGCGGTGGTGCAACAAAGCGATAACTCCTTTGTCTTGTTAGCGACACGATTTAACCCATTGACTTCCAATCGCGCTTCAGCCGAAGAGATTCAAGATCATGAATGCGCGATTTTGCGTTAAGTTAGATTCTTAAATTTGAGCGGCAACTTTTAAAAAGCGTTATGGGGGTAGTGTTACCAAAACCCCCTATTTTTTGTGAATTTGACTGATCTTTTTGATTAACAAAACTTAAAATCCGCAATCAATCATTCTAAAAAGCTATTTAGGAACAACTTTTGCTTTATTTTGCATAGATTGAATTTCTTTAAATTAAAGGATAACCATGCTTAGGTCTTTATGGTCTGGTGTCAATGGGATGCAAGCCCACCAAATCGCTTTGGATATTGAGAGTAATAATATTGCGAATGTGAATACCACTGGTTTTAAATATTCTAGGGCTTCTTTTGTGGATATGCTCTCTCAAGTCAAACTCATCGCTACCGCACCCTATAAAAACGGGTTAGCAGGGCAGAATGACTTTTCTGTGGGGCTTGGGGTAGGCGTGGATGCGACGACTAAAATCTTTTCACAAGGCAATATCCAAAACACAGATGTCAAAACCGATCTAGCGATTCAAGGCGATGGCTTTTTTATCATTAGCCCTGATAGGGGGATCACGCGCAATTTCACTAGAGATGGGGAGTTCCTTTTTGACTCGCAAGGGAGTTTGGTTACCACCGGCGGGCTTGTGGTGCAAGGGTGGGTGCGAAACGGGAGCGATACCGGCAATAAAGGGAGCGATACGGACGCTTTAAAAGTGGATAACACCGGCCCTTTAGAAAACATTAGAATTGATCCAGGAATGGTGATGCCAGCCAGAGCGAGTAACCGCATTTCTATGAGAGCGAATTTAAACGCTGGAAGGCATGCGGATCAAACAGCGGCGATATTTGCTTTGGATTCTTCAGCCAAAACCCCTTCAGATGGCATTAATCCGGTGTATGATTCAAGCACGAATCTAACTCAAGTCGCCGAAGACATGGGATCTTTATACAATGAAGATGGCGACGCTCTTTTATTGAATGAAAATCAAGGGATTTGGGTGAGTTATAAGAGCGCAAAAATGGTCAAAGACATCCTCCCTTCTGCAGAAAACAGCACGCTTGAATTGAATGGGGTTAAGATTTCTTTCACGAACGATTCAGCGGTTAGCAGGACTTCAAGCCTAGTGGCAGCCAAAAATGCGATCAATGCGGTCAAAAGCCAAACAGGCATTGAAGCTTATTTGGACGGCAAGCAATTGCGTTTGGAAAACACCAATGAATTAGACGGCGATGAAAAGCTTAAAAACATTGTGGTTACTCAAGCCGGAACCGGGGCGTTCGCTAATTTTTTAGACGGCGATAAAGATGTAACGGCTTTCAAATACAGCTACACGCATTCTATCAGCCCTAATGCGGATATTGGGCAGTTTAGGACCACTGAAGACTTGCGCGCATTAATCCAGCATGACGCTAATATCGTTAAAGATCCTAGTTTAGCGGACAATTACCAGGACTCAGCCGCTTCTATAGGGGTTAGCGTCAATCAATACGGCATGTTTGAAATCAATAACAAAGATAATAAAAATGTCATTAAAGAAAATCTCAATATCTTTGTGAGCGGGTATTCTTCAGACAGCGTAACGAACAATGTTTTGTTTAAAAATGCGATGAAAGGGCTTAATACCGCCTCTTTAATTGAAGGGGGAGCGTCAGCGAGCAGTTCTAAATTCACCCACGCAACCCATGCGACAAGCATTGATGTGATAGACAGCTTAGGCACTAAACACGCCATGCGCATTGAGTTTTATAGGAGTGGGGGAGCGGAATGGAATTTCAGGGTGATCGTGCCTGAGCCTGGGGAATTAGTAGGGGGGTCAGCGGCTAGGCCTAATGTGTTTGAAGGAGGCCGTTTGCGCTTCAATAATGACGGATCGCTTGCAGGCATGAACCCGCCTCTTTTGCAATTTGACCCTAAAAATGGCGCTGATGCCCCCCAACGCATCAATTTAGCTTTTGGTTCTTCAGGGAGCTTTGATGGGCTAACGAGCGTGGATAAGATTTCTGAAACTTATGCGATCGAGCAAAACGGCTATCAAGCGGGCGATTTGATGGATGTCCGCTTTGATTCAGACGGGGTGCTTTTAGGGGCGTTCAGTAATGGCAGGACTTTAGCGCTCGCGCAAGTGGCTTTAGCGAATTTCGCTAACGATGCGGGCTTACAGGCTTTAGGCGGGAATGTCTTTTCTCAAACCGGAAACTCAGGGCAAGCCTTAATCGGTGCGGCTAATACGGGGCGTAGGGGTTCGATTTCAGGATCTAAACTGGAGTCTAGTAATGTGGATTTGAGCCGGAGTTTAACGAATTTGATTGTGGTTCAAAGGGGGTTTCAAGCGAACTCTAAAGCGGTAACCACATCCGATCAAATCCTTAACACCCTATTGAATCTGAAGCAATAAACTAAAAGATTACTCTAATACAATATAATAGGGGCTAATTTAAAGATTAAGGTTTAGTATGCATGAATACTCGGTCGTTTCTTCTTTAATCGCTCTTTGCGAAGAGCATGCGAAGAAAAATCAAGCCCATAAGATTGAAAGAGTTGTGGTCGGTATTGGTGAAAGAAGCGCTATGGATAAGAGCTTGTTTGTGAGCGCGTTTGAGACTTTTAGAGAAGAATCTTTGGTGTGTAAAGACGCTATTTTAGACATTGTGGATGAAAAGGTTGAATTAGAATGCAAGGATTGTTCGCATGTTTTTAAGCCTAACGCGCTAGATTATGGGGCGTGTGAGAAATGCCACAGCAAGAATGTCGTTATCACTCAAGGCAATGAAATGCGTTTGTTGTCTTTGGAAATGTTAGCGGAATAACCGATGCAAGAAGAATTGAACGCTTACCAGCAAGAAATTAAAGACACTAGAGAAGTTTTAAAAAAAATCCGTTTGGAATTGAAGCAAGTCCAAGAAATCTTGCGTAAGAAAAAGAGCGCTTTAAAAGGTTTGAAGCAAGAAATCTATCAAAAAAAATTAGAAAAAGAAAACTCCCGCTTAAACAAAGAAACACAAAATACACAAGAGGATGTGATTTTCCCTAAAGCCCTTGAAGAAGTGGAGATTTACACTAAGGATAATCAAGTTATAATAGCAAAACCAAGCAAGCGCGTGTTTGATGAAGGGCTTTATTTGCAATACCGCAGCGTTTTGCGCGAAAACAGGTTTTTAAAAAACCATCTCTCTAAAAAAGACTTTGAAAATTCGTTACTCAAAATTGAATTAAGGGATTTGCATAAAGAAATCAAGCTTTATCAAGTCCAAAACCTTTTGAAAGACAAATAATGCCCACGATTTTAGTGAGCGCTTTAGAAGCGAGCTCTAATGTGCATTTAGAGGAATTACGCCGCAATTTGCCTAAAGATTATCGTTTTATTGGCGTGTTTGAAGGCAAAGAGGCGCTCTATAGCCCTAGGGAATTTTCTATCATGGGTTTTAGAGATGTGATAGGCCGTTTAGGGTTTTTACTCAAAGCCCATAAGGAAATGGTCCAATTAGCCAAACAAGCGGATATGGTGCTTTTAATGGATTCTTCTTCTTTCAATATCCCCCTAGCCAAAAAAATCAAAAAACAAGATCCGCATAAAAAAATCATGTATTATATTTTACCGCAAGTTTGGGCATGGAAAAAATGGCGCGCTAAAAGCCTTGAAAAATACTGCGATTTTTTGGGAGCGATTTTGCCTTTTGAAGTGGGCTATTACCAAAAAAAAGCCCAATATGTAGGACACCCTTTATTAGATGAAATTAAATACTATAAAAAAGATATTAAGGGCGAAACTCTAGTGTTCATGCCAGGAAGCCGAAAAAGTGAAATCGCTAAAATATTCCCTTTGTTTGTCAAAGTGGCTCAAATTTTAGAACAAAACGAAGGGTTTAAAAGGCGTGTGTTGGTGGTGCCGAGTTTCTTTAAGGGGTTGGATTTGAAAGCTCTTTATGGGGAAGACATTAAATTATTTGAAATTTCTTATGATGCGCATAAGAGTTTGTTTGAAGCGGAATTTGCGTTCATTTGCAGCGGCACAGCGACTTTAGAGGCCGCTTTGATTGGCACGCCTTTTGTGTTGGCGTATAGGGCTAAAACGATGGATTTTTTGATCGCTAGAATGTTTGTCAATTTGCATTATATAGGTTTAGCGAATATCTTTTATAACGCCTTAAACAATGAGACTCCAGGGCTTGGGGAGAGCCAATTACACCCGGAATTGATCCAGCATTTTTTGAGCGTAGAGGGTTTGTTAAAAGCGTATGAAGAAATGGATAGAGAGCGCTATTTTAAAGAAAGTTTGAGATTAAGGGAATATTTGGCTAGTGGGAGCGCGAGAAAAATCGCTAATGGAATGGCTTTTTTGCTGAATTTAACTTAATTTTTACTATAATCTCTACTGAATAAGCTTAGGAGATTAAATGAACAAAGAACCTATGAGTATGCATGGATACAATAAAATTTGCGCGGAATTGAAGCAATTAAAAGAGGTGGAACGGCCTAATATTGTGAAAGAAATTGATATTGCTAGAGGGCATGGGGACTTGAAAGAAAACGCTGAATACCATGCTGCTAAAGAAAAGCAACGCTTCATTGAAGCGAGAATTGTGGATTTAAGCGAAATTATCGCTAACGCTCAAGTGATTGACCCAAGCGTTTTAGCCCATAATAAAGTGAGTTTTGGCAGCACGATTAAAATCCTTAATTTAGATAACGATAAAGAGTTTTCTTATACGATAGTAGGGAGCGTGGAGAGCGATCCGTCTAAAGGGTTAATCTCTTTTGGTTCGCCGATCGCTAAGAGCTTGATAGGTAAGAGCAAGGGCGATGCGGTGAGCATTCAATTGCCTAATGGTGAGAGCGATTTTGAAATTTTAGACATTTATTATAAAGAGATTTGTTTTGATGAAAATTAAAATCCAAAAAATCCACCCAAACGCCCTTATCCCTAAATACCAAACTGAGGGTTCTTCAGGCTTTGATTTGCATGCTGTAGAAGAAGTAATGATCAAACCTCATAGCGTGGGCTTGGTGAAAATAGGGATTTGTTTATCTTTAGAAGTGGGGTATGAATTGCAAGTGCGCACCCGTAGCGGTTTGGCTTTGAATCATCAGGTGGTGGTGTTAAATTCTCCTGGCACGGTGGATAATGATTATAGGGGCGAAATTAAGGTCATTTTAGCGAATTTGAGCGATAAAGATTTTAAGGTTCAAGTAGGGGATAGGATCGCTCAAGGGGTGGTTCAAAAAACTTATAAAGCCGAATTTATAGAGTGCGAACAATTAGATGAAACTTCAAGGGGTAGCGGGGGCTTTGGCAGCACAGGAGTGAGTAAGGCATGAGTATTAAGGAAAATTTAGAGCAAGTTAAAAACGAATTTAAAAGCGATGAAAAGCTTTTAGAAGGGGCGTTTAGATTAGAAAAGTTTTTCAAACGCTACAAGTGGGTGTTGTTGTTTATCGTGGTGGCTTTTATCGCTTATTTAGGGGATACAAAATTACAAGATTATAAGCATGAGCAAACTAGAGAGCGGATCACTCAAATTTATAATGAAGTGCTAGAGAGTCCTAATAATATAGCCTTGCAAAAAAGATTGAAAGAAGTCGCCCCAGAGTTGTATGACTTGTATCAGTTCGCCAGAGCGAGTGAGAGAAACGATGCAAACGAGTTTAAAAGGCTTTCGCAATCTTCTAATGAAGTCGTTAAAGCGTTTGCCAAATATTCTTACGCATCGCTCTCTAGAGATAAAAACTTGCTTGAAAAAAGCCCCATTCTTAAAGAAATGAGCGCTTTACAAGAAGTGAATTTGTTGTATGAAGAAAATTCTAAAGACGCGATCATAAAAGCGCATCAAAGTTTATCAACTATCCCTATAAGTTCTTCACTCTATGCTATAATCTCTGTTTTAAAACATTATGGAATGTTAGAAGATATTCAACAAAACCCTTCCAAACCAACCAATCTAAAAAAAGAAACCATTCAAGGAACGCATTGATTTGATGAACAAACCATTTTTAATCTTACTCATAGCCCTAATTGTCTTTAGCGGCTGTAACATGAGAAAATACTTCAAACCCGCTAAACACCAAATTAAAGGCGAAGCGTATTTCCCTAACCATTTGCAAGAAAGCATCGTTTCGTCTAATCGTTATGGAGCCATTTTGAAAAATGGAGCGGTTATAGGCGATAAAGGTTTAACGCAGCTAAGAATCGGTAAGAATTTCAATTATGAAAGCAGTTTTTTAAATGAGAGTCAGGGGTTTTTCATCCTTGCGCAAGATTGTTTGAATAAGATTGATAAAAAAACAAGCAAAAGCAAGGTGGCTAAGACTGAAGAAACGGAATTGAAATTAAAGGGCGTTGAAGCAGAAGTCCAAGATAAAGTCTGCCATCAAGTGGAATTGATTAGCAATAACCCTAACGCCAGCCAACAATCCATCATTATTCCTTTGGAAACTTTTGCCTTGAGCGCGAGCGTTAAAGGGAATCTTTTAGCGGTGGTGTTAGCGGACAATTCAGCGAATTTATACGACATCACTTCTCAAAAATTGCTTTTTAGTGAGAAAGGTTCCCCAAGCACCACGATCAATTCTTTAATGGCGATGCCTATTTTTATGGATACGGTCGTGGTATTCCCCATGCTAGATGGGCGTTTGTTAGTCGTGGATTATGTGCATGGAAACCCTACGCCTATTAGAAACATTGTTATCAGCAGCGATAAGTTTTTTAACAATATCACTTATCTTATCGTAGATGGCAATAACATGATCGCTTCTACAGGGAAAAGAATACTCTCAGTAGTGAGCGGTCAAGAGTTCAATTATGATGGGGATATTATAGATTTGCTTTATGATAAGGGGACTTTATATGTGCTCACGCTAGACGGGCAGATTTTGCAAATGGATAAGAGTTTGAGGGAATTAAATAGCGTGAAATTACCCTTTGCTTCGCTCAATACCATTGTATTAAACCATAATAAATTGTATTCTTTAGAAAAACGCGGGTATGTGATAGAAGTGGATTTGAATGATTTTAATTCGTATAATGTCTATAAAACGCCAACTATAGGCAGTTTTAAGTTTTTTTCATCCAATCGTTTGGATAAAGGGGTGTTTTATGATAAAAATCGGGTGTATTATGATCGCTACTATTTAGATTATAATAATTTTAAACCCAAGCTTTATCCCGTTGTGGAAAAACCTGCATCTGAAAAATCTCAAAAAGGCGAAAAAGGGAACGCTCCTATTTATTTGCAAGAAAGGCATAAAGCTAAAGAAAAGCCTTTAGAAGAAAACAAAGTTAAGCCAAGAAATAGCGGGTTTGAAGAGGATGAAGTTAAAGCCAACCAACGCGGTATGGAGCCTATCAACAATCAAAATAACGCTATCCAACGAGGCGTAAAAGAAAATCAAGAAAACAAAAACACTCCTGCTTCAAAAGAGGGTAACGCTTTTAAAGAAGCGCCAAAACTCAGCCCTAAAGAAGAAAAACGCCGCCTGAAAGAAGAAAAGAAAAAAGCCAAAGCCGAACAAAGAGCGAGAGAATTTGAACAAAGAGCGAGAGAGCATCAAGAAAGAGATGAAAAAGAGCTTGAAGAAAGAAAAAAAGCTTTAGAAATGAATAAGAAGTAAGCCTATGCCAGCTAGGCAATCTTTTGCAGATTTGAAAAACCTGGTTTTATGCGATATAGGCAACACGCGCATCCATTTCGTGCAAAACTACCAACTCTTTTCAAGCGCTAAAGAAGATTTAAAGCGTTTGGGTATTCAAAAGGAAATTTTTTACATTAGCGTGAATGAAGAAAATGAAAAAGCCCTTTTGAATTGTTACCCTAACGCTAAAAATATTGCAGGATTTTTTCATTTAGAAACCGACTATGTGGGGCTTGGGATAGACCGGCAAATGGCGTGTCTAGCGGTAAATAATGGCGTGATCGTGGATGCGGGGAGCGCGATTACGATTGATTTAATCCAAGAGGGCAAGCATTTAGGAGGGTGTATTTTACCCGGTTTAGCCCAATATATCCATGCGTATCAAAAAAGCGCTAAAATCTTAGAGCAACCTTTCAAAGCATTAGATTCTTTAGAAGTTTTACCTAAAAACACTAGAGACGCTGTGAATTACGGCATGATTTTGAGCGTCATCTCTTGCATCCAGCATTTAGCCAAAAATCAAAAAATCTATCTTTGTGGGGGCGATGCGAAGTATTTGAGCGCGTTTTTACCCCATTCTGTTTGCAAGGAGCGTTTGGTTTTTGACGGGATGGAAATCGCTCTTAAAAAAGCAGGGGTATTAGAATGCAAATGATGCACAATTTGAGTTTTTTGGGCATGTTTTTAGCCGCTTTGAGCATGTCTTTAGGGCATTGTGTGGGCATGTGTGGGGGGATTGTGAGCGCGTTTAGTCAAATAAGATTTTCTAAAGTTACAAGCTTTTCTTACCAGCTCGCTTGCCATGCTCTCTATAATGTAGGGAGGATCAGCACCTACATGCTTTTAGGGGCTATAGCGGCGGGTTTGGGGCATAGTCTTAGCGTGAGCATGGGTTTTAGGGGTGTTTTATTCATCAGCATGGGGATTATTTTGATCGGTTTAGCGCTCTTGGGGGCTAAAGTGGAAAAATTAAGCTTTCAAATCCCTTTCATCTCTTTTTTGATGAAAAAAACCTTGCAATCTCAAAACATTCTAGGGCTGTATTTTTTGGGCGTGTTGAACGGGTTTTTACCTTGCATGATGGTGTATTCGTTTTTAGCGAGCGTGATTCTCAGTCATAGCGCGTTTATGGGAGCGATGCTAGGCCTTTCTTTTGGGCTTGGCACCAGCGTGCCGTTGTTTTTAATGGGGTTTTTTTTAAGCAAAATTTCCGTTTCTTACAGGAAATTTTTCAATCTTTTGTCTAAAGGTTTAATGGGGGTTTTTGGGCTTTATATTCTTTATATGGGGATCATGCTCATTAACCACCAAAACCCCCATGCGATACATCATTCAAGCGAAACCACCCAACACGATCACAAGGGAATGCATGAGCGCCACTAACAAAGCCCTTTTTTTGGACAGAGACGGCATTATCAATATTGATAAAGGCTATGTGAGTCAAAAAGAAGATTTTGAGTTCCAAAAAGGGATTTTTGAATTACTAAACCATGCGAAATCTTTAGGCTACAAACTGCTTTTAATCACCAACCAATCCGGGATCAACCGGGGCTATTACACCCTTAAAGATTTTGAAACACTCACCGAATACCTCCAAGAAAGCTTGCTCAAAGAATTAGGTTTTAATTTGGATGGCGTCTATTTTTGCAGGCACGCCCCAGAAGAAAATTGCGCTTGCAGAAAGCCAAAACCCTCTTTGATTTTGCAAGCCGCTAAAGAACATCAAATTTGCTTGGAGCAATCTTTTATGATAGGCGATAAGGAGAGCGACATGTTAGCCGGCTTGAACGCTAAAGTTAAAAACAACCTTTTATTGACCACAAATGTTTTAAAAACTTCTCATTCTTGGATACAATGTAAAGATTTTAAAGAGATGATAGATCTAATCAAATAAGGACAAGAATGCGTTATATTGATGATGAATTAGAAAATCAAACGATTTTAATCACCGGTGGGGCTGGCTTTGTGGGCAGTAATCTGGCCTTTTATTTTCAAGAGAACCACCCTAAAGCTAAAGTGGTGGTTTTGGATAAATTTCGCAGTAACACGCTTTTCAGTAATAAGCACCCCAGTTCCTTAGGGCATTTTAAGAATTTAATCGGTTTTAAGGGTGAGGTGGTTATAGCTGATATTAACAACCCCTTAGATTTAAGGCGTTTAGAAAAATTGCATTTTGATTATTTGTTCCACCAAGCCGCTATCTCTGATACGACCATGCTGGATCAAGAATTAGTGATGAAAACCAACTACCAGGCTTTTTTAAACCTTTTAGAAATCGCTCGCCCAAAAAAAACTAAAGTGATTTACGCTTCTTCAGCGGGCGTTTATGGCAACACCAAAGCCCCCAATGTGGTAGGCAAAAACGAAAGCCCTGAAAATGTTTATGGCTTTTCCAAGCTTTGCATGGACGAATTTGTCCTCTCCCATTCAAACGACAATATTCAAGTGGGCTTAAGGTATTTTAATGTCTATGGGCCTAGGGAATTTTATAAAGAAAAAACCGCCTCTATGGTTTTGCAACTCGCCTTAGGCATAATGGCGTTTAAGGAAGTCAAGCTTTTTGAATTTGGCGAGCAATTAAGGGATTTTGTCTATATTGAAGATGTGATCCAAGCGAATGTAAAAGCGATGAAGGCTCAAAAAAGCGGGGTTTATAATGTGGGTTATTCCCAAGCCAGAAGTTATAATGAAATAGTTAGCATTTTAAAAGAGCATTTAGGGGATTTTAAAGTAACTTATATTAAAAACCCTTATGCTTTCTTCCAAAATCACACCCAAGCACATATTGAACCCACTATTTTGGATTTGGATTACACCCCTTTATACGATTTAGAAAGCGGCATTAAAGATTATTTGCCCCATATCCATGCGATTTTTAAAGAACAGCGCGCATGAAACAAATTCTAGTCGTGGGGGATCTAATCGCTGATTATTACCTGTGGGGGAGGAGCGAACGCCTTTCGCCTGAAGCCCCTGTGCCTGTTTTAGAAGTCCAAAGGGAGAGCAAGAATTTAGGCGGAGCGGCTAATGTGGCGAACAACCTCACCTCTTTAAAAGCTAAAGTTTTTTTATGTGGGGTTGTAGGCGATGATTTAGAGGGCGAGCATTTTATTAACGCTCTCAAAGCCAGGAATATTGACACTTCAGGCATTTTAACGGATAAAACCCGTTGCACCACGCTCAAAACGCGCATCATCGCGCAAAACCAGCAAATCGCGCGCGTGGATAAGGAAATCAAAGACCCCTTAAACGCTGATTTAAGAAAAAAACTTTTAGATTTTTTCACAGAAAAAATCCAAGAAATAGATGGCGTTATCCTTTCAGATTACAATAAGGGCGTGTTGGATTTTGAACTCACTCAAAAAATGATCGCTCTAGCCAACAAACACCACAAGCTCATTTTATGCGACCCTAAAGGGAAGGATTATAGCAAATACGCTCATGCGAGTTTGATCACGCCTAATCGCATTGAATTAGAACAAGCGCTCCATTTGAAGTTAGACAGCCATGCGAATTTATCAAAAGCGCTCCGAATCTTAAAAGAAACTTATCATATCGCCATGCCTTTAGTAACTTTGAGCGAACAAGGCATCGCTTTTTTAGAAAAAGGCGAGTTAGTCAATTGCCCCACTATCGCTAAAGAGGTTTATGATGTAACCGGGGCAGGCGATACGGTGATAGCGTCTTTAACGCTCTCTTTATTAGAATCGATGAGCCTAAAAGAAGCTTGCGAGTTTGCCAATGCGGCTGCGGCTGTGGTGGTGGGTAAAATGGGGAGCGCGTTAGCGAGTTTAGAAGAAATCGCTTTGATTTTAAACCAAACGCACCCTAAAATCCTCCCTTTAGAAAAGCTGTTAGAAACTTTAGAACGCCATCAGCAAAAAATCGTTTTCACCAATGGCTGTTTTGACATCCTCCATAAAGGGCATGCGAGTTATTTGCAAAAGGCTAAAGCTTTAGGGGATATTCTCATTGTAGGGTTAAATAGCGACGCTTCCGTTAAAAGACTTAAGGGGGATAAACGCCCCATAGTGAGCGAAAAAGACAGAGCGTTTCTTTTAGCGAGTTTGTCTTGCGTGGATTATGTCGTGGTGTTTGAAGAAGACACGCCAATCAAATTGATTCAAGCCCTAAAGCCTGATATTTTAGTCAAGGGAGCGGACTATCTCAATAAAGAAGTCATAGGGAGCGAGTTTGCTAAAGAAACCCGCTTGATGGAATTTGAAGAAGGTTATTCCACAAGCGCTATCATAGAAAAAATTAAAAGGACATGCAATGATTGATGGTTTGATTAAAAAAGAATTTTTAGCCCATAAGGAAGCGTTAGAAAAAAGTTTAGAGAGTTTGCAAGAAGCGTTAAAAGAAAGCGTTCATCTTTTGATAGAAACTTTAGAAAACCAAGGGAAAATCCTTATTTGCGGTAACGGGGGGAGCGCTAGCGATGCGCAGCATTTTGCCGCTGAATTGACCGGGCGCTATAAATTGGAAAGGAAAGGTTTGAGCGCCTTAAGCTTAAGCACGGATACCTCAGCCCTTACCGCCATTGCGAACGATTATGGTTATGAAGAAGTGTTTGCCAGACAAGTAGAAGCGTTGGGGGTAAAAAACGATGTTTTGATAGGGATTTCTACAAGCGGTAATTCCAAAAATGTCCTAAAAGCTTATGAAAAAGCCAAAGATTTAGGGGTAAAAACGCTTAGTTTAGCGGGGCGTGATGGGGGGAAAATGAAGCCTTTAAGCGACATGGCTTTGATTGTCCCTAGCGATGATACCCCACGAATCCAAGAAATGCACATTCTTATGATCCACATTTTATGCGATTGCATTGAAAGGCATTTCGCTAATAAAAATTAAATTCAAAGGCTATGCGCTTGAATTTAACAAGAAAATGATCCCACAAAACAAGTTGAAGACCATTTTTTTGTCTTTTGCTTTCGTTTCATCAATCTTTTTTAGATTGCGTCTCCATTGAAAATTGAATTTTTCACAATGACATAATCAACTTTTCGAATCGCTTCAAGGTCTCTCCCACCTGCATAGGAGATTGAAGATTGTAGATCTTGATGCATTTCAATCAGCGTATCTTTTAATGATCCTTTATGTTGGATCCAAATTTTCTTACCTTCAATATTTTTCTTTTCACCTTTTTGGAACTCTGAAGCTGAACCGAAATATTCTTTATATGCGATACCATTTTCTATTTTTGTTTCTCCAGATGATTCTTCATGCCCTGCAAAAAGCGAGCCAATCATTACCATTGTCGCGCCAAAGCGTATTGATTTTGCAATATCGCCATGCGTGCGAATACCACCATCTGCAATAATCGGTTTTCTTGCTGCTTTAGCGCACCATATAAGAGCTGCCAGTTGCCAACCACCCGTACCAAAACCTGTTTTGATTTTGGTGATGCACGCTTTCCCAGGTCCAATGCCAACTTTTGTAGCGTCAGCACCGGCGTTCTCTAATTCACGGACTGCTTCTGGTGTGCCAACATTCCCGGCAATCACAAAAGTTTCTGGAAAATGCGTTTTGATGTGTTGGATCATTTCAATGACAGAATTTGAATGGCCATGCGCAATATCGATCGTGATATAGTCTGACGCTAATTTTTGTTTGGCCAACTCTTCTATGAAAAGATATTCTTCCTTTTTCACCCCAACACTGATGGAGCTGATCCATTGGCGTCCCTTCATTTTTTTGACAAACGGGATTCTTGCCGCTCCATCAAAACGGTGCATGATGTAGAAATAGCCATTTTCTGCTAGGAATTCTGCGATCGAGTCGTTGATGATTGTTTGCATGTTTGCTGGAACTACGGGCATTTTAAATGCGTGCTTGCCTAAGGTAACGGTCGTATCACACTCTGAACGGCTATTCACGATACATTTATTAGGGATGAGCTGGATGTTTTCGTAATCAAATATTTTCAATGACACGATCCTTTTGATGTTCGTATAGAGCAAAACACGAACATTATTTGATTTTAAGCATTATTTTTAAGCACCTTTTGTAATTTATCTTAATTTGAATAAAAAATCAAGAGAGAAAATTAAATAAACTCGGACAAGATTTGGGCATCAAAGATCTTACAGATAACCATAATAAGCAAGGGATACAATATTGTAAAGAAAACGCTACAATAAACTTTCTCTAATCACAAAAATAAGGAAATCATAAGATGCTACAAACCATCAACTTAACGCAACGCTATGCGACTAAAAAATTGTTTGAGAATGTGAATATCAAGCTAGATAAAAACAAACGCTACGGGCTGATTGGGGCTAATGGTGCAGGAAAATCCACTTTTTTAAAGATTTTAAGCAAGAGCATTGATTGTAGCAGTGGGGAAGTCATCATCACAAGCGGGATGAGAATGGGGGTTTTAGGGCAGGATCAATACGCTTTTGAAGATTTGAGCCTTAAAGATGCGGTTTTGATAGGCAATAAGCGTTTGTATGACGCTATCAAAGAAAAAGAGCGCTTATACACTGAAGGCGATTTGAGCGATGATAAAGTGAATGCCAGGCTAGGGGAGTTAGAAACCATTTGCGTGGAAGAAGATCCCATGTATGAATGCGAAGTGGTGATTGAAAAAATCCTAGAAGATTTAGGCATTCCTAGCTCTAGGCACAATGATTTGATGAAAACCTTGCCAAGCAGCGATAAATTTAAAATCCTTCTCGCTCAAGTCTTATTCCCTAAACCGGATATTTTGCTTTTAGATGAGCCGACCAACAACCTGGATTTAAACGCCATTGAATGGCTAGAAAACAACCTCAAACGCCATGAAGGCACGATGGTAGTCATCAGCCATGACAGGCATTTTTTAAATGCGGTATGCACGCATATTTTAGATTTGGATTTTCACAGCGTGCGCGAATTTAGCGGGAATTATGACGATTGGTATATCGCTTCTACTTTGATGATCAAACAGCAAGAGGCCGAACGCAATAAAAAACTCAAAGAAAAAGAAGAGCTAGAAAAATTCATCGCTCGTTTCAGCGCTAACGCTTCTAAAGCCAAGCAAGCCACCAGCCGCCAAAAACAACTGGATAAATTAGACATTCAAAGCTTAGCGGTATCTAGCAGGAGGGATCCTAGCATTATTTTTAAACCCAAAAGAACCATTGGTAATGAAGCTTTAGAATGCGAAAACATCTCTAAAAGTTATGACGGGCAAATCGTTTTAAATCAAGTGAGCTTGAAAGTGATGCCTAAAGACAAGATCGCCCTCATAGGGCCAAATGGCGTGGGTAAATCCACGCTTTGTAAGATTTTAGTAGAAGAGTTAAAGCCGGATACGGGCGTGGTGAAATGGGGAGCGACCGTTTCAAAAGGCTATTTCCCTCAAAATGTGAGCGAAGAAATCAGCGGGGAAGAGACCTTGTATCAATGGCTTTTCAATTTCAATAAAAAGATTGAAAGCGCAGAGGTGAGAAACGCTTTAGGGAGGATGCTTTTTAATGGCGAAGAGCAAGAAAAATGCGTGAACGCTTTAAGCGGGGGCGAAAAACACCGAATGGTTTTATCCAAGCTCATGCTAGAAGGGGGGAATTTCTTAGTCTTAGATGAGCCAACCAACCACCTAGATTTAGAAGCCATTATCGCTTTAGGTGAAGCACTCTTTAAATTTGATGGGGCGCTGATTTGCATAAGCCATGACAGAGAGCTTATTGATGCGTATGCTAATAGAATCATTGAATTAGTCCCAAGCCCTAAAGGCGCTTCAATCATTGATTTTAAAGGCAGTTATGAAGAGTATTTAGCGAGCAAAAAATGAAACCACAAGATATTGGAATCATTCAAAGCGTTTTAGAGATTATCAAAGAGCCTATTAAGGTTACTGAAGTTTATGATAAAACCCAAGAGCTTTTTGAAAAAGGCGAGATTGAAAACATGTTTGATTATGGGGGTAACACTCCCGATCAGAGTGTTAGCGCTGCTATTTATACAGCCTTAAACAAGGGCGAAGAGCTGCCTTTTTTGAAAACGCAAGAAAAACCAGTTTTAATCGCTTTAAAAGATGCGGCTAAAGAGCCGGTTTTAAACGCTCAAAAATCAAGCGTTCCAGGCGTTAAAATCGTGCATGAAAGAGATTTGCACCCCTTTTTAACTTACATGGCTTGCTACAATGAAAATTTGAAATGCTACACGAAAACCATTTTTCATGAAGGGAGCTCAAAATCGCCAAAAGGCATGGACAGGTGGCTTTATCCGGACATGGTGGGGGTTAGGTTTTTGCACGCTGAATTGTCTAATGAAAATTTAATCGCTTTTTCTAAGAAATTTGACACTTTACCCGTTAAACTGGTGAGCTTTGAATTGAAAAAAGAAATCAGCGTGAATAATTGCAGGGAGTGTTATTTTCAAGCGATTTCTAACAGCTCGTGGGCTAATGAGGGGTATTTAGTGGGCCATCATATTGATACGCATAATCCCAAACTCATGGATTTGTTGAAGCGTTTGCATGCGAGTTTTGGGATTGGCGTGATTGATTTGAGAACGAATGAGGACAAAAGCGCTATTTTATTGAACGCTAAATACAAAGAAAAAATTGATTACACCGTGGCTTTAGAGCTTAGCGAAAAAAATGAAGAATTCAGCGGTTTTTTAAAGAGCGTTGTGGATTATGACCCAAACCACCAACACCGCTATAAAGATGAATTTGATGAGATCAAAAAGAAAGAGGAGTTATACCCTAACGCATAACTTTCTTTAATAAAACGCTTTAAGCGATTTAATAAGGGCGTTTCAAAAACCCCAAATAAAGTGCTAAAGAACAGCATGACCAAGCAATCCCTAATAAAAACCCTCCTAAAACATCGCTAGGGTAATGCACCCCTAAATAAACCCTATCATACGCCATTAAAAAAATCCAAAAAAATAAAATTATAGCGCCAATAGTTTTAATGCGAGCGTTGGCGTTAGAATAGCATAACAACAACGCCAAAGAGCCGTAAAAAAGCGCTGAAGCTAAAGCATGCCCGCTAGGGAAACTAAAGTTATGCGCAAAAGCCAGTTCGCCATTAGTTACAGGCCGTGGGCGCGCCACCAAATGCTTAAGGAGTTTTAAGGTGATTTCACCTAATAAGATGCTAGGAAAAAACCACAACGCCAAAGCGATGCGTTTTTGAAACCCAAACCACAGGCTAATGAGTAAAGCGATAGAAGTGGTGAGCTTGCTTTGCGCAAACCATGTGCTTAAAAACACGAAAGAAAGCCACGCGCTCCCTTGAATGGGGGCAGGGTTGCGGATCAAGTCTATAAAAAATAAATCCAATTGTTGCACCCACTCTTTTTGAAAAGCCACCCCGCTTATTACGATGCCAAACAATATAAAAAAGACCACCCCCACAATCCCAAGCGTTTTAGCCGCTTTCTTTTCTCTTACGCTTATCGTTCTGTCAAATACCATTCAAACCCCTTTTAAAAATGACCTTTAAAAAGGGGATTATAGCTTATTTGATTAAAAAATAAGTTTTATGACAAAACTATAAAATAACCACAATCCCATTATTTAAAAAAATAACAATAAAGTTTTAATTATCAGTATTTGATGAGAATAGAACTTTTTTGTTTGCCTAAAACCCTACTATAAAAACTGCAACACTCTCAGGTTTTGAAAGCAATTTTATATCAAATTTCAAGCTTGGTTCTACCCTAGAGCTTGCATTATGGATTCGTAATGAAAATGACCACCCTTCATCTAAAACCAATTCTAAAGTATTGAAACTTTTGGGTTTGAAATCAAAATAAATCATTCTAGTAGGCAATTTGCTTAAAGGGATAATTCTTTTAGGCTTATTTTTCACGCTACGATTAAGAGTATTATTAAAATGGTATGCCTCTAATTTAGTTTTTTGTTCTCTTTCTAACAAAATCGCTTTGTAAAAATCATATTTGCCTAGCAAATACTCCACCATTTTTTGTGGGACTTTATTTTTCTTATTTTCATCAATTCTTAAAACCTCTTTTTTAAAAGCTTGTAATAATGGGGCATAAATTTCTTGTTCTTTATTAGGGAAATCCCTCCATAACATGCCTTCTTTTTTAGCGTTTTCTAGTCTTTCAAATAGTGGTTTTATAGTGTCTTTATAATTTTGAGACACTCCAACACCCAGCCATTTTTTTCCAAAATCCAAGTCTTTAGAAAGTCTAGAATGTTTTACCGCATCATGGTTATGTTTAATGCTTAATCCTATGCAAAATCTATCAAAATAAATTAAAATATCCCGGATATCACCTATTTCACCAAGTTTGTCTTTTTGCAATGATAGGGTGATTTCATTTTGCGAACTCTCTATGACTTCGTTTAATAATGGCTCACAATCCAATAAAAGCAATACGCCTTGTTTAGCGCTTTCTAAATAACGATCTTGTAGAGATTTTTCTAAACTTTCATAAGCTCTATAGCATGCATTAAAACCATTTTGTTTATCCACTATAACCTTTTTAAAAACGCTCAATTTTTGCTCCAAAGCTAAACACCATGCGTATTCATACGCCCTACCTTGATTATTGCTCTTATCGCTCAATATAACGCCTTATAAATACTTACAGCAATTTCTTTAGCTAAACTCACAGGCACAGCATTACCTATCATTTTATAAGCGTCGTTGAGGTTTTCATAAACGAAATAAAAATCATCATCAAAACCTTGAATCCTTGCACACTCTCGCACGCTCAAGCGGCGGTATAAATGTTGGTAATTTTCTATAAATCTGCAATCATTTTTGCCAAATTTAGCCATTTTAGGGGCTTGTGGGTGTAGTTGGCATTGCCTTCCTGATGCTTGTATAGTAAAGGCTTGTTCGTCCCAATTTTTTACACGATTTCTGCTCATAAAGATCGGCGAATAAGAACCAATAAAATATTCATGATTGTTAATGGCATTAGGGTTTCGTTTGTTTTTTGCTAAAGCGCACACCACGCTATCTTTTAGATCCCAAATAACATCTTTTAAAGTGAGTTTTTTTAAATGCGTTGAACCTTTAGGAAAAATGTAATTGATTTTTAAATCTTTCCTAAAACCAATATAAAAAACCCTAAGCCTTTCTTGCGCTACTCCATAATCTTTGGCATTCACTAAATGCGTATTGACTTCATAACCACACTCTTTAAAAGCATTAAGGATATTTTTCACACTCGTTTCGTGGCGTTGAGCGAGCATGCCCCTTACATTTTCAGCTAAAAAAAATTTAGGCTTAAGCTCTCTTAAAAGGCGCAAATATTCATAAAATAACTGCCCTCTAGCATCATCAATACCTTTTAAATTCCCAGCCTCTGACCAACTTTGGCATGGCGGACCGCCAATAATCCCATCAACAGAAAAGTTAATTTCACTGGTTTGTAAATTTTTAATGTCTTTTTCTAGTAGTCGTGTATTTTTATGATTTAGTCTGTAAGTAGGTGTAATATTTTTATCATATTCATTTGCAACTACTATTTTAAACCCTGCTTTCTCAAAGCCTAAATCTAGCCCTCCGGCTCCAGCAAATAATGAAAGTAAATTCAAAAACTATCCTTATCATTCTGTTAAATCTCAATACTTTATAATGAAAGAATTTTACAATAAATATCGGGTTATTCTAAAGAATGGGTTAGCATTATTTAAGGCTTTAGTTATCGGTATTTGATTAAAATAAAACCTTTAAATTTTTAAAAAACGCCAATCAACACAAAAAAGAGGCTTATTATCATGGAAAACAAAAACACTCAAGCAGATAAATCTTCTTCACTAGAACGCAACGAATTGCACAACACCATTTGGAAAGTGGCTAATGAATTGAGAGGCTCAGTGGATGGCTGGGATTTTAAGCAATATGTTTTAGGCATTCTTTTTTACCGCTACATTTCAGAAAACATGGCTCATTACATCAACAAAGAAGAGCGAAAGCGCGATCCGAGTTTTGATTACGCCAAATTAAGCGATGAAGAAGCCGAGAGCGCAAAAGAAGGTCTGATTGAAGAAAAAGGCTTTTTCATCCCGCCAAGCGCTTTAGCCGCTTTCTTTTCTCTTACGCTTATGTCAAATACCATTCAAACCCCTAAAAATGACCTTTAAAAAGGCGATTATAGCTTATTTTCCACACAAACGCATGGAAAATACAGGGAATAAAAAAATAATATTCTTTGCTATAATGAAACCTTTGAATGGTATGCTAAAAACGCCAAATTTTGAAATTAGAAAATATTTTAAAGCGCATCTTTGTAAAATAAAAGAAAGTTTAAGGAGGCTCATAATGTTAAAAGAATTACGCCAAAAACGCCCCTTAGTGCATAATATCACCAATTATGTGGTGGCGCAATTCGTGGCTAATGGTTTATTAGCCTTAGGGGCATCGCCTTTAATGAGTGATGCCATTGCTGAAATGCAAGATTTAGCAAAAATTTCTGACGCGCTCGCTATCAATATTGGCACTCTCAATGAACGCACCATTTTATGCGCTAAAGAGGCTATCAAACATTACAAGGCTTTGAATAAACCCATTGTGTTAGATCCTGTGGGGTGTTCAGCGAGCGCTTTACGCCATGGCACAAGTTTAGAGCTTTTAGAAAGCGAAGGGATTAGCGTTCTTAGGGGTAATGCTGCAGAATTAGGCTCTTTAGTGGGGATTTCTTGCGGAAGTAAGGGGCTAGACTCTCATTATGCCACCACGCCTATAGAAATAGTCAAACTAGCGGCTCAAAAGTATTTTGTGATAGCGGTAATGACGGGTAAAACAGATTATGTGAGCGATGGGAAAAAAGTTTTTAGCATTACTGGGGGGAGCGAGTATTTAGCGCTCATTACTGGGGCTGGGTGTTTGCACACAGCAGCGTGCGCGAGCTTTTTAAGTTTGAAAAAAGACCCCCTAGATTCTATGGTGCAACTTTGCGCGCTCTATAAACAAGCCGCTTTTAATGCGCAAAAAAAAGTGTCGGAAAATAACGGCTCTAATGGTTCGTTCTTGTTTTATTTTTTAGACGCTCTAAGCTTGCCCATAAAGCTAGAAAATAGCCTTATTAAGGAAGAGTTGTGAAAATTTACCCGCAAGTTTTAAGCATTGCCGGCAGCGATAGCGGTGGGGGTGCTGGGATACAAGCCGATTTGAAAGCGTTCCAAACTTTGGGCGTGTTTGGGACAAGCGTGATCACTTGCATCACCGCGCAAAACACACAGGGCGTGCATGGGGTTTATCCGTTGAGCGTTGAAAGCGTGAGGGCACAAATCTTAGCCATTAGAGATGATTTTTCTATCAAAGCGTTCAAAATGGGAGCGTTATGCAACGCTCAAATCATTGAATGCGTGGCGGACACTTTAAAAACATGCGATTTTGGGTTGTGCGTTTTAGATCCGGTGATGGTTGCAAAGAATGGGGCTTTGCTTTTAGAAGAAGAGGCGATTTTAAGCTTAAAAAAACGCCTTTTACCTAAAACCCATTTACTAACCCCTAACCTCCCTGAAGTTTATGCGCTCACAGGCGTTCAAGTGCGAGATAATAAAAGCGCTTCAAAAGCGATGGGCATTTTAAGGGATTTAGGCGTTAAAAACGCTGTGATTAAAGGGGGGCATACAGAGCATTTTCAAGGGGAATTTAGCAACGATTGGGTGTTTTTAGAAGACGCTGAATTTATCCTAAACGCCAAGCGATTCAACACGAAAAACACGCATGGCACGGGTTGTGTTCTGTCTAGCTTGATAGTGGGCTTACTCGCTCAAGGGTTGGATTTGAAAAACGCTATTTCAAAGGCTAAAGAGCTTTTAACTATCATCATTCAAAACCCTTTAAACATTGGGCATGGGCATGGGCCTTTGAATTTATGGAGTATTAAAGAGCTTGTTTGATGCGAATTGTTTGAAACTCATGTTTGTGGCTGGTTCGCAAGACTTCTACCACATAAAGGGCGGCAAAAACGATAGGATAAACGCGCTTTTAGACGCTTTAGAATTGGCTTTACAATCTAAAATCACAGCGTTTCAATTCCGCCAAAAAGGCGATTTATCCCTACAAGATCCTATTGAAATCAAACAATTAGCCCTAAAGTGTCAAAAACTATGCCAAAAATACGGCGCGCCTTTTATTGTCAATGATGAGGTGCAACTCGCGCTAGAATTAAAGGCTGATGGCGTGCATGTGGGGCAAGAAGACATGGCCATAGAAGAGGTAATGACTTTATGCAAAAAGTGCCTTTTTATAGGTTTGAGCGTCAATACTTTAGAGCAAGCCCTAAAAGCGCGCCATTTAGACGGCGTAGCCTATTTTGGGGTAGGCCCTATTTTTCCCACACAATCTAAAAAAGACAAACAAGTTGTAGGCGTGGAGCTTTTAAAAAAAATAAAAGATAGAGGGATAAAAAAACCTCTCATAGCGATTGGGGGCATCACGACGCATAACGCTTCAAAATTGCGCGAATATGGGGGTATCGCAGTCATTAGCGCGATCACGCAAGCCAAAGATAAAGCCTTAGCGGTTGGAAAACTTTTAAACGATGCGTGAGGGATTCTAAAATCCCACAAAAAGCGTTTTTTAAAAAAATCAAGTTTTAGTTTTCTACCCTATCGTGTCCAACAAACGCTCTTCAAAAGCAAAAAGCATGGGGGTTTTTTCGCATGCAATTTCCACAGAAGAAAAGCCCAAAAGGGTGTTTTGAGCCTCTTTTAAAATTTCTTTAGTCCTTTGGAGGGAGGTTTTTAAAAAAAGCTGTTTTTCTTTTTCCTTTAAATAAATAACGCCGCCAATTTCGCCCAAGTTAGGATACAGAGCGTAAAAATCAACGCTTTGTTTTTTGGCTTTCACTTGCAAAAAAGCTTTTTTGCGTTCGTTTTCAATCACAAAGCTTAACACCTGCGATTGCAAGCTTAAAAGCATGTTGGCCGTATTCAAAAACTCTTGCGGATTTTTAGCATGGATTAATTTTTCGCTCAAAAGTTCTTTATATTCTTTTAAAGGGGTATTGTCTTTAGCGCTCAATATTTCTTTGATTTTTTTCATTTCAAGAGCGCTCAAATCGTCCAATGCGTCTAAAATTTTTGGGGCAGGCACTAAATTTTTAAGCACAATATCGCCCAGCTGGTTTCTTTGCATGGTCGCAAAATAAGGCTGATTGATTTTCAATTCCTGTTCGCTTTTGGTGGGGATAATCCTATTACCCACTTGCAAAAGAAAAAGATCTTTATCTTGTTTTTCTAAAACCTTCAAAAGAATGGGTAAGGTAGCGTTAAAATGGTGCACGGCGTTTTTGGAATGAAGAGCGTTAAGCTGGTTTATGGCGTTTAGGGCTTCTAGCATTAAAGGGCGTTGTCTTTGATAAAATCAAGGATTTTAAAGCTCGCTTCTAATTTGTTCATAGAAGGGATTTTTTGGGTTTTGTGATGGCTAAAAAGCCACAATTCATTCTCTAATGAGCCAAAAGGGCGTGAATCTTTAATGAGATTCAAAGCAACCATGGAGCAATCCTTGCCGTTATCTTGAGAAGGTTTTAAAAGATTTTGAGCGTTTTTGATGGCGTTTTGTTGATCGTCTTCAGCTTTAAAACCGATTTTAACGAATTGATTGGGATTGATAGAAGCCAGTAAATCCTTATTTTGAACGCATTCAATGTTTAGGGTTTCGCCCAATTCGCTTTTTTTAAGCTTATGGTTAAAAGAAGTTTTAGGCACATAATCGCTAATGGCGGCTAAATTAAAGAGTAGGGGTTTTAAGGCATGTTTTTGCATGTTGTTAGCGGCGTTATTTAGGGCGTTTTCATAAGATTTAGTATCGCTGACTGGAACGCTTGCGATTTCTTTAGGCAAGGGGGTAGGGAAGTTTGATGCGATCAAGGTTACTTTCGCTCCCTTAAAATACAACGCCAGAGCTAAAGCGCTCGCTTGGATCCCGCTAGAAAGGTTGCTGATCGTTCGAACGCTGTCAATCTTTTCCACGCTCGCGCCGCCCATGATGATGACTTCTCTGTTTTCAAAATAAGCGTCTTTTAAGAGCGTTTGCGTGGCTTTAAAAAGGATTTCTAAAGGCTCAGCCATCGCCCCATCGCCTTTAGTATCGCATGCTAAAAGGCCGTTTTGCGTGTCTAAAATAATATGGTTGGAATCTTTCAAGCGTTTTAAATGGCTTTGAATGATAGGGGAATTGAGCATGTTGGTGTTCATGCTAGGGGCTAGGATTTTAGGGGAAGCGCAAGCTAAAAAAGTCGCGCTTATGATATTATCCGCTAAAGCGTGAGCGATTTTAGACAGGCTGTTAGCGCTTAAAGGGGCAAAGATGAGTAAATCAGCATTAGCAGCGCATGCGATGTGGTTATGGTGCAATGCGTTTTGGTGGTTGTAATACCATTTTTCATTATGATCATGCAAGACTTTGTGATGGCTCAAGGCTTCAAAGCTTAAGGGCGTAACAAATTTTTTTGCACCCTCACTCATCACCACTTGAACACTAGCCCCGCTTTTAAACAACAAACGCACTAATTCTAGGGATTTATACGCCGCAATAGAGCCGCTCACGAGCAATAAAACGCGCTTGTTTTCTAATAATCTTAAGGGGTAAAACAAATCTTCTAAAAAATTCATAGCAATTTCAATAAATCATCAGGCTCTAGCCATTTGCTGTTATTATGGCTGCTGTATTCAAAATCAGGGGCGACTTTGTGGCCTTTTTCGTGGAGTTTGGTGAGCGTGTAATCTTTAGGCGTTTGGAAGCTTATAGTGGGCTGAATGATGAAAAAGTCTTCAAATTCTAGGGCTAAATGGCTTTCATCTTTAGGGATCATCACTTCATGGAGTTTTTCGCCCGGTCGAATGCCGATGATTTTAATAGGGGTATTGGGGGCTAGGGCTTTAGCGAGATCAGTCATTTTCATGCTGGGGATTTTAGGCACAAAAATTTCACCCCCATGCATTCTTTTCAAGCTTTTAAGCACAAAAGAAACCCCCTCATCTAAGGTGATCCAAAATCGTGTCATGCGAATATCTGTAATGGGGATTTCACTCGCTTTGTTTTGGATTAGTTTTTTAAAAAACGGCACCACGCTCCCACGACTCCCCACCACATTACCATAACGCACCACGCCAAATTGCGTTTGAGAAGAGCCTTTGAAGTTATTCGCGCTCACAAAGAGCTTGTCGCTGCACAATTTCGTTGCGCCGTAGAGGTTAATAGGGTTAGCGGCTTTATCGGTGCTTAGGGCGATGACCTGGCTCACTTCATTTTTTAGGCATGCGTTAATCACATTGCTCGCGCCCATGATATTGGTTTTAATGCATTCTAGGGGGTTGTATTCAGCGATGGGCACATGCTTGAGCGCGGCGGCATGGATGCAAATATCCACACCCTCTAAAGCGTAATTCAAGCGCTCTAAATCCCTCACATCGCCGATAAAAAAACGCATCCTAGGATCATTAAATTCCATTGCCATTTCGCTTTGCTTTAATTCATCTCGGCTATAAACAATGATTTTTTTAGCGTTGGTGGTGTCTAAGACTTTACGCGCAAAGCGTTTGCCAAAACTCCCAGTGCCACCGGTGATTAAAATCGTTTGATTGTCTAGCATGTTTTACCAGCGATAGCCTAAAGAGGCGCTAAAGATTCTCAATTGCCCAATGTTTGGGGATTGATACAAACTAGAGCGGTTGCTTTTAAAAGTGAAACTCCCCGCTACGCCCAAATCAAAGCCCCTAAAATTGTATTTAGTCCCAAAAGCCACGGTATAGCCATTAGAATCCGGAATGCCTATCGCATCTTGGGGGCTTGGAGCTTGATCATAATCAATAGCGCCCATTAAACGCAAGCTTTTGCCCATGTAAGTTACCCCTAATCTAAAGGTGTTGGTGTCCCTCCAGCCAGCTCCCATGTTCATCACGCTTTTAAAATTCGCTAAGCCTACCATTTTTTTAAGCGTCTCAGAGTCTAGTGAAGCCACCGTTCCGCTCAAGCCCTTGTAAGTGGCGTTCGCAAAATCAGGGGTTACTAAAAATTTATTCCCTTGACTCCAAAAGGTGCGCTCAAACACCCCCTCTATTCTTAAATGGTCTTTAAAAAATTGGTGGGCGTAGGCTAGGCTTAGGGTTTGGGGGAGTGAAACATTGATATTCAAGCTGCCTTTAGTCAAAACGCTCCCTAAAGAAGGGCCAAGCTCTGTGATAGCCACTAGATCGCCTTTCATGTTGAATGTAACTGAAGAATTATACACCACAGAAAACATGCCATGATCAAAGATACGCAAACTCGAACCCACTCTATAGCCCCCCGATACGCCTTGCCCGTTAGATTTTTGCACGACTTGAGTTGTGCCATAAAGATTCGCGCTCGCTTTCACTAAACCGCTATAGCCCATGATTTTTTTCAAGCCGTTATAAAACTCTTGACAGCTTTGATCGCTCATATCCCCACCGGCTTTTTGGCAATTAAGTGCGGGTTGGTAGCCAATATTGCCTAATAAAGCCATCATGTTGCTTGGCACTTGATCGGCAAAAACATTGTTGGGTAAATTTAAAATTTGCTCCGCGCTCAAAACCGAAGCGCCCTCTAAAGGCACATAAACGGTGTTATTAAAGCTCCCGGTCGCATAAAGCCCCCTTAAGCCCACTCCCACGGAAAAGCGCTTATTAACAGTATAGCTCATGCTAGGGGCAAGCTCTACCATCATGATGAAAACATCATGCAAAAATTCCCCCCCCTTACCATTCCATTTCATGCCCAACCCGCTAGGAGCGCTAAAACTCCCCCCAAAAGTGAAGCCGTTATGCGTGCGCGTCTTATAAAAGAATTTGGGTAAAACAAAATTAGTCGTGCCCGTCCAGCCATTCACGATTTGAGTGTCAGGCGATGAAGCGAGGGTTACGACTTTTTGATTGGTTAGATTCATAAGCCCTTGAATACGATTGAAAGCTTGTTGCAAGCCATTGGTAGCGGCCGTATTGCCAAGCGCTTTAAGGATATTGCCAAGCCCTATAGTGTTGATGATGCCTAAAATATTTTGTTGGCTTTTATCAATTTCTAAGCTCGTAACTGAATACAAGCCTTGATTAGTCGTAGGGACTTTAAAGCTAAAGGCCGGAATGTTAATCACGGTGGTGGTCATTTCAAATTCGCTTCTGTTTTCACCCCAATCGTTAGTAAAGCCCATATTCGCCGGGTTATAAAAGGAAGCGTCAGCGCCCCTAGCCCCAGCGACATACGCCGAGCCTAAAGCCGTGCCGTTCAAACTTTGCTCTTGGATTTTAAAGCCATTGGCATAAGAAAGCAAGGGCAAGCTCCAAGCGATTAAATGGCGTTTTTTAAACTTTTTTAAAAAATAGAGTGGGGAAAAGTTTTTCATTGGAGCTCGCTGTCAGCGTTTTCATTATCTTCTAAATCTTGCAAAGAAGGCTCATAGGGTTCAATCCTAATAGCAATTTTTTGAGTCAAATTCTGGAAAGAAATTAGGCCATTTTTTCTTTCATAAAGGATAATTTCCCCGCTTTTTTGAAACCTTTGGATCACATATTCAGGGGTTAGGTGGCGCTTGCCTAAACCTTTAAAAATATCCCTCCCTAAAACGATGTCATCAAACAAATCCCCATAGCTCACCTTACCAAACAAATCCCTTGCAACAATCCATTTAGCCGAACATTTTTGGCTAAAACAAATGTTTCGTTTAGTCATATAAATATCGCCCACTCTTTGGCTGAGTTTATAAAGGGTTATTTCAATATTATGGTCTTTATCGGTTTTGATCGTGCCGTAATCATAAAAGCGAAAAACCGGCGTGTTAATATAAATGAGCCTGAATTGGCGCAAGGCATTCAAAGTCTCTTCTCTTTTTTTACGGGCTTCTTCTTGTCTGATCTGCTCCCTAGTCTTAGGGGTTTGTTTATGAAAGGGGTGCTTGGAGCAAGAGATAAAAAAAAGCGTCATGAAAAATAATGAAAAAACGCTTCTAAAATACCGCATGGTTGAGAGTAAGAGAATTTATCCTCTCGCTCCGCTCAAAATACGATACCAAATCCTGCCGTCTAATTTAAGCTCCATGCTGACTTGACACAAGCCGTCTTTATAGATGGTTTCAGTGATTTCAGCGTTACGAATGAGAGCATTCACTCTGGTTTTAATCACGGAATTTTGTAAAACCATGTCTTTGACGGTGTCTTGAGCGTTCACTCTGATACCATACATTTTTTCACCCAATTGGCGGTAGCCATCAACAATAGCCGCTCGTTTGGCCAAAGCTAGGGCTTGAGAGGGCGAAATGGTGGATTCTGGAGCCACACCCATGCCCACCGCGTTCAATTCAATGACATTATTAGGCGTGAGAATGGGGGTGTTAGGGATAGCGTTAGTGGGATTAGAGCTAATGATGGGCTGATCGTTATTCTCAAGGCGAGGGCTTGGGAGAGGCTGAATGCTCTTTCTGGGGGTGAAATTGGTCGGGGGATAAATGGGGGCTTGCAAGCCATTAGCTGAAGGGGGGATTAGCTGCGCATTAGTGTTACGCTTTTTAAAGAGACTGCAACCACTTATCAAAAGAGCGGCAACAAGCAATGAATTAATACCAAAAAAGGCAGTGTGCAAACGCATGGGCATTTTCCTTAAAATGAGTTCATCAAGTCTATTATATCATTTTTGAATGGATTTGTCATGCGGATATTCTTATTAAGCTTATAAGGCTAGTGGGTTTTAATGTAAAGTCTAGGGGATTATGATTTATTTTTTTTAAAAAAGGGATTTTAATGGCTTGATTTTATCGTTTTAAGATTTTATTTTATGATAAAACTCATTTTTTAAGTTTGATTTTTAAATTCATTTCTTTAAGGGTGTAGGGGGTATTTTGAAAAATTCCCCCTACAACCCTAGATTAAAAACCCCCTAAAGAGCGCTTTTTTAAGAGGTTATGGCTTATTTTTTTTCAAGATCTTTTTAATTGTAAAAAATGCTTTGAAAATTTTTTAAATAAGATGAGAAATAAAATGAAATTTTTTGAGCGCTTTTTAAGAATAAGGTTAAATTTTTAAAACGATTCAAAAAGAGTTTTTAATTTCTTTTAACCACCAACCTTTCATCAAAAACACCAACAACGATTGTTTTAAATTCCTATGATAGTAAAAATAATGCGAGTGGTGTCCTTGGCGGGATTCGAACCCACGACCTTACGATTAGGAATCATACGCTCTATCCAGCTGAGCTACAAGGACATAAGAAAGCAAGAAACTCACAACCTATTGGTAAGCCCCTTGCTGAGTGGATCAGATTTATTTGCCTTCTTCAACTTTTTGTTTAAGGATTTTGCCGGGTTTGAATTTAGGCACTCGCTTGTCTTCAGTTTTATAAGTTTTATCGCTTCCTGGCACTTTACCTTCTTTGCCTTTTTGCTCTGCGGTCTCAAATTTGCCAAAACCAATCAATTCCACGCTTTCACCCTTGCTTAAAGCCGTTTCTACCGCTAGAGTAAAGGCATTGATCGCTTCTTCGGCTTCTCTTTTGCTGTTGTATTTGCCCGCTTCTTTAACCAAATCAATAAATTCCGCTTTGTTCATGTGGATAACCCCTTTTCTAATAGATGCCAAAACCAAGCGATTTAACGCCTAGCTTGACTGATTGAGCGGTAATTATAATCAAATCCTAAAGATAAATCAAGCAAAGACGCTTTTTTAAGGGGGTTTAAAGCATAAAAAATTTAATTTTGTTGGGCGCTTTTTTTATCTTTAGCGTTAAGGATTAAAGGCGTGCCTAAAAAATTAAATTCTTTCCTTAAGGTGTTGATCAAATAGCGTTTGTAACTGAAATGCAAGGCTTTAGGGCGATTCATTATAAGAGAGATTTGAGGGGGTTTGGTGGCAAATTGCGTGGCGTAATACACTTTCACTAATTTCCCTCCATCGCTTGGCAAGGGGTGTTTTTGGGTGGCTTGATTGATCACGCTATTGAGCAAGCTCGTGGGAATGCGTTTGGAAAAACACTCATAGACTTCTATGATTTTATGCTTGATTTCATCTATATGGCGCGCTTTTAAGCAACTGGTTGTGATAACGGGGGCGTATTCTAAAAAGCGGAATTTCCTTTTTAAAGTTGCCATGATCTCTTCATAAGGGGCATAGCGGATGTCCCATTTGTTTAAAATAAGAATGATGCCTAAAGAGTGTTTATCTGCTAAGGAACTGATCTTTTCGTCTAATTCCACAAAAGGAGCGCTCACATCTAAAACTAAAAGCGTGATGTGGGATTTTTCTAAGGCTTTTTGCGTGCGTTCTAGCGCGTATTTTTCAATGCCTAAAATTTTACCCCTATGCCTGATGCCAGCGGTATCCACAAAGCAAATTTTTTGATCGCCTATTAGAATGGTTTCATCTATGGGGTCAATGGTAGTGCCAGCCACGCTAGAAACAAGGCTCCTTTCTTTTTTCGTGAGCGCGTTTAAGAGCGAGCTTTTGCCCACATTCACCCTCCCAATGATGCCCACTTGAATGATCTCTTCTTCTTTAGTTTCTTCTTTGGGTGCGTTATTTTCTAGGCTTTCTAAAATATCCGCATCCAAATCCTGCTCTATGATTTGATTCAAATCCAGTGCGCTCAATATCGCATCAATTAAGGCGCCAATGCCTCTATTGTGCGAAACGGAAATATTAAAACTCTTTGGCATGCCAAAAGAAGAAAACGCGTAAGCTCGCTCTTTTTCTTTGTCGTTATCAATTTTATTGATCACTAAAAAGCAGTTAGGGTTGGTTTTAAAAACCTCTCTAAAAAGCTTAAGATCTTCATCGCTAGGGATAGACTTACCATCCACAACATATAAAATCAAATCGCTCATTTGAGCGGCTTTTAAATTAAGGGCTTTGATTTCTTTAGACAAAAGAGCGTCTTTAGCCATGCCCCCTGTATCTAGCAATTCCACTTCATGGCCATTCAATGCGATTTTTCGTTTGTTAATGTCTCGTGTAGTGCCTGCAAAATCTGAAGTGATAGCGATCCTTTCTCTAGCCAGGCGGTTAAATAACGAGCTTTTCCCCACATTAGGCTGGCCTAAAATCGCAATGGTTTTTAAAGTTTTATGGCTTGTATTCATTTTACTTGTAGTTTCACTTTAATCAAAATTAGATTACAATATTATAGTTATTTAAAGCTTAAATAAGGGTCTAGCATTGTTTTTAGTCAAAAAAATAGGCGTGGTAGTAGTGGTTTTAATAGGCTTTTTAGCTTGCTCGCAAGAGAGGTTTATCCAATTGCAAAAAAAAGCCCAAGAGCAAGAAAATGACGGATCTAAACGCCCTAGCTATGTGGATTCGGATTATGAAGTCTTTAGCGAAACGATTTTTTTACAAAACATGGTGCATCAGCCTACAGAAGAAAGAGACGCTTTGGCCCAACTGACTAAAGATGAAGACGATTTTTTTAACCCTGAAACTTCTGTGATTTTATTGAATGAGCCAAGCGATAACGATACAAAAAACCCGCCCTTAAACCAAAATGAGTCTGACAATAATACTAACACTGCCAATAACGATGCAAAAAACCCGTTCCTTTACAAACCAAAAAGAAAAACAAAAGATCCAAAACTCATTGAATATTCCCAACAAAATTTCTACCCCCTAAAGGACGGGGATATTATGATGAGTAAAGAAGGGGATCAATGGCTGATAGAAATCAAATCCAAAGCATTGAAGCGTTTTTTAAAAGATCAAAACGATAAAGATCGCCAGATCCAAACTTTCACTTTTAATGACACTAAAACGCAAATCGCGCAATTTAAGGGCAAAATTTCTTCGTATGTTTATACCACCAATAACAGCGATTTGAGTTTAAGGCCTTTTTATGAATCCTTTCTCTTAGAAAAAAAGAGCGATGATTTTTATACGATAGGGGATAAGGCTTTAGACGCCATTGAAATTCAAAAGTGTCAAATGGTGTTAAAAAAGCATTCAACCGATAAATTAGACAGCCAGCATAAAGCCATCAGTATTGATTTGGATTTTAAAAAAGAGCGCTTTAAGAGCGATACGGAACTTTTTTTAGAATGCCAAAGCTAGGCTTTTGTTACAATATTTTAGATTTTTTAGGTAGCATGTTAGCATTTCAAAGGCATGGATATTGTTAAAAAGTAAGCTAAGGAGTGTTTATGTGGATCACCCAAGAAATCACGCCGTATTTGCGTAAAGAATACACCATAGAAGCGAAATTATTAGATGTTAGAAGCGAGCATAATATCTTAGAGATTTTTAAATCTAAGGATTTTGGCGAAATTGCGATGCTTAATTGCCAGTTGCTGTTTAAGAATTTTTTGCACATTGAAAGCGAGTTGCTCGCTCATATGGGGGGTTGCACTAAAAAAGAGCTTAAAGAGGTTTTGATTGTGGATGGGTTTGATTTGGAATTAGCCCACCAGCTTTTTAAATACGACACGCATATAGATTTTGTGCAAGCGGATGAAAAGATTTTAGACAGCTTCATTAGTTTTTTCCCCCATTTCCATGAAGTGAAAAACAACAAAAATTTCACGCACGCTAAACAACTATTAGATTTAGACATTAAAAAATACGATTTGATTCTTTGCTTGCAAGAGCCAGATATTCATAAAATGGATGGTTTAAAAAGAATGCTTAAAGAAGATGGGGTGTTTATTTCTGTAGCCAAACACCCATTATTAGAGCATGTGAGCATGCAAAACGCCCTTAAAAACATGGGCGAGTTTTTTTCTGTTGCCATGCCTTTTGTAGCGCCTTTAAGGATTTTGAGCAATAAGGGTTATATTTACGCTTCTTTTAAAACCCACCCCTTAAAAGATTTAATGGCGCCAAAAATAGAAGCGCTAAAAAGCGTGAGATACTATAACGAAGACATTCATAGGGCTGCATTCGCTTTGCCTAAAAATTTACAAGAAGTCTTGAAAGACAATATCAAATCTTAAAATGGTTTTAAAAAACGCTATCGCTCTAACAGGGGGGATAGGCACCGGTAAAAGCACCACCATTAAAATATTAGAATCGCAAGGTTATCAAATTTTAGATGCCGATAAGATCGCCCATCAATTATTGCAAGAGCACCGGTTTAAAATCGCCCAACATTTTGGATCAGATATTTTAGAAAAGGACATTTTAAACAGAAAAAAACTTGGCGTTATCGTGTTTCAAAATGCTAATGAGTTAAAATGGCTAGAGGATTTTTTACACCCCTTAATCCGTGAGCGCATGCTTAAAAAAGCCTATGAATTAGAAAAGAATCATCAAGCGTATTTTTTAGACATCCCTTTGTTTTTTGAAGTGGGGGGTAAAAAATGCTATCCTGTGAGTAAGGTGGTTTTAATCTATGCGCCTAGGGCCTTACAAATTGAGCGCCTTTTAGAGCGAGACAAACTCAAAGAAGCTGAAATTTTGCAGCGCTTAGCTTGTCAAATGGATATAGAGCAAAAACGCGCCATGAGCGATTGCATTATAGACAACAGCTCCAGTTTAAAAGATTTAAATAAGCAAGTTGAACGCTTTTTAAAAACGCTCTTATAAGCTCGTTTTGTATCTAAGCATGTTAAACTACCATTAAATTTTTTGTAAGGCTAAAAACATGATCACTTTAAAACAAGCCCTTTCTTTATCCCAAGATGAATTAGAAACCCTTAAAAACGAAATTGACGCTAAGGTTAGAGCTTCAGATTTGAACGCTTATATTAAAGCCCCTAGCCTTAATGGCACTAGCGCTAAAGGGGTGCCAATCCTTATTAAAGACAATATCAGTGTTAAGGGGTGGGAAGTTACTTGCTCTAGTAAGATTTTAGAAGGCTATATCGCTCCTTATCATGCGAGCGTGATTGAAAACTTGCACCAAAACAGCATGGCAGGGTTTGGGCTTTCTAACATGGACGAGTTTGCGATGGGAAGCACCACGGAGTCTAGTTGCTATGGGATCACTAAAAACCCACGAGATAAAAACAGAGTGCCTGGAGGGAGTAGCGGAGGAAGCGCAGCAGCTGTGGCTGGCGGCTTAGCGGTGGCGGCTTTAGGGAGCGATACGGGCGGGTCTATCAGGCAGCCGGCGAGCTATTGCGGGTGCGTGGGGTTAAAGCCCACTTATGGGAGAGTGAGCCGTTATGGTTTGATTGCGTATTGTTCTAGTTTTGATCAAATCGGGCCTATCACGCAAAATGTAGAAGACGCTTCTATTTTATTTGACGCAATTAGCGGGCATGATAGCAAGGACTCCACGAGCGCAAATCTCAAACCCACGCAAACCTTTAAAAACCTTAACAGAGAAAAACGCTTTAAGATCGCTATCTTAAGAGATCACATTAAAGATGCGAGCAATGAAGTGCAACTCGCTTATGAAAACACCCTTAAAGCCTTGAAAGAAATGGGGCATGAGATTGTGGAAAAAAGGATGTTGGATTCGCATTATCAAATCTCTATCTATTATATTATCAGCATGGCTGAAGCGAGTTCGAATCTGGCCAGATTTGATGGGGTGCGTTATGGGAGGAGGGCTCAAAATATTAAAGACTTGAAAGAATTGTATCTCAAAAGCCGCAGTGAAGGTTTTGGCGATGAGGTGAAACGGCGCATCATGTTAGGGAATTTTGTCTTAAGCAGCGGGTATTATGACGCTTATTATTTGAAAGCCCAGCAAATGCGTTTGATGATTAAAGAGCAATACAACAAGATTTTTGAAGAAGTGGATTTGATTTTCACCCCTGTAGCTCCCACGAGTGCCCATTTATTCAATTACCATGCAAGCCCTTTAGAAATGTATTTGAGCGATATTTACACGATTGGGGCGAATTTGAGCGGTTTGCCGGCCCTTTCTTTACCGGTCGCTAAAGATCCTTTAGGCTTGCCTATAGGGATGCAATTCATTGCTAAGGCTTTTGATGAGCAAAGCCTTTTAGATGTTTCTTACGCTTTAGAGCAAGAATTAGATTTAAAATTAGATTAAGGATAGAAAATGAGAATTTTACAAAGGGCTTTGACTTTTGAGGATGTGTTGATGGTGCCTAGAAAATCCAGCGTTTTACCTAAAGATGTGAGCTTAAAGTCTCGCCTGACTAAAAACATTAGTTTGAATATCCCCTTTATCAGTGCGGCTATGGATACGGTTACAGAGCATAAAACCGCTATCGCTATGGCACGCCTTGGGGGTATTGGCATCGTGCATAAAAACATGGATATTCAAACGCAAGTTAAAGAAATCACTAAGGTTAAAAAAAGCGAGAGCGGGGTGATTAATGATCCTATTTTTATCCATGCGCACAGGACGCTAGCGGACGCTAAAGTCATAACGGATAATTACAAGATTTCAGGCGTGCCTGTGGTAGATGATAAGGGGTTGTTGATTGGGATTTTAACCAACAGAGATGTGCGCTTTGAAACCGATTTGAGTAAAAAAGTGGGCGATGTGATGACTAAAATGCCTTTAGTTACCGCTCGTGTGGGCATTAGTTTAGATGAAGCGAGCGATTTGATGCACAAGCATAAGATTGAAAAATTGCCCATTGTGGATAAGGATAATGTTTTAAAAGGCTTGATCACGATTAAAGACATTCAAAAACGCATTGAATACCCTGAGGCTAACAAAGATGATTTTGGGAGGTTGAGAGTGGGGGCGGCTATTGGAGTGGGGCAGTTGGATAGGGCTGAAATGTTAGTTAAAGCTGGGGTGGATGCGTTGGTGTTAGACAGCGCGCATGGGCATTCAGCTAATATCTTACACACTTTAGAAGAGATTAAAAAAAGCTTGGTAGTGGATGTGATTGTGGGGAATGTGGTTACTAAAGAAGCCACAAGCGATTTGATTAGCGCGGGGGCGGACGCTGTTAAAGTGGGTATTGGACCAGGAAGCATTTGCACCACTAGGATTGTGGCTGGGGTGGGAATGCCTCAAGTGAGCGCGATTGATAATTGCGTAGAAGTGGCGTCTAAATTTGATATTCCTGTGATTGCAGATGGAGGGATTCGCTATTCAGGCGATGTGGCTAAGGCTCTGGCTTTGGGGGCATCAAGCGTGATGATAGGTTCTTTACTCGCTGGCACAGAAGAATCGCCGGGGGATTTTATGATCTATCAAGGGAGGCAATATAAAAGCTATAGGGGAATGGGCAGCATTGGGGCCATGACAAAAGGGAGTTCTGATCGGTATTTTCAAGAGGGCGTGGCGAGTGAAAAATTAGTCCCAGAAGGCATTGAGGGGCGTGTGCCTTATCGTGGTAAGGTTTCGGATATGATTTTCCAATTAGTGGGGGGCGTGCGCTCTTCTATGGGGTATCAGGGGGCGAAAAATATTTTGGAATTGTATCAAAACGCTGAATTTGTAGAAATCACTAGCGCGGGGTTAAAAGAAAGCCATGTGCATGGCGTGGATATTACTAAAGAAGCCCCTAATTATTATGGGTGAATTTTAAAAGAAAATAAGACAAATCGTTAAAAAACTCGTTAAAAAGCTTGGTTTAATGAGTTTTTAAAACTTAATTGCTACAATTAAGGAAATTTTCAATAAGGCTTAGAGAAACTTTTTCATGGAACACAGAGTATTTACTATTGCTAATTTTTTTAGCTCCAATCATGATTTTATCACCGGGTTTTTTGTTGTTTTGACGGCGGTTTTGATGTTTTTAATCTCGCTTGGCGCGTCGCGCAAAATGCAGATGGTGCCTATGGGTTTGCAGAATGTGTATGAGAGCATCATTAGCGCGATTTTGAGCGTGGCTAAGGATATTATAGGCGAAGAATTAGCCCGCAAATATTTCCCACTAGCAGGCACGATCGCTTTGTATGTCTTTTTTTCTAACATGATAGGCATCATTCCTGGTTTTGAATCCCCTACGGCCAGTTGGAGCTTTACACTAGTTTTAGCGCTGATTGTGTTTTTTTATTACCATTTTGAAGGCATTAGAGTGCAGGGCTTTTTTAAGTATTTCGCTCATTTTGCAGGTCCTGTGAAATGGCTCGCCCCTTTCATGTTTCCTATTGAGATTATCTCGCATTTTTCTAGGATTGTGTCTTTATCGTTTCGTTTGTTTGGGAATATCAAGGGCGATGACATGTTCTTGCTCATCATGCTTTTATTAGTGCCTTGGGCTGTTCCTGTAGCGCCCTTTATGGTCTTGTTTTTTATGGGGATTTTACAAGCTTTTGTTTTTATGATCCTCACTTATGTGTATTTGGCAGGGGCTGTTTTAACCGATGAGGGGCATTAAGCAAAACATTCTTGTTTGGCTTTAATATTGTTTTTTAAAACTTTGTTTTATGGTAAAGCTTAAAAGGATAGGGGGGTGATTTTGAAACCATGCTCCCCTTATCTTTTGTGCTTTTTAAAATTACCGCTTGCTTGTGTAAGTTCTATTTTATTATCAATACCCAATTTTAATAGCTTTTATAATTTTTTAAGCAATCATTAGATAAAATTCACCATACTTCTGTTTTGGATGTGTTTGGGTTTTAGAAGTGCTACTTTTTTATAACTTTTTCATATTCTTATGGGTATGTTGTTATTTTTTTACCGGAGAATTTTATCTTGAAAAACATTTATGTAGGGAATTTGGTTTATAGTGCTACCAGCGAGCAAGTTAAGGAGCTTTTCAGTCAATTTGGCAAAGTTTTTAATGTCAAGCTGATTTATGATAGAGAAACGAAGAAACCTAAAGGTTTTGGCTTTGTAGAAATGCAAGAAGAGGGCGTTAGTGAAGCGATTGCTAAATTAGACAATACGGATTTTATGGGCAGAACGATTAGGGTAACTGAAGCTAATCCTAAAAAGTTTTAGTAGCATTAGAAAATAATTTTCTAATGCACTTCCATTCTCTTGATGCGTCTTAATTGCGCATAGAAGCTAAAAGGGGTTAAACCCTTTTAAAATCCATTTAAAATTTTAATCCATTTTTAAAGGCGATTAAAAACCAATTTTATTCTAATCAAATGGGAGCAATTGACGCTTTAAAACGCTCTTTAGTATGTTTATTATTGGCTATACAAACTGCCAATATTTCAAATATTTAAAATGGAGTTTTCTCATTAAGGCGATTTTAGGGCTATAGGGTTCTTCTTTTCGCGCTATCGTAGAGATTTGCTCATCATCAGCGATCACAAAAGGTTGTAACACCAAATTTTTCACGCCATGGATAAAAGTAGCGTCCATTATCGTATCCACAGGAACAACCCATTTTCGGCTGCATTTTTTAAAAACTTTGGCAATCTTGGGCGTGATCACATAGCCTTGCGTCCCCACCCCATGACTATAAGCTTTAATGATGCCCACACGCTCTTGTATCTCGTGGTTTTTGTGGTTCAATGGCTCACTTCTTACACTGGCATCATACAACAAATGCATCAAACGCGCATAGCCTAGTTCTTGGATGTGTTTTTCTAAAAAATCCAATCCCTCTTTAAAATTCTCTTTCAAGGTTATATCGTCTTCTAAAATACAAACGGGCTCATTTAACTCTATGCATTTTTCCCACAAGGAATAATGGCTCGCATAGCACCCAAGCTCCCCCAAGCTCATAAACTTCGCATAGTATTTTAAAGCGTAATAAAACTTAGAAACCCTACTGATTAGGTTGGTTGTAATCCCCATGTCTTTGATGTTTTGCGTGATGAAATAAGGGTGTAAATGCTTTTTAACTAAGGGGTGCAACTCGCCTTCAAAAGTTTTAGAATAAATCGCATCAAAAATTTGTGCCTTGTGGTGGGTGGCATTGATATTATGGAGTAAAGTTGTGGTGTCTCTAAAAACTAAACCAAATTGATCGCACACTTTTTGATTTAAAGAAATAATAAAAACACGCAAAGCTTAAACTCCCATAATTGTTAATAGAGTATATCGTTTTTAGGCTCTGTTTTACAATAAAACTTTGCGAATAAAATCGCATCACGGCTACAAAAAAGCTTTAAAAGATCCAATGAATGTTTGAAGCGAGAACTCATAACCCTAAATTTAGGGTTATAAGCTTGATTTAATGGTGTTCTAAATAAGAAATCACGCTTAAGGCTGCCGTAGCGCCATCGCTTGCAGCACAAACCACTTGCTTAGGGGCAAAAATGCGAATATCTCCTGCTGCAAACAAGCCTTGAACATTCGTTTTCATGGAAAAATCCACGACAATAGAGCCGTATTCATCGCATTTGCATAGCATGGAGCCGTCTTCTTGTTTCAACACGGCGTTATTCACATCATAACCTACAAAAATAAAAAACCCCGGCACGATTAATTCTCTTGTTTCATTAGTGGCTGTGTTTTTAATGCTTAAAGAAGACACGCCAGAAGCATCGCCCTTGATTTCTTCTACCACATAAGGGGTTAAAAACTCAATCTTATCATTGTTTTTGGCATGTTCTAAAGTGATAGGCGCACACCTAAAACCATCTCTTCTGTGGATGAGATAGACTTTTTTGCAGATGTTGGCCAGATAAATCGCCTCTTCTACGGCGGTATCGCCTCCACCAAGCACCGCTACTTCTTTATTTTTGTAAAAGAAGCCATCGCATGTTGCACAAGTGCTAACGCCTTTACCCCAATATTCTGACTCGCCCTTGATGCCTGTGCGTTTAGGGCTACCACCGGTAGCGATAATCACGCTATTAGCTTCAAAAGTCTTGCCATCTTCTGCCAAAATAACAAAATGAGAGTCTTTTTTAGAAACCCTTTGAATAGCGCTCATCTCATGCTTTAAGCCAAAGCGGAAGCACTGCTCCTGCCATGGTTGCATGAAATCCAACCCGCTCACCACTTCCTTAACGCCCGGATAATTTTCAATCTCGCTACTGCCAGTGATTTGCCCCCCAGGCATTCCTTTTTCAAATAAAACGGCGTTTTTAACACCGCCTCTAGTGGCATAAAGCCCCGCACTCAAACCGGCAGGACCACCTCCAATAATTGCGCAATCTATCATGGCTACTAGCCTAGAAGTTTGTTCAATTGCTCTTTTAAAGCAACTTTAGTTTGCACGCCCACCAACTGATGGACGACTTCGCCATCTTTTGTGAATAAAAGCGTAGGAATGCTCCTAATACCAAATTTCGCGCTCAGTTCTTCTTGCTCATCGGTATTGACCTTACAGATCTTAGCCTTATCTTCATATTCGCTGGCTAATTCATCAATCACAGGGGATAGCATCTTACAAGGCCCACACCATGGCGCCCAAAAATCCACTAACGCAACCCCTTTTTTAATGGTGCTTTCAAAATTTTCTTCAGTTAATTCAATATAGTGACTCATTGGTTACTCCTAAATATATGATTTTGATTAACGAGAATTATATTAGCTTAAGAATGTTAATGAAAACGCATTGATTTTGGATAAAAATCTAAAAAGTGATATTTTCTAAAAGCTCAAAATTACCATTTTTCACAATAAGAGCGTCAATGCAAAAATCGCTATTGGGATCTTTTTGGGACAAATAACAGCGGATCGTTTTAATCATCTTTTTTAATTTGCTTGGCGTGATCGCATAAATGGGATCAAAATTTTCCCCGCTTTTGACTTCAATGAAATGCAAAACCCCTTTTTTCAAAGCGATAATATCAATTTCGCCAAATTTTGAAAAAAAGTTCCTCTCCACCATTTCAAAACCCAGCGTTTTTAAAAATTCGCAGGCCTCTTCTTCAGCCTTCAAGCCCTTTGCCCTGTGTTTGTTATTCAAAAAGCGCATTCAATGTTCCAAACGGATCATTTTAGGGGTGTCTAGCACGCTTTTTAGATTTTCAAGCTCTTTAAGGGCGTTTAACATAGATTTTTCGTTGGTGGTGTGCGTGGAAAATAAGATTTTAGCCTTGTTGGAATGCGGGATTTCTTTTTGTAAAACATTGTTGAGCGAAATATCATTTTGGGCTAAAATCGCGCTAATTTGAGAAAAAACCCCTTTTTCATCGCTCACCAACAAACGCGCATAATAAGCGCATTGGATCTCTTCTTTGGGTTTTAGGGGGAGTTTTTGAGGGGTTTCAAAGCCTAGCATTAGAGAGCTTTTTTTCCTTGCGATTTCTATAATATCGCTAATGACCGCACTTGCGGTAGGCTCTCCCCCAGCCCCAGCCCCATAATACAAAGTCTCGCCCACCTTATCCCCTATAACGCTTATAGCGTTCATCACCCCATCCACTTTAGAGAGCATGCATTCATTTTTAATCATGCTTGGATGCACCCTTAATTCAATGCAATCTTGGTGTTTTTTAGCGATGCCTAAAAGTTTAATGCTATAACCAAATTCTTTAGCAAACTCCATGTCGTCTGGCTCTATTTTTTCAATGCCTTCAATTAAAATTTCTTCTAATTTCGCATCAATGCCATAGGCTAAAGACGCTAAAATCAATAATTTGTGCGCCGCATCAATGCCTTTAATGTCAAATTCAGGGTTTAATTCCGCATAGCCTAAATGTTGGGCGTCTTTCAAAGCGTCCTTAAAGCTCGCTTGATTTTTAAACATTTGGCTTAAAATGTAATTGCTGGTGCCGTTTAAAATCCCTTTAAAAGAAAGGATGTGATTAGCGCTCAAGCCGTCTTTTAAAGCCTTGATAATAGGGATACCCCCACACACGCTCGCTTCAAAGCCTATGGGGGTGTTTTTAGCGATTTGTTCTAATTCATAGCGGTGATACGCTAACATGGCTTTATTGGCTGTAACGAAGGCTTTTTGTTTGGCTAAAGTTTTTTTAGCTAAAAGATAAGGCGCTTCCACCCCACCCATAAGCTCCACGACAATATCAATCTCTTCATCTTCTATCAGGCTTTCTAAATCATTACTGATCTCAAAAGGGTAGCCTTTGCGCTTTTTCACATCTCGCACCACCGCTTTTTTAATCATGATTTCCACGCCGGCTCTGTCTTTAATGATTTCTTGATTTTCTTGTAAGATTTTAGCGACCGCGCTCCCCACACACCCTAAACCCACAAGCCCTATATTCAATCTTTTTTTCATGTTTTTTCCTTTAGATTCGTTTTTTTAAAACAGCGTTTTTTTCCTGCTCGCTCGCTTTTTCTATCGCTTCAAAACTCCCAAAATAATCCAACAATTTTTTCACGCTGGCTTCTCCTATACCCTTTTCTTTTAAAAGAGCGATTTGTTTCATGTTTTTAAGTTTAGTGGATCTATGGAAGTTTATCGCATACCGGTGGCTTTCATCGCGCAATTTTTGCACCCACTGCAAGCGCTTGTCGCTAGGGAGCAATTTAAAAGTATCGCTAGCGGTGTGGATAATGTCTTTAGCGCCCCCTTTAGAGCGATAAGCTTTAGAATCCCTTTTTTCTTTAGAAATAGCGATCACTTCTACAAAACTCCCGCTGCTTTTTAAAATTTCTAAAGCGATGTTTAATTGCGCCCTCCCTCCATCGATCACCCACAAATTAGGCGGCGGCTCTTTGGCAAAGTCTAAAGCCCTTCTGGTGAGCAATTCGCTCATTTGAGTGTATTCATTAGAGCCTTTTAAATGGTAGCGCCGATAGGAGTTTTTTTGAAATGCATGGTTTTCATACACGACCATTCCCCCCACGCATTGGCTGTTGGCATGGTGGCTTGTGTCAAAGATTTCCACCCTATAAGGCATGCACTCTAATTTAAAGAGCGATCGCGCTTCTTCTAAAATCAGATCTTCATTAGAGGTTTTTTCCTGGCTAAAAATCTCTTGAGCGTTTTTCATAGCGATTTCTATTAAAGCGAGCTTATCGCCTTTTTTAGGAATACTAAGAGCGATTTTTTTAGAGTATCGGTGAGAGATAAATTCTTGCAATTCTTTAAGCGTTTCATTAGAACAAGCGTTCAATAAGATTTGTTCTGGAATTAAAGGCAAATGCGATTGGTAATGATTGATAATGGCTTGTTTCATCGCTTCATCAGTGTCAAACCCATTGAGAGAGTGGATTTTTTCAAACGATGAAGAAATGATTTTACCCCTACGCATAAACATTTTCACTAACACCGCCTTATTACCCTTGCCATAAAAAGCAAAAATATCCAAATCGTAGAGTTTGGCTAAATCCATGCAAGTGAAAGGGGCGATTTTTTGGATTTTTGCAATCCTGTCCCTATAAATGAGGGCTTCTTCAAAACGCAAGTTATTAGAAAGGCGCTCCATTTTTAATTCAAGCTCTTTGATGAGTTTGTCTTTATTTTCAATCATTTCTAAACATTCTTTAGCGATTTTCAAATACTCTTCTTTGGTGATTTTATTCTCGCATGGGGCTTTACAACGCTCTATTTGATAAAACATGCATGCCTTTTTATCTTTGATGCAATTTTTCTTTTGAACTAACGGGAGCAATTCATACAAGCTGTCTAAAATATCCTTAGCCCCGCTCGTAAAAGGCCCAAAATATTTAACGCCAGGCTGTTTTAAAATTTTTCGTGTGATTAAAGGGATAGGGAAATCAGTGGAAAAATCCATGTAAATATAAGGGTAAGTTTTATCGTCTCTTAAAAGAATGTTGTATTTGGGTTTGAGCTGCTTGATTAAAGAATTTTCTAAAATCAAAGCGTCTTGCTCGTTTTCCACTAAAATGGTTTCTAAAAAAGCGATCTGTTTGACCATCATTTGGATGCGTAAGCTGGTGCGATAATTGGGCGTGATTTCATTATTGCGGACAGAAAAATAGCTTTTGATGCGCTTTTTTAAATTTTTCGCCTTACCGATATAGAGTAATTGGTGGTTTTTGTCAAAATATTGATACACGCCACTGCTATGAGAAAGGTTTTTCAAACTGGACAATAAATCAGCCATTCATTCCTCAAAAAAACTTCGTTGGTAGTGGATCAAAGCGCGCGCTTTTTCAAAACATTCATGCAAACGAGCGTCTTTAATGGGGTTATGGAACAACCCTAAAGCGCTAGGGCGATAAAAACGGGCTTGTTTTTTAATGGGGGCATAAAAATTGGCTTTTTCTAAGGAATCTTTAGGCACATAGCCTAAAATTTCTAACCCATTCAACCCGTCAAACCCATAAGCATGCCCTTGCGCGTTTAAAAAATGGCTGATTTCTTTAGCGAATCGCTGGTTAAATTCTTTAGAAGCCCAAAGATCTTTAAACGCAAAAAGCAATTTAGAGTCTTTTATGAAGATAAAAAGCAAATTTTCTTGTAAACTTAAAGGCATAAAAACCTTAAGCTTTTTGAGTTTCAAAAGAGTTTCAAGCTTTTTATAAGACTTTTTTTGAATGAGTAAGGAGAAAATATTTTGTTCCATAAACTGATCTTAACATGCTTTTTAACGCTTGTAGCAATAACGATTCAAGCTTGCGGCTATAAAGCCCCCCCATTCAATGAAAAACCCGCTAAAAAAACTTCAAACAGCTCTAATTCTTCTATGCAAACGCCCACCAACAACACCACGCCAGAATTTTTAAATCAGCCTTAAAATCACGGCTCTTATTTAAGGGCTTTGATTTCTAGGGTTTTTGTGGCCAACTTTTGAGCCTCGCTTTCATCATGCGTTACCATAATGAAAGTAGCGTGAGAATTTTGGTGTATTTCTTTGATGAGATCTTGCAAATTCTTACGATTAAAACTATCTAAAGCGCTAAAAGGCTCGTCTAACAAAATGAGTTCTGGTCTGTGGATAATCCCCCTAATAATGCCCACCCTTTGGGCTTGCCCCCCACTCAATTCGTTAGGGAATTTATCCATAAGGCTCTCCTCTAACCCCATTTTTAACGCTAAGGCTTTGGCCTCTTTTTGAGCGCTTTCTTTGTCCATGCCTTGCAAATTAAGGCAAAAAGTCATGTTTTGCAGGGCGTTTAAATGAGAAAATAAGGAATTGCCTTGAGCGATATAGCCTATTTTTTGGCGTAAAAAAGCGTTGTTTGAAAGGGTTTCATTAAAGATTTTAACGCTCCCCAAACTGGGTTTTAAAAGCCCTAAAATCAAGCCTAAAAGCGTGCTTTTACCGCTCCCGCTCTCCCCTAAAACGCATAAAAAATCCCCTTCTTGAATGTTTAAATTAAAATCCTTAAAAACAGCGCGATTGTGGTAGTTAAAAGACACATTCTCTATTGTAACGATTTCTTTCATGCTATAACCCTAATCTCTCTAAAAACTCTTTAGCGACTATTTGGGGGCTTTTTTTCAACACTTCCACCTGATAGTTTAAATCTTGCATCACCTCATCGCTAAATTTTGAATCCAATTTTTCTAAGATTTTTAACGCTTCCGGATACTTTTTTACAATTTCTTTTCTCATAACAATACCGGCCTGATAATTGGGGAAAAACCCTTTATCGTCCTTAAGCACTCTTAAATCCAACTCTTTGATTTGAGCGTCTGTAGTGAAGACATCTAAAGCGTTGATTTTATGGGATTCAAAACTTTTATAGCGCAAATTAATATCCATTTCATGCAAACTTCTAAAATGGAATGGATAGGCTTTCACTAAGCCTTTAAAAGCGTCCTCTCTTTCAAAAAAGTCAAACTCCGCTCCAAAATCAAAATTTGGGCTATGAAAGGCTAAATCGCTGAAAGTTTCAATAGCGTATTTTTGAGCGTCTTCTTTAGAAATCGCTAAGGAATAGGTGTTATTAAAGCCCAAAAGCCCCACCCATAAAAGATTGAATTCCTTCTCATAACGCTTTTTAATCGTTTCAAAATCCACTTTTTGAGTCAAAGGGTTTTTGAGCGTATTCACCCAAGCGGTGCCGGTATATTCCACATACAAATCAAAATCGCCCCTAATTAACGCCGGATGGATATTCATCGTCCCCCCACCAATGCCAAACGCTCGCTTGATAGGGATATGGTGTTTTTCTAACAAAAGGCTTAAAATCTCGCCCAAAATATACTGCTCGCTGCTGGGTTTTGTCGCCACGACTAAGGGTTACAAACAGAAACTAAAATCCTATAATAACCTATAAAATACTATAATTTTTGTATAGGTTATTAAGTTTTGTGTTATACTGCTTGCATGAATAAAAGAATGCTATCAATCGGTCAAGCGAGTAAGCTTTTGGGTGTAACTATCCAAACCTTACGCAATTGGGATAAAAAAGATTTGTTAAAACCTGATGAACTCACTAAAGGCGGTGAAAGGCGTTACAAGTTAGAAAGTTTAAGGCGTATCAATAGAAACGCAGTCTTTAATCAAGATGAATTAAAAACAATAGCTTATGCTAGAGTAAGCTCGCATGACCAACAAGAGGATTTAATCAGACAAGTTCAAGTTTTAGAGCTTTATTGCGCTAGATGCGGCTTTAACTATGAAGTGATACAAGATTTAGGGAGTGGCATGAACTACTATAAAAAAGGCTTAACCAAGCTTTTAAACTTAATCTTAGACAATCAAGTCAAGCGCCTTGTATTAACGCATAAAGACAGATTATTACGCTTTGGAGCTGAATTGGTATTCAGTATTTGTGAAGCTAAAGAAGTAGAAGTGGTTATCATCAATAAGGGTGATGAGAATGTGAGGTTTGAAGAAGAATTAGCCAAAGATGTTTTAGAAATTATAACCGTCTTTAGCGCTAGATTGTATGGCTCTAGGTCTAAGAAAAACAAAAAACTCTTAGATGAAATGCAAGAAGTCATAACTAACAATGTCAGCTATCTCAATCACGCATAAAATCGCTTTAAAGCCTAATAACAAGCATATTACTTACTTTAAAAAAGCTTTTGGGTGCGCTAGGTTCGCTTATAATTGGGGGTTAGCTAAATGGAAAGAAAACTACCAACTGGGTATTAAAACTAACCATCTACAGCTTAAAAAAGAATTTAACGCTCTTAAAAAATCGCAATTTAATTTCGTTTATGAAGTAACTAAATACGCCACCCAACAGCCTTTTATCCACTTAAATCTAGCCTTTAATAAGTTTTTTAGGGATTTGAAAAAAGGTTTAGTGAGTTACCCTAAATTTAAAAAGAAAAGAGAGTTTCAAGGTTCTTTTTATATAGGGGGCGACCAAATTAAAATCATTCAAACAGCTAATACTGGTTATTTAAAAATACCTAACTTACCACCAATCAAACTCACTGAAAAACTAAGATTTCAAGGCAAAATCAATAACGCTACCATCACTCAAAAGGGCGATCATTTCTATGTTTCAATCTCTTGTGGTGTTGATGAGAGTGAATACAAACGAACCCATAAACTCCAAGAGAGTCATAATAAACTAGGGGTTGATATAGGGATTAAATCCTTTGTGAGTTTGTCTAATGGCTTAAATATCTATGCCCCTAAGCCCTTAGATAAGCTTACTAGAAAGCTTGTAAGAATTAGCAGACAACTGAGTAAAAAAATCCACCCAAAAACCAAAGGGGATAAAACCAAGAAATCTAATAATTACTTAAAGCATTCTAAAAAGCTTACCCACTTGCATGAAAAAATCGCTAACATCAGACTTGATTTTTTACACAAGCTCACAAGCTCTCTTATAAGACACTCAAACTCGTTTTGTTTAGAGAGTTTGAAAGTCAAAAACATGTTTAAAAATCACAGGTTGGCTAAATCTTTAAGCGATGTTTCTATGTCTGTGTTTAACACGCTATTAGAGTATAAAGCTAAATACTCTAATAAAGAAATTCTAAGAGCTGACACTTACTATCCAAGCTCTAAGACTTGTTCTAATTGTCAAAAGGTTAAACAAGATTTAAAACTTAAAGATAGGATTTATCAATGCCTAGAGTGTGGCTTTGAATTAGATAGAGATATAAACGCTGCTATCAATCTTTTAAAGCATTTAGTAGGTAGAGTTACTGCCGAATTTACGCCTATGGACTTGACAGCTCTGTTGAATGATTTATCCAAAAATCGTTTAGCAACTAGCAAGGTTGAACTAGGAATACAACAAAAACCCTAAATTAAGAGAATTTTATAGCTCTTTATAGGATTTTATAGGTTTGTAGTAACGGCTTTTCTTCTATGGCGTTTCTAGGAATGAGCCATAAAGCGCTCGCTAGCAATAAAAAAAGGAACACCGCTAAATTAAGATAAACTTTTCTTTTTTGTTTTTTGGTAGCGTTTTGAGAAAATAGGCGTTGCAAGGCGTTTTCATGCTGAAAGACGCTCACAAATTGATCCGCTAAAACACTAAAAAGAGCAATGATCAAACTGCCCGCCACTAAAAGCGTGGTGTTTTGTGTGTTTAGCCCTCTAAAAATCGCCTGCCCTAAGCCCCCAGCCCCAATGAGCGCCCCAATCCCAGCCATCGCTACTAGCATCACCACCGCAATCCTTAAGCCCACTAAAATTTGGGGGATAGCGAGCAAGAATCGCACCCTAAAAAACAACTCTTTTGGGTTACACCCTAGCCCGATAGCGGCCTTAATCACCTCTTCTCTCACCTCTTTTAAAGCGTTATAAGTGCTATGGACAATGGGTAATAAGCCGTATAAGACCAACACTAAAAGCGCGTTTTTTAACCCCACCCCAATTAAAGGAATGAATAACGCAAATAACGCAAGCGATGGGATGGTGTAGAGGAAATTCACTATAGGGAGCAAGAACGCCCTAGCCTTTGAGTTGTAAAACACAAAAACCCCAATCAAAACCCCAAACACCAGCACAAGAAAGCTAGAGAGTGCAACGATGATAAAATGCTGCGCGAGTAAGTCTATAAAATAAATGAAACGATCATGAAATTCTTGTATCAAATGTTTTACCACGCTTATTTTTAGCGCTATGGCAACTAAATGCTGTGTGATTACATCTACAGAATGGAGCAACCATTCATACAATTCTTTAATCAAATGTTTAAAAACGCCCATGCTTGGCATTATAACTAAACTTATTTGAATAAAGGGGTTTTGTTTAGTTTTTGCATGGGGGTTTTGTAGCGTTTAATGAGTGGGCTTTGTTATAATACCCTTTCATGTTACCTATTTTTATTATTCTATACCAAAAATTTTTATTCATGCCAACAACTATAGCGCCAAATGTTTAAAACGGGTGAAAAAATCAAAACTGGAAGGTGCGTTTGCCTAAATTGGTGCTCACTTCTATCCATAGGGGCTGGTTTTCGCATAAAATTTCATAGGCTACGCTTTGATTCCTCACTAAAGAAACGCTTTTAGGCGTGGGGTAGAGCGAGCAAGAACGCCCCTGATTGATGTCAATTTTTAAGATAACCACACTCTCCACGACAGCGCTCACCTTTAAATAATACGACTCCCTAGCCCCTTGCCATTCTAAATAGGGCGTTTCTTGGGGGACAATCTCTAAAGCCACTAAAGGGCTTTGAGCCAGTTTTAAGCGCGTTTTTTGCTCCTGCTCTTTTAGTTCTTGTTCTCTGTTAATCCCTTGATCGATCAAATCAAAAAGGTTTGAAGAAGCGTCCTTTTCTCTGGCAATAAGGCTCGCTAAAAAGAGAAAGATGAAGAGAAAAAATTTATTCATGGCTCATTCTTGGTGGGGGTTGAACTCATTATCTAAAATAGAGTGGATCTTACTCAAATCGTTCGCATCGGTTGAAAAAAAGATTTCCACACGATTGTTTTTCATCCTGTTTTCTAGGGAATCATTAGGCGCGATAGGGTTTGTGGATCCGTAAGAAGAAAAAGACAGTTGGTTAGGATTTACGCCGTATTGTATAAGGACTTTCATCACCCTATAAGCGCGATTAGCGGCTAATTCATAATGGCTTTTAAAACGGGTTTTAATTAAAGGCGTGTCGTCTGTAAAACCTCTCACATTAATATGCACCCTTTTAGGGAGTTTTTGAATGATTTTAGCGATCCGTTCAAGATAAAGCATCATGTCTTGATTGATAGTATCTGAAGTAGCGTTTTCAAACAACAAATTAGAAGGGAGCTTTAAAATAGAGCCTTGATCAATTTGCTCTAAAACACTGCCTTCGCCTTTGCGAGCGATAGTGGCTTTTGTTTCGGTATTTTGCGAAGCCGGTTTGGAGCTTTCGCTCGCCATTTGCTCTTCTTCTTTCCCTGAATCAGGGGGGATCACTACAACCGGCTGCATCGCCTCTGGCTTGGGAGCGTAATTAAAAATCTTAATAAATTCGGTTTTCAAGGCTTCCACTTTGGATTTATTGACCGCTGAAATGGCATAAAGAGCGATAAAAAGCGCAAGCAACAACGACAAAAAGTCCGCATAAGGAACCGCCCATTTTTCGCCGGCGGGGCATTCGGTGGGTTTGTTTTTCTTAGCCATCTTTAGCCCTCAAATTGAGATTTTTTAGGCTCACCGGGAGCGATGTAGTTTAAGAGTTTGTTTTCTAAATCCCTTGGATTTTCCCCGTTAGCGATGCCTAAAATCCCCTCTAAAAGAACGGTTTTTTCTTTGATAATGTCTTTAGACTTAGCCTTGAGCTTATGCCCAAAAGGGCCAAAAATCGCATAAGAACACATAATCCCTGTAACAGTAGCCGTAAAAGCCCCAGCGATCCCTGCTGCCATTTCAGCCGGGTTGTCTAGTTTTTGCAAGGCTAGCATAAGCCCCATAACCGCCCCCACTAACCCCATAGTCGGAGCGGTCTCGCCGGCCGTTTCCCAATAATGAGCAGCGCCGTGGTAATACTCTTCCATTTCTTCAATGCTGATTTCTAAGCTTTCCTTAACGGATTTGAGATCCTTGCCATCTATAATCATAGACAAACCATTACGGGTGAAATCGTCTTCAATTTGTGCCACTCGCCCCTCCAAACTCAACACCCCATCTTTTCTGGCTAAAGTGGCTAATTCCACTAAATTTTTAATGGTTTCGTTCAAATTGATTTTAGGGTTTAAAAAAACAATTTTTATCTCTTTGTAAGCGGCTTTCACATAGCGAGCATGCGTGCCTGTCATGGCAGCAAAAAGCGAAGTGGGCACGATGATGATGACTGAACTCAAATGGATAATGTGCAACGGGTTACCATCTTCTAAAATATCGCCTAGCGAAATAGAAGCGACCGCCAATACCAAGCCTAGTATGGTTGATAAATCCAAAACTTACCCCTTAATCTAAATTTCATAATCTTGTAAATGCGTGATTTTATGCGTGCCACAAACCCTACATTCAGGGTTTTTGGGTGCTTGAATTTTTTTAAAATCCATCGTTTTAATATCGGCTATAAGTAAAGTATTTATAAGTAAAGTTTCAAACCCTAAAAAATATTTAAGGCATTCGCTCGCTTGGATGCACCCTAAAACTCCGGGTAAGACCCCAAAAAGCCCTGAAATAGGATTTAATCCCTTTTTAGGGGACTTATCAAAAACGCACGCTAAGCATGCGCTATTGGGTAAAACGCTCATGCTTTGCCCCCTGTATTTTAAAACCCCGGCATGCGAATAGGGTTTTTGGGCTAACACGCAAGCGTCATTAATCAAAAATTTAGCGTTGAAATTGTCTGTAGCGTCTATGATAAAATCATAAGGCTCTATGAGAGAAAGAGCGTTATGAGCTTTAAAGCGTTCTTCAAAAGTCTCTATTTCAATACCCGCATTGAGTTGTTTTAAGCGCGCTTTAGCGCTAGAGGCTTTAGATTGGTTTAAAAAATCCTGTGAATGGATAATTTGGCGTTGCAAATTACTCATATCCACCACATCAAAATCTACAATACCGATTTTTCCTATCCCAGCAGCGCACAAATATATCAAAACCGCCGATCCAAGACCCCCAGCCCCAACGACTAAAACGCTAGATTTTAAAAGCTTCAATTGGCCTTCTTCGCCCACATCTTCTAGCATGATATGGCGCAAATAACGCTCCTTTTCTAGCCGGCTTAACAATTAAGCCATCCTTGAAACCCAAATTTTAGAATGCTCTCTTTCAGCAAAAAAACTTGTCTTATCCCCATGCCCTGGATAAATCTCTATGTCTTTAGGGAAATCTAAATTTTGAAACCTTAACAGGGACTCTTTCATGTCTTTTTCATTAGAATAAGGGAAATCATAACGGCCAATGCTGCGATAAAAAATAAAATCCCCGCTAAAAATCACCCCTTCTATTTCTATGATAGAGCAGCCGGGCGTGTGTCCGGGAAAATGCCAATATTTAATGGTGGTGTTTTCTATCTCTAAAGTGGTGCAACCCTTATTGCAAGGCACGCTGAAATTGGGGCTAAAAACCGGCATGCCCAAATGGAAAATATCATTTTCTAGCATGAACACATCGTCTTTGGGGGCGTAAATGGGGGTGTTTTTAAGGAGTTTTGACAATTGAGCGCTATCCCATACATGATCATAATGCCCATGCGTGATTAAAATCGCCTTAGGGTTTTTAGCGTTTTCTAACACCCATTCGCTACTAGAAAATCCGGGATCAATAATAAAATCTATCCCACTAGAAAGCTTCACAATATAAGCGTTTTCTTCCACCGCCCCACATTCTCGCCTTAAAATTTCCAAACTCTAAACTCCCTTCAAACTTAGCTTAAAAAGTCATTATGATTGAATATCATAGCGCAAAAATAAGGCGATTTTGACTAGAATAGCGCTTCTATTGTTGTTGGTTGAGATGAGTTTAATGAAAGGAAAATCATGCATTCGTTTGGGAATTACATGCAAGAGTGGCTTTATGGAGAAAAGGGGTATTACAAAAAAGCACTAATCGGTCAAAAAGGGGATTTTTACACTTCGGTGTCTTTGAGTAAGTTTTTTGGGGGCGCTGTTGCGTTTTATATCGTCAAGCTTTTAGAAGAAGAAAAATTATTTTTGCCTTTAAAAATTGTAGAAATTGGCGCTCATCATGGGCATTTTTTGAGCGATATAGCGAATTTTTTAAACGCTTTGAGCGTGGGCGTAATGGAAAAATGCGAGTTTGTCAGCTGCGAGCCTTTAAAGGAATTGCAAAAACTCCAACGAACCATTTTTAAACAAGCCACGCAATTGGATTTGAGTAGTTGCAGTTTAGAAGAGCTTGATTTTAAAGAAAAAAGCGCGTTTGTTGTCTCTAATGAATTGTTTGACGCATTCGCTTGCGAGATCATTAAAGATAACAAAATGCTTTTTATTGCCCATGATCATAAGGGCGTTTGGGGCACTATTGATGAACCCACTAAAGAACTTCTTAAAAATTTGGATTTAAAACAAGGGTGCGCGCCGTTATTTTTAGAGGCTTTCATTAAGGATTTGTTAGAAAAATTGGATGAGGCTTCTTCTTGGGTGTTTTTGAGCTTTGATTATGGCGATGAAATAGAGAGGAAAGACATGCATTTAAGGGCTTTTAAAAACCACCAAGCGCTGGATTTTAAGGATATTTTAAACAATCTAGCTTCTTTGTATCAAAAGAGCGATTTGACCTATGATGTCAATTTTTCTCTGGTGCGCTTTTTGTTTGAAAAACACCATGCGCAATTTTCATTCTTCAAATCGCAGGCTAACGCTTTATTGGATATGGGACTTATGGAGTTATTAGAAACATTTTCAAAGAGTGCGAGTTATGAAAGGTATTTGAAAGAAGCGGCTAAAATCAAGCCCCTAATTAGCCCTGGGGGCTTGGGGGAGCGTTTTAAAGCGTTAGAGTTTGTGAAAAAAAATAAAATGTAAAGCATTTTTACAATCTAAATAATAAAGAGTTTGCGTATTTTTAAAGGGGGGATTGGTGTCTTGGATTTTAGAATATTAAACACTAAGTATTTACTATTAAACACTACGCTTTCAAGTTTAGTTTGTGTGAAAAGTTGAGAGAGGCTAACTTGCTTTCTCAATTGAAGGTAAGAGCATCAGGACATTTTAATGAAAAAGTTTATTAAAATGCTAAGTTATAGTAAAGAAGGAAGGAATATAATACGCCTTTTGCTCTTACCTTCACCGAGCATTATACCAAAAAAAAAAAAAACGATGTTATTTGAACTTTATTTTTAACATTCTTTTTAACTTTTTTACAAAATGAGAATTTATTTATTTAGTATTGGCGCTTAAAAGAAAGAATTGCTATAATTTGAAACAATTTAAGTCTATTGATGGGATAAAAGGGGTTTTTTGAAAATTTTTCTTTCTTGCAAGTCTTTGTTGATTCAAAGGAGTTTGGAATTTTATTTGAGCGATTGCCTCTCTCCTATGGAAGTTTGCGATCTTGTTTTAAGCGATGATGGAAAGCTAGAAACCAATAAGCCCCTATGCTTTATAGAAGAGCGCTTAAGAAAGCCTTTCACTAAACAGAGCGTGAAAGAAGATATAAAAAATTTTTATCACGCTTTAAAAGAGAGCGAAAAACCTTGCGAAGAAATCCAATTTTCTAAAGAGCAAAAGATCCAGCAATTGCTAGAAGAATACACCCAAAAATTATGCCAAATCATCAGCCAGTAAAAAAATTTAAGATTATTGGGGGGGCTTGTAAGGGATTGGGCTTGAATTTGCCCAAAATTTCTAGCACGCGCCCCACGAAAGCGATCGTAAGAGAGTCGTTTTTTAACACCTTGCAAGCAGAAATTAGGGGAGCGCATTTTATAGAAGTGTTTTCAGGCAGCGCTTCTATGGGTTTAGAGGCTTTGAGTAGGGGGGCTAAAAGCGCGGTGTTTTTTGAGCAAAACAAAAGCGCTTATGCCACGCTTTTAGAAAATATTTCCCTCTTTAAAAACCGCCTGAAAAAGGAAATTGAAATTCAAACCTTTTTAGACGACGCTTTCAAGCTTTTGCCCACGCTGTGTTTAAAAAATGGCGTTTTGAATATCCTTTATTTTGATCCTCCTTTTGAAACAAGCGGGTTTTTAGGGATTTATGAAAAGTGTTTTCAAGCTTTAGAAATGTTATTGAAACGCTTTAATCCAAAAAATCTTTTAGCGGTTTTTGAGCATGAAAGCGTGCATGAAATGCCTAAAAGTCTTGTAACTTTAGCTATAATCAAACAGAAAAAATTTGGAAAAACCACTTTAACTTATTTTCAATAGGAATAGGCATGGCAGAAGAACAAGAAAATACCGCGCAACAACCTCCCAAAAAAAGCAAAGCCCTTTTATTTGTCATTATTGGAAGCGTGTTAGTGATGCTTTTATTGGTAGGGGTGATTATCATGTTGCTTATGGGGAATAAGGAAGAATCTAAAGAAAACGCTTCTAAAAACACCCAAGAAGTTCAAGCTAATCCTATGGCGAACAAAAATCAAGAGGCCAAAGAAGGCTCTAATATCCAGCAATATTTGGTGCTTGGGCCTTTGTATGCGATTGATGCGCCTTTTGCGGTGAATTTGGTTTCTCAAAATGGCAGACGCTACCTTAAGGCTTCTATCTCGTTAGAATTGAGTAATGAAAAGCTTTTAAATGAAGTCAAGGTTAAGGACACAGCGATCAAAGACACGATTATAGAAATTCTGTCGTCTAAAAGCGTGGAAGAAGTGGTTACTAACAAAGGCAAAAACAAGCTTAAAGATGAAATTAAGAGCCATTTGAATTCGTTTTTGATTGATGGCTTTATTAAAAATGTCTTTTTCACTGATTTTATCATCCAATAATTTTAAATGATTGGCATAGATATTGTTTCTATTGCTAGGATAGAAAAGTGCGTAAAACGCTTTAAAATGAAGTTTTTAGAGCGTTTCTTATCGCCAAGTGAGATTAATTTATGCAAGGATAAATCTAGCAGTATCGCCGGGTTTTTCGCGCTTAAAGAGGCTTGCTCTAAAGCCCTTCAAGTAGGCATTGGTAAGGAATTGAGCTTTTTGGATATAAAAATCTCTAAAAGCCCTAAAAACGCCCCCTTAATCACTCTTTCTAAAGAAAAAATGGATTATTTCAATATCCAAAGCTTGAGCGCAAGCATCAGCCATGACGCTGGTTTTGCGATAGCGGTTGTAATGGTTTCTTCATCAAGTTGATAAATAACGCATTCTAAAACTAACATTCTGTTTTAAAAAGCGCCCCGCTTTCATGGCAAAGCGAAGAAGTGCATAATCTCACAAGCTCTCGAACGGCTGGAATGTTTGGTAAGCATGCAGGCATTAGCATGCAGGGCAATTGGATCAACAGGCAAGATTTTAAGCAAAACAGCCCTACAAAGGCGCGAAATTACTTGCTTGATGCGGTTTATAAGATTAATGCGACCAACACTTTTAAGGTTTAATCTTTATGGCTGTAGCGGTTTAAGCAGTTGGGTATAAAAAACAACCCTTTGTTTTAAATGTTCTCTTAGAGCGCGGTAATTAGGGCAAAAGATTTCCACGCAACGCCAGAAATTTTTAGAATGGTTTTTGTGGATCGTGTGGGCGAGCTCATGGATGATGACATAATCAATCGCTTCTTTTTTGGCGCAAACCAATAATAATGCAAAACTCAAGCGGTTATGATAAGAGCAACTCCCCAAAACTTTAGCGTTGTTTCTAACGCTAAAATGGGTGTATGAAGTTTGCATTTTTTGAGCGCTTAAAGGGAGTTTCTGCTCCAAATAAGTTTTTAAGATTTTTTTAAGCTCTGTTAGGGTGTAATCGTTAGCGTTTTTCACCTCATCAAACACAAGGATTTTGTTTTGATAGGTTTCTAAGCGCGAGTGTAAAAGGGAGTATTTTTCTTGCATGGCTGAAAGGGTTTTTTGTAGCCAAGCTTTCTGTTCTTTTAAAAAAGCATGCGCTCTATTTTGAGGGCAAGAATCAGGCATTTTTAGAATCACTTCTAAAGAGGGCGTGATGTTCAAGCTTAGGGTTTTGATTTTTTTACTTTTTTGGATGGTAATAGGAATATCATCTAACATAATGCGTATTTTACTAAAATTTGCGCTAGAATGTGAGTCTGTTTGATATTGATTTTATTTGCATTAAGAATTAAGGCTAACATGCGTGTTTTTATTATTCATTTAAGCCCAAAAACCTGTCAAAATTTTTCTTTAAAAGAAACTCATATAACCCCCCTTTTAGAGAGCCTTAAACTTCAAGGGATCTCTTATGAAATTTTTGATGCGATCTATTCTAAAATCTCTCCCACTCAATTACACTCCTTGATTTTAGAGCATTTGCACCCTTCTTTTATGGTTGAAGATTTATGGGCTTTTTGCAAGAATGAAAAACACCCCCCTTGCGCGTTAAAAAATTTCTTTTACGCGCTCAAGCATTGCGGGAAGAGGATGGGGTTTGGGGAGCTTGGGTGCTATGCGAGCCATTATTCATTGTGGCAAAAATGCATAGAACTCAACGAAGCGATCTGTATTTTAGAAGATGATATTATTGTGAAAGAGTATTTTAAAGAGAGCCTGGAGTTTTGTTACCAACACATCAACGAGTTAGGCTATATCCGTTTGATGCATTTAGAAGAAAATGTGGCCAAACAAAAAACTCTTATTAAAGGGGTTTCTCAAATCTTAAATTTTAAAGATGGCATTGGCACTCAAGGGTATGTTTTAGCCCCAAAAGCCGCGCAAAAATTGTTGAAATACAGCACGAAAGAATGGGTGATGCCTATAGATTGCGTGATGGATAGGCATTATTGGCATGGGGTCAAAAACTATGTGTTAGAAGAATTTGCGATTGCTTGCGATGGAATGAACACTCAAAACTCCAACACAGAAAAACAAAGGCCTAAAAAATTACCTTTAAGCATTAGGATTGGCCGTTCTTTACATAAAAGCGCGCTTAAACAATGGAATGTTTTGAGATCATTTTTTCCCCATCAATGATCAAGTAATAATCGTTATTAAACATGCTATATTTGTTGTTTTTATAACACTTAATATTATTGAATAAAACGAGGGAGTTAGAATGATCTTAAAACGAGTTACTGAAGCTTTAGAAGCGTATAAAAATGGCGAAATGCTTATTGTTATGGATGATGAAGACAGAGAAAATGAGGGGGATTTGGTTTTAGCTGGGATTTTTTCCACCCCTGAGAAAATCAATTTCATGGCCACGCATGCTAGGGGGTTGATTTGCGTGTCTTTGACCAAAGATTTAGCGAATAAATTTGAATTACCCCCTATGGTTAGCGTGAATGATTCTAACCATGAGACCGCTTTCACGGTTTCCATTGACGCTAAAGAAGCCAAAACCGGGATTTCTGCTTTTGAAAGGCATTTAACGATTGAATTATTGTGTAAAGACACCACCAAGCCTAGCGATTTTGTGCGCCCGGGGCATATTTTCCCTTTAATCGCCAAAGATGGAGGCGTGTTAGCGCGCACGGGCCATACTGAAGCGAGCGTGGATTTATGCAAATTGGCTGGATTAAAGCCTGTGAGCGTGATTTGTGAAATCATGAAAGAAGACGGCTCTATGGCGAGAAGGGGGGATAAATTTTTGAGCGATTTTGCCCTAAAGCACAATCTCAAAACTCTCTATGTTTCTGATTTGATTAGCTATCGTTTAGAAAATGAAAGTTTGCTGAAAATGTTTTGCCAAGAAGAAAGGGAATTTTTAAAACACCAAACGCAATGCTACACTTTTTTAGACCACCAGCAAAAAAACCATTACGCTTTTAAGTTTAAGGGCGCAAAAACCAATGATTTAGCCCCTTTAGTGCGTTTCCACCCTATCAAAGAGGATTTTGATTTTTTAACGACTGGCGCGTTTGAAGTGTTTTTTAAGGCTTTAGAATATTTAAAGCGCGAAGGGGGTTATTTGATCTTTATGAACACGCATTCTAAAGAAAACAATATCGTTAAAGATTTTGGGATTGGGGCGTTAGTGTTAAAGAATTTGGGGATAAAGGATTTCAGGCTTTTAAGCTCTTCTGAAGATAGGCAGTATAAGGCTTTGAGCGGGTTTGGGCTTAAGCTTGTAGAAACGATTAGCCTTTGAGGCTTGTTGAGTCTTATTGAATGTGTTGTAATGTTTTTAAGGTATAATAAACTCTTTTTAAGTCAAGCAATAAAGTTTGCAACCTGATGAAAGTAATAATAGAGTTTATGCTGATTTCATTAAAAACATTCCTAAAAATATTATTGAAAATATTCCTAAAAACATTCCAAAAGATTTGGATGGTTTTGGTTATTATTTGGGGGTTAGGCTGTAGTTTTTTAAACGCTAACAGCGTTCAATTAGAAGAAACGCTCAGACGAAATCCTAAAAATTTTATTTGGCAACACTTTAAAAAGAGGTTTAAAAAGAGCAACACGATCCCTTATGCCCCAAATAGCCGTTGGAAATATTTAGGCACGAGTGTTGGGATTTTAGGCGTGTCTTTGGTGATAGGGATTGTGGGGTTGTATCTCATGCCAGAGAGCGTAACGAATTGGGATAGAGAAAAATTTGGGATCAAGAGTTGGTTTGAAAATGTCCGCATGGGGCCAAAACTGGACAATGATAGTTTTATTTTCAATGAAATTTTGCACCCTTATTTTGGGGCTATGTATTATATGCAACCGCGCATGGCTGGGTTTGGTTGGATGGCATCAGCGTTTTTTTCTTTTATCACTTCTACGCTTTTTTGGGAATATGGCTTGGAAGCGTTTGTGGAAGTGCCTAGCTGGCAGGATCTAGTGATCACGCCCTTATTAGGCTCCATTTTAGGGGAAGGGTTTTATCAGCTCACGCGCTATATCCAACGCAACGAAGGCAAGCTTTTTGGCTCTTTATTTTTAGGGCGTTTGGTTATCGCTCTTATGGATCCTATCGGTTTTGTGATTAGGGATTTAGGGCTTGGGGAAGCTTTAGGGATTCATAATAAACATGAAATCCATTCTAGCTTAAGCCCCAATGGTTTGAATTTGACTTACAAATTTTAAAGGAGTAGCCCGCATCAAGCGATTTTAAAAACATTTTTATCGGCACAAATTATAAAGAGTTTTGATAGAATACCTTTTTTTAAAGATGCGTTTTTAAAACTAATTTTAGGAGTATCCTTGAAACGATTAGAAGTTTCTAACCAAGCCAAATTACCCACTCAATTTGGGGAGTTTTGTATCCAGTGTTTTAGAGAAAAGGGTTCTAATGGCTCTAAAGATCATTTAGTGGTTTTCACCCCTAATTTTTCTCAAAACCCCTTAGTGCGTTTGCATTCAGAATGCTTGACCGGCGACGCTCTAGGCTCTCAAAAATGCGATTGCGGGGGGGCGTTGCAAATGGCGTTAGAAAGGATTTCTAAAGAAGGGGGGCTAGTGATTTATTTGCGCCAAGAAGGGCGTGGGATAGGGCTATTTAATAAAGTCAATGCCTACGCTTTGCAAGATAAGGGCTATGATACCATTCAAGCCAATGAAATGATAGGGTTTAAAGACGATGAAAGGGATTATAGTATTGCGGGTGAAATTTTAGAATATTACGGCATTAAAAAAATGCGCTTACTCACAAACAACCCTAAAAAAATCGCCGCTTTAGAAAAATACGCTGAGGTAACAAGAGAGAGCTTGATCGTGTGCGCTAATGAGCACAATCAAGGGTATTTGGAAGTCAAAAAGCTCAAAATGGGGCATTTATTGTGAAAACCATGAGCGCTTTAAAGAGGTTTTAAAATATTAAAATCATGCTTTTAAAGATTTAATATAAGGGTAAATGATGGTAGAAGTGCGATTTTTTGGACCCATAAAAGAAGAAAGTTTTTTCACCAAAGCGAGTGATTTAAAGGAATTAAGAGCGATTTTACAAGAAAAAGAGGGCTTAAAAGAGTGGTTGGGCGTTTGCGCGATAGCCCTTAATGATCGTTTAATAGACAATTTAAACACGCCTTTAAAAGAGGGCGATGTGGTAAGTTTGTTGCCACCGGTTTGTGGGGGCTAGGTGTTAAAAATCATTCAAGGGGCATTAGATACTGACAAGCTTTTAAAAGCCTACCAAGAGGAAGCTTGCGCGAAAAACTTTGGAGCGTTTTGCGTGTTTGTTGGGATTGTGAGAGGAGAGGATAATATTCAAGGCTTGAGTTTTGATATTTATGAAGCGCTATTAAAGACTTGGTTTGAAAAATGGCACCATAAAGCCAAAGATTTGGGCGTGGTGTTAAAAATGGCGCATAGCTTGGGCGATGTTTTGATAGGACAAAGCTCATTTTTATGCGTTTTAATGGGAAAGAATAGAAAAAATGCCTTAGAACTATACCAAGATTTTATTGAAGATTTTAAGCATAACGCCCCTATTTGGAAATACGATTTAATCCACAATAAACGCATCTACGCTAAAGAAAGAAGCCACCTTTTAAAAGGGAGTGGGCTTTTAGCTTAAAAAGGAGTTAAAATGCAAACGATTCATATAGGCGTTTTGAGCGCAAGCGATAGAGCGTCAAAAGGGATTTATGAAGATTTAAGCGGTAAGGCGATACAAGAAGTGTTGAGCGAATATCTGCTCAATCCTTTAGAATTTCATTACGAAATTGTCGCTGATGAAAGGGATTTAATTGAAAAATCGCTGATTAAAATGTGCGATGAATACCAATGCGATCTAGTCGTTACTACAGGAGGCACAGGCCCTGCTTTAAGAGATATAACCCCAGAAGCCACAGAAAAAGTGTGCCAAAAAATGCTTCCTGGTTTTGGAGAGCTTATGCGAATGACTAGTTTAAAATATGTGCCTACAGCGATTCTATCGCGCCAGAGCGCTGGTGTTAGGAATAAGAGTTTGATTGTCAATCTCCCTGGTAAGCCAAAAAGTATTAGAGAATGCTTAGAAGCGGTTTTTCCAGCGATTCCTTATTGCGTGGATTTGATTTTAGGAAATTATATGCAAGTGAATGAAAAAAACATTCAAGCGTTTCGCCCCAAACAATAAGGTAAAAAAATGCCGCTCACTCATTTGAATGAAGAAAATCAGCCTAAAATGGTGGATATAGGGGATAAAGAAACCACTGAAAGAATCGCTTTAGCAAGCGGCCGCATCAGCATGAATAAAGAGGCTTATGACGCTATTGTTAATCATTGCGTCAAAAAGGGTCCGGTGTTACAGACTGCTATTATTGCTGGGATTATGGGGGCTAAAAAGACAAGCGAGCTCATTCCCATGTGCCATTCAATCATGCTCAATGGGGTGGATATTGATATTTTAGAAGAAAAAGAAACTCATAGTTTTAAACTCTATGCGAGAGTCAAAACTCAAGCTAAAACGGGCGTAGAAATGGAAGCGCTAATGAGTGTGAGTATAGGGCTCTTAACCATTTATGACATGGTGAAAGCCATTGATAAGAGCATGACAATTAGCGGTGTGATGTTGGAGCATAAAAGTGGAGGCAAAAGTGGGGATTATAACGCTAAAAAATAGAAAAAGACTAAATAATCTAAAGATGTTAGGGTAAAATAACATTTTGACAACAAAAGCGTGTTGGTTGCTTCGGGTTTGTTGTTATGGAAGTCTAAAATATTACAATCAAGGATAGAACGATGAAAGCAAACAATCATTTTAAAGATTTTGCATGGAAAAAATGCCTTTTAGGCGCGAGCGTGGTGGCTTTATTAGTGGGATGCAGCCCGCATATTATTGAAACCAATGAAGTCACTTTGAAATTGAATTACCATCCAGCTAGCGAGAAAGTTCAAGCGTTAGACGAGAAGATTCTACTTTTAAGGCCAGCTTTTCAATACAGCGATAATATTGCTAAAGAGTATGAAAACAAATTCAAGAATCAAACCGCAATCAAGGTTGAACAGATTTTGCAAAATCAAGGCTATAAGGTTATTAATGTGGATAGCAGCGATAAAGACGATTTTTCTTTTGCACAAAAAAAAGAAGGGTATTTGGCCGTCGCTATGAATGGCGAAATTGTTTTACGCCCCGATCCTAAAAGAACCATACAGAAAAAATCAGAACCCGGGTTATTATTCTCCACTGGTTTGGATAAAATGGAAGGGGTTTTAATCTCGGCTGGGTTTATCAAAGTTACCATACTAGAGCCTATGAGTGGGGAGTCTTTAGATTCTTTTACGATGGATTTGAGCGAGTTGGACATTCAAGAAAAATTCTTAAAAACCACTCATTCAAGCCATAGCGGGGGGTTAGTTAGCACTATGGTTAAGGGAACGGATAATTCTAATGATGCGATCAAGAGCGCTTTGAATAAGATTTTTGCAAATATCATGCAAGAAATAGACAAAAAACTCACTCAAAAGAATTTAGAATCTTATCAAAAAGACGCCAAGGAATTGAAAACCAAGAGAAACCGATAAAAGCAAATACACACAAGAAGAACGCTTGAACAAACTGCTTAAAAAGGGGTTTTTAGCGTTCTTTTTGAGCGTGTATTTAAGGGCTGATGATCTGGTT